>JASFHF010000009.1:0-52659 GCA_050123375.1 Gammaproteobacteria bacterium
GGGTGAAAGAGGTGATTGGTCGGTGGTGGAAAGATACGTAAAAGAGCAAGGCAAAAGTGTAGAGCAGTTGGCACTATTTTAATCGAAGGAAATACCCCGCGGCTTGCCGCGGGGAATACTTTATTTAGTATGAATTTATAGTTATTTTTCGCTAAAAATTTGGTATCTTACATTAGCGGATTTTAATGCTGTTAATCATTGACCTCTCAGCACATATCAATGGATAGAAATTATGGGAAAAAATCAAAAAGGAACAAAAGTCTGCTCAATTTGCCATATTCGCAAACCGATCTCTGAGTTTTTATTAAGCACCTCCGGTTATGCAAAAAAATATAGCAATGTCTGCCATGCCTGTCGTTTAAAAAAACGTAAGAAAGCCTTCTTCGCCAAAGATGAAGACGAAGGCGGAAAAAGCGGCGGTTTAAAAATCGATTACAACGCAAAATTATTTGAATTTTTAAAACAAGAAGAAGAAAAAGAAAAGATCGAAGAAGCCAAAAAAGAAGCGCACGAAGAAACTGACGAACTTGAGGCTCTAAAAAAAGAAAAAAAACAAAAGACATCTAAAGAAACTAAATCCCGCACCGCAAAATCATTAATTGAGCGTTTAGTCAGCCTGCTATCCAGGCAAAAACGCACCGAAACTATTATTGCTAATGCTTTATACGACACATATCAAGTAAACGCGCTCACCGACGGAATAGACGCTGCCGGCGCGTTAAAATCTTTAGGACCGGAATGGGGTAAAAGAATGGCTGATTTTCGCAGATTTAGCGGCATTAATGCACTTTTATCTTTAACCGTTACTTACGCAGCATTCGGCGGCAAAATTACCGAAGCAGCCCGACAATCTGATAAATCAGCTCAATCTAATCAGTTACTCGAAACCGCAAAAGAAATTTTTGAACATCACACCTTTTCTAAATAACGCAAAAAAGTCTTCAACCATTCAAAATGCTATAAAGTCAAATCTCGCGTTTTGAGACATAATGTGTATATAATTAATTAGACGCTGTTTTATTAGGAAATTGCTTATCAAGGAGAGTATCAAAATGACCATACACAAATGGTTTAAGGAGCAAGCAAAAAAACATCCTGATAGTATTGCTTTGACCTTTGGCAATAGGTCGTTGACTTATCAGCAGCTGGATGACAAAGCTAACCAATTAGCGCATTATTTGCGCAAAAAATATCCTGGCAAAAAATCGTTAAAGAACGTTTTAATTGGTTTATGTGTTGAACGCAGCATAGAAATGATTGTGGGAATATTAGGTATTTTAAAAGCCGGCGCAGCTTATGTGCCGTTAGATCCATCTTACCCACAGGATCGATTATTATTCATGCTGCGTGACACAAAAATTAAGATGGTATTAACCCAAAAAAATGTTTTAGCTCGGTTATCTTTTTTATCTGAAGAAGTAAAAAAAATAATCTGCCTTGATGCTGACTGGAAACAGATTGCTAAAAGTTCTCATGCTGTTCCGCAAATAAAAAGCTCTGTGAAAGATTTAGCTTACATAATATATACTTCTGGAACGACAGGTACTCCAAAAGGAGTGTTGATTACTCATAAAAATGTACAAAGATTATTTGCTGTGACGCAACCAAAATTTAATTTTAACAGAAATGATGTATGGACTCTTTTTCATTCATATGCGTTTGATTTTTCGGTATGGGAAATCTGGGGAGCATTGCTTCATGGCGGACGTTTGGTAATTGTGCCGCAGTATATTACTCAAGATTTGCAAAAATTTTGTTATTTATTACAAAAAGAAGGTGTTACCGTTTTAAATCAAACACCATCTGTTTTTTACCAGCTTACGAATATAGTCCTGCAGGAAAAGATATCTTTAAATCCACTGCGGTATATTATTTTTGGCGGAGAAGCTTTGAATTTAAAAATGCTGCGTTCCTGGTGGAATGTTTATGGTGACAAACATCCTTTGCTGGTAAATATGTATGGCATTACCGAAACCACTGTGCACGCAACTTATCGTGCTTTAAGTAAAAAAGATTTAAAAAATATATCCAGATCGGTTATCGGAAAAATATTGTCGGATTTAAGTTTTTATATTTTTGATAAAAACATGCGTTCTGTGCCTAAAGGAAAAACCGGAGAATTATATATTGGCGGAGCAGGGCTGGCACGCGGTTATTTAAATCGCCCGAATTTAACTAAAGAAAGATTCATTCATAATCCTCTTAACAAGCATGAACGTCTTTATAAAACAGGTGATTTAGTTAGTTTATTAAAAAACGGGGATTTGATTTACAAAGGAAGGGCTGATGATCAGGTAAAAATTCGCGGATTTCGCATAGAGCTTGGCGAAATTAATACGGTGTTAAATGAATATCCAGACATTAGTCAGCAAATAGTAATTTTATATGAAAAATCCGGAGAAAAATATCTTGTTGCTTATTATATATCTAAAAAAAATAAAAAAATCTCTGAAGATTTATTACGGAAAGCTTTGGAAAAGAAATTACCTGATTATATGGTGCCAACATTTTTCGTGCAGCTTAAAGCATTTCCATTAACACCTTCAGGTAAAATAAACCGCAAGGCATTACCTAGTCCTTTTGCTGCTATGAAATCAAAACGTAAAATCAAATTTCGCAATAAAAATGAAAAAATTCTGGTTGATATTTGGCGGGAAATATTGAATGTTAACAACATAGGTATTTACGATGATTTTTTTCATATAGGCGGTAATTCATTAAACGCCACCCAGGTTGTATTGCGTATCAATCATAAATTTCATATTAATTGTACTGTTGAAGTGTTATTTTACTATCCAACTATAGATCAGCTGGCAAAATTTATTGATGAACAAGCAAAAAAAGAAAAATTCAAATGGCAGCCTATACATCGTTTAAACCGGAAGCATCCGTTGGAGCTATCTTTTGCTCAACAAAGATTATGGTTTATTGATCAATATGAACAGCATCATCTTGGAGCTTACAATATTCCTATTGCTATAGCGCTTAAAGGGACTTTAAATAAATCAGTTTTAGAAAAAAGCTTGAATTATCTTATTAAAAGGCATGAAAGTTTTCGCACCAGGTTTGTCAGTATAGCAGGTAAACTGCAGCAAAAGATTGTTAGAAAATATATTTTGAAATTAAAAACGGAAGTTGTTAACCAAAAAAAATTAAAAGAAATATTAAGTGCGGAGGCAGCCTTTCAGTTTGATCTTTCCAATGTGCCGTTAATACGTGTACGACTGCTTAAAACAGGAAAAAACCGGTATGTGCTAATAATCAATCAGCATCATATTATTAGTGATGGCTGGTCGGTAGCAATACTTATTCGGGAACTAGGGGAGGTTTATAATAAATATATTAACAAGCAAACACCTAATCTCCCGGCTTTAAAAGTTGAATATGCTGATTTTGCTTATTGGCAAAAACAGCAATTACAGGATAAAAAGATCAGGAAAGAATTTAAATATTGGCAACAGAATTTAAATGGTTTTGCCAATTTACAGTTGCCTACTGATTTTCCAAGACCTGCAGACAAAACTTATAATGGCAAACATTACCGGTTTAATATTAATCAACATTTAACAAAATTGATTAAAGAAATAGGCAAAGTGTCCACAACAACCTTGTTCATGGTATTGCTGGCTGTATTCAATGTATTGCTTAAAATCTATAGCAATCAGAATGATATAATTGTGGGTTCGCCGATAGCCAACCGTAATCATCCAATGATAGAAAATATTATTGGTTTTTTTGTCAATACTTTAGTTTTACGCAATGACTTATCAAATGATTTAACTTTCGCCCAATTGTTGCAGCGGATTAAGAAAACCTGCCTGGATGCTTATGCAAACCAGAATGTTCCTTTTGATTATCTGGTAGAAAAATTAAAAATTGAGCGGGATATAAGTATATCGCCTGTTTTTCAGGTGATGTTTATTTTGCAAAATAGCATAGCGAATACAGATTTAATGCTGACAAAACTGCAAAGTGAAATGTTGCATTTCGAAACTAATAATGCCAAATTTGATTTAATTTTAGAAATTATCGAGTCAAAACACAGTCTGAATGCAGTTATAGAGTACAATTCGGATTTGTTTTATCCGGAAACTATTGCCAGAATGGCTGAACATTTTATTGTTATTTTACAAACAGTTATTTCCAATGTTAATTATCCAATTAATAAGATATTTTTATTAACTAAATTGGAGCAGTATCATATTCTTGATAAGTGGAGCAACAAACAATCTACACCTATTCCCAAAAAACCGTTACAACAATTGTTTGAGATGCAAGTTAGAAAATACCCTCATCACATTGCTGTAGATAATAATGGAGAGGTACTAACATATAAGGAACTGAATAAAAAAGCTAACCGGGTTGCGCGTTATATTCGAAAAACATATCAGAAAAAATATAAGCATCCTTTGGCAAAAGACGCGTTGATTGCTTTTTTTACCGCTCGTAGCTTGAATGCTGTTGTTAGTATTTTAGCAATATTAAAAGCAGGGGGAGCCTATGTTCCTCTTGATCCGGATTATCCAAAAAAAAGAATTGAATATATATTATCAGATTCACAAGCCAAATTAATCTTGACTTGCGGTAGAGAGGCATCAGCATTACTCAATCTAAATGATAAAAAAATTAAAAATAAAATGATTAATTTAGATGATACAAGTTTGTTTGCTGAAGAATCATCTGTTAATTTGCGTAATTTGAATAATGAAACAGATTTGGCTTATGTAATGTATACATCTGGTTCTACCGGCAAGCCGAAAGGGGTCGCGGTTGAGCATAGAGGAATTGTGCGTCTGATTATAAAGAATAATTATATCAATATTTCATCCCGTGACAGAATAATGCAGGGCAGTAAATTGTCTTTCGATGCATCAACATTTGAAATATGGGGCGCACTGTTAAATGGAGCGCGTTTAGTCTTTATTGACTCCGAAACCTTAATTTCTACTCATGAATTGGCTATGTTTTTAGCTAGAAAAAAAATTAGCATTCTTTGGCTTACAGCTGCAATTTTTGAACATCATGCCTTGGAAGTTCCAACAATCTTCAAAGGCATTAAATATCTGCTGGCAGGCGGTGATGTATTATCACCACAGGCAGTAAATAATATTATTAACAGCAAATGTAAACCCAGAAATTTTATTAACGGCTATGGTCCTACAGAAAATACATCTTTTACTTCTACCTATAATGTTACTGATTACATAAAAGAAAAGCATTCTGTTCCCATTGGAAAATTCATTACCAACACTTTTGGCTATATTTTGGGGGAAAAACTGCTTCCAGTGCCTATTGGGATTCCCGGTGTGCTATACGTAGGCGGCATAGGACTTGCTCGTGGATATCTGCATCGCCCAGAGTTAACCAGAAAAAAATTTATAAAAAATCCTTTCAATTCTTCTGCAGATTCCAAACTTTATAATACTGGCGATCTGGTAAGATGGCTGCCGGATGGTAATATTGAATTTTTAGGGCGTGAAGATTTGCAGGTAAAAATAAGGGGTTTTAGGATAGAACTCGGAGAAATTGAAGTTTGTTTGGGACGACATAAAGCCATTAAACAATGTATTGTAATAGCTCATGTTAACAAAAACGGCATCAAACATTTAGCAACATATTATACTGTCAGCAAAAAAGTAAGCGTAAGTGAGCTGAGAAAATTTTTATCCGGATTGCTTCCAAAATACATGATCCCTGATTATTTTATAGAATTAGATAAATTTTTTATTACCCCAAATGGTAAAATAGATCGTAATATTTTGCCAGAACCAACTCGATATGTACAACATGCCAAAATGGACAAGCATTATGCAGCTCCGCGTAACCAGATTGAGCGTACGCTGGTTAAACTTTGGCGTGAAGTATTACATATAAGGCGCATTGGTATTACTGATAATTTTTTTGAAATAGGGGGTAATTCACTTAGAGCAACCCAGGTTATTTCCCGAATTAATCAGGCTTTTCATATTCGTTGTCCCATCAAAGTATTATTTGAAAGCCCTATTATTATGCAGTTGTCAGAATTAATTCATATACAGATGGATCAAGCTCAGGAAACAAGACAGATAATTCCGCACATAAGACGAAAAAAATTGTTGCCGCTTTCATTTTCACAGCAAAGATTGTGGTTTTTGGATCAGTACGAAAAAAATCAGCTGGCCGCTTACAATATTACTATGGCGGTAAAAATAACCGGCAAATTAAATAAATCAGCTATGGAAAAAAGTTTAAACTATTTGATACAAAGACACGAAAGTTTTCGCACACAATTTGTTAACTTAAAAGGAATTCCGTGGCAAGAAATCATTCATGAATATAATTTTAAACTGCATACCAAAACAGTTAAAGAATCCAAACTTGATGAATTACTTACTCATGAAGCAATGTTTAAATTTGATCTCACTAAAGCTCCATTAATACGTATTTATTTGCTTAAGACTCATAAGAATAAGCATGTGTTTGTTGTCAACCAACATCATATTATTAGTGATGGCTGGTCGATCGATATATTTATGCAAGAATTAAGTGAAGTATATAATGGTTTTATTGCTGGGCGTTCGCCAAAATTGCATACATTGAACATTCAATATGTAGATTTCTCACACTGGCAAAAGCATAATTTAAAAAGCGGTAAGTTTAAGCCTCAGATAGAATACTGGAAAAATAAATTGACTGACTTTAGTAATCTTCAATTACCTACTGATATGCCAAGACCAGCAGTCAAAACCTATAATGGAAAACATTATAAGTTTGTTTTGAATACAAAAATAACTAAAGATTTAAAGGGGATTGCTAGAGCAACTGACACAACTTTATTTATGCTTTTACTAACAATATTTGGCGTAATGCTTAAGCGCTACAGTAATCAAGAAGATATTGTTGTTGGTTTTCCCGTTGCAAACCGTAATTATCCGGAAATAGAAAATATTATCGGTATGTTTGTGAATACTTTGGCTCTGCGTATTAATCTAGTTGACAATCCGATTTTCGCTGAACTATTAGAACAGGTAAAACATTCCTGTTTAGAAGCATATGCCAATCAGGATGTTCCTTTTGATCGTATAGTTGATGTGTTAAAAGTGCAGCGTGATGTTAGCCGTACACCCATTTTTCAGGTGATGTTAGTGTTACAAAATGCTAGTAAGCAACAGACTTTAACTTTGTCTGATTTAAAAACGCAACATATATTTGTTGAAACTAATACCGCTCAATTTGATCTTATGTTTGAGTTTACTGAATTGAATAAAAAATTAAATTGTACCATTCAATATAATACAGATTTGTTTGATTCAGCGACCATTATGAGAATGAACAAGCATTTTTGCATGTTGACACAAGGCATTATTGCAAATGTTAATGCTTCTGTTAACACTTTGCCATTGCTAACTAATATTGAAAGAAAACAAATTGTTGAAAATTGGGGGCATGGTAAGCAAGAAACTTTGCGTTGCAATACTATACATCAGTTATTTAAACAACAGGTTGAAAAATATCCTGACAACATAGCTGTTGTATGTGAAGAACAAAAATTAACATATCAGGAATTAAATCAAAAAGCTAACCAGCTTGCTCATTATATTCGTGATACGTATAAAAATAAATTCAGGGAGAAATTGCCATCCGGAGCATTAATTGGTTTATGTGTGAAACGTAGTTTGGATATGGCCGTCGGCATCTTAGCAATTCTTAAAGCTGGCGGCGCTTATGTGCCGATAGATCCTGATTACCCGCAAGAAAGAATACGATTTATCCAAAAAGATACAGCCAGCAGAATCGTTTTAACTCAACAGCCTGTTGTTTCTAAATTATCAAAGTATAATACCAAAATAATTTGTCTGGATACTGACTGGCAGCAAATAGCCAAATGCCCGTCATCTGCGCCAAAAACAAATACTAAGCCCGATGATTTGGCTTATATTATTTATACTTCGGGTTCTACCGGCACTCCCAAAGGGGTATTAATTCCGCATAAAAATGTAATTCGATTATTTGCATCTACCAGGAAATGGTTTCATTTTAATTATAAAGATATCTGGACTTTATTTCATTCTTACGCATTTGATTTCTCGGTATGGGAATTTTTTGGCGCTTTATTACATGGCGGTAAACTGGTTATAGTTCCTCAACTGGTAACCAAATCTCCAGAACTTTTTTACAAACTATTAGCTAAAGAAAAAGTCACTGTGCTTAATCAGACTCCTACAGCATTTCGGCAAATAATTGCTTATGAAGAAACTTTAGCTAAACCTCCAAATTTGAAATTAAAATTTATTATTTTTGGCGGAGAAGCTTTAGATTTTAATCTATTATCTTCATGGTTTAAGCAACATGGAAATAAAAAGCCGCAATTAGTGAATATGTATGGCATTACTGAAACTACAGTGCATGTTACATATTATCCAATTACCAGGCAATCTATTAGCGCTAAAAGTGTTATCGGTGTACCGATTCCTGACTTATCTATTTATGTGCTTGATCAATATTTGCAGCCGTTGCCGATAGGAATTCCGGGAGAATTGTATGTTGGCGGCGGCGGAATTGCTCACGGATATCTTAATAGGAATAAATTAACTGAAGAACGGTTTATTACAAATCCTTTTAACCACAAAACAAAACTTTATAAAACTGGCGATATGGCGCGCTGGATGGCAGATGGAGCTCTTGAATATCTTGGTAGAATTGACAGCCAGGTTAAAATTAGAGGTTTTCGAATCGAAATTGATGAGATAACTAATACTTTGTTGAAACATCGCTCTGTTAAACAATGTATTATAATACCTAAAACTAATGAATATGGAGGTAAATCATTAATTGCGTTTATTATTACAAAAACTGATAAAATCGATATTGCTGATTTACGGGGATGGTTAATTAAAAAATTACCCGCGTATATGATTCCCGCCCAATTTGTGGTAATAAAGGAATTTCCATTAACGCCTCATGGTAAAATTGACAATAAAAAATTATTAAGCTATGAACCAAAAACAGATACCAAACATTATGTCGCTCCGACTACAGCTTTGGAAAAACAATTGATAACAGTTTGGTCTAAAATACTTAAAATAAAGCATATAGGGATTGATGATGATTTCTTCAGTATAGGCGGAGATTCCATATTAGCTATCCAGATTGTTTATGCTTTGCAGAAAATAAATATTGCAGCTTCATCCAAACAGCTTTTTCAAAATACTACTATTAAACGTTTAGCAAAAGCAATAACAGATGCCGGCACAGGCGAAGCAGAAATGATCGATCAGCGGGCAATCGAACCAAAGAACAAGCAGGCATTGCTAAAAAATGGAATATCAGATATTTATATGGCAGCCAAAATGCAAGAATTTATGTTATCTGAATATGAAAAAGACTTTGCCAGAAACGGTCATTTTCATTTTCAGGAAGTAATGTTTTTTAAAAATAAAAATTTTAATGCGGCAAATTTACGCCGGGCATTAAATCTAATCATAAACAAGCATCATACTTTTCATGTTTCTTTTGCTGAAATTAACGGTGTATTATATCAAACTGTAAACCAAAAATTTACTCCTTTTATTAAGTTTAAGGATTTAACTAATAAGAAAAAAATAGAGCAAGATGAAGTAATTATTGACTTTATGCGAAAGGATCGGCTGCATCCTTTTAAAGCTTATGAAGATAAAACTTTATGCAGAGCTTATGTTTTCAAGCTTGCAAACGATTATGCTGCTTTATTCCTTAGTTTTAATCATGCTATTATCGATGGCTGGAGCAACATTGAATTTCTTAAGGATATTTTCACAACTTACTTAAATATAAACAATAAAAAACCCATTAAAGACACAAAAATTGTTAATTCATATAAAGAATTTGTCGCCATTGAACATAAAGTATTGCAAACGAAAAAAATTAAGCAATATTGGATGGATAAATTAAAAGACATTAACCTGCAGCCTTTATTCAAACCAGTAATAGCAGATGAGCATATTGAGCATGATATTACTGATGAAAAAATACCGCTTGATAAAAAATTCATATCAATGCTATTAGATAAATCAAAAAAACATAAGTTTCACATAAAAGCTTTTTTTATAAGCGCTTATCTGCAATTGCTGCATGAAATAACCGGGCGTCATGATATTTTAATTGGGATTGTGATAAATGGACGATCAGCAGCGTTAACCGAACCATTCAAAGCGTGCGGCTTATTTTGGAAACTAGCACCATTTTTGTATAGATTTGGTCGCACAAAAAACATTACAGTTAATGACGTTCATGAGCAATTATTAGCAATGACTCCGTATGAACAATATCCATTGCCGCAAGTGATGAAGGATCTGGGTATGAAAAAGTTGTCAACTATGATCAATTATACCCATTTTCACAATTCAAAAGATTTTTTTACTATGAAAGATGTGGTTGTTGAAAAAATGATGTGGCACAATAAATTTAGTTTTCCAATTCATTTTCATGTAAGCCTTTCTTATGACTTCAACGAAGGTTTCGTATCAGTACAATACGATCGACATTATTTTACCAGAAAACAAATCAAATCTATTTTGTCTCAATATCACAACATCCTCGAGCAACTCTCGGCGGGCATAAAATAACTCATAATGCTATAAAAAGTTGTTTATTAAAGAGGTTTTGGTTATTTTTTCTCCTCCCATGGCACATCCATGTACCTCCCGCGTCTCCATCCATGAACGCTAGGTCGTCGAAAAAACAACCAAAACCTCTTTAGTTTGCATCAATTTATAAGGGTTCAACTATAATACACAGAAGGCAATTATGGTTCACTTTGCTGAGGAAATTTACAAAACCAATTTTCCTTGATCTGTCACCTTATATTCATGTTCGTTATGAATAAATTTTTTGATTTTGGCTGTATCTAATGAACCTTGTTTAATCCGTAATAAAGGGAAACCATACTGATCTTTTAATTCTTTATTTTTTTCTGTTTGCAGTACATTTTGTTTTTTTATAGCTATTATTAAGTAAGCATGCTGAGTTTTGTTTTGTTTAGCGCGCAGCATTTTTTCTATGTCTTGCTGATCCGCATAAATTGGACGATTAACACTATGATCAATTAATGCTTTTGGTAATAATAAATTTTCCCAGTTTTTTAATATTGCTCCTTGCGCATTAAATAAATATACATAAACCAGCATTTCATCCGGTGATAAAACATCAGTTTTCTTTTCAAGATCTTTCCCAAATAATTGGGACTGTTTAATTCTTTTGGTATACTTTTGTAAAATATTTTGTAATTGTTCTCTAATAACTTTAAATCTAACACCAACTCCGCAGCGCTCACGCAAATCCTGTTCAATATCCACAATATTGCCCAATTCTTTTAATAATTCTTCGTTACTTTCTGCAGTAGTACACTTCTTGATTCGCACAATAGACTTATTGAGTTTTTCACTGAGTTCTTTGAGGTAAAATTTTTCATCTGCCATCATAATTAATCATACATCAATTCATCTAATGAAGTTACCCCATCAATCGTCGAAGATTTTATGATTTCAAGTAAAACATCTAAAATACATAGATACCTTAATATTTCCGGAGTCACGTCATCAAAAATAACTTTGTTACCTAACCTTGTACCCTCGCTTTCTTCAAATGTAGCACCAATTCCATAACCAAGACATAAAGAACACAATTGATCTGCTCTTCTGGCCAGCGCCGGCAATAATCCTATATCCGAAAATACCTCAGCATGAGAAATAGGATTATCATTTAAGGAAAAACTTGCTCCTAATGAAATTGCTAAATCAACCAATTTCTTTGATAAAACTCTGCTACTCACAAATACTGTTCCTCTATTTCCACCAGGGTGTTGCCGCTTTATAGTTCCCGCCAATCACACCTCTTAGCCAACGTAAAAAGCACTTGACCGAAAAACCATAATGAGCAAGTGTACTAAAAAAAATGGCTGCTAATAATGCTAAAACGAATGTCCAAATACGTATATGTAATAAAAACAATAATAGAGGAAAAGCAGCTTTTCCTTCAACAAAATAAAATCGCGGTTCTCGCGCCGAATCTCTCCAATGCGCCATCAATATTACTCCTTTTCACTCATAACGCAACCTTACCTAAAGCTGCGGCATAATAATTACACGCCCCCAAAATATGATGGGTATATTAAAAGTTTAGCTCAAATTTTTCTAATTACAAGGTATGAAGTTGGCGGGTCGTGAGCTTTTACATGGTTACGGGATAATAGTTAAATTCTTTGAGGGTCGGAGCTTCACATAATTACAAGGCAACAAACATGGCCTTGTAATTATGTGAAGCACACGACCCGCCTAAATTCAGAGCAGTCCCCTTCCATTTTAGCTTGACTTTATATAATCAACTTGATTCAATGAAGATTAAAGAAAGAATCAAGCATTGGAAATACAAAGGATGCTTATATATGACAAAAAAACTGCAAATATTGATACTCGCTGGATGCTGCCTCTTTTTAAATGCATGCTCAAACAACCATCAATATTTATCAAATGATGGCTATACAACTGAAGATTACAACCAATTACAAGCCCAGGCTCAACAAAGACACATTGCTGATCATAGTGCATATGTGGCTTTAGCCGAATCTGCCAGCTCTGTCAGCCAATCCTTAACCCATCTTGCACAAACTGAACAAGCCGCTCATCCCCCAATGAGTGTCAGCACGCCTCCAAGCCCCGCAAGCTATGGCATGGGAATGAGAGCTTCTATTAACTGGAATGGTCCTGTCGGACCGGTGGTACAGCAACTTGCAAATGCGGCGAATTATAAATTAAAGGTTTTAGGCAAAGAGCCTCCTATTCCCGTTATTGTATCCGTTTCCGCCAAAAATGCCGCTGTAGGCAATATTCTGCGCGATATTGGATATCAAAGCAAAAAGCGGGCACAAATAGTCATTTTCCCATCAAAACATACTATCGAACTACGTTATGCTGATTCATAAACTTAGAAAAACAATTACAAAAATTCAAACAAGTATATTTATAATATTGTTAGCTTGCGGCTTATCCTGTTGTGCCACCCAACAACGTCATTTTGATTCAACCAATCTCTATGATTTAGAAAATTTATCTCAACAAGCAGCGATGGCTAACAAACCTACTGTAGGCAAAATACGCATTCAAGCACTAAAAGAAACTGCTCTCTCTATCGGCGCGCAAGGCGGCTTGGCAAATCGCGCTAGAAAAATTGATAAAATGCTTGCATGCAACAGCGACGATTTAAGCAATGCCTATAATTTCAACCGTATGTTACTAGATAAAAATGTTCTTCCGCCTGTTTTAGAATATAGCGAACAATCATTAAACCTGGCTAATCCGGATATTATCCGCATTTCTGATAATATTTACAAAATCATCAAACAAGCCCGCTTTGTCACCACTGCACCTAATTGGCGGGACTATTTGTGGCTAAACTATAAAAAACCGCCTTTGCCTGACAGCACTTTATTGCCAAAAGACAAACGAGAACGGAAAATATGGCAAGAATATATCCGCATTGGCTGGAAAAAAGGCCTCGATCAAGCAGAAACTATTTACAACAATAATCTAGCCGAGTTAAAACGTGATTTTAAAGGAATGATGTTATACCGAGAACTACTTTCAAAAAATATGGTAACCAAACCGTTTGTTTCTGAAGCTAACATAGGAATTACCAGCAATGCAGATCAGAGCGAAATAAGAGTAAATGACCGTGTTTTGCGTATAACTGCTGTTCCAAAACTTAATCCAAACAGCAAACAATGGCATCCGGTATTAGTAACTAAAACTAATTGACGATTAAATAAAAGTATTTATTCAGCGTGCCAATATTGAAGTTTATGAGAACGCTCAGCGTTCCTGGAAAAAGAGTGAATAGTTACAAATGAAAAATGATTTTTTATTCCCACATGAACCAACTAATTTTACGATCGAAAAAGCACAAGAACTTTTAATTTTTTGTTCAAAACTAAAAGCTTCTGACATCACCATTCAAACGGCTGAGCCGATTATTGCTGAAATTTACGGGCGTTTAGAAAAAGTTACCAAACGCCGCTTGTCAAATAATGAAGTTAGCACGATCATTAATGCGATTTACGGCGCAAACGCAACGGCACAAATTTTTAGCGGCATGGACATCGACACTCATTACGAAATCCGTCCATCACGCTCGGAACGCTATCGTTTTCGCATTAACGCTACCGGATGTATTGTCGAAGGACAAAACGGCATTCAAATAACTGCACGAACCATTCCTGATGCCCCACCAGATTTATCCTGGCATGAATTATCTCCAGCACTTCTTGAGTCGATTGCTCCAGAACAGGGAATAATTTATGTTACTGGTGCAACTGGCTCGGGGAAAAGTACATTGCTTGCATCAATTATAAAAGATATTGTTTCTGCGCCTGACGGTAATCGTAAAGTAGTAACTTATGAATCACCTATTGAATTTGTTTTCGATAGTGTTAAAAAACCAAGTTCAGTTGTAAGCCAGGCAGAAATTCCAAGACATTTACCAAGTTTTGCAGCGGGCGTACGTAATGCTTTGCGCCGCAAACCAGGATTAATTTTAGTTGGAGAATCGCGTGACCAGGAAACTATTGCAGCATCATTAGAAGCTGCTATGACCGGCCACCCCGTCTATACAACACTACATGCGAATGGTGTTGCCGAAACTATTCGCCGTTTAGTTAATTCTTTCCCGCATGAAGAACGACATGGAAGAACTATCGATATTATCGAAACCATTCGCCTGGTTATTTGGCAAAGATTAGTTCCAACGGTTGATAACAAACGAGTTGCTTTGCGGGAATACCTGGTGTTTGACGAAAAAATTCGCGATAAATTATTAGAAGCTAATCTTGAAGCCGTTACCTCAAACACTCGCAAATTATTAAAGAAGTTTGGTCAAACTATGGAAGTCGATGCCAAAATCAAATTTGAACAAGGTATTATTTCAAAACGCACATATGATTTAATCTGCAAAGAATCCCACAGCGCTGATATTGATGCGGATATCTAAATAGCATTGGGGACGGAGCTTCACTCATTACATACGCCATGTATGTTGCGTTATGATAGCATTGGGGACGGAGCTTCACTCATTACATACGCCATGTATGTTGCGTCATGTAATGAGTGAAGCTCCGTCCCCAATGCTTATTACACACTTATTCTTTACTCACCATCGGGTTTACCAGTACCGCTAGACTTTTCTGATTTACCACCAAACAAGTGTTTCCAACCTTGATTATGATTCCAGTCATTAACCAGACGACCTCTTTGTGCACCATACGATACAGAAGAATCAGCCCCTCTCTTAACTCCTTCAAAAGCTTGCTGCCCAAATTTACCTGCTGCACCAGCAGCAGACTTAAAGCCTTGCTTAATTTCTTGTTCCGGAGCTTGTGAATATTGACCAAACTGTGCTTGCCATCCAATCCAGCTTAAAATACGATCCGGTATTATATGAATTAATGAGAAACAACGATTAACAATCGCCATAATAATTAACAATAACATGCATAATGTTATTACTAAACCTATCGCTGATACAACAAAATTATTAAGATTATATATTGCAGTTTGCACAACTGTATAAAATGTTTTAAACACTAAACCTGTCGCAGCTCTAGCTAAAATCATTCCGCCAATCAAACCAAAAATCATTAAGCTTGGACGTAAGAATACATTTGCCAACATTTGTAATGCCGGTTCAGCCCTGCCCAAAACTTCATGCTGTGCATGCGGGTCTGCTAATCCTATAGCTACCATCGGTGCAGCTAACATAGTTTCAAATACTGCAATCATCCAGCCAATTGCCGCAAAAGTAAATACAATATATGGGATCATTGGTATATAAAAAGCCATGAACATCGCCACTCCAAACAAAGCTGCCAACAACCCAAAAACCGGCAATAACAACAAGACTCCAACATGATAGAGTGTCGAAATAGCTGGCACAAAATACGACACAGCAGTAAAAGCTACAGCAGCCGCTGTCAAACCAGCAATGACTACACCCCATATAATAGTCACTATTGTCAAAATCCAATAGCCAAATACCTGAATATAAATTAATGGATCTACTGCCCCCGAAGTAGAATTTTTATCTGTGTCATATTGATCCATATTTTTCGAAATTGGTTGTACCAATTTTTCCCCAAGAAGATTATTCACATCAGCAGAAGTATCGCCATCACCACTAACATTAGCGCTAAAAAAGTCAGCGCCTGTTGCATCATTATAAATTAATTTTACATATGTAAAAGAATCCGAATCTTTGTCCGTATCAATTCGCGATTTATCATAATCCAGCTTAATATTTTTCCCGGTTACATCGCTATTCATAACATCTGTGGTCGCAGCCGCAGCATCATTATTTCTATTTGCGATATTATAATAATACATTCCTGCTGCCATCCATCCACCGGTAGATGCTTTATCCCAAAATTCATCTTTAGGCTTACTTTGACTCTCTTCCTCATGCTGTTCCTGTTGCTTTTCCATAGCATCCAAATATTGGCTCTGCAAATAACTCAACGTAGTAAGCAAAGGATTTGGCTCATCAACATTACCGTTAGCATCTTTTGGAAAAGTTTTGTTAACAATCTGTTGAGAGGTTTTGTCCAACGACTGAACCATATTGTACATGCCTCTAGAAATCGCCGCCGTCTTTTCATCACCATCAGTAGGACTTGGCCATTTAATACTACCGAGCACAACAGGGTTTGCTGGATAAGAATCATAATAATAAAAGTTATATCCAACATTTGCGCCACCATCAAAGGTTGCTTGCTCAATATGTCCTTTTCCTAGATGCATTGCCACCAAAACTTTTAATAAATCCCGACTTTCGTTTATAGAATTAGTTGAAAATTGCCCCTGATTCATGGAAACGCTCATTAAAGTATTATCCGAATTAGATAAATATTTACAAACACTATTCCACAAAGAATCGGCTGCTCCTACTCCCTGCAACACTACCCACATCATAATCCATTGGATTGCTGAGTATCCGCAAGGAAATGGAACTACCAAACAAAAACCGGCTAGTAAACGTAACGGAACCCACATTGAATCTAATTTTTTCCCAAGAAACTCACCTTGGTGTGCTGTATTGATAATCGAAATAATTACTACGTATACAATTACAAAAAGGGACAATATCATGATTGCCAGGTTAAATTGCCGAAACATGGTGTTTAATATACCAGGCGTTGCTCCATCAAAAAGACCAGTCATATGACCAAAGATTGATTGCAAAATCCCAACTGATATATCTTTATGCGCTATAGCAAAAAAACTTGGAATATTTACCGGAACAACTCCATCCGCAAAAGCAGATGCAGAAAAAACAATTGCACCAAAAAATAATCCTGCTTGAATCACTGCTTTTTTAAGCCAAGGCATTCTCTTCATCATGATGTTTTACCCCTTTTAAATGACAATTAGAAGCCCCTTAACCCCTAACTATCAGCAACTCCAAAAACTTTTTTTAATCGCTACCATTCTCCATGCAGCCATTCTTTAAAGCTGCATCCTAATTTACGATGTTTAATTTCAAAAAACCAAAAATGAGCAAGGTAAGCCTTTATAACCAAATATGCAGCCAGTATTACAACCAACCCTCCAGCTAAAATCTCCACTCGGAAAAATAAATAGAATGCATAAATAAAACAAAAGAATGCCACGCTTAAAAATAAATATGCCTGGAAAATAAAATTTTTCGATTTCTTTGCTAAATCTTCTTTGGTTAAACGCAACCGCGCCACTGCCTGCTCGAAAGTTTCTTTGCGCGCCTTAGTTTTCTTTGGAACCAATAATGACCGACACCAATAATACAAAGTCTTTGTATTATTTTTTAAACTCTCATAACTCAGCCATGACTTGACATCAACAGCTGGTTTAAAAGCAAATTTAATTGCTGTACGAAATAACCCCATTTTCGTGTCCTATGTTTTGAATCTTCATCATTAGCCTAATTATATATCACTATGTGGGATTTCGCATATAATTGCCCAAAATTCAGCATCTTTTTTGTAATTAATTTAGTATAATCACATGAATTTACATCCTTTTAGCCCCAAGTTTTTAATCATTCCCTCAGCTCTTATAAAGCTTCTTTGAGGGACGTAGCTTTACATAATTACAAAGCAACAAGCAAAGCACTTGTAATTATGTAAAGCTACGTCCCGCCTAATATATTAGAAATTATTCAATTATGTGCTATATTATTGTTTATAAGAAGAGAGGATCCGGGAGAAGGGTTAAATTTAAACTTTGTGAGATTTTTGCCTATGCCAGACTTAAGTGCACGTGCATCACATGAATATTGGAAAGATTATGATGATCCAATGATCTACCGTGTGATTTCTTTTATGGAAAGCGTCGAGCACTGGATTCCTGAGGAAAATGAAGAAGTTGAAGCAGCCGTACAGCAACTTGGCGAAAATCTTGAAAATGTTACTAATTTTGAGCTTGCAAAAGAAGACAATTATATAAAAATTGCTAACTTCCTGAAAATGCCTCGTGTATTAAGATTATTGCAAGCCATTGATACCACGCACCCCGGTTCAGCATCAAGATTGCTAATGTATGCCGAAGAAAACAGCAATGACGTCGATGATCCTGCTGGATTATTTCTGCGTCGTAATATCGTATTCGAACGATTACGATTACTTGCCAGAATCTTCGCACCAGAACGATTTGCAATGTTGGTTAAAGCGGTGGAACGTGAAGATGAAATTTAATCAAACTCTTTGTTGTACAACCATTCTTTTGTTGCTCGGTTTAGTATTTACCGCTAATGCTGCTGTGCCATCAAACGTTAATTCTTTTATTGATGAATTAAATCAAAAAGCTGTCATCCAACAACAAGAAAACCAGGAAAAATTACAAGAATTCAAAGCTATAGCAACAACAAAATCACCGCAATCAACTAAAATCCCATCAGCATTACAAAAATCTGATGACACAACTAATGGGAAAACTATTAATTGTGATGAATCCAACGAATATAATTATCCAAGTAATTTTGTTTACAACGAAAAACATCAAAAAATTTATCGATTGCATCCGTTTGCTAAGTGTAAAGTAACTCAACCAACTGAGCAAGCACCAACTACATTAGAGCAGCCAAAAATGGACAAGACTGCTACACAAAAATCTACACAATGGAATATTAATTATTAATAAGAGTCGAGGGGTATAAAATGTCAAAACATCGTAAATTAAATAAACCAATAACCATCGTTTTAACTGGAATGATGGCCGTAACTTTAGGAATGTCTGCTTATGCTCAGGATCAAAGCGGACCTGCTCCTGTAACTGACAAACAAACACATTCTTTGTTAGGAACGCTTACTTCCACTATTGCAGACAAACTCGAGAAACTGGTAAAAATTAACAGCCAAATCGGCTCAAATGTGAATGAAATATATTCCATGTTAGTAAAACCAACTTCTACTAAAGACGTTCCCAATGCAGCAAAATATTATTTGCAGTCACAAGGTCTGGATAACAACCAACAACTTACAAATAATGTTGAAAACACCACAAAAAGTTTAGTTAATTTAACCAGATATGGTGATTTTAGCCCATCTGTCGACGCTAACGCAAAAACTTCTCCAAGCGTTAGATCAAATTTAGCTGCTTCATATAACGCTGCTGATAAATTTGGCAATTATTCTACTACTTCGGCAGATTCGCTTTTATCCGCTAATCAATACAACATTAATCCAAATGCTGTGCAATTGTTATTAAGCGGTAACACTAAAGACGCGAATAAAATTGCTTCTGATCAGGCAAAAGCCGCGCTGGGATTTATTCAAAATGCAGCTCTTGCTAACCAGCCAATTCCTGTATTGAGCGATTCTGATAAATCAGAAGCAGGAATGCAATACGCAGCTTACAGAAAAACCGTTATGGCAATTCAATCAATTGCTAATAATACTTTAGCCAACGAACTTGTATCCCGACTCCCATACGCATACGATACTACTGATGCTGTCAGCAAACAAAACCTTTTAAACCAAATGAATACTGCTGATCCCGGCAACAGCGCTTACTGGGATCCAGATAAACAGGGTGTTGGTTCTCAAGGTTTATTACCTCGGGCTTTAGATTTTATGACGCGATTTTTTTCGATTAATTACAATTTGAATAATATTACCAAACAACTGAACCGTATGAATTTGCAATTAGCAATGCTTATCTCCCAAAACACTTTGCTAATTCAAAACAATATCGGTAAACCTTTGTATGACAAAGCACAACAAGAAAAACCAAAATTGAAATTTAAGGAATAATATAAATAGCATTGCGGGACGGTGTCTTTACTCATTACATGGCTACGCACATATAATGAGTAAAGACCCGTCCCCAATTCTATTAATGAAAATTATCGTAAAACGGTTTAACAATGAAAGTTATTGGATATATTAGAGTCAGCACAGACCAGCAAGATTTAAAGAAACAAAAACATCTCCTCTTGCAATACGCTCAACAACACCAGCTACTTATCAGTGAATTTATTGAAAGTGAAGCATCCTCAAGAAAAGATCAAAAAACACGAAAAATTGATGAGCTGCAAAACAAACTAAATAAAGGCGATACTTTACTGGTTGCAGAGTTAAGCAGGGTAGGGCGTAATATGCTAGAAACTCTTAACATTATCAACACTTTATCTAATAAGGAAGTCAAAATAATTTTTATCCGGCAACCGGAATTATCAACCATTGGCCAACATAACAAGTTGTTACTCGCTATTTATGGTTATTTCGCCGAAGCAGAACGCGAATACATCTCAATACGCACAAAGCAAGGCCTAGCCGCAGCAAAAGCATCCGGTAAACAACTAGGACGACCTAAAGGAAGCAAAAACAAGAATGGAAGTATTTTGACCCCATTTAATGAACAGATAAAAAAGTATCTTGAGCTTGGCCTAACTATTAGCGCAATACAAAAAATTATTAACAACCAACTAGCAAAACCACTACGCTATAATTCTTTTAGACACCATATTCAGGCAAATAAAAATAATATTAACTATATCAATTAGGGGAAACCAATATGGCAAAAACAAAATGTTTTTTTAGATTTTTAAACAACGAAGATAAAACTATATTTCAACAATCTCGCTGCCTTTTCACGATAAGCGTAGGGCAACAAACACACGAAAATGAACATTTTGAAGCAACTATAGAATTGCTAAATAAATCATTCAAGTCATGTATTATGCTTGTGGATGACAGTTTGCAACGTCATACTATGGCATTTAACAGAAAACAAAATCCCGACTATTTTTATGAAATTTCAATTAAAGAGGGTGATCTTTGGTTAGAAAGAAATAAAAAATATTACGAAAATTTACAAAATTTGGAACAAATTATCCGCTGGGATAACTGGCTAAATCATCCAAAATTCAACGAACAAAAAGAGGCTATTAAAAAACTTATTGAGAAAGACAAAGATTATGCTTATGCTTTTGAAAGCTCTGTGCGTGATTTTGTTACCAAATATCATAATAGAATCTCAAACAATGAAAAATTTAATTTAGAAAGGGCAAAAGAATTAAGTTTTAATTTTATACTAGAAGAATGTACAGCATTGTGCTTGTGGGTTGAATTGAATTGTAACTATGAAGCTTACCCAAACCTGCATAATGCTGCTATCAACTCTACAAGAGAAAAATTTGTTTTACCAACACGGCCGGATTTATTAAATGTACTAACTTTGGGGTTTAGAAATGCCAAGCAATTAGAACCACAACGTTTTTTATTGCTTGAAAATCTAATGGGATATTGAACGAATAAATAATGAGGAAATAATTATGATTGTTGTTAAGGAATCTGTTGAATTTGTTTTTAGTATAGCACTTTTTATCAATGCTTTGTTATTTATACCGCAATCAATTCGCATAGTTAAGAAAAAAACCGCGCGTGGCGTTTCTTTGGTTACATTTCTAGGATTATTGTTAATACAGCTCACTATAGTTTTGCACGGCATTATTACTAGCGATTACTTACTTATTATTGGATATCTTGTGAGTATGCTGACATGCGGTGCCGTTGTTGTTTTGGTATTAATTTATAACAGGAAAAAAACCGTTGATTATGAATTGTCTGGTTTTGATATATTAAACCAATTACCTTGTAATATATATTGGAAAGATAGAGAAGGGGTATTTTTAGGGTGTAATAAAAGTAACTGGGAAGATTTCGGGTTTGAGTCCTTGGCAGACTTTCAAGGAAAAACCGATCATGATGTTTTATCCGAAGAAGAAGCCGACCAAATTCGTTTGGTCGATGATAAAGTAATGAAAAGCGGAGAACATGAAATTGTTGAGGAACATGTAACATCTGATAAAGGAAAATCAACTTACCTATCTCATAAAGTTCCATTAAAAAACAAACATGGCAAAATTATTGGTGTCTTGGGTGTTTCAATTGATGTAACAGAAAAAAACAGAGATGCTTTCGATAAATTAAAAACTTTAGAAAATATTATTGCCGTGATGCCAGGCAATGTTTACTGGCTCGATAAAAACGGTGTTTACTTAGGGTGTAATGATAATCAAGCTAAACTTATTGGCCTAGCATCACGCAAAGACATAGTTGGCAAACGAAATATAGAAATACCTGGATTTTTGATTCCTGAAGTATTGGACAAATATAATAAACAAGTTGTAGAAACAGGAAGATCAATTACTATCGAAGAACCTGCCACTTTACCGGACGGAACAAACGCCGTCTTCCTGTCAAGCAAAGTACCTCTGCGCAATAGTAATAATGAAGTTATTGGTATGATTGGTATTTCCTTCGATATCACAGACCGTAAAAAACACGAAGAAGAATTAAGAAAAGCAAAAGAAGAAGCGGAGGAAGCTGATAGAATTAAAACTGATTTTATCAGCAATATGGAGCATGACATTAGAACACCATTAATTGGCATCTATGGTATGATGGATATTTTTGCCAAACAAGAAACTGACCCAGAGAAAAAACCCCTCATGAATGAAATGACCATTTGCGCAAAAGAGTTATTGGATTTTTGCGATGGTATTTTAGATTTTTCAAAGATAGAAGCTGATTCATTTCCCATTGTTTCCAAAAGTTTTGTGTTACAAAAATTAGTTAATAGTGTAATAACTATTGAGTCAGTAGCTGCCAGAAATAAAAAATTAGAATTATCAGCGGAATTTGATAAACAACTGCCAAAAGTTGTTATTAGTGACCCTTACAGAGTAAAACGAATTTTGATTAATTTGGTAAGTAATGCGGTTAAATTTACCAAAGAGGGCGAGATTAAAGTTTCGGTTAGCTTGGACAAAAAAGATATTCAAAACCGTAAAGTTATAGTAAAATTTATTATTATAGATACAGGCATGGGAATACCTGACGATAAAAAAGCTTTGATCTACGAACGCTTTACTAAGGTAATACCAAGCAATAAAGGACTGTATAAAGGACTGGGATTAGGATTACGAATTGTAAAACAATTCGTTGACGAATTAGACGGCGATGTTCATTTAAAAAGTGAAATCGGCAAAGGTTCGGCATTTACTATATTGTTACCATTTAAGACCCCGCTGTCTGATGAAATACTTGATGAAGAATAATCTTTAAGGATTAACACTATGGACAGTTCAAAAAAACGCCTCCTGTTAGTTGAAGATGACAAACTTACCCAAAAAATGACACTAGTTGTTTTAGAACCTTTAGGCTATGAAGTGCATACGGCCGACACAGGAGCTGAAGCAATTAAACAATTTAAAAATAATAAATACGATCTTATCTTTATGGATTTGGGGTTACCTGACACAGACGGTTATACCGTTACAGAAGAAATACGAAAATTAGAAAAAAACCTCAAAACACATACACCAATAGTCGCGCTAACAGCTCATATAGAAGACAAATTTCGACAACATGCGGTTAAATCCGGTATGGATGATTTTCTTGCTAAACCTCTTAGCAGTGAAAAAGTAGAGGAAGTTTTAAAAACATTGTTATCTGAAGAAACCACAAGAACAACGAAGAAAGAAGCATCGAAAACTAAAATATCTGAGAAAATGTCAGCAGACAGTGACTTACTTAAAATTGAAGGAAAGGTTATCGACCTTAAGCTTGGTATGGAAAAACTTAGCTGTGACGCTGAACAAGCCAAAAAAACAATTGAATTATTTATCAAACTTCTTAAAGAAGAAATGCCGCAGCTTGTTAAAGCCAAAGATAAAGGTGATTGGAAAACAGTAAAAGACCTTGCTCACAAACACCGTGGCGGTAGTCTATATTGTGGGGTTCCGAGATTACAGCAAGCTTTCACAAACCTAGAACATTACCTGATTACCGAAAAAACTGAGCTGCGCGAGCAGTTATACCAACAATTGCTTGATGAAATTGATAAACTTTATGCAGCAGTACAAGAAACCGTTTGAACTATAATCCTTAAGGAATTGGGGACGGGTCTTCACTCATTACATGACGCAACAAACATGGCGTATGAATAATAAAGAATTGGGGACGGGTCTTCACTCATTACATGACGCAACAAACATGGCGTATGAATAATAAAGTATTGGGGACGGGTCTTCACTCATTACATGACGCAACAAACATGGCGTATGAATAATAAAGAATTGGGGACGGGTCTTCACTCATTACATGACGCAACAAACATGGCGTATGAATAATAAAGAATTGGGGACGGGTCTTCACTCATTACATGACGCAACAAACATGGCGTATGTAATGAGTGAAGACCCGTCCCCAATACTATTCTATGTTCTGAATCTGTTCGCGCATTTGTTCGATCAAAACTTTTAATTCAACTGAAGTTTTAGTGGTAATTTCGCTAATAGATTTTGCACCTAACGTGTTGCTTTCACGATTCATTTCCTGCATTAAAAAATCCAACCGTCGGCCAACCGCACCACCTTGATTTAAAACTCTGCGTGTTTCCGTTATATGCGCACCCAATCGATCCAGCTCTTCATCAACATCGATTTTTTGTGCTAAAAACAACATTTCTTGTTCTAATCTTTTAGGATCAAATTCTAATTTCAACTCATTAAATTTAGCTAATAAATTTTCACGCTGCTTTTTTAAAATACCAGGCACTTTTTTACGAACCTGCGCTAATTCAGCATGCATTTTCGACAACCGTTGCTCAATAAATCTTTTTAAATTTTTTCCTTCTCTAATTTTTGCTTGATCAAGATCTTTTAAAGTTTTAATAAATAAATTTAAAATATTTTTAGATGTCGCTGACTGATCTCCTTCAATCACTTGCATTACACCTGGCCAACTTAAAATGCGTAATGGATCGGTAAATCTCGCAGCAAAACCCATACGCTCAACTTTCGCTAACGCATTTTTTAATTCTTTAACCATCGATCGATTAACCACAATTTCCCGATCGGCACTTTCGCCAATCTGGTAACGCAAAGTGATATCTATTTTTCCACGGTTCAAGTATTTAGCCGCTTGCTCTCTTAATTTTGGTTCGAGCTGTCGAAATAATTCTGGTAAACGTAAATTGATATCTAAATATCTGCTATTTACTGATTTAATTTCCCAACTTATAGTTCCTGATTTACGTTGTAGTTGCTGCTTGGCAAATGCGGTCATGCTTCTAATCATAAATTCTCTCCGTAGCGGGGTCAGGTCTTGAATTTTACACTTTGGTTTAGTGTATAAAGGTAACAAAATCAGGTTTTAGGTTTTAAGCTAACGTTTAAAATTCAAGACCTGACCCCATTTTTACTTTCCCCGATATAAATAAGCCTGTCGTTCCCTTTCTGGGAATTTCTCAATTGCATATCGTAACATAGTTCTTGGCATAATTTTATAATGTTTTTGTAAAAATTTTTCTTCGGCCGGTAAATCACGTTTACCAACTTCGCGCAGCATCCAGCCAACCGCTTTGTGAATTAAATCATGTTTATCCTGTAATAAAATTTCCGAAATTTTAAAAGCATCAGCAAAATCATTATTGCGAATAAAATAAAAAGTGGCAAGCATTGCGATACGCTTGTGCCATAAATTCTTACTTTTTGCCCACTGATACAAAACTTTTCGATCACGCTCAAACAAATGCTGTCCAATAATTGTTGGCGCGCTTTGGTCCACCAAATCCCAATTATTTACATATTGCATGTTATTGCGATAATAGCGATGAATCGCGATTTGTTCTTGCGCAATTTTGGCTTTTTGGTATTTTCTTACCAAAATTAATAGCGCTGCTAAACGCTCTTCGTGAAATTTAGATTGTATGATTGAATCTAAATCGGGCAAATCAATTGCAAAATAATTTTTGATGGTTTTTCTAATTACTGGGTTCTTTATTCCTAAAAATTTATCACCCTCACCATACTCTCCTTTGCCGGTCTTGAAAAACCATTCAAGATTTTTTGCTTGCTCGGCATTTTTGTGGTTTCTGATTTCTTTTTTTAACTTTGTTGCTAAACTCATGAAATCTCCTCTAACTGACGTAAATCCTCAAAATTTCTAATTAAAATTTTCTTTCTTGCGGAAATTGTATCAAATAATTGTTTTTGTTTGTCATTGATTTCTCGATTATATTTTACTTCAATTAACGTCTTTCCCCTAGTAATAAAATCAATCTCTAACCCATCTTGATAAATATACCTTGGTTCTAAATTTTTTATTCTGAAAAAAACTACATTTTCAAAAATAGCTCCTTTATCACGAAATCCAGTAAAAATGTTTCTAATACCCAAATCTGCCGCATAAACTTTTTTTGATGATAAAATTGTTTCATTCATTTTACCGTGTCTTGGAACCAAATAAACAAGGTAAGCATCTACAAACATTTCTAAATAACGACTTGCTGTATCAGGCGACATTCCTAAAATTTTTGCGATTTTATTCAAACTAATCTGTTTTCCAGATCTTTCCATCAATAAAGCAAAATAATCTTTAACTAACTCTGGTCTTTTTAAACCATGAAATGCAACTATATCTTTATAAATTATATCATCAACTAATTCAACTAAATACTCCCGATTTTCATTCAATACATACTCAGGCATACCACCAGTCTGCATGTACTCCTCAAAATAATTTTCTAACAACGATTGATCACGCTTTTCTACCTTAATTTCTTTAAAAATTAAATATTCGGTAAAATTTAGTGGGCAAACTTCTATAATATTTTTCCTTCCGGTTAAATAACCTCTTTTATCTTTTAATGCAGAACAACTTGATGAAGAAACAAAAATTTTTACATTATGTTGATCATAAATATTTTTTAACTGATGCTGAAAATCCTTCTTATATGTAATTTCATCTAAAAATAAATAAACTTTTTGTTTAAATTCCAATTTATGTAACTTACGATAATCGGAGATTATTTCTAAGATGCTTTTATTTTTTAGTTGGTAATCATCTAAACTCACATAAAATAAGTGTTTTGCTGGGACGCCTTGCTGCAGTAAATACCATAAAATTTCCTTTAATTGTGTTGTTTTACCTGTTCTGCGTAAACCGGTTAGCATGGTAATTGCTTTATTATTCAATTCTTGGATACAATCACCTTGTAATTTAGGACGCGGAAAAATATTATCCTGTTTATAACCATCTTCCCACCAAGGATTATATTGGTAATATACATCTTTAAACATGGATAAAACCTCCTATGTTTTGTATTATACGATACCATCGGATATTTTTCAAGGTTTTTATACGATGCCATCGGGTATTTTTCAAGATTTCTATGCGATACCATCGTATAGAAATAGCTTTTACGGCCATTTCTGGCTGTACAACTTTACTTGGTCGAAATATATTTCTCCCCTGCTTTTACCCTTCTTTGCCGGCGGTTTAGCTGCAGTTTGCCGGTAATTTGCCGGCAATTATTTTTCCTTCGCACAAGATGCCAAGTCACTTCCCAATACAAAACTGACTAAAAATCTCATTTAATAAATCATCTGTAGTGAACGCGCCGGTTATTGCCGCTAATACATTTTGTGCGAGACGTAAATTTTCTGCGATTAATTCAATATCTTTACTTTCTTCCGCTTGAAGTTTTGCAATGTTTAATAAACCTTTAGCTTTAGCTAAAGTATTCAAATGTCTTCTTCTTGCGATGAATAATCCCTCTGTGTTATCTGTAAAACCAACCTTATCTTTTAATAATTTCTTCAGCAAATCAATTCCGGCGTGCGTTTTTGCCGATAAATAAACAACTTTGTAATCATCATGCTGTTCAATTCCAGGTTTTTTCTGCGTTAAATCAATTTTGTTTTTAATTATAGTCAATTTGCTTTTGTGTTTAAGTTGTTCCACAAATTCCGGTAATAATTTTTGCGGGTCAGTTTCTTTGGTTAAACTAGCATCTGTAATTAATAAAATCTCATCGGCTTTTTCCACTTCCTGCCAGGTGCGTTTTATACCTTCTTGTTCAATAACATTTTTACTTTCTTGCAATCCGGCTGTGTCAACAATATGAATCGGCATTCCATCAATATGAATATATTCACGCAATACATCTCGTGTGGTTCCAGCAATGTCAGTTACAATTGCTGTATCTCTGCCGCTTAAACAATTTAATAAACTGGATTTTCCGGCATTTGGTTTGCCAACAATTACCACGTTCATTCCTTCGCGCAATAAAACTCCCTGTTTTGCCGTTTTTTCTACTTGTTCAATTTGTTTTATAATTTCTGTAATGTATTTTATAATTTTATCGCTGGATAAAACATCTATTTCTTCTTCAGTAAAATCAATTGATGCTTCAATTAAGCTGCGTAATTTAATCAATAAATTTATTAACCGATCTATTTTTTTTGAAAATTCACCTTGCAAAGAATTAACTGCAGAAACCACCGCTTGTGTTGATGAAGCACTAATTAAATCAGCGATTGCTTCAGCTTGAATTAAATCAATTTTATCATTTAGAAATGCGCGCTGTGAAAATTCCCCTGGATCCGCAATCCTAGCGCCAAGCTGCACAATACGTTTAAGTAATACATCTAAAATAATTGGACTGCCATGCGCATGTAATTCCAATACATTTTCACCGGTAAAAGAATTGGGCGACTCAAAAAATATTGCCACACCCTGATCAATGACACTGCCATCTTCCGTATAAAATAAACCGAAATGCGCTGTTTTTGGTTTAAGCGATTTTTTTAAAATTGACTTAGCAATGATTTGTGCTTTTGGACCAGAAACACGAACTACTCCTACACCGCCTCTTCCTGATGGTGTGGCGATTGCGGTAATTGTGTCGTTTGGTTTGTCTTTTAGATTTTTTTTCATGATTTGGTTAGTTAACTAACTTCTTTAAGGGTCGGAGCTTTACATAATTACAAGGCAACAAACATGGCCTTGTAATTATGTAATAGCTCACGACCCGTCTGCTACCTGTCAACATTCATCTGCCTTTTGGGGGGAACCATTTCCTCCACCACGGTTTTTTCTCATGATGATGTTTATAGCCTCCATGTTCAAATTTGCGCATGATGTACCATTGCTGTGCTACCGATACAACATTATTAACCAGCCAATATAACACCAAACCCGCTGGGAAATTTAAGAAAAATACTGTCATGATAACCGGCAAAAACATCATCATTTTCGCTTGAGTCGGATCAGGTGACATCGGCGTTAATTTTTGTTGTATATACATACTAATTCCCATGAGAATCGGCAAAACATAATATGGATCTTTTACTGATAAATCGTGAATCCAAAAAATAAATGGCGCCTGACGTAATTCAACACTTTCGAGTAACACCCAATATAAAGCAAAAAATACCGGAATTTGAATCAAAATCGGTAAACATCCGCCTAACGGATTGATTTTTTCTTTACGATATAACTCCATTGTGGCTTTGCTTAAAGCCTGTTTATTACCAGCATACTGTTCTTTTAATCTTGCTAGTTTTGGCTGCAATTTTCGCATTCCTGCCATTGATTTGTAACTTGAAGCTGATAATTTATAAAAAACCAATTTTATTAAAATCGTAACTGCAATAATTGACCAGCCCCAATTTCCAATAATTTGGTAAAAGAATTTCATTACTTTAAATAATAAAATCGCAATAAACCATAAGAAGCCATAATCAACCGTCTTAGCTAAAAACGGCGCAATCACACCTAATCTTTTCGCAATTTTTGGTCCAGCATAGAAATTTGCGTTTATATCTACCGATTTACCCGGATTAATCGCTAACATTGAACTAACGATTCCCGCAGTATAAGTTCCATCATTATTTACACTACTATAATAATGATAGGTGGTTTGCGAATCAGGAATCCAGGCTCCAATAAAATAATGCTGCACCATCGCCAACCATCCGCCTTTAATCTCCTGGTCGATTGGTTTTTTATCTAATTTTTTAAAATAAAATTTTTGATACGGATCATCTTTGCTGGAAATTGCTATTCCAAAAAATGAACGCAAACTAAAAGTTCCTTTTTTGGTTGGCGGGGTAGCTGTTCTGGTAAACTGCATGTAATAACTGCCATTCCATATTTTATTGGTGTTATTAGCAGCTTTGATTTTAAAATCAACATTATATTTATTTAGTTTAAATATATAGCTTTTGGTTATTTTAATACCTTCTTGGTTAACCGCTTGTAATGTTACCACTAATTGTTTTTGGCCTTCTGCTAATACAAAACTCTTTTGCGATGTTTTATATGATAAAGGTTGTGGTGTTTTTTGCCCGGAAACTAATAAACCGCTTTGTGAAGTATATAAAGTATCTGGATTGTAATTCAATAATAGAAAAGGTTCTTTACTTTTTAATTCTTTTGGATATTTTAATAATGATGCTTTAATAATGTTTCCACCTAATGTATCAATATCAACATCTAACACATCCGTTTTTACATTAATAATTCTACTTTTATTTATTGTTGGTGTTTTTTTACTTGCCACTTGCGCTGGTATTCGCATCTGTTGTGTTTGCTGAGTTTGTTGCGTCGGCGCTGCTGGTATTTGTTGTGGTTGTTGCACTGCTGGTGTTGTTGATTTAGTTACAACAGTTTGATGCTCTTGCTGCCAAGCATTCCATAACAATAAAGCTGCCACAAGCAAAGCACCATACAAAAAGTAACGTATATAATTCATAATTTTTTACTCTTGTTTTCGGGTACTGGATCAATTCCTCCAGAACACCATGGATGACAACGAAGAAGCCGTTTAATTATCAAACCGCTTCCAATTAACGCTCCATGTTCACGTAATGCTTCTTCTGCGTATTGAGAACAAGTTGGATAAAAACGACAATGCATTCCTAAAAATGGACTAATACATAAACGATAAACTTTTATTACAAAGATTATTGGATATTGTAATATTCTTGCAATTTTTTCCATTGACTATCTAACTTATCCCTTAATTCTTTATTACTTAACTTATCGATTCCAAGTTTCGCGATAAAAACTACGTCTGTATTTTTTATTACATCTTTGTTATTGCGAAAACTTTCTCTTACGACTCTTTTTATCTTATTACGCTTAACCGCTAATTTCACATTTTTCTTAGCTACAATCAAACCTGATCTTGGATAGCTATATTTGTTCTTGCGGGTCAAAAGTAAAAATTTTTTCTCGGAAAATTTTTTAGCACGGGAAAACACTAAATCAAAATCTTCCGAATTCAATAAACGGTATTGTCGCGAAAATTTATTTATGCGCTAATCCTTTTACGACCTTTTTGTCGTCGCCTTTTAAGTACTTTTCTTCCGCCAGCAGTTTTCATTCTACTTCTAAAACCATGATCGCGTTTGCGCTTAAGTTTGCCTGGTTGATATGTTCTTTTCATTACTATGTACCTTGTAAATTCTACAAAATACGTCATTTTATGTGAGAATGGCCAGGTTTGTCAAAGTAATATTGTCAAACTTTGGTCAACTTGCGGTTTTATAAATATAATATAAATATATTATTAATTTATTATTTTTATTATTGTATCTCGATTTTCTGTGGATAACTGTTGAAAAGTGTTATTTTTCAATATGTTAGCCGCGTTAAAACCTTGTGATTTAGCATAAGATTTTATTGTTTTTATCCTGTTGATAATATGTGAATAATTAGATAGGTTAAAAATCTGCTGAGTTATCCACAAGAAATGGAAAAGAAATTTTGAGATATCCACAAAATTATTTTTTTTACTTTTCTTAAAACTTTGTAACTTTACTTTTTTTAAGAAATAGTGTAAAAAATCATTAAGGGGGGATCATATCTATTTTTCAAGGAGATTTAAGGAGAAAATTTATGTTTAAAAAAATTTCTATAGTTTTAATTACTTTATTGCTGATTGCGGTATGTGTTTCTGCCAGGGTTATTGCGGCGCCATCTACTTCTTCAGGCAGTAATTCATTGGTAAATTTAGGGTCTGGTAATACACAAAAAGGATTGAGTGGTTTAAATTTAAAACTTCTTGGTTTTGGGGCAGTTGGTGCCGGTGCTATAATTTTATTTGCGAGTAATTATCATCATAAGAAAACAACATCTTCGTCAACACCAGCACAGGTTTCTACAACCGTGTATGTAACCGATGGGAATAACGATCGTGTTCAAAAGTTTAATCTTGAAGGTGTTTTTTCAGCAAAATGGGGATCTACTGGATCAGGTGATGGGCAGTTTAATCTTCCTACAGGCATTGCTGTGGATAGCTTTGGTAATGTTTATGTAGCGGATTATAATAATAACCGCATCCAAAAATTTGATTCTAGCGGCACCTTTATTACCAAGTGGGGATCTACTGGCACAGGTGATGGGCAGTTTAATATTCCTGAAGGCATTGCTGTGGATAGTTTTAACAATGTTTATGTGGCGGATAGTTCCAATAACCGCATCCAAAAATTTGATTCTAGCGGTACCTTCATTACCAAGTGGGGATCTGGTGGCACAGGTGATGGGCAGTTTGCTCAGCCTTGGGGTATTGCTATAGATAGTTCTAACAATGTTTATGTAGCGGATGCGGACAATAATCGTGTTCAAAAATTTACTTCAAGCGGCACCTTCATTACCAAGTGGGGATCTACTGGATCAGGTGATGGGCAGTTTAATTCTCCTACAGGCATTGCTGTGAATAGCTCTGGTAATGTTTATGTGGCGGATAGTTCCAATTACCGCATCCAAAAATTTGATTCTAGCGGTACCTTCATTACCAAGTGGGGATCTAGTGGCACAGGTGATGGGCAGTTTAATGAGCCTTGTGGTATTGCTATAGATAGTTCTAACAATGTTTATGTAGCAGATGTCGGAAACGATCGTGTTCAAAAATTTACTCCTGGCGGTACCTTTATTACCAAGTGGGGATCTACTGGATCAGGTGATGGGCAGTTTAACTTACCTTATTTTATAGCGATTTTTTGATCAATATAATTTATATTATTATAAGTTTTGCATTTTGCTGGAAGCTGTCCAATGGCTTCCAGCATTTGTGAAGCGCATTTCGTGCATCAAAGCAATTTTCCGCTAATTGTTTTATCCTTCTTAATCCAAATGCTTTTATAACCTAATGTTTCAAAAACATGTGGATAACTTAGAAAAACAAGTATAAACTTTATATTCTAAATTTTTTTGGATCTATAGTTTCTATGAATGAATCGGTGTGGGAGCATTGTAAAACAATTTTGCAGGATGAGCTGCCTTCCCATGAATATAATACATGGATCAGGCCGTTACAGCACGAAATTCAAGATAAGGCATTGATTTTATTAGCACCTAATGTTTTTGTAGTTGATTGGATTAATCAGAACTTTCGCGCTCGTATTGAGGAATTGGTCAAACCTTTATCAGTCGATTTGCGGGTGGGATCTAAAAGATCAGCAAATGTCTTTACAAGCAGCACAGTGATCAAGAAAAATTCTGTTAATAAACAAGTGAATAATCTTGTGGATAAAGCTGTGGAGTTGCAATACAGTAGCCATCTGAATCGCAATTTCACTTTTGAAAATTTTGTGAAAGGGAAATCAAACGAATTTGCAGATGCTGCAGCATCTCAGGTAGCAACTAAACCGGGGGAGGCTTATAACCCATTGTTAATTTATGGTGATGTGGGTCTTGGTAAAACTCATTTAATGCACGCAATTGGCAATTCGATTTTGCAGCAAAAACCGCAAGCTAAAGTTATTTATCTGCATTCAGAGCGATTTGTGGCGAATATGGTTCGTGCATTACAGAATAATATGATAGATGATTTTAAGCGTAATTATCGTAGTGTTGACGCACTTTTAATTGATGATATTCAATTTTTTGCTGGCAAAGATCGTTCACAGGAAGAATTTTTTCATACGTTTAATACTTTATTAGAAGATCATAAACAAATTGTTTTAACTTGTGATCGTTATCCTAAAGAAATAGTTGGTTTGAAAGAACGACTGCAATCGCGGTTTGGTTGGGGATTAACTGTTGCGATCGAACCGCCGGAACTGGAAACTCGAGTTGCAATTTTAATGAATAAAGCTGAACGCGCTAAAGTTATTTTGGATTATGACATAGCGTTTTTTATTGCGCAAAGGATTCGTTCTAATGTACGTGAATTGGAAGGCGCATTAAAAAGAGTAACCGCAAAAGCTGAATTTACAGGTAGGGCAATAACTTTAGATTTTGTTAAAGAAGTTTTACGTGATCTAATTATGCTGCAGGATAAATTAATCACGATTGAAAACATTAAAAAGGTAGTAGCAGAATATTATAAAATTAAAGTTTCTGATTTGATGTCTAAACGGCGTAGTCGATCAGTAGCCAGGCCGAGACAAGTTGCGATGGCGTTAGCAAAAGAACTTACTAATAAAAGTTTTCCTGAAATTGGTGAAGCTTTTGGTGGACGTGATCATACTACGGTATTACATGCTTGCCGTAAGGTTAAAGAATTGATAGATTTAAATATTGATATTAAAGAAGATCATTCTAATTTATTACGTATTTTGACCACATAAATAAGAGAGTATTTTATGAAATTAATTATCGAACGGGACAAACTTTTAAAACCACTGCAAATTGTTTCAGGAGCGGTGGAAAGAAGGCAAACATTACCAATTTTATCAAATGTTTTACTATCGCTAAAAGAAGATGAATTATCTATCACAGCAACTGATCTTGAAATTGAATTAATAGGTATAGCAAAATTAGATCAACCTGCAGCTGAATCTGGCGAGGTGACGGTTCCCGCACGAAAGTTATTAGATATTTGCAGATCATTACCGTCGAATACTAAGGTAGAACTTAGTTTTAAAGAAAGCGGTGGACGCAGAATGTTGGTACGTGCTGGCAGCAGCAGGTTTACTTTAACCACTTTGCCAGTAAACGAATTTCCTAATGTAGAAGAAAATCAGTTTGGTGTAGCAGAATGTGCTTTGCCGCAGCATCAGTTAAAATCATTATTAGAAAAAACCTATTTTGCAATGGCGCAGCAAGATGTGCGTTATTTTCTTAATGGAGTATTACTTGAATTAAATCAAGGAGTTATACGGGTTGTAGCTACGGATGGACATAGACTAGCTGTTGCTTTTTTGAACAATAGCGGCATTCAACCTGGAAAAGATTTGCAAATTATTATTCCAAGGAAAGGCGTAATGGAATTGATGCGCTTGTTAAAAGATACGGACGAGATAGCTCAGATAGCCATTGGAACAAATCATATTTGTATAAAAACTGATGAATTGGTTTTTACTTCTAAATTAATTGAAGGAAAATTTCCAAATTATAATGCAGTAATTCCAAAAAATGGTGATAGGGAAGTAACTATTAATCGAGATTTGTTTAAACAGGCTTTAGCTAGAGTTTCGATTTTATCTAATGAAACTTATAGAGGAGTCCGAATTAATTTGTCTGCGGGAGAAATAAGATTATCTACGAATAATCCCGAACAAGAAGAAGCTGAAGAAATAATCTCGGCAAATTATGACTATCCTGATTTAGAAATAGGTTTTAATGTGAATTATTTTCTAGATATTTGTAATACAGTCACTTCTGATGATATCAAATTAACTTTTTCTGGGGCCGATGGTGGGATTTTAGCTGAAGAGCATGGAAAAGACGATGTGGTTTATGTTGTAATGCCAATGCGGATTTGAGGTAAGGTTTACGCGATATATGAAATTTTTACGTGTACCTGACGAGAAGCTTTGTTTGCAAACACGCCACAAGTACATCCATGTAGGCTTCGTTCGCGCATCTATGCGCTCAAGAGTTTGCAAACAAACTTCTCTCCGGCACACTAAATTTCATATATCGCGTGAACCTTTAAGTATTTAGTAGAAGAATGTATGGTTTTATCTCATCTTGAAGTAACAGATTTTCGGAATATAGATCATATTAGCATTGATTTGGATGAGCATCTTAATATTTTTATTGGGGAGAATGGTAGTGGCAAGACCAGTTTGTTGGAGGCTATTTATCATTTAAGTTTTGGTAGATCTTTTCGTACCAGGAATCCTAGCAAAGTTATTCAGTTTGGTAAGGATAAATTCTCGCTTTTTGCTGAAATTGCGTCAATTCCTGTTGGGGTTGAGCGCTATTTTGATGGAAAGACGCGGCTGCGGAAAGCCAAAGAAGATGTAAAATCGATTTCTGAACTCACAGACATATTCCCAGTGCAATTGATTAATCCAGATATTTACCAGTTAATTAATTCTGGAGCAGAAGCGCGAAGGAAATTTATTAATTGGGGAATGTTTCACGTGAAACCCCGAGCATTTTTAAAAGATTGGCAGCAAATGCGTCGGATACTACAACAAAGAAATGCTGCTTTAAAACAGTTTCGGCCTTCTAAAGAAGAGATTATTTTGTGGGGAGAAAAATTAGCTGAAGTTTCTGCGCCAATTAGACAGGAACAGCAAAATTATGTGGATAGATTTAAGCAGAAGGTTGCAGAAATCCTTCCAACATTATTAGATATTAAATATTTAGATTTTATATATTATCCTGGTTGGGATGATACGAAACTTTTACAAGAAGTTTTAAGAGAGAATGTAATAGAAGATTTGCAGCGTGGTTACACTCAGTTTGGTCTGCATCGTGCTGATTTGCAAATTTTGGTAGAGAATCGATTGGTTAAAGACGTTTTATCTCGTGGTCAGCAGAAATTATTGGCGTGCGCAATGCTATTAGCGCAAGCTTTCTTGTTGGAAGAAGAAACGGGCAAAAAATGTACTTTATTGGTGGATGATTTAGCCTCTGAACTAGATGAAGATAAAAGAAAGAGAATTTCTGCTGAAATCACCAAACTAAATGTTCAAACTTTTATCACTGGTACGGAAATTGATCCAATTACCAAGATTTTTGATCAAAATTTGCTCAAAAGTTTTCGATTAGCTCAAGGGAAGATTTGTTAAAGATTGGTTTATGATGAGCCTTTTTCGTCTTCAGCCTTTTTCATAGGGCGTGCCCAGTGAGAAGATTCAAATTCTTTACTTAAATTTTGTTCGATCGTTTGGTAAATTTTAAATCCAGCTTTTTCTAATAATTCAAGCAAAACCCCAGCGCTAAATAAATATATTTTCCCGTGCATTAAATTGCTAATACGCGGTTGAGTCACGTTAAATTTTTTAGCGGCTTCTTTTTGTGACCACCCCATACTTAAAATATATTTTCTTAAGATGGTTATTAAATATGAGCGAAATTGCAGGTTTTTTGCATCTTCTTCACTATAACCCATGTCTTTAAAAACATTGGCATCGGCCTTAATGAATTTAGTTTTATCATTCATTGGATTTTACCTCGATATTTAATTACATCTTTATATCTTTTTTTAGCAATACTTATGTCTTTCCTTGCTGTTTTTTGTGTTTTTTTCGTGAAAGCATGCAATATGTAAATGCTCTCATGAAATTTAGACACGAAAAAAACTCTATATTGCGCGCCTGATCGTATTCTTAGTTCATACACTCCTTTTCCAACCGTTGGTATGCATTTAAATTCTTGTGGTAAAGGCATGACGCCAAATTTTATACCGTCCAACAAAGACAAAATTTGTTGTTTTGGTTTGTTAGGAAATTTAGAGATCACCTTGTGGGAATCCCCGACATAAATAATATTTTTCATTTTAACGCCTCTATAATTATATATTAAAATTATAAAATTACAAATATTTATATAAATAATAAGCACATTTCTAAAGGATATATAATACATAATCCAAACATAAAAAATAGCGTAAAAAATACGTACTCATTATTGTGCAATCGCAATGAAAATTTAATTTATTCAAAGACTTAATTCGCAGAAAACCTTGCCAAATAAGTGGTTTTGCATGCTCAAAAATGGTATAATTACTATAAATTAAATGTAAAAATAAAATGGAAATCAAATGCAAGAAAATAAAATAAAATCAAACAGTTATGATGCAAAAGAAATTAAAGTCCTAAAGGGGCTCGATGCTGTTAGAAAACGCCCTGGAATGTATATTGGTGATACCGATGATGGTACCGGTTTGCATCACATGGTTTTTGAAGTTGTGGATAACTCGATCGATGAGGTTTTAGCCGGGTTCTGTGACGAAATCAAAGTGATTATCCATACCGATAATTCAGTTACCGTAAAAGATAATGGTCGAGGTATTCCCGTTGGGATTCATGAAGAAGAAGGTCGTTCCGCCGCTGAAGTTATTATGACGGTATTGCATGCTGGCGGAAAATTTGATGATAATGCCTATAAAGTTTCTGGTGGTTTGCACGGTGTTGGTGTTTCGGTGGTGAATGCATTGTCAGAAGAGTTGCAATTAATTATTCATCGAGATGGAAAGAAACACGAGCAAATTTATCATGGGGGCAATCCTGACGCGCCAATGCAAGCAGTTGCTGAGTCAAACAAAACAGGAACCACAGTTCGTTTCAAGCCAAGCAAAAAAATATTTAGTCATATAGTTTTTCAATACGATGTTTTAGCAAAACGCCTGCGTGAACTTTCATTTTTAAATTCAGGTGTAAAAATTATTTTAATTGATGAACGTGACGGGCGTGAAGATACTTTCGAATATAAGGGGGGGATAAAATCTTTTATTGAATTATTAAATCAAAATAAAACCCCAGTTAATCAAAAACTTTTTTATTGTTTGAGCGAAAAAGAAGGGCTTGTTGTTGAGGTTGCAATGCAATGGAATGATGGCTATCAGGAAAATATTTTTTGTTATACTAACAATATTCCGCAAAAAGATGGTGGTACGCATTTATCTGGTTTTCGCAGCGCACTTACACGTGCATTAAATAATTATATAGATAAAGAAAGCTTGGCGAAAAAACAAAAAGTAAATACAACCGGAGATGATGCGCGAGAAGGTTTGACTGCGGTATTGTCAGTAAAAGTGCCTGATCCAAAGTTTTCTTCACAAACCAAAGACAAATTAGTTTCATCCGAAGTAAAACCAGTTGTAGAAGCTTTGTTTGGTGAAAAATTTCAAGAATTTTTGTTGGAAAATCCGCAAGACGCAAAAGCAATTACTACAAAAATGATTGACGCGGCGCGGGCGCGTGAAGCGGCACGTAAAGCACGAGAAATGACACGTCGTAAAAGTGCGTTAGATATTGCAGGATTGCCTGGGAAGTTAGCGGATTGCCAGGAGACTGATCCGGCAATGTCTGAAATATTTTTAGTTGAGGGTGATTCAGCAGGAGGCTCTGCAAAGCAAGCACGCGATCGGCATTTTCAGGCAGTGTTGCCTCTCAAAGGAAAAATTTTGAATGTCGAAAAAGCGCGTTTCGATAAAATGTTGGCATCCGCTGAAGTTGGAACTTTAATTACTGCATTAGGTTGCGGAATTGGGCGCGAAGAATTTAATCCGGATAAATTGCGTTATCATCGCATTATAATCATGACTGATGCTGATGTTGATGGTGCGCATATTACAACTTTATTATTAACATTTTTTTATCGTCAAATGCGTGAGCTTATCGAACGCGGCCATATTTACATCGCGCAATCTCCTTTATACAAGGTTAAAAAAGGTAAACAAGAACAATATTTAAAAAATGAGGATGCTTTAGCTGCATATCTTACTCAGGCAGCGCTTGAAAATACTTTTCTTTATTCATCTAAAGATGCTGCGCCGATCAGTGGTGTTGGTTTAGAAAATTTAGTTGCACATTATCGTTCAGCATTGTCAATCATTGAGCGTTTAAGTAAGCGTTATCCAAAAATAATTTTGCAACAATTTTTAAGTTTGCCTTCATTAAAAATCGAAGATTTAAAAAATGAAACGAAAATACAAGCATGGTTCACAAAGTTAAACGCAAATCTTCATGGTGTAAAAACAGAACTTGATGCATATGAAGTTGAATTAATTAAAGATGAAGAAACGCAAGAGTGCATTCCGCAAATTACCGCGCGGGTACATGGCATAACGACAGATTATTTATTTGATCGGGAGTTTTTTATTTCCGGCGAATATAAAATTTTAAGTGAGTTGGCGGAAAAACTTGATGGCTTAATTCAGGAAGGTGCATATGTTAAACGTGAAGATAAAGAACGTGAAATTACCAGTTTCTCACAAGCTTATGATTGGCTATTAGCAGAAGCCAAGAAAGGTCAAATGATTCAACGATATAAAGGTTTAGGAGAAATGAACCCAGGTCAGTTGTGGGAAACCACTATGGATCCGGCAACACGCACCATGCTGCAAGTTACTATTCAAGATGCCGTTGCAGCCGATCAAATTTTTACTACTTTAATGGGCGATCAAGTAGAACCTAGACGCGAATTCATCGAGAAAAATGCGTTAGATGTTGATAATTTAGATGTTTAGACACAAATTTCTGATATCTCCTTGATAAAATACAGAAAATATGTTAGTTTATATGCATGTCGCTCCTGATTATTGGAAATTTTAAGGAATGATCCCCAGATTATTACAATACAAAAGAATTTTAAAATTAGATCTTCCGCAAGGTCAATCTGCTTTCTTATGGGGCGCGAGAAAAACCGGAAAATCGACCTATTTATTAAAGAATTTTCCGAATTCAATAAGGTATGATTTATTAAAATCAGAATTATATCTGAAGTATGCTCAAAATCCCCATTATTTTAGGAAAGAAATTTTATCTTTGTCAAAAGATGCTTTAAAACATCCAGTTATTGTTGATGAGGTTCAACGCGTTCCTTTCCTGTTAAACGAAATTCATTGGTTAATTGAAAATTCTGATACATATTTTATCTTATGCGGGTCAAGCGCGCGAAAATTGAGACGAGGTGCTGCAAATTTGTTAGGTGGCAGAGCATGGAAATATCATTTTTATCCTTTGGTTTATCCGGAAGTGAATGATTTTGATTTATTAAAAATTTTGAATGTTGGGCTCATTCCATCACATTATTTATCAAACAATCCAAAAAAATCATTACAGTCTTATGTTCAAGATTATCTAACCGAAGAAATTAAAGCCGAAGGTTTAGTTAGAGAGCTACCTTCATTTGCTAGATTTTTAGATACATTTATGTTTAGCAACGGAGAATTGACCAATTTTGCGAATATTGCGCGAGAATGTGGAATTGATGCTAAAACGGTAAGAAATTATTATGAGATTTTAGTTGATACATTACTCGGTTATTTTGTTCTTCCATACAGAAAAAAAATTAGGCGGGATATTATTTCAGCAATGCCAAAATTTTATCTTTTTGATGTTGGTGTGGCTGGATTCTTAGCTAAACGAAAAATTAGTGTTTTAAAAGGAGCTGAGGCAGGCAAATCTTTTGAGAATTATGTTCTAATGGAATTAATGGCATATCGAGGAATTAATGATTTAGACTTTGAAATTAATTTTTGGCGTACTGTTCATGGGTTAGAAGTAGATTTTATTTTAGATCGAGGCAGGGTTGCAGTAGAAGTTAAAATTAAAAATCAAGTTGAAAAACAAGATATAAAAGGTCTAATTGCTTTTACCGAAGAACATGTGCCAGAGCAATCTATAGTAGTTTCTTTAGATTCTGCTGCGAGAAAAATCGATATTGGAGGTAATCGTGAAATTTTGGTTTTGCCGTATAAGGTCTTTTTAAAGAGATTGTGGAGTAATGAAATCATATAAATTTTACTCTTAGTTTAAAGTATTCATGCCTTAATCTTGTGCAAAATGCTCATCAGTGAATGGAGATGATAAGCTTTTCTTTCTCGCTTTTTCGGTTTTTTTCACTTAAAATTAATCCCCAGAAAATCTTAATCTAATCAGGGGGGACATCCATGAGTAAAAAAATTTTTAATGCCTTATCCGCATCTACTGAAGAATTAAAAACCACCGGCCTATTCAAAGCGGAACGTATTATCATTTCTCCGCAACAAGCAAAAATTAAAGTTAAGGATGGAAATGAAGTTATAAATTTTTGTGCCAATAATTATTTAGGTTTGTCAAATAATGCAGAGTTAGTTGCTGCATCGCAACGTGCAGCTGAAAAACACGGTTTTGGAATGTCGTCGGTGCGCTTTATTTGTGGAACTCAGGATGTGCATAAAGAATTAGAAAAGCGTTTAAGTAATTTTTTGGGCATGGAAGATACTATTCTTTATTCTTCTTGTTTTGACGCTAATGGCGGATTATTTGAAACATTATTTGATGCTGAAGATGCGATTATTAGTGATGAATTGAATCATGCAAGTATTATTGATGGAGTAAGATTATGTAAAGCGCAGAGATTTCGTTACAAAAATAATGATATGCAGAATTTAGAGGAACAATTAAAGCAAGCGCAAAATTGTCGTTATCGCATTGTTGTGACCGATGGCGTATTTTCAATGGATGGGATTATTGCGAACTTAAAAGGCATTTGTGATTTAGCTGAAAAATATGATGCGTTAGTAATGGTTGATGATTCACATGCAGTTGGTTTTATGGGAGAAAATGGTCGCGGCACACATGAATATTGTGATGTGATGGGGCGGGTAGATATTTTAACTGGAACTTTAGGTAAAGCTATGGGAGGTGCTTCCGGTGGATACACGAGCGCAAGAAAAGAAATTGTAGCTTGGTTGCGGCAGCGTTCTCGTCCTTATCTTTTTTCTAATGCATTAGCTCCAATGATTACTGCGGCATCAATTAAAGTATTAGACATATTAGAAAGTGGGGGAGCTTTGCGGAAAAAATTACGCGACAATTCCAAATATTTTAGAGATAAAATGCAAAAGCTTGGGTTTAATTTAGTGCCGGGTGATCATCCAATTATTCCGGTAATGTTGGGTGACGCTAAACTTGCATCCAATATGGCAGATTCTTTGTTACAAGAAGGAATTTATGTAATTGGGTTTTCTTATCCGGTTGTGCCGCAAGGGAAAGCGCGCATTCGTACACAAATGTCGGCTGCGCACGAGAAAGAACACATTGATCTTGCGGTCACAGCATTTGCAAAAGTCGGAAAAGAATTAGGAGTAATATAATATCGGGGGGGACGTAAGAATGGGGTCAGGTCTTGAATTTTAAGCTTTGATTTAAAACTCAATGTTTGATTCTGCTATTTTAATTTGTTAAGTCAAAGTGTAAAATTCAAGACCTGACCCCGCTACGAAGTAATCCTAACCTTACTACGAAGGAGAAGAATAATGAAAGCACTAGGAAAACTAAAAAAAGAACCAGGCATTTGGATGTATGACGCCCCTATTCCAGAAATTGGTTATAATGATGTATTAGTTAAAATTAAAAAAACTGCAATTTGTGGCACCGACATTCACATTTACAATTGGGATGAATGGGCGCAAAAAACCATTCCAGTTCCAATGACTACAGGGCATGAATTTGTTGGAACGGTAGAGAAAATTGGTGGAGGAGTAACTGGATATAAAGTGGGAGATAGAGTATCTGGTGAAGGTCATATAACTTGTGGATATTGCCGTAATTGCCGTGCGGGCAAAAGGCATTTATGTCGTAATACCATCGGTATTGGTGTAAATCATACAGGATGTTTTGCTGAGTATTTGGCAATCCCGGCATTTAATGTCTATCGTGTTCCCGAAGACATTAGTGATGATGTCGCTTCAGTTTTTGATCCGCTGGGGAATGCAGTGCATACAGTATTATCATTTGATTTAACAGGAGAAGACGTTTTAATTACTGGAGCAGGTCCGATTGGAATTATGGCAGCGGCAATTGCGCGACATGTTGGTGCTCGTCATATTGTTCTAACAGATTTAAATGATTATCGCCTGGATTTAGCTAAAAAAGTTTGTCCTAGCGCTCGTGCAGTGAATATTACCAAAGAGAAATTACCTGATATAATGACAGAGCTTGGTATGATAGAAGGATTTGATATTGGTTTAGAAATGTCGGGAAGCAGCCAAGCATTTGCTGAAATGATTGACGTAATGGACAATGGCGACGAAATTGGTTTGCTAGGAATAGTTCCGGATGACACAACTATAGAGTGGAGTAAGTTTATTTTTAAAGGATTAAAAATAAAAGGTATTTACGGCCGGGAAATGTTTGAAACTTGGTACAAAATGGGCAGCATGTTGCAAAGCGGGCTAAACATTGAGCCGGTGATTACTCATCAATTTAAGGCTGAAGAGTTTCAACAGGCATTTGAGGTAATGAAATCTGGTAAATCCGGAAAAGTTATTTTGAATTGGGATAACTAACTGACGTTACGTACTTTAGAAGTATTAGTTTAAAATATATGCAATTTTGGCTTACATTAGTTGTGATATACGAGTAGTCCCACGGAAGTTATCCCCGCGAAAGCGGGGATCCACCGTGAATATATGTATATTATGCGTTGTTCGTATAATTTGATTGATGTGCATAACATGAATAACTAAGACTGGATTCAGCAGTAAAACTGTGCTTATAATTAAATAATTAGTGAGTAACAGGGTGTTGGTATGAAATATTTTCTTTCAACGTGTTTTTTTGTGATTGTAATAGCTTTGGGAGGTTGTAATTGCCAGAGTGGTGGTAATTGCGTGTTAGCGCCTCGTTGTGTCCAATGCAAAGTGCCAAATGCAATAACAGCATTTCCGCTAGATCCTATGTTAACTCAATTCGGAGTGCATTACGTCTATTTGCATGGAAAATTAGTAATTTTAGTCCCAACATTAATATTATTTGAACCAGTTAGTGACGAATTAAAACCACAGGCATATCCAATTCTGGATGTGTTAGTAAAATATTTACAACAATATCCAAACGCAAATATTTTAGTTGCTGGCAATGCTAGCCCAATAGTGGATAAAAAACTTTTTGAGCCCGGCACAATTTCATTGCGTCGCGCCCGCAATGTTGCAAAATATTTTAAATCTCACGGAATTCTCCCAGAATACCGTACATTACTTTACACAAGTTATGGGGCGAAATATCCGATCGCGACCAACGAAAAAAATTCTGGATTAACCGCAAATCGGCGTATCCAAATTTTAGTTTATCCGCGAAACACTTTGCCTTATGCCGGCTGCAAAAAACCGCCGAAAGTTATTTTTTATCATTGGTGATTTTCGCTTAAACTAATTGCTATTATTGACTATTATCGATGAGTAGCGAAAAGTATCAGAACCTATGCCGCTTAATTTGTTTCATTGCCATAATTTTGGTGGCGATTTCTTCGATCGAAAATGCCGTTGAATTTAAGAATGGGACGTTAGAGCGTTTAAAAATTTTTTCTACCATAGATAATTCTTTTTGACATTGCGGCAGCGACGCGTAATTACTGTTAGGTTTTCGTTGTTGGCGGATTTCATGTAAACGTTGTGCGGTGATGGTCAAACCAAATAGTTTGTCTTTATATGCTTCTAAACTTTTTGGCAAGGTAGCAATCGATAAATCTTCTTCAGTCAATGGATAATTTGCGGCGAACAATCCAAATTTTAATGCTAAATATAAACTGGTTGGCGTTTTGCCGCAGCGTGAAACACCAATTAAAACAATATCAGCATTTTTATAATGATTTATACCGATTCCGTCATCGGTGTTTAATGCAAATTCGATTGCGGAAACGCGGGCATCATAAGTTTTAAAATTAGCAATTTTATGCAATTCGCCGATTTTCTGCGCGTATTTACTGTGTAATTCTTCTTCTAAAGTTGGAATAAATGCGTCAAAGAAATCGATAAACAAACAATTGCAATTACGCATAATCTTGCGCATTTTTGGATTGGCTAAGGTAGAAAAAACCAGTACTTTTGAATGGGTCTCATTGCTCGCTTGATTGATTTGTTCTAGAACTTGTTTAGCATTTTCGACCGTATTTATATACGGAATGGTAGTTTGTTCAAACTCAAGATCTTTAAATTGTGTCAAAAGGCTACGTCCCAGCGTTTCGGCCGTAATCCCAGTACTATCGGAAATAAAAAAAACAATTCGTCGCATGCAAGTAGTTTACGCTTAAATTTTTTAAAAATCGAGAAAGTTTTTGCAGAGAGAAACGCAAAAAATAAAGCCAGAACCACGTAGTTTTTACGCTGTTTTTGTAAATCCAAATGGGTTATTATCTGTTTCTGACGATAAGATTGGAGGAGAGATGAAAGCAAACTTAGCGATTTTTGAAAATTTTGAAATTCGGCGAATGTATGATGAAGAAAAAGAAAAATGGTTTTTCTCGGTTATAGATATTATTCAGGTTTTGATTCAGCAGCCGGATTATCAGGCAGCAAGGAATTATTGGAAGGTATTGAGAAAGTAGGTTAAAAAAAGAAGGTGGTGAAGTGGTTACAAATTGTAACCGGTTGAAACTGCAGGCAGGGGATGGCAAGATGCGGCTAACCGATGTTGCCGATGCAGAGATTTTATTGCGTCTTATTCAGTCAGTTCCGAGCCCTAAAGCGGAGCCGATTAAATTGTGGCTAGCCAAAGTTGGTTATGAACGGATGCAGGAAATGGTTGATCCGGAAAAGTCGCTTAATCGTGCCAAAGAAAATTGGCGTAAGCATGGTCGCAGTGAGAAATGGATTCAGCAAAGAATGATGGGACAAGCAACTCGTGATAAGTTGACTGCTTATTGGAGAAAAAGCGGAATTAAAGAAGGAAAAGAGTTTGCTGTACTTACAGAAATTATTCATCAGGAGTGGGCTGATATTAGTATTAAAAATCATAAGAAATTGAAAGGTCTGAAAACACAAAATTTGCGCGATCATATGAGCGAGGCTGAGCTTGTTTTTAGCGCTTTAGCGGAATTATCAACTAAACAAATAGCTGAGGCTATGAACGCAGAGGGAATGATGGAAAATAAAGTAGCTGGTAAGAAAGGCGGCAATATTTCCAAAAAAGCCAGATTGGAGCTTGAAAAGAAAACTGGCAAAAGTGTGATTTCAGATAAAAATTATTTGCTATCCAAGGGGAAGTCTAAAGTCAAATCGAAGGTTGAGAAGAAAAAGAAATAGACTTATTCTTTTCTGAGTACAAAAATTTTGTCAAAACTTTTTGATCTTGCTGTGTAGGTAGGCTAGTTTGATGAGCACAAAAATAAGCATTTCAAAAAAACAAGGTATTTGCGACAAAATTTATACAATTCGTGGTAAACAAGTTATGTTGGATCGTGATTTAGCTGCATTGTATCAAGTGGAAACGAAGGCATTAAACCAAGCAGTTAAAAGAAATAAAGATAGATTTCCATCTGATTTCATGTTTCAGCTAATTAATGAAGAATACGGAGATTTAAGGTCACAATTTGTGACCTTAAAGAATTTGAGTAGAGGTAAGCACAGAAAGTATTTGCCATATGTTTTCACGGAACAAGGAGTAGTAATGCTATCTGGGGTGCTGAAAAGCAAAATTGCAGTTGCAACCAGCATTCAAATATTAAGGAATTTCAAAATGCTGCGTAGGAGGTTTGCGCAATAGACAATCCATTTTTTATTGTAAAGTTGGTTTAGAAATTGATTGAAAGTAAAATGTTAGTGTAATTGTTGTTTAATTTTTTTTGGAATAATTAAATTTTTAGTTGAGCAAAACAGCTTAATGATTTAATAACGCCACATTCGCATTAAAGTAGACTAATGAAAGAATATGTTTTTCCATTTGTTAAGAGCTTGCCCGAAAAATCAAAAATTAGTCAAAATCCAATTAATTTAAGTTTATAATCACCAAGCTCTTATAGGAATTAAAAGAAAGTAGGCTTATAATCCAAATATCTTGTTAGACATGCAAATGCACATCTAACAAGATTTTATAATTAATTGTTTTTAAAGGATTTTTAAGGGAAATTTTTCAAATGAGTGCTTTTATAGGCAGAGAATATGAGCTTAAAAGACTTAATGGGCTGCTTGGAATGCGTTCTGCTAGGTTTGTGGTCGTTGAGGGGCGCAGACGTATAGGTAAAAGTAGGCTATTAAGAGAGTTTTCTAAATCAGTTGATAAAGTATATTGGTTTACTGGTTTAGCACCAGAAGGTGAAATAACAGCGGAGATGCAAAGAAATGAATTTGCTAACCAATTACTTAAGCAGATATCAAAAAAAGAAGTTAAGCATACTGATTGGAGCGATTTATTTTGGGAATTATCTAAACGCACACAGCAAGGAAATGTATTAATTGTTTTAGATGAGATTAGCTGGATGGGTTCAAAAGATCCGGCTTTCTTGGGTAAGCTAAAGAATGCATGGGATTTACATTTTTCGAAAAATGATCGTTTAATTCTTGCCGTCTCTGGTTCTGTGTCTTCGTGGATTGATAAAAATTTATTAAGTAGTACTGGCTTTGTTGGCAGAATTTCTCTTGTATTAAAATTAAAAGAGTTGCCATTATACGATTGTGCTGAGTTTTGGGATAGTTTAAAAACGGATATTGCAGCGTACGAAAAATTGAAAGTATTGGCTGTTACAGGAGGGGTGCCACGTTACTTAGAAGAAATAGATCCGCGTTTATCCGCGGAAGATAATATTAAAAATATGTGCTTTCAGCCGGAGGGTGTTTTGTTTCGTGAATTTAATAACATTTTTCATGATTTATTTTCAAAACGTAGTGCCCTCTATAAGAAAGTTGTTAATTGTTTGTCTGATAGGAATTTAAGACAAGTAGATATTTACAAAAAACTTGGTTTAGCTAATAGCAGTGATCTTGCGCATTATCTTGAAGATCTTGACAAGGCTGGATTTATAACGCGTGATTACACTTGGAGTCTGGGTTCAGGTAAAAGATCAAGTCTTAGCAAATATAGAATAAGTGATAATTATATTAGATTTTATCTAAAATATATTGAACCGAGAAAGGATCAAATTACAAGACATGAGTTTGAAACCCGTTCTCTAAGTGCATTGCCAGGATGGTATTCATTAATGGGGTTACAATTTGAAAATTTAGTTTTATCAAATAGAGCAAGAATTCGCAAAATCATTGGTGTATCACCTGATGATATTATTTATGAAAATCCTTTTTTCCAAATGAAAACCACGAGACAGAAAGGATGTCAAATTGATTATCTTATACAAACTAGATTTGATACTTTATATGTTTGTGAGATAAAGTTTTCAAAAAACCTTGTGGGTGTTGAAGTCATATCTGAGGTTAAGGAAAAAATAAAAAAATTAAAAAAACCTAGAAGTACATCGTGTCGAGCGGTGTTAATTCATACGAATGGAGTAACGGATGATGTATTAGATACTGGATATTTTGTAAAAATTATAGATTTCAGCCAATTATTGAATAAGGGATAGTGCATGATTACAGGCATAACCGTAGGAATTTTAAAATATTGCGTACCACCGTTGATAATAGGCTTAATGGGCTGGGGTGGCGGCTGGCTTGCTGCTAAGCGCAGATATAAAGGTGAAGTGTATGGCATCTTATTAAAAGACAAACGGCAAGCCAGGTTAGAGCTTAATGATTGTTTATATGATATAAAATCTTACTATCAACTTGTAAAAGAAGAATATGAGCTTGATTATATTTTTTGTGATTCGAAAAATCTTGCGGTATCTTTTTTAAAGAGGTTAGAAAACGATTTTAATGAAAAAGCAGATAGGTATCGTGTTAGCCACAAAAAACTTTCAAAGTTAATGAATACTAAAAGGATGTTTTATACCAGCTTTGTTATTGGAGCAAGTGACACAATTTTGCTTTTCATAAAAAATAAATTTAAATTTATTTTTTATGAAAATTATCGCGAACATTCATTTCATGGAAATTATGTTTTCGTTCATCCAGATACGGTGGCTAGTATTTTGACAGAACAGATTAAATTAATTGATAAAGTTTTAAATCGTGATTTTGTGGAAGATTTAATTGAGTTAAAGGCTTCTAAAAAAACAAGGAGGGGGTTGTGAGTTTATTGACAAGACGTATACAAGAATACTATGAATCACACATATTTGGCAATAAATATGTTTTACTGCCGTTAATTAACGATGTAATTATCAATAAATATTTGGTATAATTTAGTATAGTTTCAATTGGAACAAATTGTATCTTGTAAAGATTTCTTGGAGAAAGGATTTGTGTCGGCATGACCATCGAGAAGTTAGAGGCAGCGGATGGCAAGAAGTTTTTAACCGATGTTGCCGATGCAGAGACTTTATTGCGACTTATTCAGTCAGTTCCGAGTCCTAAAGCTGAACCGATGAAATTATTCTTTTCTGAGCACAAAAATATTACCCAAAACTTCTTGATCTTGCTGCAGGCGGGTTGGGCATATTTTGTGACTCAAACTTTTAAAGCCGATTCCTTTTGCCAAATCTTCAATATAATTTTGTGAATGGCAAAAACGTCCTGAAGGCTGCATTGCAAAATCTTGTTTTTCGCAAACCTCGGTAGAAAAAGCTAATAACCCATTTTGTTTTAACGCATCAAAGCATGCGGTTAAGATCGATTGCAAATTACCAACATAAACTAAAACATCCGCCGTAAGAATTAAATCAAAAACATTTTTCTTGAGCCTTAAATATTCTAGATTTTCTGCGACAACTAATTCATCATAAATGTTTTTTTGTTGTGCTGCTTCAATCATTTTAGGTGAAAGATCTACGCCAATTAATTTTTGCGCGCGTGTTTTAAAAACTTCACCGCAAAGTCCTGTACCACAGCCTAAATCCAAAATCATTAAATCTTTTTTGTCGGTTGCGTGGGAAACTGCGTTAAAAAGCAGCTCAGGAACTTTATATTGTAAAGTTTTTCTAACATGTACATCAAAATGATCGGCATAAGCATCAAATAAATTTTGCACATAAGTTTTGGGCGCTTTGTCTAAAGGCATTTTGCCTTCAATTGCATTTAATGTATATTGGATTGCTTCATTATCCGGCTGCAGTTTTAGCACTTGTTTAAAATAATGTTTGGCCGCATCAAGATTATGGTTTTCTAAATATAAAACTGCCAAATTATTTAATGCAGGCAAGTAATCAGGTTTAAGCTGTAAAATCAATTGATAATGATTAATTGCATTTTCTTTTTCATTTAATTTAGTTTCGATTACCGCAAGATTATAGATAATTTCGATGTTTTTAGGCTGCATTTTTAATAATTTTTCGCAATAAATTTTTGCTTCACCAAAACGTTTATGTATAAGCCATTCTTTGATAATGCTGGTTAAAACATCCGGGTCATTTGGTTCAAGCTCGATAATTTTTAAGAATTCTTCATTTGCATCATGAAACAGGTTTTTGGTTAGGAAAAATTTTCCTAATTCAAAATGTGCGCGCAAGTTTTTGGGTTGAGCTTTAATTACGGTTAATAAACACGCAATTCCCTCTTCTTCTTTTATTTGGGCAATCAAAACCAAACCCAAATTTATCATTGCATCTGCATAATCTTTTTGATGTTCCAGAGCTTTACGAAATTGTTTTTCAGCATCGGCAAAATTTTTTTGCCGATATGAAAGCAACCCATAGTGATTCAATAAAAAAACCGAATTTGGTGCTAAAGCCAAGGCACGTTCAAAAGTTTTTTTTGCATCATCGAATAAATTTTGCTGCATATAAATAAATGCAAGCTGATGTAAAGCTTCAATATCATTAGGTTTTTTTTCTAATGATTTTTTTAAATCGGATTTTAATTTTTCGATTTCGATGATATTTTCTCCAATAATAACTTTAATGCTTTGCCGCGATGGCTAATTACATTTTTTTCTGCAGGTTCTAATTCAGCTGCGCTGCAATTAAATTCCGGCACAAAAAATATTGGATCAAAACCAAAACCTTTGTTACCGCGCGCAGAGGTTAAAATTTTTCCTTCCCAAATACTTTCCGCAATTATTGGTTCAGGATCAAATTCATTTTGTAACAAAACTAAAACACAATGATATCGTGCGGTTCGTTCTTCTTCCGGTATATTTTTTATGGCGTCTAATAATGCGTCAATTTTTTGTTGTTGAGTTGAGTCTTTGCCTGCAAAACGAGCTGAATGAATTCCTGGTTGTCCATTTAATGCATCTACGCAAAGTCCTGAATCATCAGCAAGTGATGGTAAATTAGTGTGATGACAAGCATTGCGTGCTTTTAAAATTGCATTTTCCACAAAAGTTAAACCAGTTTCCTCAGTTTCTGGTATTGGAAAATCACTTTGTGAAACAAGTTTTATTTTGGTGTCAGCAAAGATATGCTGAAATTCCTTTAATTTATGTAAATTGTTGCTTGCTAAGACAATTATCATGTTGTTGAATTTAAGCATAATATATTGGTTTTTCATAGAAGTTTTTGCTCATTTCATGTTACTATAGTGTAATCTTTACGGAGAATTAATATGGTGCGCCAAGAGGCGGATAAATATCAGTCGGTGAAAATCCGACCTACGTAAAGATTAGCCGTCAACGTAGAACCGAACTTTACACTGAAGGAGGTAACAAATTTGGTGAAGCTAAAGGGAGGGA
>JASFHF010000010.1:0-51922 GCA_050123375.1 Gammaproteobacteria bacterium
CTTCTTCAGCAAAATTTTCAGCTTTCTTTTCTATGCCTTCACCTAATTCAAAACGCACAAATTTTTCTACTTGAGCATTTTTTTCTTTCAACAATTGGCCCACAGTAATATCAGGATTTTTAACAAACGGCTGGCCTTGTAAACTAATTTCATTTAAATATTTTTTGATTCGACCTTCAACCATTTTCTCAATAATATTATCTGGTTTGCCAGATTCTAAAGCTTGTGCACGATAAATTTCCCGTTCTTTAGCCAAAATTGCCGAATCAAGTTGCTCCGGAGAAATCACCAAAGGCTTTGCAGCAGCAATATGCATCGCAATATCTTTGGCTAAATCAGCATCATTAATATTTAATGCCACCAATACACCAATTCGTGTACCGTGCAAATACGCTCCAATCATGCCGCTTGATTGAACAAGGGCAACACGTCGCACATTAATATTTTCACCAATTTTTGCGATTAATTCTTGACGAATCGGTTCAATCGCAGACAACGCCTCAATATCAACAGCCTTTTCTGCCAAAGCTTTATCAGCAACCATATTCACAAAATTTAAAAAGTTTTCATCCCGCGCCACAAAATCAGTTTCAGAATTAACTTCAAGTATAATTGCTTGTTTGTTATCTGCTGTAATTCGCAATGCAATCACACCTTCAGCCGCAACACGCCCAGCTTTTTTTGCGGCTTTGGCCATGCCTTTAGTACGTAAAATATCGCTGGCTTTTTCCATGTCACCATTAGCTTCGGTTAAAGCTTTTTTACAATCCATCATGCCACAACCAGTAATTTGGCGTAGTTCTTTTACTTGGGATGCTGTAATTGTCATTTTTTTTCCTCTTTCAAGGCTTCCGCGAAAAGCGATCTGCTTTGTTAAAAGCTCGCTCGAAATGCTCATTTATTTATATAAACTCCGCTTTCTCGCTCGCTTTTGCCGCGCATCTCATCTTTTCGCGTAACCCCTTCTATTTAGTTTATTTAGTTGTTTTTTTTGCCGCAGTTTTTTTAGCTGCTGGCTTTTCTTTCTCTTCTTTTTTTACCACTGGCTTTTTTGATTTTGGTTTTTCTGCAGCTTCTTTCTTCGGAGACGGTTTTTTTGGTTTTGGTTTTTCTGACACTTCCTTTTTTGGTACCGAAGTTACAGATTTTGGTTTTTCTACAGCTTCTTTCTTTGGTAATGGCTTCTTCGGTTTTGATTTTGGCTTTGGTTTTTTCTCTACCACCTCTTCCTCTATTTCACCCTCAGCCACTTCTACAAATTCATCTCCAACTTTACCAGCAGATAGATCAATCCCCATCATGGTTTGTGCATGCAAAATGCTATCCGCAATTGCATTAAGATAGAATTCGATTGCACGAGCTGCATCATCATTTCCAGGAATGAGATAATCAATACTTTCCGGATCATTATTAGTATCAACCACCCCAATTACTGGTATTTTCAATTTATTTGCTTCTTTAATCGCGATATTTTCACAACCTGTATCAATTACAAATAATGCATCAGGCAAGCCGCCCATTTGTTTAATCCCACCAAGATTTAGTTCCAATTTATCTTTCTCGCGAGTTAAACGTAAAATTTCTTTTTTGGTCAAATTACCAAAAGCTTGCTCTGCAAATTGCTTCTCAAGCGCTTGCAAGCGTTTTATCGAATGACGCACAGTTTTATAGTTAGTTAACATACCGCCAAGCCAACGATGATTAACATAAGGCATACGACATCGTTCAGCTACGTCTTTTATCACATCGCGTGCTGCTAATTTTGTACCAACAAATAAAATTTTGCCTTTTTTGGCTGCAACTTTACCAATAAAGTTCAAAGCTTCCTGTAATAAAGGTAAAGTTTTATCTAAATTAATAATATGAATTTTATCTCGAGATCCAAAAATATACGGTGCCATCTTAGGATTCCAGCAACGGGTTTGATGGCCAAAATGAATACCCGCTTTAAATAAATCGCGCACAGCCAAAGTAGACATATCTTTCTCTCCTCTTGGGTTTTAAGCACACCTCTAGAAATTGCCTTTTTGCTTCGATTCTTCGTTACACTGTTTTCTCAAATGCTCATTTATTATTTATAAACTGCGCTTTTCGAAAACAGCGTGCCTCGTCTTGCAAGCAAAAATTCTAATTTCTAGAGGCGCGCTATCTTCCCCATATCTCACCGCCAAACTAACCCTATCGGGCAGCACCCTGACAATGCAACAATATGGGTGTTTTCTATTGCTAAATACAACAAAGACTTATACCATACTTTAATTTATAGGACAATGCCAATTATGACCATAATTATTAAAACAACTGAAGAAATCGAAAAAATCCGCATTGCTTCAAAACTAGCTGCAGAAGTTCTTGTAATGATTGAACCTCACATCAAGCCTGATATTACCACTGAAGAACTAGACAGGATTTGTCATGATTATATCGTTGATGTGCAAAAAGCAATTCCAGCCCCGCTCGGTTATCGCGGCTATCCTAAAAGTATCTGCACCTCAGTCAACCATCAAGTTTGTCATGGTATTCCTGGACCTAAGAAATTGAAAAATGGAGACATTATTAATGTCGACATCACCGTAATTAAAGATGGATACCACGGCGACACCAGTAAAATGTTTTTTGTTGGCCAACCATCAATTCTTGCAAAACGATTGGTTGAAACAACCAAAGAATGCTTAATGCTTGGTATAGGAGTGGTCAAACCCGGCGCCCATTTCGGCGATATTGGCGCGGTAATCCAGGAACACGCAGAAAAAAATCACTTTTCGGTAGTCCGTGAATATTGCGGTCACGGTATTGGCAAAGGCTTTCATGAAGAACCTAGTGTACTGCACTACGGCACCAAAGGATCCGGAGAAATGATACAAGCTGGTATGGTTTTCACCATTGAACCAATGATCAACGCCGGCAAACGGCATACCAAACTATTATCCAATAACTGGACTGCAGTAACCAAAGATCATAGCCTCTCAGCCCAATGGGAACACACCATTTTAGTTACTCAAAGCGGCCATGAGATTTTGACAGAAACTTAAAGCGGCATCCTGGCCTGCGCTAAAATTTCCATGCCATCACGCTCACCGTTTAATAAATGCAAACAACCAGCATAAGCTATCATCGCAGCATTATCAGTACAAAATGCAAAACGAGGATAAAAAACTTCTGCGTGATATTTTTTTGCCATTTGTTTTAACTTCTGGCGCAACAATAAATTAGCGCTGACACCGCCGGCAATAACCAACCTGGATAAATTAGTTTGTTCTAATGCACGACGACATTTAATTACAATTGTATCAACCACCGCTTCTTGAAATGCACACGCAATATCCGCTTTAGTTTGTGGATCATCTCCTTCGGCATGAAACGTATTAGCAGTAAAAGTTTTTAAACCGCTAAAGCTAAAATCCAATCCTGGCCGATCTGTCATCGGTCGAGGAAAATGAAAACGCTTGGAATTTCCCTGCTCAGCTAAGTTTGCCAATGCCGGACCACCAGGATACGGCAAACCCAATAATTTCGCTGCCTTATCAAATGCTTCCCCTGCTGCATCATCTAAAGTTTCACCCAGCAAACTATATTGTCCAAATCCATTAACCTCTACCAACATAGAATGCCCGCCAGAAACCAATAATGCCACAAACGGAAATTCCGGTTGGTGTTCTTCTAACATCGGCGCCAGCAAATGCGCTTCCATATGATGCACTGCAATCGTTGGAATATTTAACGCAAACCCTAAACTTTTTCCTACTGCTGCACCAACTAACAATGCGCCAATTAATCCAGGTGTTGATGTATATGCAATTCCATCAATTTGACTTTTACAGGACTTAAGTGAAAAGCGATCTGCTTTGTTAAAAGCTCGCTCAAAATGCTCATTTATTTCAATAAACTCCGCTTTTTCGCTCGCTTTTGCCTCGCATCTCATCTTTTCACTTAAGCCCTGCTCAACTAAATTCGCATCATATAGAACCTTATCAATTAAGGGTAAAAGTTTACGAATATGATCGCGCGAAGCCAACTCCGGCACCACCCCGCCATACTTTTCATGAATTGGAATTTGACTATAAATTACATTGGAAGCCAAACCTTGCTCAGAATCATAAATCGCAGCTCCGGTTTCATCGCACGATGTTTCAATACCAAGCACCCTCATGAGCCTAACGATTCCTTAACCCGCAAAAAATCCTGATACGATTTTGCTTTCCCGCGCGGCGAACGCAATAAATACGCTGGATGATAAGTTGCAATTACCGGAATACCTTCATACTCAAAAACTTTACCACGCAATCTGCCCATTGACTCATCAGTATTTAACAAAAACTGCGCGGCAATTCTTCCTACGGTTACAATCAGCTTTGGCTTAATCAGCTCGATTTGTTTTTTCAAATATGGTGTACATAATCCCACTTCACGCGGCAAAGGATCACGATTATTCGGCGGCCGACACTTTAAAATATTAGCAATATAAATATCTTTGCGATCCAAACCAATCGCATGCAGCATCGCATTCAACAGCATACCTGCACGACCCACAAACGGCTCGCCTTGTCTATCTTCATTTGCCCCAGGAGCTTCACCAATCACCAACAAATCAGCCCGCTGATTACCCGCACCAAACACCGTTTGAGTGCGGGTTTTCTCCAAACCACACAAAGCACATTTTTTTACCTGCTCCTGCAACTCACGCCACACATCATCATTCGTAGAAACCGTGTTCTCCATAGTATTACGCTCCTGCCACACCTCAACTCCCATCGCCTGTAAATATTGTTGATTAAGATTCATAATAATTAATTTGATTTGCAGTAATTATGGGTTGTCTTTTTCAGACAATGCGAGACCAGGGATGGTCGAGCCTTAGCGCTACAGGGACGTACTCGAGCGTGTCTGAACAAAGACAACCCCTACTTGCTGCAAACACTTTTCTCCACACAATTATTGAGAAATAATATTTTCCACTTGCATCAAAATATATACAAGCGATAATACATCAAATGAAACAACATCTACAACAATTAATCACCGACGCAATCAAACAACTGCAAACAGATAACCAACTACCTGCAAATTTACCGCTTAACATCCAAATTCAACGCACACGTGACACAAAACACGGTGATTACGCCTGCAATATCGCCTTGATACTGGCAAAATCAACCAAAATGCCACCAACAAAATTGGCTGAACTTATTGTCAAACAACTCCCAATCTCGCCACAAGTCATTAAAACAACTATAGCTGGGCCAGGATTTATCAATTTTTTCATTGATGAATCCGCCCAACAAAGCATAATTGCACAAATTTTGAATGAAAAGGCGCGGTTCGGCGCAGTTAACATTGGCCAAGGACAAAAAGTACACATTGAATATGTATCCGCTAATCCAACCGGCCCGCTGCACGTCGGTCACGGCAGAGGCGCAGCATATGGTTCTTCAGTAGCCAATATTTTGTCCTTTACTGGGTATGAAGTGCATCGCGAATATTACGTAAATGATGCCGGCCGACAAATGGACATTTTATGCATCAGCGTTTGGCTGAGATATTTAGAAGCTTGTGGTGAAAAAATTTTTTTCCCGCTCAAAGGCTATCAAGGACATTATGTTAGAGATCTTGCCCGTGAACTAAAACATCAATATGGCGATAAATTTCAAAAACAAACTAAAATTATTTTTGAAGGAATTCCTACAGAAAGTAAAAATGATAAAGCATCACAAGAACAGCGTGTTGATGCAATTGTAGCTCGCGCAAAAAAACTATTAGATGAAAATTACGAAATAGTTTTCCAATTTGGTAAAAACCGGATTCTAGATGAAATTCGGGATGATTTAGCAGAATTTGATGTAATTTTTGATAATTGGTTTTCCGAACAAAGTTTAGTGCAAAATAAATCCATTGATCAAAGTTTAACGGTTTTACAACAAAATGGTTATACTTTTGAAAAAAACGGCGCCTTGTGGTTTAATTCAATCAAATTCGGTGACGAAAAAGATCGCGTGTTAGTACGTAATAATGGACAAACAACCTATTTCGCTTCGGATGTCGCATATCACTGGAACAAACTTGATCGCGGTTACCAAATTATCATTGATGTACTTGGCGCAGATCATCACGGTTACGTTCCACGTATTCGTGCATCAATGCAGGCTCTTAAACTAAATTACACAGCATTTAATATTCCTTTAGTGCAATTTGCGGTTTTATATAGACATGGAAAAAAAGTGCAAATGTCTACCAGAAGCGGTGAATTTGTAACTTTACGTCAATTACGTGATGAAGTAGGCAATGATGCCGCCAGATTTTTTTATGTGATGCGTAGAGCTGAACAACATATGGATTTTGATTTAGACTTAGCTAAATCCCGCACGAACGAAAATCCGGTATATTATATTCAATATGCACATGCGCGTATTTGCAGCGTATTTCGACAATTAACCGATAAAGATTTAACTTTTGAAGAAAATATAGGATTACAAAACCTTAATATTCTGGATGCTGCGCAAGAAAAATCGCTATGCACTATTTTAAACCGCTATCCTGAAACAATTACTAGAGCCGCAGAAAAACTAGAACCACATTTAATTGCAAATTATTTACGTGAACTCGCCAACGCATTCCATATATATTATAATGCGCAACAATTTATTGTTAACGATACCAAACTGCGTAACGCACGATTATGCTTGATTTCTGCTACGAAACAAGTTTTAATTATTGGTTTAAACTTGCTGGGAGTTTCAGCACCCGAACAAATGTAATATGCCAAAAGACTACATACATCGCAGCAGAACTAATACTAAAAAGCGCGCTAAAAAACGCCCTATTTGGAAAAAAATACTGTTATTAATTATTATCCTCTGCGTCATCGGCAGTGGTTCTTTTTACTTATTAAGAAAAACGCACTTTCACCAAATATATTCTATAATGCATAATCCTAAAACCGGAGCTATCGTTGCTGAAGCCAAACCAGTAACATTTACTACCGATAATAACAAAACACAAATTCAATCTGCTACAATTGCAAACAAAGCAGCTCCTCCTCCACAAAATATAAAATTTGACTTTTATCAAATGCTGCCGAAAATGCGGGTAACTATTGATAACTCTACAACCGCCAACAATACTTCAGATCATAGCCAATACATATTACAGCTTGCTTCTTTTGCCAACCAGGATGAAGCAGCTGATTTTCAAACAAACATTAAAAACCTTGGTTTTCACAGCAAATTACAAGCCGTACAACAAGCAAATTTGATACGTTACCGTGTTCAAATTGGCCCATTCAAAAATCAGCAAGATGCCGAAGATATGCGCGATAATTTACAAAAACAAAATATAGATTGTATTATAATTAAGATAAATAATATGTAATCCTTGAAAAATTATCAAATCACCCTAATATTTACCGAAGTAATATCTTTACAGGAGACACTACATTGGACCAATATCGAGGAACAACTGTTTTATCAGTACGCCGTAACGGCAAAGTAGTCATCGGCGGTGACGGCCAAGTCACCATGGGTAATACCATTATGAAAGGCAATGCCCGCAAAATTCGCCGCCTTTTCAACGATAAAGTTATTGCCGGATTTGCCGGAGGTACTGCTGATGCCTTTACTTTATTTGAATTATTTGAAAAAAAATTAGAAATGCATCACGGACAACTTACCCGAGCTGCAGTTGAACTAGCCAAAGACTGGCGCACTGATCGCATGTTGCGCCGCCTGGAAGCTTTATTAGCTGTCGCTGATAAAAAAACATCTTTAATTATTTCAGGTAATGGCGATGTAATCGAGCCAGAAAATAATTTGATTGCTATCGGCTCCGGCGGACCTTATGCACAATCTGCTGCTCGCGCGTTACTAAATAATACCAAACTCAGCGCTCGTGACATTGTAGAAAAAAGCCTAAAAATCGCCGGCGATGTTTGTATTTACACTAACCACCATTTAACTATCGAAGAACTATAAAGAGAAAAATTATGCCAAATATAAATTCTGTAATGACACCCAAAGAAATTGTGCATGAACTAAACCGGTTCGTAATCGGACAAGATAATGCAAAACGCGCAGTTGCGATTGCACTACGTAACCGTTGGCGCCGCATGCAGCTATCTGAAGACTTACGTGATGAAGTAGTACCAAAAAATATTTTAATGATTGGGCCAACAGGGGTTGGTAAAACTGAAATTGCGCGCCGCTTAGCTAAACTTGCCGATGCTCCTTTTATTAAAGTTGAAGCCACCAAATTCACCGAAGTCGGTTACGTCGGACGCGATGTTGAATCAATTATCCGTGATCTAGTTGATGCTGCAGTAAAAATGAAACGCGAACAAGCTTATAGCAAAGTAAAGCAACGCGCCGAAGAAGCCGCCGAAAAACGTATCTTAAGTATATTAATTCCACGCCCATCTGATTCCGAAGCAGAACCAGGAAGCGTTAAAGATGATTCTGCTACACGCGAAAAATTTCGTAAAAAATTACAAAACGGCGAATTAGATGAAAAAGAAATTGAATTAGAAATTGCGACGCAAGCGCTTGGAGTTGAAATTATGGCTCCTCCCGGGATGGAAGAAATGACCAGCCAGTTAAGCGATCTTTTTCAAAATTTATCTAAAGACAAAAAGAAAAAACGCAAATTACGTATCAAAGATGCCAAAAGAATTTTACGTGACGAAGAATCGATGAAATTAATCAATGATGATGAATTAAAAAGTGAATCACTAGAAAGTGTTGAACAAAATGGAATTGTATTTATTGATGAAATCGACAAGGTTGCACGCCGCTCAGACAAAATTTCCGGCGGTGACGTATCACGCGAAGGGGTTCAACGTGATTTATTACCATTAATTGAAGGCTGCACCGTTTCCACCAAATACGGCACTGTCAAAACTGATCATATTTTATTTATCGCTTCCGGCGCTTTTCATGTATCTAAACCATCAGACTTGGTTCCAGAATTACAAGGCCGTCTGCCAATTCGGGTCGAACTAAAATCATTAACAATCGAAGATTTCACTAGAATTTTAACCGAACCAAAAGCAGCATTAACTAAACAATATGAAGCATTACTAAAAACCGAAGGAGTTACCGTTACATTTAGAAAAGATGGGGTAAAACGCGTTGCTGAAATCGCCTGGCAAGTTAATGAGTCGCAAGAAAATATCGGCGCACGACGTTTATATACTGTAATGGAACGTTTACTGGAAGTAATTTCATTTAATGCGCCAGATCGCTCTGGCGAAAAAATAATTGTTAACAAAAAATATGTTAATGATCATTTAAAAGACATTATTGAAGACGAAGATTTGAGCAAATATATTTTGTGATAACCGTCGGAGAAAAAGCGCTTATCTATCAAGACATTATTATTTAAAACAAAATTCTTGACATAAAATCACGTTTAAATATACTCACAGAAAATGATAAGAATAACTTAACCAATTTGTTGTTCATATTTTTTCCATTTTGTATTTAGTTGTTTAGTTATAACTATCATGCGACTTATGTTTTGTCGCTGCCATCATGCAGTTTAAATTTTGTTTCGGATTAACACAATTAATAAGGAGAATTATAATGCTGAATAAAAAAACAATTAAAGAAGAAAAAGCAAAAAGACAGAATGCATTTAACATAAATATTTCCGATCTTGGACCTTCAAATATCTTAGAATTAAGGAGTTATTACCGCCTTAACAAAAATAGATGTCCAGGTTATTTAGAACGAAAAATAGAACGAAAAAAACTTACCCTCGGAAGATTACCTAGTGAATTACTTTTAGAAATTATTCTATATTTACCCAATATTAAACATGCTTTATTTTATTTGTCCTATTATGTTCGTGCAAGATGTAAAATGAAAGATGTGAAAATGAGCGATTATATGGAAAATATAAGAGCCAATATTATTAACTATGAGCTTGAGAAAAAAAAGCTTGTTGCACCAAAGGATTTAAAAAAAATTAAAAAAATGTCTGTTAAAAAAGCTAAAAAAAAATATATTATAGTTGAAGATATTGACAAAAAAACAAAAAAAATCATATCACCTTTGATACCATCTTTGATAAGGCCAGATTTACATTCAAAACAATTTTTACCTTTGCATATTATCTTAATTTTAGGAGGCAATATAAATTCAAAAATATTTTTAAATTTATGTAAACGGTTTATACATACTTTAATTTACGAAAGAAGTTTATTTGAGAAAATATTTTTAGCTGCATTAAAAACTCCAGGCCTTGAATTAACTTCCTTATCTTTTCCAGAATATATAAGTACTAAGAAACATGACAAGAAAGGAATTAAAATTTCTGGCAAAAATAGCCAAGGGAACAGTCAATATAGCAACAAAATTAGCCATTTTAGAACAAAAATCAACAAAAACATGCTAAACAGTTTTGAAAAATCTCTAACGAACATATGTCAATATTTACATAAATTTAGATTGTTATCACCCACTATTTTTTACGAAGTATTAAATTCATTTGCCAAATTAGGGGGTAGAATTGATCATAATATGATGTTCCAAACTTTTAATGAACTTGTAGTAAGGTACGAAAATTTTTTTAAAGCATTAGCAAATAATCGTTTATTAATAAGTGAAAATTTAACAAATATTTTACAAAGAAGTGATTTTGTTTTCTTTATTAAGAAACGTTATAACGATGATCAAAATTTTATTAATCAAAAAACATTAAACTTTTTTTATGATTACTATGATACAGTTGTATTGACTGATAAGTCAAAAAATAAAAATAGTAATTTTAAATTTAGCCCTAGTTATAAAACATATATGGAGTTTTTTGAAAAAAATAATAAAAATTTTGATAAAGAATTAAGGAGCTTATTTTTTTGGATTATAAAAATCAAAAATAAAGACTATATTAATGAGTTTGTTGATTCATTTATTCTTTTACGAAATAAAAATTTATTACCACAATCAATTTTAGAAAAGTTATTGTGTTGGCCAATGTTAGATAGTAATAACGAATTTAGTAAAACTAGTTTCTTTAAATATATAGTTGATGATCAAAATAAAAAAATTAACAAAAGTGAAGTATCAGATAAATTTAATGAAATGCTTGAATTACCTTGGAATTATGTTTCTATGTTTTATAATCATGTTGGCAATCCAGAACAACATTTGTATAAATTTGGGAATAGTTTTAAAGCATATATGGAGCTTATTAATATAAAATGGCGGATTCCTCTTATTCTGATGCTTAATAAACCGAAGAAGTTGGAACCTAATAGTATATGTTGCTATAAAAATAAAGGAACATGGTATATTCGTAATGCAAAGAATAAAAAATCAGCCATCATTGACATTAAGGTGATAAATCAGCTAGATCAACTAACGCACGGAAAGCAAATTCATAATCATGTCTGTAAATTAGAACAACAAGATCTTGAAGAAATATATAAGATTTTAGGAAACAACAAGTTATATCAAACTTATCTTTATACATATTTCACAAAAGAAATGCAAAACTTGTTTTTTTATTTTATAAAAAATAATACCGAATCTTGTATTGAAAACTTTACCAAATTAATCCAATTCTTAAAAAGGAATAATTTATTATCGCAGTCTGTTTTAAAAAAGTTATTATGTAAACCCATGTCAGATAGTGATAATAAGCTTAATAAAGCTGATCTTCTTAAGTATATTCATGATTATTGCGCTAAAGAAATTGGTAAATACGAAAAATTAAATGAATTTAAAAAAGTGTTTGAATTGCTTTGTAACAATGTTTCTGGATTCAAAAAACATGATTTGATTATTGAGAAGATTGGTAATAATATAAATTTAGCATATAACAATTTGATTATGAATAAAATCAGCGACATTTTCAAACAGCGCATAGTGTTACTCATTAAAAATAAAGACAAAAAAGAAAATTCAAGAAATGCATTTAAATTTTTCGTTTATATAGGAGCAATTTATGATCTTATTAATAGAATATCACAAGTTAACGGAGAATTCATCGTACAATTATTTACAGTATTACCAAATGACTTTGAAAAAATGAGTGATGCTATTCTTTTGTTGCAAAAAAATTCTATCCTAGTAAAGGATAATATTAATTTCATAATGCAACAGCCAACAATCGCTGGTGCTATTGCTGTAATTGTTGCTGCATTAGGTAAGTTTGGGTTGTTCAACGAAGAAAATAAAACAATTATAAACAAAAATGCACAACATATTTCATTCGATCTAGCAATGATCTTTGCAGAAATAGCCAAATGTGAATGCAATGAAACCAACAAATCAATCATGCAAAATATTTTTAACCATGTGTTTAAAAATTTGAATATATGCAAAAAAGATGCAAAAGAAATTTGTGGAACTATTTATTATTTATGCAAGGAAAAATTTTTCACGCTAGACCATATAAAATCATGGTTAAATAATGACTATTGCAAAAATATTTTTTGGTTAAATAATAACTATTACAAAAATAGTTTTTGGATGATAAGAAATCTTGCTGAAAATAATTTATTAAAAAAAGATAGTTATAATCAGGTACTTTTATTAGCAAAAAGTAATGATGTAACTGAGGTTGTTGGTTATTTATTTGACACAAACATTTTATGTGAAAACACTTTTGAAGAGCTTATAAAACTTAGCAAAGCAACCAAATTACAACCATTTTGCCAAATAATAATAGCATTATACAAATATAATGAGACAAAAGAGATAATTGTTAAGACGGATGGCATAGATATGAGTGGTTATAACAAAACTCTGAAACAAAAAATTCTTTTAACTCAAGATAATTATTTTAAATTAGAAAAATTTCTTAATGTTGCTGATGAAATTTGTGAAATATTTAAAATTCTGGGTATTCACAAGCTATTTAACCAACAAACGTTAAATTCTCTATATGAAAAGTTCGATGAACAAATATTACATTATGTATATGAAAATCGCAATGAACAAACAGTAAATGACTTATATGAGTTTGCTGAACAAACGTTAAAATCTCTATATAAAAAGTTCGATAAACAAATATTAAAATATCTAAATAAAAAGTTAACTAAGTTAGCTGAAAAAATATTAAATTCTCCACATAAAAAGATCGATAAACATAAGTTTATTGAGCAAATATTTAAATCTTTATATAAAAAGTTCGATGAACAAAGATTTAAACCTCTATATAAAAAGCTCTATGAACAAAGAGATAAACCTCTATATAAAAAGCTCGATGACCAAATATTAAAATCTCTATATGAAAAGTTAACTGAGTTAGCCAAACAAATATTAAATTCTCCTTATGAAAAGCCTTATAACCAAATGGCAAATGATCTATATAAGCTTGCTAAACAAATATTAAATCCTCTTTATGCAAGGTTCGATAAACAAATATTAAATTCTGAATATGAAAAGTTCGATGAACAAATATCACTTTATATATGTAGAAAGTTAGCTAAGTCAGTAGTTAAGTACGCCCAAATAGTATCACATAATAATATAGTATCACATAATAATAAAGTATTATATAATAAAAAGACTGTTGAACAATTGTCAAATCAAATATCAAATCATCTACATGAGATTGCTGAACAAATGTTAAAAAATCTATATGAAGAGTTCGATGAACAAACATTAAAATCTCTATGTGAAAAATTAGCTACGTCAGCTGGAAAAATATTAAATTCCCCACATAAAAAGATCAACGAACAAATGTTAAATGATCTATATAAGTTTGCTGAACAAATATTAAATCACGTATATAAAAAGCTTGATAAACAAGCGTTAAAATTTCTATATGAAAAGTTCGACGAACAAACGTTAAAATCTCTACATAAAGTTTTCGGCGAAAAAATGATAAAGTATCTAGTTAAAAAAATCGATAAACAAACGTTAAATTCTCCATATAAGAAGTCCGCTTACAGCATAAAAAACATATTGAAGCAATTACAAAAAATTGATCAAATGAAGCCATTAAGTAAACTTAACCAAGAAATTGCGCAGTTGGAAAAAGAAATAAAAGCGATTGAAGATTACAAATATAAATCACCACCAAAGACAAAGACGAAAAAAGAGCCAACAAAAAAACCAAACAAAAAAACGTGGAAAGATACGATACAACATACGATACGACGAGGAATTGAAATTGTTAAAAACATGGGTTCTAAACTGTTAACCATGATTTCTTCATATAATATTAAGCAACAAATTAAGCAACAACAAAAATTACTTAAAAAGAAAAAAAAATTATTAGCTACTAAGAAAAAACAAGCAGAAATTATGCTTAAAGAAATTCAGAAACAAATAACTAATATAATTAATTCATCTTCTGTAAAAACTTCAGAAACACAGCAAATAAAACCCAAGAAGGATAATTCTAAAAAGTATGAATATACCACAACTGCAAAAGAAGAAATCAAAAAGAAGAAAACAGAAACATGGAAAGACAAAATAAAACGAACGCTTAAAGGAACGCTTAAACTTATACAAAAGATTGTGTCTGTGTTGTTTATTCCATCCGAAAATAAAGATGAACACAATAATTCAGATGCTAAAAAACCCACAAATAAAAACAAAAAGTCAGAAATAAAAACATTTAGGACTGAAATTATTACAATTAAAGGAAAAGCTAAATTTATTAAAGAAAAATTTGATAAAAATCAAAAACCAACTTTCTTTAAGCATAAGAAACAAGAAACTAAACCTACCAAACCTAGTGTAAAAAAGGAAAAGCCATCATCCTTGCAACCCACACCCAAGTAGGAAGCGCACCACATAAGTTAGGCACACTCTAAATTGAGTGTGCCTGCCCCCCTAGGTGGTTGGCGCACTTCATTATCGAAACTAGGAATTAGCGCTAAACCATTGGCCTTGGCGGCTCTCTGTGCCCATGAAACATAGAGACAATGTAAAAAAATCCTAACAACATTACATAAAACCCTATTATCCATGCCAGTGCAATTACACCTGCTCCTGGAAAACGGAACAAATAAATACCAATAAGTAATGATAATAATCCACTAAGACTTAAGAACACCCCATCTTTTTTGCCGCTAATGAAGGCGATTAATTGTAGAATACCAGTTGCGACCGCCCATGCTGCAATTAGATATAATACAATTAAGCCGGTTATTCTTGGCCAGAAGAATATTAATAATCCAATAATAATATTCATAATACCCTCAAGCAAATAACACCACCAATTGCCATACCTGGAACTGCCGACAATAGAGAAAATTATAGTGATCAAACCATTAGCACATACGTAAATTCCAAAGAACATGATTAATAATGCTATGGTAAGACCAGGGTAAGTAAACGCTAGTACACCGAAGATAATGGCAAGAATGCCGCGAAGAAATAAAACCCATGATGATTGATGCATGATAAACCTCCTGTAATCAAAAGAACAACTTTAATCATGACATATATTTTATCATTATTCACCTAATTTTTTCACGATTAACCAATTATTTAACACTTTTTGTAAGACATCACAACCTATCGGTTTACTTGCAGAAAATAATTGAACACTAATATTTGAATTAATTTTTTTAAGCTTATTTTGAACTTTTTGCAAAACATTTTTTGCTGCACCAAAACTTAATTTATCTGCTTTGGTTAATAAAATATGAATTGGCAAATTAATTTCTTTTGCCCATGTGATAACCTGCATATCAAATGGTTGTAATGGATGCCGAATATCCACCAATAATACCAAACCACGTAAACATTTACGCTCGCGCAAATATGCATCAATTAATTGCTCCCACTGTTGTTTGGTTTTTTTAGCAACTTTTGCGTAACCATATCCTGGTAAATCAACCAATCTCTGTAAATCAGACAAAGCAAAAAAATTAATTAATTGCGTTCGCCCTGGTGTTTTACTGGTACGCACCAAATTTTTCTGCTTAGTTAAAGCATTCAACGCGCTGGATTTACCCACATTAGATCGCCCAACGAATGCAACTTCAGCACCAATATCAGTAGGTAATTGCGAAATTTCCGCTGCGCTTGTTAAAAATCTTGCCTTGTTATAATTTGGCGTTTTCATAAATCCTCTTTAATTCTCCAATCATATACAAAGGTAACTTGATTATATTATCTTTGAATTCTAAAGGTTGCGGCGAAATTTGCACACCAATTGGCACAGATTTTTCTTGCATAAACTGTTTTAGTGATTTTAATCTACCAATCTTACCTGATTTAACTTCGATCGGAATTATATTGCTATTTAAACTAATGACGTAATCAACTTCAGCTTGACTTCCTTTTTTATCACGATCCCAAAAATAAATCTCCGGCTCTTCGTAAGGATTCTGATATGCCAATAACTCTTGCCCAACAAATTGTTCAGCAATCGCTCCCTGATTAATCAGCATTAAATCTTCAGAAATTAAATCCTGAATATTTAATTTACTTGCTCGATTAATCAACCCAATGTCAACAAATAGCAACTTAAATTTCTTTTCGTTGATTAATGCATTTAATGGCAATCCAGAACAAGCTGAAGAATTAACTTTATATAAAACCCCAGCTTGCCCCAATAAAAACAAAGCCCGTTTAATATCACGCACCTGACTATCTGCATCAACATGCTTATACTTTACTTGTTTGCCAATTAAAATTGGAGCTTTATCAAAAGCCATTTGTAAATATTTATGTTTTGTCTGACGCGCGTACTTGCCAAAATCATTTCTATAAGTAGCTAACAAACCAGTTTGTAAATTTTGACACGCAATTAAATCATTACGTTCAACATAGCAATTTAAAATTGCCGGCATTCCACCAAGCACAAAATATTTCCGTAATAATTTTGTTAATTCTTGATGCGCAATTATAGATGGTAAATTACGTAAATCACACCGTTTAATATGCTCTAATAAATTACTTTTACCTATTGCTATCAAAAATTCATAAAAAGATAAAGGATGCATATGCATATATTGCACACGTCCAACCGGCATACGAAAATTTTCATCGTTTAGTGCAAATTCCAAAAGTGATCCAGCACCAATTACATGCAACTGTGGCATTTGTTCTTTGAAATAACGTAGAGCCATAATTGCTTGAGGACAAACTTGAATTTCATCCAAAAATAACAAAGTTTTATCAAAAACTATTGGTACATCCTGTTTCAATGCAATTTGATCCAAAATTTCTTTAGGTTTTAAAGTTTTAAAACAATCAATGTAGTCTGATTCTAATTCAAAGTTGATATTAACCAAATAATCAAAATGCTGCTTTGCAAATTGCTCAACTGCATAAGTTTTGCCAATCTGACGCGCCCCTCTAAGCAAAATAGGCAAATGTTCACTCTGATTCTTCCAAACAACTAAATGCTTAATAATATCTCTTTGCACAATATTACCCCCCATATTTTTGGCATTTTTTGACATTTTTATAGGGGTTATTTTAGGCAATTTTTAAACCAAAAGCAAGTTTTGCTAAAAATCACCCCTATATTTTTAGCTCTTTTTGCCATTTTTGTGGGCTATTTTTTGTACACAATAACGAGGGAGCTTGCAATTCTAACTATTAAGCATAAGATATGAATATGTGCCAAACCGAATATCAAAAAAAACTAACATCTGCTGCGAATGCTGTTGATGGCCTTACTAGTGAATCTACCATTGTTTATGGCATGAGTGTTACCGAACCGCCTGCTTTGCTAAAAGCTCTTGCTGACAAAGTACATACCGATAAACTTGAAAAAATTAAAGCTTACAGTTTCTTACCGCTAGCTCATTCAGCTAATACAATCCATCGTGTTGGTCTTGCTGACCGCATCGAATCTTTCTCCTGGTTTGTCAGCGCTCCTGAACGAGGATTAATTTCTACAGGTTTAAATTATTTCGTTCCATGCTATTTACATCAAATTCCAAAATTTATTCAGCAAGGAATGAAAATTGATCTTGTGATCACCACTGTTTCTCCTATGGATAAAGGCGGTTATTTTAGTTTTGGCACCGGCAATGATTATATTTCCACCGCAGCCCGCCATTGCAAGAAATTAGTTTTAGAAGTTAATGAAAATATGCCGCGAGTTTTTGGCGATTCAACCGTGCATATTTCAGAAGTAGATGCAATTGTTGAAAATACTACACCATTACTTGAATTAACCAAAACACCAACTGTACCTGAAGATGAAGCAGTCGGCAAAATTGTCGCTGAAATGATTCCCGATGGCGCAGTAATTCAACTAGGTATTGGTAATTTACCAAACGCCGTAGCAAGTGCTCTTACAAATCATAAAGACTTGGGAGTTCATACTGAACTGCTTACCACTGGCATGATAAATTTAATTAAACAAGGTGTGATAACCGGCAAAAAGAAAAACCTTCACCCAGAAAAACACGTTTTCACCACCGCCTCCGGTAATAAAGAAATGTATGAATTCATGCATAACAATTCATCCTTTGAAAGCTATGCCGCTTCGCATGTTTGTCACCCAAAGATTATCGCACAAAATGATGACATGATCGCAGTAAATGCAGTTATCGAAGTTGATTTGCTGGGACAATGTAACGCAGAATATCTACAAGAAACTACATTTAGCGGTACCGGCGGTCAATTAGATTTCGTCCGTGGAACATATGATGCTAAAAACGGAAAATCAATTCATGTCTGCCGCTCAACCGTCAAACAAGAAACCATTTCAAAAATCGTACCACGTTTTAAAGAAGGCGCAATAATCACCAGCCCACGCGCTGACACGCATTATGTTGCTACAGAATACGGCATCGTAGATTTAAAAAACAAATCCACCAAAGAACGCGCTCTAGCTTTAATCAGCATCGCACATCCAAAATTTAGAGATGAACTGCTCCGCGAAGCAGAAAATATGTATTTGCTGTGACAACATAATTATCATTATCCAGAAATTATCATACCAATGCCAGCTCTCGTTACATTTTACATTTTATGTCAACATCATGAAGATTTTTACTTTCAATAACGCGCTTGAAATTCTTTCTAAAAGTCCGCATTCCTGCAAAATAGGATTCCTTCATCTTATTCATTGTCATTAATTTTTTATTAAATTTATTTTGCTGTTTATTATCTTTAAAGCGGACAACATCCAAATACAATTTCAATTTCTCATTAGTATATTTGTATATTTTATAAAAAATTTCAAAATCTTCGTCTGACACCTTACTACAACGAATGTTAATATAATCTAGCGAGTTAAACTTACATAGTTTAGCCAGCAATGATAATTTAAAATCTTTGACGCTACGAACATCCAAATAAAGCACTTGTAGTTTACGTTTCATTAAGTAAGCCTGGAGTTTATTAAAAATTGATCTAATATCTACTTTTTTGTGAAAAGATATTAGAAGTGTTTTAAGCGGGGAATTCTTCTTACTCAATTCTTCAATAATTTTGTCAAATTCACTATTACGTATACCAAACTTATTTATATCCAAAACAAGACAACTAAATGTCTTAAGATTTTTAGTTATAATAAACTCAATAAATTTATCTGAAAAAACACGATTGTTCCAATCAGCAAACTGCAATTTTCCATACTTCCCGTCTTTATCCTGAAATAAATAGAAAGAATGATAATAATGACCCTGCGTATTTTCACTATCTGATAGTATTGTATGAGTATGCCCTATATTCTTTAACGTATTATCATCTTTTAATACGCTGTCATCATATTTAAATATTTGATTATTGATACCAAAACTTTTCATAAAACATAAATATTTTTCACGTTGAATATTCATTGCGTGTATCTGTGTAAAACATTTTATAGCGTCTTCAAATTTCCTGGATGCAATGTTAATTTCAATAATTTGAATTTGACTTTGATCAATTAATCCTTGCAAAAAATCCTTACTTCCAAATTTTCTACAAAGCATAAATTCACAAGTGTTAATACATTTTTGATACGCTTCAATGGCTTTTTGATATTGCTTTAGTTCACAGCGATAAGCATTACCTATTAGAAAATAAATGGATATATGACTATGAATAAATTCCTCAAAAAAATTGTGAAGCATTTTATAAGTTTTTTGCTTTGTTAGACTATTAGTTATTTGCATTAACCCCCAAAACTTAACAATCATTGTACAACAACGCTCAACAGCCTCATCATAACTATCGATAGCTTTTTCATATTCTTTTTGTTCATAGTAAATATTACCATCGCTTATCTCACCTTCAGCAGTAATCAAACAATCTCTAATCTCTTCGAACATTTCAAATCCTCAATTCAATAAGCTAGTGCAGCATTGGTTAAAAACCACCAGCATTTCGCAACATCGTATTTTCACACATAGCCATTTCAGTTATAACCAAGCTTATTTTAGCCCACGAATTTTAACAAAATATTAAGGATATTTCTAAAAATAAATTTTCCTTAGTTATCGTGACATTAACCACAATTACGCTATAATCATCACAAATGAATAATACAATAAACTACTTAGACACTTTAAATCCTGCGCAATCAGAAGCGGTGACAGATGCGCAACATAATTTATTAGTTTTGGCAGGAGCCGGCAGCGGTAAAACCAAAGTATTAACGCACCGCATCGCATGGTTAATTCATCAACAACGAATTTCTCCATATGCAATTCTGGCAGTGACTTTCACCAATAAAGCTGCACATGAAATGAAAGCACGTGTGGAAAAATTAATCGAGATGCCGACAAACGGCATGTGGATCGGAACCTTTCACAGCATTGCGCATCGATTATTGCGTTTGCATTGGCAAGCCGCGAAACTGTCAGAAACTTTTCAAATTATTGATTCCGAAGATCAATACCGCTTGATTCGCCGCATCATGAAAAACTTGAATCTGGACGAATCTGCCTGGCCGCCAAAACAAGCACAATGGTATATTAACAAACAAAAAGACGAAGGCATTCGTTCACGCTCAATTGTTGAGTCTCTTGATTTATTTCAACAAACCATGTTAAAAATTTATCAACAATACGAAAAAAATTGTGAACAAAATGGTTTGGTTGACTTTGCAGAACTTTTATTGCGCGCACATGAATTATGGCTAAATAATTCAGAACTTTTAAACCATTATGCCAAGCGCTTTCAACATATTCTAGTTGACGAATTCCAGGATACTAATGCAATTCAATATGCATGGCTTAAACTTCTGCTGAATTCACAAAATAAAATTATGGTGGTAGGTGATGACGATCAATCAATTTATGGCTGGCGCGGCGCTGAAGTAAAAAATATTTTGCAATTCAATCAAGAAATTAAAAACACCAAAACCGTACGCTTAGAACAAAATTACCGCTCCACTGGAAATATTCTACGTGCCGCCAATGCAGTAATTGCTGGAAATTATAATCGGCTCGGTAAAAATTTATGGACTAAAACCGGAAATGGAGAACCAATTTCCTTATATGCTGCTTTCAATGATCGCGATGAAGCACGCTTCATTGCTAACCGCATTATATCTTTTGCGCAACAAGGCAACAAACTTTGCGAATGTGCAATTTTATATCGATCAAACGCACAATCACGTGTTTTAGAAGAGACTTTAATCCAAGCAAATTTACCTTACCGGATTTATGGCGGCATGAAATTTTTTGAGCGCGCAGAAATTAAAAATGCTTTGGGCTATTTACGCTTAATTGCAAATCGCAACGATGATCCTGCTTTTGAACGAATCGTTAATGTGCCAACTCGTGGAATTGGCAATACAATTTTAACTTTGGTGCGCCAAACTGCGCGCGAACATGATTTATCATTATGGCAAGCAGCGCTGCACTTAATTAAAAATAATTCTTTAAATTCCCGTTCGCAGAATAATTTATCTAATTTTATAAACTTACTAAACAACCTGGATCCCGCGGTCAAGCCGCGGGATGACATGACAGAAACCCAAAATTTAGAATTGCATGAATTAACCGAACACGTATTAAAATTTAGTGGTCTAATTGATCACTATAAAAAAGACAAAAGTGAAAAAAACTTAAACCGCTGCGAAAACTTAAATGAATTAATCAGCGCAACCAAAGAATTTGATTTTGAAGATGACGAAGAAATTTCACCGCTAACCGCTTTTTTAACTCACGCAGTACTCGAAGCTGGCGAAAATCAGGCTAATACGCAAAGTGATTGCATCCAGCTAATGACTTTGCATGCAGCTAAAGGTCTGGAATTCCCCGTAGTATTTTTAACCGGCTTGGAAGAAGGACTGTTCCCTCATCAAATGTCAATGGATTCACCCGAGAATCTCGAAGAAGAACGACGCTTATGTTACGTTGGAATTACACGCGCCAAACAAAAACTATACTTAACTTATGCGCATTCGCGCATGCTGCACGGCGCAGAAATGTATCGTCAACCTTCACAATTTTTGCAAGCAATCCCCGAAGAATGTCTTGATGAAATGTACATGCAGGCAAAAATTTCCCGTCCTGTTAGCCGCAAAACTTTTACACAAAAAAACTTAGCCAAAAAAACTTCCGCTACGATAGAAACCGAACACGGCAACTTTAAAATTGGACAAACTGTAACACACAACAAATTCGGCGAAGGAATAATCTTAAATTTTGAAAGTGACAACCGCATACAAATAAACTTCAAAAAAGTCGGCACAAAAACACTTGATTTGAATTATGCTAAGTTGCAATAATTTTTTCCCAAATTTTGCAGAAACCCACCTAAATCATTTAGCGGGATTATTACAAGGAATCGGAACTGTAAGCAACAAAAAAGGTGCGCATGGAAAAGGCTCTAACAATGAACCCGCTCAGACGGCGAGTTCATCTCCTTCGACTCTTACACCAGTTAAGGATGGTCGTTGAGTAAGTTTTATTATAGCACCGATAACGAATAAGCAAATAATAATATAAAAATAGCAACCAAAATATTATGAGGATTTATTGCTAGCATTAATTCGCATCTTGAAAGATAATGGATAAATGTGCAAAACTATCTTAAAGTTTTTAATTGTCGTCTCAACTTCAAATCATAATACTGACAAATAAAGACATTAACAAAAATGATCCACATAAACACAACTAACACAACTGCAACTACATTCATCGCCATCGTATAATTATGCACAGTCATATGAAACAAATTCACAAAAATCAAACTAGCAATTAATATAATTAACAACATCAAAACCATTGTTAAAATTGAAAAAATCAAAAAAACTATTAAAGTCCGCCACCAATTTCCCCACACTAATTTTGCACTATAGGCAAATGACGCAAAAATGGCTTTATCATCTATAAGTATAGCCAATACATTGTAAACCAATAAGATCCATAAAAATATACCAGGAATCACAAAACATAATGTACCAAACCCAACAGCAATCATATATAAAAACAACGCAATAATGCATGGTAAAAATTTAAATAATGCACGTACAGCTGCAGCTTTATAGCCAGCATTCGCTGCAATCATAATCTGATAACATCGATAAAACATTACTAAAAACAACCAAAACATCACCGCTTCAGAAAATAGCATAGTCACTAAATATTTCGTTGCAACCTGTTGAGTCACTGCTGATAAATTTAGCTGCTGCTTAAATGCAAACAAATTCATCTGTTGTTTTGGTAAAAACATAATCAAAAAAATCACGACACCAATCATTAATACTGAAATCGGTAACAGTTTTAACCAAGTTTTTTTAAATAATTTAATGCTATTAAGCAACACCCCAATTATTGATTGCGGACTAGTTGATATTTCAAACATATAATCATTCCTTGTAAAATAATATGTATTTCACACTTGTGTAAAATACTTTGCCCAATGAGGGTTTCCCAAAGGAACAAGTTTCTTAAATTAATGTAGCAAACTATCATTAAAAACTCAAGGTCTGTTTGTTTTATTGTCAAACCAAAATAGAAATGCCCCCTCCAATCACAGAATACACAATAATGGTAAATTCTATTAATTTGTACTCGTAACACTCAATGTCTATGAATCACACAGATAAATCTTGTTTCCTCGCAGCATCTTGTCTCGGCTTTAACCACGCCGGGTTGAATTGACTCCACGGCATCTTATGCTTGTTTTTCCTCGCGTTTTCTGCATGCATAGCCGAAGTGTATTCTCTGCTCTCTTCCTTTTGTCAATGTTCAAGTTTTTTGCAGATGAAGGTGTCAAGTCTAAACTTGAGACTTGATGATTGATACTTTTTTCTTTACACTATACGAGTATTTAATTATTCTAATATTTGTATGTCAAGTCTCAAGTCTAGACTTGACACCTTTCATTGGAGACAACCATGGTTAAATTTACACAAAAAAAAGATTCCTTAACATTTACTTTCGACAAGCGGATGGATTCAAAAAATAGTCTAGATGCTGAAAAAAACATTGACCACATTGTGCATAAACAATCCCCAAAAAAAATTATCTTTGATTTGCAAAATGTAGATTATGTCGCTTCGGCTTTTTTGCGTATATGTATAACGATAGTTAAAAAAATCGGGAAAGATAATTTTGCTATTATTAATACCAAACCTCAAATAAAAAAGATTTTTAAAATTTCCGGGTTGGAAGAATTTTTTGATATTACATAAAGGTGTCTGATACCTTTATCAGGAGAATATTTTGCTGTACTCCCTAAGAAGCAGAATTTGTTTATTGGTAGTTATAATTATAACTATTGCTGTCATTACCACTAATACCATCGCTGTCACACGAGTAATCAAACATGTTGACGAATTAACTGATAATGCAAGTATTTTTATTTTAAATATTCTCAAAAAAAGTATAAATGTTGAAATAGCACAAAACATTAAGCACCCAACCACAACCAAAAAGCATCTACAAAAATTATTTGCTGAAACTGTTACCCCCACTGGTTTTATTTTGTTAATTGATAAATCCGGCACAATAATTATCAAACCACATATTGATTTTCTAACTAAAACCCAATTGGAAACTATAGAAAAAATCACACTGCCTGCCTTAATCACAAAATTTAACCAAGAAAAGAAAGAATGCTCTATTATTGAAAAAATAATAATGCCTAATAATAAACCAGCAAAATGGGAATTCAGAATAGCGAAAACTATTGCCCCCAATCATTTCGTAGTACATGTTTCACAACTATCAGAAATTGAAAAACCAGAAAGAGAATTAATTGTAGATTTGCTGCTGGTCAATTCCTTAATCTTAATTCTTGGACTAATTGTCAGCTTGGTCTTAATCAAAAAATTGACCAACCCATTAAATACGCTAACCAATTATTTAGAACATTTCCCAGAAAAAGATTTTATTTTGAGCGAAAATGCTAAATCTGAAGTAAAAGGTATCTCTAAAGGAACTGATGATATTTCATTAATGGCCAAAGCATTTATGCATCTATCTTCATCATTGCAAAAATATATCACTAATTTCAAACGATCTACCACCATGAAAGAACGTATCATCAGTGAATTAAAAGCAGCCAGAAAAATTCAATTAGACCTTTTACCGGAAAATAGCATTATAGATAATGTACGCGATAAAATTGACGTACATGCACTGCTAAAACCCGCACATCAAGTCGGCGGAGATTTTTACGACTTTGGTTTACTAAATAATAAATATTTCTATTTTATTGTTGGCGATGTATCTGATAAAAGCATAGCTTCAGCAATCTTTATGGCTATAACCAAAACTCTAATTGGATCAAAAATTAAAACCAACATTTCTCCGGGTGAAATTTTAACCAAAGTAAATCGCGATCTAATAAATCGCAACAAATTAAATATGTTTGTAACCGTATTTTTAGGCATTTTGGACATTAATACCGGAAAAATCACATACTCAAATGCTGGACATCTCCCACCAATTATTTTACGCGAAAGTCAACCTGCTGAATTTTTAACTAATAAAGCTCAACCCGTAATCGGCGTAATGCAGGAAATAGAATATACAACAAATACTACTAAACTTTCAGTAGGTGATTTATTATTTGTTTACAGCGATGGGGTTACTGAAGCAAAAAACGCCCATAATGAATTATTTGCTGATAAACAATTGCTTGATTTTATTAATAACAACGGTACACTAAAACCGATTAAATCGCTTACTAATTTATTATTAATCCAATTAGCACATTTTATGAAATACGAACCACAAGCTGATGACATTACTATGTTGGCTGTACGTTATAAAAAACGGCAGAAAAATGATGTATACAAACTTACTCTGCCGGCTGAAATTGATTCGATTACCAAATTCCATGATTTTATTTTAGATAAAACTAAATTTGACACTGAAATCCAAAAAAATATTCATGATATTTATCTGGCTGCGGAAGAAGCCATTATTAACATCATCAAACATGCATATTCCGCAGATGAAAACGGTCTGATAACTTTATCTTTGGACTTAACTCAAACAGGATGTCTAATTATACAAATTGAAGATCAAGGCAAACCATTTGATCCAACCAAAACTAAAGCTTTGCAACTAGGTAACAACATAAATAATTTAACGGTTGGCGGGATTGGCTGCCACTTAATGCGTGAATTAGCCGATGAAATGTTATATGAATTTATTGATGGTAAAAATATCTTAACTATGAAATTCAACTGCAAGAATTAATCCAATGCTAAAAGAAAAAATTCAATACCTTATTTGTCTACCCTTAATCATCACTCCGCTATACATTCAAGCCGCAAATATTCCCAAGCCATTAGCTCTCAAAAGCAGTAAGCAACTAATCTTAGTAATTACTAATAACTGGCGAACTAAACACGGCACATTACAATATTTTAGCCGCACCAAAACAAACCAAAAATGGCAAGCAGTTTCTAAGCCCTTACCTATTTTTGTTGGCCAAACCGGAATGGCCTGGAGTGCAGCTTATCGCAAATTTAATCTAATTGGACCATATAAAACCGAAGGAGATTTTAAATCTCCGGCTGGCGTTTTTTCGCTAAAATATGCGTTTGGTTTTACACAAACTAAAGATCCACAAATTAAATTAGCATATATTCCATTAAAAAACTCTACCGTTTGCGTCGCTGATCCAAACTCTGAATATTACAATCAAGTAATTGATCGAAAAAAAATTGCAAGTCCCGATTGGCGTTACCAGGAAATCATGCGGTCAACCAGCCAATATCAATATGGTATTATTGTTGATTACAACCGACCAAATGCTAAACCTTACGATGGCTCCTGTATTTTTGCGCATATTTGGGACCAACCATATTCTGCCGGCACCGCCGGCTGTACTTCAATGTCGAAAAATAATTTAAAAAGATTATTATATTGGCTCAATCCCGCCGCTAAACCAGTTATCGTTCAATTACCAAAAATGCAATATCAATTATTAAAATCATCGTGGCAATTGCCATAAAAAATCGACTTCTGCTGAACATTAGTTAGTTATTTATATCTTCCGACATAGCATCTGGAATTTTAAACAACTCTTTTGAATCATCTGTTTGATTATCTGATTGATCATCGCTATGCACATACTGCAAATGATCATACCCCGCATTATCAAAAATCTTATCAGTTAATTGCAGATCATGATTGCTTGGAACTAATACAACATTCGGCGCAGACTGCGGTATTGTTTTTTGCGTATTTTGCGCATTTTTATCAACATCCGCATAACTGTTACTACAAACAAAACTTAACAAAACACCACCAATTAACATAAAAAATAATTTAGAATACATCTTTTTCCTTATATTTTATAATTCATATAATTATGTATCATAATATTATAGAATACTCTCAAAAATCCAGCGTTTTATCAATATCTAGGATATTACAAAAACGATTTACCATATTTGAACGGCTCTAAACCAAAATGCTTCGCCAGACTCTGGCCAATATCTGCAAAAGTGTCGCGCTTACCAATCGAACCTGGTGCAATTCCTGGGCCAAAAACCAAAATTGGAATGTATTCACGCGTATGATCTGTACCTGTAAAAGTCGGATCACAACCATGATCGGCGGTAATAATCGCAACATCTCCCGGCTGCAATAACTTTTCAAATTCCGGTAAACGTCTATCCCATTCTTCTAATGCATGCGCATAACCCGCAATATCACGCCGATGACCATACACCATATCAAAATCAACAAAATTGGTAAAAATCAAACTACGATCAGGTGCGGTTTTTGTTTCTGCTAAAGTTGCATTAAACAAATCCATCAAACCAGATGCGGGCGGTACTTCTTTAGTAATTCCCCGATGCGCAAAAATATCACCAATTTTCCCAATCGCAATAACTTCTCCTCCAGCATTTTTTAAGTTATCTAATAAAGTTTTCTCATGCGGCGGCACTGAATAATCATGCCGATTTTTAGTGCGGGAATAATTACCTGAAGTACCGGTAAAAGGACGCGCAATTACTCGACCAATATTATAATCATCAACCAATTTACGCGCGATTTTACAAATTTTATATAAACGCTCTAAACCGAATGCTTCTTCGTGTGCTGCAATTTGAAATACACTATCTGCTGAAGTGTAAACAATTGGCTTGCCAGTGCGTACACTTTCATCAGCTAATTCATCTAAAATCACCGTACCAGAAGAAGCTTTATTACCCAATACTCCTGGCAATTCAGCGCGCTTAACCAATTCATCAATTAATTTTTTTGGAAAACTTGGCGTATCTTTAAAATATCCCCAATCAAATAATACCGGAGCACCTGCAATTTCCCAATGACCACTCGGTGTATCTTTACCATAGCTCAATTCAGCGGCATAACCATATTTACCGATAATTTCAGTTGCGCCATTTAATTCTGGAATGGGCTTCCCATTACATTCAGTAATTGCAGCATTTAAACCCAAACGCACTAAATTTGGCAAATGCAATGATCCTTTACGTACACCTTTTTTATCACATTTTCCTTTATGACAAAATTCTGCAATATGACGCGCAGTATTTGAACCAGCGTCACCAAATTTTTCTGCATCAGGCAATGCGCCAATCCCGAAAGAATCAAGCAATAAAATAAAAGCTCTAGTCATAGTTTTTCCTTCGCAAGCTACATTTGTCTGAGGGTCGGAGCTTTACATAATTACAAAACCAAATTTAAGCGGGTCGTGAGCTATTACATAATTACAAAGCTTTGTTTGTTGCTTTGTAATTATGTAAAGCTCCGACCCCCCAATAAATTTAGCTATTACTCTGCAACCATGTAAAGCTCACGACCCGCCCACTCCGCTTTGTTTCTCATCATGATGCTTGCGGCATACCGAAATATAACTTTCATTGCCGCCTACTTCAAACTGCTCACCTTCCAACAACACTTTACCATTCGCATCAATACGCAAATTCATAGTAGCCTTTCTTCCACAATGGCATATAGTTTTTATTTCTATAAGTTCTTCCGCCCAGGCCAATAAATACTTGCTTGCTTCAAAAGGTTCGCCTAAAAAATCCGTACGTAACCCATAAACCAATACTGGTTTATTTAATTGCGTAGTAATATTTGCTAATTGTTTTACTTGTGCTTTAGTTAAAAAATGCGCCTCATCAACTAAAACACAACAAATATTCGGACGTTTTTTTATTGCATCTTCAACATAAACAAAAAAATCAAAATCATTATTGTAAGTAATCGCTTTTGCCTTTAACCCAATGCGCGAAGCAATTATGCCGCTTTCCCCAAAACGGTCATCAATATCGAGCGTAAATAACAAAACATCCATGCCGCGCTCATTATAATTATACGCTGACTGCAATAAGGTGGTAGTTTTGCCTGCGTTCATTGCTGAATAATAAAAATGTAATTTTGCCATGAATTAATACCCCCTTTAGCTATCTTCTTTGGAGGACGGGGGCTTTACATGATTACAAAGCAACAAACAAGGCACTTGTAATCATGTAAAGCCCCGTCCCGCCTACTCACTTAGATGTCCTTTAAAACTCATCTGCATGTTTAGTTAAAAAAGCCTCAACCAAATAACATAATTTCTGTTCAGCCAGCTTCGCACCTTCTAAAGTTTGTTCATGCGATAATGGAATATCACTTAATCCCGCAGCTAAATTAGTTACTGCAGAAATCGCCAAAACCTTTAAACCACAATGACGCGCAATAATAACTTCAGGCACAACTGACATACCAACCATTTCCGCACCCCAACTTTTATACGCACGAATTTCCGCATGTGTTTCAAAGGTTGGCCCAATTGTTGCTAAATACACACCATCATGCAACTCAACATTTTCTTCCAACGCCGTTTTATGAATTTTTTTACGCAACTCTTCATCATATGCATTACCCATTGAAACAAATCGCGGCCCAAATTCTTCATCATTCACGCCAACTAAAGGATGCTCGCCCATTGCATTTATATGATCAGTAATGGTTACAATATCACCTGGAACAACTTCGCTACGCAAAGATCCAACTGCATTGGTAAGAATTAATGTGTGACATCCTAGGCATTTTAAAGATCTAATCAACATTTTTACCTTATCAAATTCTATGCCTTCGTATAAATGTACGCGCCCTTTTAAACACGCAACTGAAACTCCACCAAGTGTTCCAACAAACAATGAACCTTCATGCCCCTTAACTTTACTAATAGGAAAACCAGGTAAATCTTTATAAGGAAAAATTACTGAATCTTTTATATGATCAGCCAAAGGACCAAGCCCTGACCCTAAAATAATTCCGACTGTAGGTTTTATATCGGTTGATCTTCTAATAACATCCAATGCACCATCTAAATCACGTTTACTAAAAGGCATTTTTTACCCCTCCAGTTATATAAAATGAAAAATCCACTGCATAATATCAAAAAACACAATCGCTAACATTGCTGCGGCTGGAACTGTCACAAACCAGGATAAAAATATATTACGCATAACATTGAGATTCAATGCGCCAATTCCTCTGGCTAAACCAACTCCAAAAACGCCGCCAACTAAAGTTTGAGTTGCAGATACCGGAATTCCTGAACTAGTCGACACAATAACTGCAACTGCCGCCGCAAAAGTTGCAGCAAAAGCACGGCTGGGAGTTAAAGAAGTAATATTTTTACCAACTGTTGCAATCACTTTATGACCATACATAAACAAACCCAGCACTACTCCAACACAACCCATAATCATAATCCACAATGGCACTGGATCTTGCATTAATAAACTACCGTTATGCATAACCATACTATAAATAGCAGCCACTGGACCGACTGCAATTGCCACATCATTAGAACCGTGCGCAAACACCATAGCACAAGCAGTAAATGCCATCAAAATACCAAATTGCTTTTCAATATATTCATAACGCTGATATCGCTTCGCATTATGCGGTAATGGAATCTGTCGACATAAAAACATACCTAAAAATAAAATAACAACCGAAGTAGCCAAAACAATTAAAAACTTATACCAGCCATTAGGATGATAACCAAATCTAACTACATCTTTTAATACAGTCATAATTGACAAAACAATTCCGACCATAAAAAAGTACCACGGCAGATGACGACGCGCGCTTTGTAATGGATCTCCCGTTGCTAAAATAAAACGCCTAACTAAAACAAATAACCAATAACTGCCAATACCAGCAGCAATTGGTGTACAAACCCAACTTAATGCAATAAAACCAACCGTATTCCAATGAACTGCATGCATACCTAAAACTATTGCACCAAAACCAACTAAAGCGCCAACAATAGTGTTGGTAATCGATACGGGCATACCAATATAACTGGCAAACAACATCCATACCATACTAGCTAATAAAACAGCTATCATTCCGTAAACTAAAACGTCCGCGTGATTAACAAATAAAGATACATCAATTATGCCGCTGCGAATTGTATTAGTAACATGAACACCGCCAAGAAGAGCTCCGGCAAACTCAAAGATAACCGCAATTAACATCGCCTGGCGCACTGTAATCGCACGCGATCCCATCGTGGTACTCATAATGTTGGCAAGATCATTTGCGCCAACACCCCACGCCATGAATACACCGATGATACAAGCACTAATTAGAAAGAAAATACTAAATTCCAAAGTTCCTCCGTAGTGTGGTCAGGCTTACTCCGTAGCGGGGTCAGGTCTTGAATTTTACACTTTAATTTAAACTCAAAACTTGACTCTACTATTTCTATCCATTAAGTCAAAATCTAAAATTCAAGACCTGACCCCATTATTATTATTTCGTTAACAGCATTTGTAAACTATCACCAACATGCTGCGCCCGATTCGCAAGATTTCCGGTCCATTCAATTATCTTATACAAAAACATAACATGTATTGGTGGTAATTCATTTTCAATTTTAAATAACTCGCGTCGAATTTTTACCTGAATTCGATCAGTATCACCTTCAATCTTATATAAAATCTCAATCATCTCTTCAACAATGTTTACTTCCTTACCACTAAACCCAACTTCAAATAATTTATCTAACTCTTTAATTGCTTTACGCGCTTGATAAGAAGCATCAACACAACGCTGCAAAAATTGCAAGTAATCTTGTTGAATAACTTTAGGTAATTCCATTTTTCTACCTACCACCAATCCCGAAATATCTTCAGCCAAATTTGCTAATTGATCCTGACGAGATAATAACTCCAACGTATCTAAACGAGAAACCGCCATAAATAAACCTTTAGGCAAATGCAAACGCAAGTTACGTTTAATCTCATCAGCTTCGCCCTCCAAATCGCCAATTTGTTTCTGAATATTCTCGGCAATCTCCCAATCTTTTGCAATCACTGCATCAAAAAAAGGCTGCAACTTATCCACACATGCATAAACTGTAGCCATATGTTCCTGTAATGGACGAATGGGCGAACGGCCAAACAAATTTAAAATTGATTTTCCTGGCATAACCTAACTCTCCCTTTAATTTGTACTCGAAGTATACACGAGTTTTGTAACTGACAAAAGCACGTATTAAGTTTCTGTGGTAACTACCGCGCATGCTAAATCTGTGTTCTTTGAAGCCCAGCAGATGCTTGACTCGCGATTTTACATAAACAAACAAGTTGTAAAATCGCGAGTTCCAATTTAATATCAATATTGACTTTTTTCGTAAATTTCGCAATTTCATTGGAGAGTGATATATACATATGAACACCGAAATTGAGCTAAAATTTACCATTGCACCAACAGAAATTGTTAAGCTCAACAAACACCTTTTAATTCAACAATATTTACAACAGCAATATCAGTTAAAGCTCGAAAATATTTATTTCGACACCCCAAATCTGACTTTAAAAAAGAAGAACTATGCTTTAAGAATTAGAAAATATGGCAACCATATTCTACAAACCTTAAAAACTGATCAAAAAATTAACAATGAATTGCACGAACGCCAGGAATGGGAATATGAAATAAAAACCGAACAAATCGACTCAGATCAATTTCCAGCAGAGATCCAACAGTGGCTCAAACCTTTAATCAATCAACTAAAACCGATATTCACTACCAATTTTGAACGTAAAATCTGGCTGATCAAACTGGAAGATAAAACTATAATTGAGCTGGCACTGGATCAAGGGAAAATTAAAACCGGCGATAAAACCCTTCCCATCTGTGAAATCGAACTTGAATTAAAACAAGGCGAATTAGAAAGCATGTTACAATTCGCACGAAAATTACAGCAAGATATTAGACTTATACCTGAAAAAACCAGCAAAGCCGAACGGGGATATGAGTTATTATAAATTAAGGAGGGGTTGGCTCCATTTTATATGGATTAGGATTGCTAAACAAACCTTCCTCTTGATCTGCTTCTTCAACTTCAGTTGGTACTCCACCTTCTTGTAATGAGCGCTTTTCAGCATTCTGCTCAATACCAAGCGAAGAATCTATACGATGCGGACCAGTAGCTAAAGTTTGATCGACAGGTCCACGCGGATCATAGCTTATCACTATACTATTACCAACAAAGCCCTGCACCACATTGCGGATTGATCCTGGCAAAGAAGCACCAAACGCTGCAATATTACTGCGCTCCACTTCACTTAATTCATGAATTTGCTGCTGCAATTGCTTCACCATCGGTTTTAGATCTGGACGTTTACGCAATTCTTCTGATTCTTGATCTAATGACCAATCAGGATTATTTTCCGGAATTACAATTGGATTATTGTTTTCATCTAACTCACGTTTTTTACGATTTCCCGGCTCTGGACGAGGTTGCGTTAAACGCTGCACAATATCAATGATCCTATCACAAATACCTCTAACTTTTGGAGACCAATTTGAATTAATATATTTGCGCAAATCCTGATTGCCCTGCTGAGCATTTTTGAATTTTTTGGCGGTATTTTTACGATCTTGCCGTTCAACAATTCTAGCATATTGTTCTTTTATTCTTTTAGGCATATGAAGTAACCCCCTAATATAAAATAAACCCGTATTATTAATATAGTAGCTATAAAGAATTTTACCATTAGTTAAAGTCAGTTTTTTACTAAATTCAATATGCCTTTCGAAAAAACAATGACTTATGCCCAACAAACCAACCGCCTAAAATGATCAATTTTTGCGCTATTTTTGCTACTTTTTTGCACAGCATATACTAAACTATAAGTAGGGAAAAGATTATGGAGGGGGTAACATATGTCTTATAATAACATTACAGAGTACCGCGACAAAATATCTCAAATTCAGCCAATAAACATTGCTCAACAGCAATTAACCCGTTTGCAAGAAAAACTAAAGATGCAAAATCTTCAGATCATCTACTCAAAAAATGAGATAGCAAAATTAAAACACAATGATAGAAAATTATCAGAATGTTTTAAAATGTGTCAAGAAACAGAATCATTCGCAAAAGAAAATTTTTACAAAAATTTATATTCTCTTGGCCAGCTAGGAAAATTTAAAAATTTATTTCCCGATGAGAATAATCCGCAAACAGCGAAAACAGTATTAAAATCGTTAGAAAATATACAAAAAGAAAATGATAAGCTTTTAAAAATCGAAGAACAAAGACATGCTGAGTTATTATTTAATAGAAATGAAGTGTTACTGTTGATACAAAAAAGTGACTCACTTCCAGAAAACGAAAAACAATACTATAGCCAACCTGAAAAAATGCTTGAAAGCTTAAAAGGATTATTGCGATACGAATAAATTAGTTAAAACAATACATGTTAAGTAGCAAGCGCGACAACCTCTCAAAATTGAGTTAAGTGTCAAGTCTAAACTTGACACTCTTTATTTATCATATTATAAGTTAACATATGTAGACATATGGAGAACTATAATGTCTAAACCAGCGAAAAAAAGAAAGAATTATCATCATGGTAACTTATATAATGAGCTTTTATTTGAAGCCGCACAAACCATTAAAAAAGATGGCTTAGCCAAGCTGAGCTTAAGAAAGCTAGCAAAAAAATGCGGTGTTTCGGTAACTGCCTCATATCGTCACTTTGCAGATAAAAATGCTTTGGTAGTTGCAGTTATACAAAGAGGTTATGAATTATTATACAAGCATCTAAATGCCATTCTTGATAAAAAAGCCAATCATAACATAATACCACGCCTTAAATCATTAGGATATGGTTACATTGAATTTGCACAACAACATCAAAATTTCTTTTATATTATGTATGGCAATCATTTGCTGCCAAAAGATTATACACAAGAATTAAAAAATATATCTGATAAAGTTCATAATTTGTTAGCAGCTCTTATTAAAGAAGGTATTAAAAACAAAATTCTTAAAAAAGATAATTCGGATTATGTTACTTTTTCGATGTGGGCATATTTGCACGGTATTACTTTGCTTATCTTACAAGGCAAAGCAAATAAAATAATTACTAAATCAAACACTAAAAAATTCATTAATCATTTAATGCAATTCTTACAAACCGGCATTGGTCAGAAACATTGATTTTCTAAATCAATATCATTATATGCTAATCCTATTCCAATAGCATTAGTGCGATGATCAAGTTCTATTAGGCTTTGACCGTATCCCGTGAAATATTGTATATAGCCTTTAATATTGCGTACATGTGGAAGAGGAAAGCTCCAAGTAAATTGACCAGAAAGAGGTTTAAAAACCTTGCTCATAGTGTTGTGTGTTTGCACCGCAAAAGTATTGCCGTGTATCCGATATACAGCAGTGAATTTACCATTTCCAAGATAATATTTAATAGTGTGACGTGTGATATTTACACTAGGGATGCGATAATATTTATCATGCTCCACTAACCAAGGGGTAATCATGAAACTTAAGCGATGGAATGAAAATACTACATCAAAATAAAAACGATTCCAAGATCGTTCTAAATTTCCGCCACGTCCATTTGATTGATGCACACCCCCAATATTAATGGATTCCAAACGCAATGCGCCAATCAAAGGTCGACTTGCTTTATACGATAGAAAAACTCTCGGTGTGTAATTAGTTTCTCTAAACCAAGCCGAACCAGCATATGCTTGCCAAAAAGAAAGCTGCGTATAAGCACCATATAAATTTAATGGATAACCAAAAATATTCTTCCAAAAAAGCATTGCCAAGCTGAATTGAAACTTTACCTCATGGTGCTGTACTGGTTGATCATCTGGTGTATTACCTCTGTAAATAGCGTAATAGGGTTTAGAAACATAATAAAAAGGCAAAATATAATTTGCTTCATAAGGCATAATGGGAAAGAAAAAAGATCTTCCATTTTGCTTTTGTTGTTGCTGATCGTTATTCGTATTTGCTACAGGATTTGTGCTAGCATACGCAATTGATAAGCTGCACAAAAAGCCTAGTAACACAGAAAAGATATGTAGTATATGTTTTTTGATCACGTGCGCAGTTTAAAACAAATTTTTATTATTTTACAACATTTTTCGCTGATTTATAGTCGTTTGTAATTATATACAGCTTCAACTCTCGGAATTTGTAATATATCAAAACCGACGAGAATAAGTTTATTATTTTTTTGCAGAACATCGTTAAGTTCTTCTACTGGTAAGTTTTGTTTTAATACCGGGGTTGATTTTATTCCTGTTGCTTTTACCATTCGTTGAATTTCTGCCTTTGATGTCCAATTACCCATTGTTTGTTTAGTATTATTTAGCCAGTTTTGCATGCGAGGGATAAGTTCCATAGCATCCAGGATATTTGTTTTTCGCGGGTAGAATACTCCAAGTACATTATGAATATAATTATCGATACAATTTTCAGCTTGCGGATCTACCGCATAAAAGCGTATAGAGTTAATGCCTTCAAGATCCATATGAAAATCTGCTTTAGTAAAGTTCGATATATTATATTCTTTCTTTTCTATGCCTGGTTTCCATAATTTAATTTGATTTTTTGCCGAGCAATAACCATAATCCCATAAATTGCCAATAAAACCAGAGCCGTCTAAAGTTGCATGTTCTGATCCGGGGTAATAACTGAAAGCGCCTTCTGCTTTGATATAAAATTTTTGGAACTTCAAACGAATATATTTCTCAATTATAGCTTTTGTTTTTTGCCTGGATTCTTCGGATAATCCTGTCCATAAATATTTGGTCAATGTTTTCATGGATTTTGCAATGTTAAGATTCCATTCATGCCACTGATCAAGATCCTGATCCCCGGGAATATTATCCAGTAAATTTGAAACTGCGTTTAAAAATGATCCGGCAAGTTTATCCCGGTATTTTAAAGGAAAATCTTTGAACTTATCATGACCATTCTCATCAACAAATGATTTTACTATTGATGCGCTATTTTGAGTATCTTTTTTTACTAATTTCCCCTTTTTATTTTTAGGCCCCCAAAGACCTGTGCTAGGATCCTGATTTGCGTAAAACCATGCAAGGATTGCTTTTTTTGTTTCTGATGGCATCTTATACAAACCATATTTATCAATAACATCGACTTCTTCATAAAATATACTTAACATATCTCTGGCTTGATGAAATGTTGTTTGTGGAAATTTTAATTGTATCCAACCAACAATAGCAACATCATCCAGATATGACTTCATTTTTTTCGGAGTATTAACCTGGTCAAGATATTTAAGCGGATATTTTAGTTTTAGTTGTTGCCCGGTTGCCGTTGCCAATTCATCAAGAAGAGGTAAAACATTACTGGTTGGTCCTGTATATTCGCAGAACGGATAGGTGTCATCCATAAATGCACCGGTTTTTGGGTTTTGCAAAGAAAGATAAAACTCTAATTCTTCTTGCTTATTTTTAAAATCAGGCACTTTGACTAATCCCTTTGTTGTCTTGAGCTGCCTATAATATTGATATGTTTTTGTTACTGCTTTTACATGTTGCACATGATCGAGCCAATAAACTGCGCCAAGTAATTTGAATTCAAATTCGCCCATATAGTAATTTTGCTCCTGACATTCCTTGTTAAGTTTAAACATCTCAGAAATTAGCGAGTGAAAAAAATTTACAAAATCGGATCCTATGTCCTGAGTGTTCGTAATTGTGATCAATTTTTTCTTCGATGGCGATACAGTATTGATATCATACAAATACAATAGATTGTCGTTTATTTTTTTTAGGGCATACAATTTAACTAGCTCTCCTGTAGAGTGTTTATAAGTAACAAGAACTGAGTAATTAGCTAGTTTTGGATCAAGCCATTGTATCGTGGCTGGAATATAATCTTGCGCAAGGTTAGATAATTTCATCAATCCTTTCCCTGTTTTGGCAAACAATACTACAGGTAAACCAGCACTGTTTTGGGTTAGCGATAGTGTGAAATCTCCTGATTTGCATGTGCAGTTGACGTCAACTGTCCAGTACACACCAGAACCATCCAGTTTAATTTTTGATATACCACCTTTACCGCTTTTAATATTAGCGGATGCAACAAACAAGGCCGTTGCATTACCATTTTTGTCCGTTGCTACAGCTAAGTCATCAATGTTATTGCCTGGCAACCCTTGATCTTTCGTAACAGTTTTCCACGACCAATCCCTTTTGGGAGAACGTATGCCAATCTTAACCCCTTCGCTAGTTGCCAAATACATGTGATTTCCGTCTGGTGTGACATAACGCGCATAAACTGTAGCGTTGATTCCAAGTGCCTGATTGTTGATGACTTTTGCATGTGCCGCGCCGCAAAGGAGCGAGAGCAAAGCAAAAAGCAAGAAAGTGATATGATTCTTTTTCATGTGTTTTTTATCCTAAAATAGGTCTCTATCAATATTTCCCATATTAACAGGAAACATCACCAATGCGATGCATATGTTTACAACGCAAACATATAATACAGAAAAATGTTAGTGCTGTAAACATTTTTTTACCTATCTACCAAAGGGGGCGATTTTTATGAACGTTTTTACAAGGTTTCAAACTCCGCATAATCTTCCCAAGATACCTGCTCGCTATCTATATCAGTAACGTTAGCGAGCATTGGGCCTTTCCAAAGCCACTTTACGAATTTTTTAACCGACTCCGATTCACCACAAACCATAATCTCAACTCGTCCATCAGATAAATTTTTTGCCCAACCGGTAACACCCAATTTTTGCGCTTCCTTTTGCGCAGACGAACGATACCACACTCCTTGCACACGCCCGGTAACATAACAATGAATACAAATTTTATTACCCTGCATATTTCTCCAAGCGTACTCCGTAGCGGGGTCAGGTCTTGAATTTTACACTCTAATTTAAAACTTAAAACCTAATTTTTTACCTTTATCCACTAAATCAAAGTTTAAAATTCAAGACCTGACCCCATTATTACCTACCCCGATATTCGTCATTTGATAATCATTTAAATGCTTAAAATAATTCTTATGCAAAAACCATGCATTACTAATCACAAGTGCGACCAACGTCACCACCAACACTCCCGTTGCAGCAATTTTAACCGGCCGATAACGGCGATAAGAAATTATCGTAAATAATACTATCACCCCGCCCAGACAAACACCTGCAATCACATCAGTTAACCAGTGAACCCCTAAATATAAACGCGACAACGCAATCGCAACACAAAGAATCGCCACCGCCCAATAAATACATTTACGAACCCTCAAAGACAAATCTTTAGCAAACATGAACGCAAATAAAACATAAAAAACTATAGATCCCGTAACATGACCGCTTGGAAATGATGAAGTAGTCGGCACATGTAATAATCCAGATGGACGCGGTGAAAAATAGATTAACTTAAATACAAACGTTGATCCCAATACACACAACCAACCAACCAACCAATGAATTGCTGCTAACCAATACCGGCACAAAACCAACCAGAATATTAATACCGTAACTACAACCGTTAACATTTGGTAATAGCCAAAACTTGTAATTATTACAGCAATTTTATCTAGCGCATTTATATGCAATCCTCTAAAAAAATGATAAACACTTGCATTCAAATAAGTTAATGGTCCATGCAATATTATATTTACAAAAAGCAATAAAAATAAAAACCCAAGCGCTAACATCACTCCAGCTAATAATAGCTGACTACGGTCACAAGGATAATCGACACAGCGCAATAAACTACAAAACCAATATTTTAAACGATATTTTTGCATAATGTACCCACTCTACTTCAAGATGCGAAATTTGCAACTGACAAATTACTTATTAAATTTCTGTGGCATATTCGCATTTTCAACGAATAACGATATACTCTTCTATCGCAAACGTCTGCCAATTAGTAAAAATTTAAATAACGCACACTGTCTACCTAATTCTTTGGGTAAACCTTTGCAATCAACAACTTTAGTACGCCATTTGTAATGCGTCAATAATTGAAAAACTCCAGCTTGATCTTTTTCCGTCGCAAGAACCATTTTGCTTTTATGAAAAAATACAAAATGCTTTGACACCATATAATAACCAACAACTCCAACCCACAATGGCACATTACCAGGTGTTAATACAACATTTGTTTTCCACAAGCGCATTACAACCGGAAATTTTCCAGCTACAGAATAATTAATCGCACTCATCATAGGAGGCCTATGCTGATAAAGATCTGCTAATAGTGGTCGCCGTTTTGCAAAATCAGTTTGCTGCAATAAATGCATTACTAAATCAACATAACTACTAACATGAAAATCTTGCCAACCATGCGCTGCTAATGTTGCCTCAATATCTTCTAATGATCCAGCCCATTGTAAATTTAATAGCTGTGTCGGGTGACCAAAACGATTTGTACGATACAACGGAATAATCGACACCGACTGATTCCACCACTTACGTTCCGAAATAGTATAAACAGGCCAATACCTTTGAAAATTGTGCAAATGGACATTAAAATTTTTATATAAATACCATGTATCACTAATTGCAAATGTTATTAATACAACAAGAAACACTCCAATAACAGAAATTTTTATTGGTTTATATCTACGATAAGAAATTATCACGAAAGAAACTATTGCCCCGCCTAAACAAATGCCAGCCACTACATCAGTTAACCAATTAAGACCTAAATACATACGGGATAATGCTACAGCAATACAAATAGTCAGCGTTGCACCATAAATATATTTACGCAATTCTTTATGCAGATTTCTAGTAAACATAAAAGCAAACAAAACATAAAAAACTACAGTGCTCGTAATATATAAACTTGGAAACGACAAAACAATAGTAGGCGGGTTTAATAACCCAGGCGGCCTTGGCATTATATATATATATTGGAACATAATAACCAATATCGCTACAAGTACACAAGCAAGCAACCAGTGCATAACCGCCAACCAGTGTCTGCGCAACGCAAGCCAACATACTAAAACTGCTGCAACTATAGCCAATATCCAATAATAACCAAAACTCATAACTATTATTGCTATTTTATCCAGATGTGCTGTACGCAGTCCCCTAAACAAATAATAAATTGAATACACCCAATGAACTAACGGAGCATGCAACACAACAACAAAAGCAAGCAACAAAAATGAAATTCCAAATAATAACATAACACCAGCAAGAAATAATTGTCCCCGAGAATAAGGATGATCAGCACGTCGTAATAAATTACAAATCCAACGTTTCGATGGCTGCTGTAACCATTGCTGCCATTTACGATCTAAAATAATTTCGAAATAATTATGAGTTTTTTGATATAGTATTTTTACGATCCAAAATACTAACCAAACAAAAAACAATAATAACAAAATAAAAATAATTAACTCAGCTGCAACATCTGCAGGCATCGTTAAAGAAACTGTACCTAAAACCATCCCTGGCAACATATATATTGGCGCCCAACAAACCGCGGTAAGAAAACTAATCGGAAAATAACGCTTTGGCGACATTTTAAGCATACCGGCAATTATTGGTACAATTGCACGTACCGGCCCAACAAACCGCCCAACAAAAATACTTTTACCACCATGCTTAAAAAAGAACACCTCTCCTGTAGACAAAATTTTTGGATAACGGCTAAACGGCCAATAACAGCGAATTTTATCTTTGAAGTGAAATCCCAACAAATAACTTATACCATCACCAAAAAATGCACCACTGATAGCCCAAATAAGCGTGGTCCAAATTGGCAATACCCCCGAACCAATTAACACTCCAACGGCTGTCATAGTTACCGAACCAGGTACAATTGATCCAACAATCGCAATCGATTCTGCAAAGGCAATCACGAAAGCAGCCACGCCGCCCCATTGCGCATGTTGATGCAGCCAAACTATGAATAAATGATAGTGAGTATGCAATGAAAACCTCAAATATTTATTTGTTGTATATAATATATATTGACGCAGACGAAAATTTTTTGCAAGGACTGCGTCACAAAGTCATTACTACTTTATCACAATCATGTAACGCCTGGTAAAGCTTATCTAACTGTTTTTTGGTTTTTGCAGTAAAAGTGATGGTAATAGCAAGATATTTATGATCAGAACTTTCACGAGCACTAATTGAATTTTCAGCTAAATCTATACGCTGTTTACGAAAAATTGTTAACACATCCAATTCAAATTCCTTATTATTATGACCGATAACTTTTAAGTTAAACTCGCAAGGAAATTTCAACAATGATGTATCTTGCTTTTTTTTTGGCATATATACCGCTCGCCTTTGAAGATGCCGGATTTATACTGCCAGTTTAAATTGGAACTCATGATTTTACAACCTGTTTGTTTTTGTAAAATCATGAGTAACCAAGCACACTTATTAGCTTAAAAAAACACCCATCTTGCATGCGCGGTAGCTGCCACAGAAATAAGCTAAGTGGTAACTACCGCGCATGCTAGATCTGTGTTTTGTTTTAGTTATGCAGATGCGCGGTGACTCGCGATTTTACAAAAACAAACAGGTTGTAAAATCGCGAGTTCCAATTTAACAGCAGATTATTAATGTTTCTATAAATTCCGCATTTTCATCAGCAAATTACTGTTCCTTATATTCCCGATAAGCAAGTTGCACTTTCTGCCAAACTGGACCAACTTTACCTTTGTTAATTAGTTTTTTATCCAATTTAATAATCGGCATAATATCACGCGCTGCACTAGTCACCCAAACCTCATCTGCATCAAAAAGCTCCTGCTTAGTAATATTACGCACTTTACAGGAAATTTTAAGCTGCTTAGCCAACTTCAAAATGAGTTCACGCGTAATGCCGCCTAACAAGCGCTTTGATTTCGGCGGAGTTATTAATGCATTATCTTTAACCACAAAAAGATTGCTGTTACTACCTTCAATCGCATATCCATCATGAATAAAAATTGTCTCCGTAGCATTATTAATTTCTGCTTCCTGACTAGCTAGAACATTAGCTAACAATGCAATAGCTTTAACATTGCAATAGCTCCAACGAATATCTTTGCGCGTAATTGCAGCATAACCTTTATATAATTCCTGATAACTCGGAAAATGTGCGTCACCAAGCATAACAAACACTGTTGGTTTAACACGGCCTTTAGGAAAAATATGGGTGCGTTTTTTATCAGCGCCTCTGGTAATTTGCAAATAAATATACTTATCTTTATTCTCTGCTTTATTACGTTTAACTAACTCAATAAAAATATCTTCCCATGTTTTTATGCCAATTTTAATCGGTAATTTAATTGCCTTAAGACTTGCCTGCAAACGTAACAAATGTTCCCTGCTTGCAAATAATTTGCCATGATGCACTCCAATTATTTCATAAACACCATCACCAAATAAAAAACCACGATCAAGCGGAGAAATACACGCATGTTCTAACGGCAAATACTCCCCGTTTAAATAAACTATGTCCATAATACTCCAAGATGTGAAATTTAAGCTTTCTCAACTACTGGCAGCTCACGTATTTGCATTTTATTATTACCAAACCAGCCATGAAACAGGCGCGAAAAATGATCTATAGTACGACGGAAAAATCCGCCACGATTAATTGTCCTTAAAGCAACTAACGGTACTTGAGCCACTGGTTTATTTTGTACATTTACTATAACATCACCAATTTGTTGACCCGCAGTAATTGGCGCCCGAAGATTCTTTTGCGTTTCAATGATAACTTCAGCATGCTTAAATTGTCCTGCAGGAACTGTAGCATATACCCCATTTGACGCTCCAACCGCAAGATGTCTGGACGTACCAAACCAAACTCTAACGTGAGATACAGTTTTTCCTGGCGGATAAATTGCGTAAGATTTGTAAAATCTAAAACCATAATTTAATAAATGTACACTATCATTAGCCCGATCTTCATCTGTAGGCGCGCCCATAACCACTGCAATCAACCGCATACCATTTCTCACCGCAGAAGAAACCAAACAAAATCCTGCCGCATTGGTATGCCCGGTTTTAACTCCATCTGCTCCAGCATAGCGCCATAACAATCTATTGCGGTTAGGCTGCCGAATACCATTGTAAGTAAACCACTTTTGTTGATACCATGAATAATATTCTGGGAAATTCAAAATCAATGCCCGTGTAAGAATAGCCAAATCATGTGGAGTTGAGTAATGATCTTTATTAGGCAAACCGGTACAATCAGTAAAATGTGAATTATTCATTCCTAATAATTTAGCCTGCGTATTCATCATATTAGCAAAAACATCTTGTGAGCCGGATAAAAATTCTGACATCGCAACACATGCATCATTGCCTGAAGCAACAATAATGCCCTGCAATAAATCCTTAACTGCAACACGATGACCAACCTTAACAAACATTTTGGAACCACCCATTCTCCACGCATCTTTGCTAATTAATACCTGATCATCCAATTTAATCGTACCATTATGCAAAGCCTGCGAAATCAAATATAACGTCATCATTTTGGTCAAACTCGCCGGCGGCATCATTCTATCCATATTTTTCTGTGCAATTATTTTGCCGCTGTTAGCATCCATCAAAACATAAGCACGAGCCTTAACATCAGGCGGTGCAGGAACAATAACCGGCATTGTTGTCGATATTTGAGGTTGAGTTGACTGCATAGCAATAGAATCCGTGGCTGTTACTGCTTGCGGCAAATTATCTGCACAAGCTATTCCAATACAGGTTAATAATATAGTAAAAACAAGAAAAATACATTTTTTTACACCATAAATCATACGAAAATTCCTTAAAACTGAGATTGTTCAAGGAATGAATTTTAACAGGGCTAGACCAATTTCACAAGAGGCTAAGTAGGCGGGTCGCGGGTTTAATGGGGGTCGCATCTTCACTCATTACATGATGCAACATGCAGAGTTTAATGGGGGTCGCATCTTCACTCATTACATGATGCAACATACAGAGTTTAATGGGGGTCGCATCTTCACTCATTACATGATGCAACATACAGAGTTTAATGGGGGTCGCATCTTCACTCATTACATGATGCAACATGCAGCGCATATGTAATGAGTGAAGATGCGACCCCCTAATCACGACCCCTAATCATTAACCACATAAGTTCTAGCCACCATATCACCCAAACGCCGATTCTTGCCTGAAGAAGCAATCGCAATTATCGCAACCATATAAAAGAAAAGTCCATCAATAATACGCATCAGATTTCTGACCAAAGACTGCCACCATGACATCAGTTGACCGTCTTGATTTACAACCTTGGTTTTAGCAATATACTTACCAATAGTTTTGCCAGTTATTTTTTCTAACACCACGAAATAAAGCAGCATAATTAAATACATAAGCCATGCCAAACCACCTTGTATATGATATGTATTAGTAGCATCAATTTTAGTGCCAAACACTCTAAAATAAACAAATATAAACACAACTAATGCAATTACATCAATCACACCGCCTAAAATTCTCTTGCCTAAACCTGCAATATTTTCAACCATAACAACACCTTCCCTAATGTTTGTGAATTTACTGCAGCACAAATGTCTTACTAACATTTACGCTTCCTTTACCAATTTTGTCATACACCTTCATGTGAATTTTATATTTACCCGATGCTAAGGCGCTTGAAGTTCTCATATACACATGTGGAGATTTAGCTGTGTTATCTTTAAGTTTTATATGCCCATGCTTACCCAACATACTTGTTTTTAGCAAAATGACTTTGCCGTCAGGATCAGTAACTTTAGCATCAATCTCAAACCAATTTAAACCGTCTTTATCCTGTTTAAATTTACCAACATTTAACAACACTAAATAGACCCCTTCTCCTTTTTTAAATACTCCATCTTCTACCGGCATCAATTTTCCACCAAAAGTTGTTCTAGCTAATACCGCCTTCTGATAACCCAAACCATATGCAGCAGAAGATGTACGACAACCATGAATCATTAAAAAAGAGAAAAAAACAAGAACAGACAAAATCGAAGCTTTCATCATCCGTGACATAATTGCTACTCCCTGCAATTCATATCTATCACGAGTTTCGCAGTCGCGAATCCCGTTCCCTGGTTATATCGCCTGCGCGAAATAAGTTCACACGACTTGGCATTTGACTTTCTACTTCAGCATAAAAGTCTCGGTAACACTTAACGTACCTTTGCCGATTCTGTCATAAATTTTCATTTGCATTCTATATTTGCCGGACTCCGCTGATTTAGGAGTCTCTACAAATACATGCGGAAATTTTGCCACATTGTCCTTAAGTTTCACATGTCCTCTTTTACCTAACATGTTTTTTTTCATAAAAACAACTTTACCGTCAGAATTAATAATTTTTACATCCATATCAAACCAATTTAAACCATCTTGGTCTGGTTTAAACTTACCGACATTCATCAACACAAAATAAACTTTCTCTCCTTTCTTAAACACCCCGTCTTTCACCACCGACAATTTACCATCAGCACCTTCCCGAGCCAACACAGCCCGCTGATAATCTAAATTGTATGAAACCGAAGAAGATGTGCGGCAACCATAAATCATTAAAAAAGAGAAAAAAACAAGAACAGACAAAATCGAAGCTTTCATCATCCGTGACATAATTGCTACTCCTTGCAATAATCAAGCTAACAATTTCATTGTGGCAAAAATTAAATCAGATGTCAATATTGCCGCAGTGATATCTCTCCCGCAGGAAAAATCTTAATCTTGCCAGGCTGAGTTTCTAAACGTAAATAGCCATGCTCATCTATACCTCTGGCAACTCCTGTTACTTTGCCATCAGGCGTAACAATACAAATCGGCTGATTCAAACAAAGATCCAACTGCTCACATTTTTGCATAAATGCAGCAAGGCCTGCTTGTTGAAATAAACCTAATTTATCAACTAATTGATTAATCAACAATCCAGCCAATTGATTACGGTTAAACAATTTACCCATAATACGATGAAGATCAACCCATGACTGATCAATTACCTTTTCAGCCGCTATCGGCATATTGACATTTAACCCAACACCAATAACAGCATTATTTATGCCATAAGCTTCGCCAACAATCTCCACTAACACACCAGCTAATTTACGACCTTGCCATAAAACATCATTTGGCCATTTCAGCCCAACATCTTCAACACCAAGAGAATGCAAGGTATCTATTATCACCGTCGCCACTACCAAACTTAAACCAGCCAGACTTCCAACACCCCTAGCAAACGGCCATAATATAGACAAATAAATATTTGCTCCGAAAGGAGAAAACCATTGCCGACCTAGCCTGCCTTTCCCGCCAGTTTGCTGCTCCGCCAAGCAAATATAAATACCAGATTCGCACTCCGTGCGAATCTGGTGATAAATCTCGCCCTGTTTCGTTTTAGACGACATAGCGCGTTGCGTTAAATACGTATTGGTTGAATCGATTTGTTCAAAAATTTCGATTTTTTTAATCTGCTTAAGATAAGTATAAGAAATATGCTCTTCTATTTCCTTTAAATTTAATAAAATTGGATCATTCATCATAACGCGCCAGTTTAGCTTAATTATGGATAAAAAAGTATACAAATCTCACTAAAAACCAGTATAATGCTGATGCTTGCTTGGTCGCGGGCAAGTGCAGGTGTCAAACACCTGCAAAATCAAATAGTTAACAATAATTTGGAGAACACTATGTCAGATATTTTTGAACTCGAAGCAAAAGTGCGTAGTGACATAGGGAAAGGTGCGAGCCGCCGCCTACGTCGCAAAGCAGATCTTATCCCGGCAATTATTTACGGCGCTAATCAAGAACCATTTTTAATTAGCTTAGCTCACAATAAAGTCATTCACGCATTGGAAAATGAAGCCTTCTATTCGCACATTTTAACCCTTAAGATTGACGGCAAAACAGAACAGGTTATTCTAAAGGACTTACAACGCCATCCATATAAAAGAAAAATTTTACATATGGACTTTTTGCGAATTAAAGCTGATGAAGAACTCATCATGAATATACCGCTGCATTTCATCAACGAAGATATGTGCGTTGGTGTAAAAATCGAAGGCGGAATTATCTCTCATCTTCTAAATGAAGTAAGTATTTCCTGTTTGCCAACAGATTTGCCAGAATTTATCGAAGTTGATATGGCTGAATGCAAGCTAAATGATACAATTCATCTAAGCAGCTTGAAATTACCAAAAGGTGTTGAATTAACTGCTAAACTTGAAGAAGAGGAAGCAGATTTACCAATCGCCAGAGTAATTATGCCGCGTGTTGCTGAAGAAATTGAAACAGAAGCACCTGAAGCTGGTGAAACCGAAGTAACTACCGAGAAAGCTGAAGAAGAAAAAGAAGAAGGAAAAGAAAAAGAAGCAACTGAAAAAACCAAGGAAGAAAAGAAAGAGTAACAATGTCTACTCCAATTCGTTTAATTGTAGGCCTGGGAAATCCCGGGCCTGAATATGAACTTACACGACATAATGCCGGCGCTTGGTTTGTTGAAAAAATTGCGGCAGAAACTACATCAACTTTAAATTTCAACAAAAAATTCCATGGCTTAACTTGCAAAACCAAAATCAATCAACACGATTGCCACTTATTGATTCCAACAACTTTTATGAATGACAGCGGCCAAGCTGTTTTGGCCCTTGCAAATTTTTATAAAATTTTGCCGCAAGAAATTTTAGTGGCACATGATGATTTAGATTTACCGATCGGCACCGTAAAACTAAAACAAGGAGGCGGTCATGGCGGACATAATGGATTACGCGATATTATCTCACGTTTAGGAAGTAATGATTTTGCACGCTTAAGAATCGGCATTGGTCATCCAGGCAGCAAAGAACGTGTGACCGGGCATGTATTAAGTAAAGCTAAAAAAGCAGAAAAAGAAAAAATTGACTTAGCAATTGACGATACTATTGCTGTTTTACCAAAAATCATCAGTGGCAATTTAGCCGCAGCAATGCAGGAATTACACTCCTCATGAAATATATACCACTCTTACCTCAAGATGTGAATATTAAAAAAATATTTTTTAGACTCGCCTTTGTTGTCATCCCGCACCCAGCTTGTTGATGCGGGATCCATATTCCAGAGAAATCACTACGTAGTAAGTCCTCTGGAATATAGATCCCGGATATTTTTTTACCAACTAACATGGGTAAAAAAATTCCGGGATGACAATAATGTGGTGTAAAACTTCGCATATTGACAAGAGATTAGTATATAATAGCCAATATGAAAAAAACCTCGATTTTAGCTTTAATAACATTAATTTGCGGAATTATATTAATAACTCTTGCTTATTTTTTTATAGATAAACCAATTGCATATTTTGTTTTTAGACACCCATCCTCTATTAAACATATACTATTACAGCTAACATACATTCCACCTATTATTATAACCATTCTCGCACCAATAATTATAATTAGTTGTTTAATTTACATGTATTGGAAACCCTTAACAAAATTTTTACTAATTTCATTCGTGATAGCAATTAACGTGTCGATTATTTGGAATATTAAAAATACTTTAAAATGGGTATTTGGGCGCACCTGGCCACTGACTTGGATTAACAATAACCCTTCACTAATTAAAAATCATGTATTTGGTTTCCATTTTTTTCATGGCGGAATTGGTTATAGCTCTTTCCCCTCCGGTCATGCAACAGTTCTTGCAACTGTAATTACAACTCTATGGGTGTTTTATCCGAAATGGCGCTGGTTATATATTATAATTGGTTTGGCAGTTATTTTTAGCTTGCTCGCTCTTGATTATCATTTCGTAAGTGATATTATCGCTGGTTTTACCTTGGGAGTGATCACCGGACTGTATGCGAATTGTTTTATAATGAAAGCAATTAGTAAGAACCCTCTTTCTTCATTGCTGTCACGTTGATTAAATTTTAATGCTACGATTTATGTGTTGGAAAAATAATAACTTTAGAGAGGAGTAAAAAATGAAATTTGCTAAAAATCTACGATTAATAATAACTATAATACTAGTATTCTCAACCTATATGTTTGACATGGGTACAACTCAAGCAGAACCAAATGAAACGAATTTTGTTGCAGTTGGAACTTCCTATCAACCACCGACAAGTAATCCAAGAGGAATAATATTTACTAGCCAACATGGTGGCCAGTGGGTTGAAAGAAAGCTTCCTTCTTCAGCAGTAAATATTACTAAATTAAAAGATGTAGAATGGAATAAAACTCAAAGTAAATGGGTTGCAGTGGGAAATGGTGTGTTAGTTAGTATAGATGGGATCACATGGGAAGATCGAATGAATCCTTCTCTCGCATCTCCGATTGATTTAAATGGTGTTGCATGCAATGGTAGCCAATGGATAGCGGTTGGAAACGATCATATACTTACAAGCACACAAGGCAATGTTTGGACCGTACAAGATATCCCTTTTCCAAGATCTTCATTATATGGCATTACATGGGATGATAAAAATAAACAATGGGTTGCTGTAGGTGAATCGTTTGATTATTCTCAAGCAGGGGGAATAATACTAACAAGTTCTGATGGAACACATTGGGTTAAGCAAGCTGTTCCTAAGACCATACAACCATCAGGATCTATAAATCATGTTATTTGGAATGGACACCAATTGGTTGCAGTTGGTAGAACAAATGATAGTTCTGTTCCAGCTATATTGACCAGCAATGATGGTGTAAATTGGACTGAACAAGCACCACCAAAACTACATATTAATAATTATGAGCAAGGAGGAATTGCTTGGAATAACAAACAATGGATGATAGTTGGAGTCATATGGACATACGACAGTAGTAAAGGAATAGCTATAACTAGTAAAGATAGTACAAATTGGACACTTAGTAAATTAGGCGATCAATTTCCAGATTTAATAGGCGGTTTCCAAAGCATCGCATGGAATGGAACACGATGGGTAATACTTGGAATGGAAGACAATCAAGGCACACCAAACAGTATAGTACTAACAAACACACATGATGATGAATGGGTCGAAAATTCTTTACCTTATTCTAGTGAAGACATACAACTTGCTCATGTGGCTGCTGGTCCGGTTGGTATGTAATTACCATGTATATCATCACTTTGAAAATTATTTTTTAAAAAATCATGTTTTAACAAATAGCCCATTTCGTCTAATATGCAACATGATTGCATATTAGACGAATAATATTTAGTATTTAGCCCCTCAAATAAAACTAATCGCTTGATTGATATGCGTAACATTCAACACAGCCACCTGACTTCTGCCAATTAGTGCGGTTTTAAAGATGTTCATGTATGCCGCTGTCGTGATAATCATCTAAATTTGTTTGTAATTTAATTTTTTTGCCAGTAAGTTTATCTTCAATATGCGCCTCATGTA
>JASFHF010000011.1:0-51465 GCA_050123375.1 Gammaproteobacteria bacterium
TGTCCGGCGCTGTGCGACCCGCCCCAAAAAATCCTTTCGGGCTACGCCCTTCAGGATTTTTTGGGGCGTTATACAAACCGGACAGTTTATTTGCTACAAAACCGGACAATTTTATTTGTTGCTAACATTATTGATTGGTGTTTGTTTTTATTTCTTAATAAAAAATAAAAATTATTGTTGTGCCTGTGGGTATGTGGTCAAGAAGCCGATAGTGTGGATAAGTTGTTGGCAAAATAAACATCAAGATTTTGTCAACAATTTATCCATACGTGCCCTACGGGCATTGGCTGCGTCCTTCGGACTTGTCCACATACCCATATGTTTTCATTTGCTAAAATAAATTTCGGTAAATTTTTTTATATAGTTTATTAAATCACTTAAATTTTTCTTTCGGCACACAAAATTATATCTCTTGCTAAATCTTTGTCTTTAGTACGACAAAGTAAAAGATAATATCTTACTGATAATTTATGTCCGCACAAAAGCGCTTTTTCAAAACAACGTTTTGCGAAATTAATATGATTATTTGCCAAAGCTTTCAAACCTAATTGAAATAATTTATTTGTGTTCATTGTAATGCCTCCTTTAAACCCCTCTCTTTCAAACTTTCTATAACAATTATTATCACACGCGCTCCTCGCTCAACTACATTAATCGTTCAGCGCAAAGTATGATGTCTCTAGCAAGTTTTTTATCTTCCATTGCACGCAAGTATCGACAATACCGAACTGCCAGTTCATGTCCTTGCAAAAGCGCTTGTTCAAAATAGCTTACAGCAGAATCAATGTTGTTTCGTAATAATGCGTGCAATGCTAATTTAAAAAGCCTCGCAGCGTTAACATCAATTTTTCGCGTTTTTTGTTTCGGTATAATAACAGCCCCGTACATATTTATAGACATACTCATTGTTGCACCTCCTTGTTGTCATTTAATACATCTGTGTTTTGTTCATCCCGCGCACGCAACCAAATCTCTTTGCGAAAAATCTCTATATTTTTAGGCGCATTAACACCTATTTTTATTTGGTTCGTCGAAATTGACAGCACCGTTATTTCAATATTATTGTCAATAACAATACTTTCGTTTGTCCGTCTATTTAAAATCAACATGGTTCAATCTCCTTTTAAACCCCTCTCCATTATTTAATTTTTCTCTCCAAATCTATTCTTTAATGACTCTTGATATTTTACAATTTCCTGCAAAATATCACGCGCTGACCAAACCGCGTTATAAATTGTTTTTTTATCAAGCTCTACTTTACTATCTTCTGCTGCCAATAAACAATCCAAAGTCGCTTTAGCTTTAGTTAAGTTTTCATCAATCACATCCTGCAGCCAAAGATGTGAAACAATTGTATTTGTATTGTTAATCGTCGACACACTCATATTTACCTCCTTTCTATATTATAAAACATGTAAAATTTCTAATAATGCAGTTAAAGTAAAAACCGAATTTAATATCCCAAATATCAACGCAATGGTTTCCCCTCTCCGAAATGAGCAAAAAGAATAAACTGTTATAATTAAACCCGCACAAAAATAAATAATTGGATTAGTTACTGCATAACCCCAGGTACAAATTAAAACCCCAATTACACTAAGCCAGGTTAAATAATCTTTAAGCTGCCCACTAAAACTGAAATAAGTAGCAGCTAAAGTGCCAAGACAAATTGGAACACCGCTTTTCCATATATGCGAAATTGGTAAAAACGCAATAGCTGCGCCAATTGATAAAATTATTTCTAAAATAGTGAAAAAAGTATTTTTTTCTAATAAAGCGGTAACAAGTAAAAGCAATGCACCAATTAAATAACAAAGTTTCTTAGTAATAGAAACATCAAAGAAATTTCCAGCTATCGTGATGACTAAGCCGATGATGGCTAAAGTAAAAGTGATCTGATGTAATTTGCGTCCTTTCAAGTTCATAATTAAATCTCCGTTTCGGTATGCTTAATATAGTACCGCCTATGCATTTTGTCAATAAAATGTACATAAAAATAATAGACATTTTCATGAAAATTACCATGAACATAAATATGCTTATTTTATACCGTTATAACTCATTGTTCTACCCAGTGATTGACTAAATATTTTTGTCTAGCTATACTTTACGTACATTATTTTTTTCGTAATTAAAGGAGAAAACACTATGGAAAATACTATCGTACTTGAAAGATTCCTTGCAAATGAACTAGATTTATCCAATAAAGAAATCACTCTTTACCTTAATTTGTTTAAATATGGCGCGCGCACCATCCAAGAACTTGCGGAATTATCTAACATTAATCGTGTTACCACACATAACAATATAGAAAACCTTACCCAGAAAGGATTAGTCACACAAGTCAAAAGAGGGCGTGGTTCAAGACGTCTTATCATGGCCGAACCGCCAGAAAAATTATCAGTGATCTTTAAGGAACGACAAGCAAAAATAATAGCCGCCGAACAACAACTAGACCTTATCACTAAAGAACTTTTGAATCTTAAACAAGAATATAGCATAAGTGATAATATAGAAATTAGACAATACAAAGGCAAAGATGAGGTTGCTTTAATTTATAATGATATTATAAAAGCCAAGGAAATTCGTTCTTATCTAAATTGTGAAAAATTCATGAAAATATTTCCAGGAAACATGAATAAGTTTTTGCAAGCACATAAGTATAATCCCAAAATGGAAGTATGGGAAATAATGGAAAATTCTGAAGAAGCAAGGTTTTATGCTGGCCACATGCCAACAGAAAGGTTTTATTATAAATTAACAGACAAACAACTAATAAATTTAACCTCTATTGATTATCTATTATTTGATGGAAAAGTGGCTATGATTGATGCAGCAAAAGGGATAAGCGGTATAGTTATTGAAAACGAAAATTTTTATTATAACGCTAAAGCTATACATGAGTTTGTTTGGGATAGTTTGCCAGACTATAAATAATTAGTAACCCAGTACATTATATTCTTTCTATCGGGTTTGTACTTATTTTTAAAATCATGTATACCTATGTCTTCTGAACCACCTAAATTGATATATTTGGTTGAAGCATTATTAAATAATTCAATAAACCAATAGTCACTTAGATATTTATATTTCTGACGTAACATAATACAACCATAAGGAAGTGTATAACTATGCTCATTATTCTTTGTCAACACATAAAAACCCGCCGGATTTCGATTTATCAGTATTATTTTGCGTTCTAAATCTTTATTTGGAATATCACTGAAGATCATATTGTAATAATCAAAAGGGCTAGATAAATTTAGTTTATTTGCAAACTCATTATATCTTGAAAAAAACGTATTAACAATGCGCCAAGCATGATACTGAAAATCATCAGATATTAGTATTATCTTATTGTTACGTTTCAATTGAGCAACACCCCTGAAAACACGGCCAAGACGACTACTTTTAGATGTATTGCGAATAGCCATTATTGTTTTCTCACGATCAAAAATTAATTCCGGATAAGTATCATCTTCTGAATGCGTAGAACTGTGCCACGGGAATTCTTTTGCGCTCTTAAATCCATATTGCAATAAAAACTCATACTGCTCCGGAAAAAGTTTTTTCACATAACAGCAAACGTTATATTCCCGTTTAATTTTTTCAGAAAGCTCTACAATAATCGGCAAAATATTTTCACCCATCGGCCGAATCCAATACATCATAATAATATCAGGCTGTTCTATCTTAGGATAAATCGCAATTGCACAAAGATTTTTGCCGTCATAATACTTATAGCCTAAATTCTCCGGACCAATTCCAAAAGTTCCTTGGGTAATATAGATCCAGGAATTACCATAAGTATGCTTTTCTTCCTTAGCAAAAAAATCTTCGAATAACGCATAATCTTTCGCAGTGATCGGCGTTATATTTGGATTTTTCGAAGCTATATCACGAATTATATTATTTACGTGTTCTAACTTCTTTTTATATTGTTTTAAATCGTCGTAACCTTTTAACACAATAGCACCTCTCTACATCATTGATATCAAGGTATCTATTAACAAGATCCTTATTATTCTAATTATTACCACAGCTTGGTATTAACCTTCCATGCTAATATTCATAGATAAGGTCGGATTGTATATTATGTGGAATTATTTGGCAAACAAAGGAACTGAATAGAATAAAATATAAATTAACGGGTACTATTATACCCCATATAGCACTTAATTATCCGTTAGAAATTCCCGTTATTAGGCTATTGTAGCTTAACAACGCGGCGGGTTGGTTACCACCGATTCGCCCCTGTTGATTTTTTTGTTTTTTTATTTTTTTGAAGAAATAAAAAAAATGAAAAAAATCATGGTTCGGACTGTTCTCACCACCTTTATTTTACGAAATAAAGAACGCGCAAGTTTTGACCTCCTTTGTTGACTGTTATTTATCTGCGAGATAAATAACAGTTTCAATAATTATCCTTGTTATCTTTAGGCTTTGTTTTTACACAAAGCTTACGCATCAATTTTCATATTATGACGGCAGATGGTACCGATATTCATCCGATTTGATAACCGTGTTCAGTGATTCACGGAATGCGTAAAGTGCATTAAGCTTTCAATTTGTTTAATTCCATTTTAATTCTTGTAATTGTTTTTTCCGTCTTTTAACATTCTGTCTGGAGTTATTTAGTTGCCGTTTTAGTTTAGCAATTTGTTTTTCTAATAATTCAATTTTATGTTTGTGTTCATGTATGCTGTTTTTAGCTTGCACATGGCAATTTCTCCAATGCATTCTCTCCTCATAAGCTTGTGTAAGTTGGTGATTAAAACTTTCAGTTTCTTTACACATTTCATGCTTAATTTTACGACTATTTTCGCGCTCTTGTAAAGCGTATGGAATAAGCCAGAACAAAATAGATGATAATATAAGTATTAATATCATGAATATAATTAAGCATATAGTCATAACAAATAATTGTTATGTAAAGCTTTACATAATCACTATGTAGGGCGCTGAAGCAAAAAAATAAAAATAACAAAACGAGGTAATAATATGAAGAATAAATTTTCTTTAACAGCAATGAATCAACTTTTAAATCCAGCAGACGTTGCCGATTTATTAGGAATCAAAGTCGAAACACTACAAATCTGGCGCTGCAATCATCGCTATGATCTCCCCTACGTCAAAATCGGCGGCCGGATTCGTTACAAAATAAGCGATGTCGAGAAGTTTATAGAAAGTAGAACGATGAGAAATGATAACATAATTTGATTTTTTCAAAATCTGACTTGTTTAAAAAATCACCAAACAGCAAAATTAGCCAATGGAAGCCTGTCTTTGCAGTTGACATCATGCCACGAACGATAGTATCTTGTTTATGTGCTCAAAACACTCGCGAAGATCCACGTTATTTACGTGGAAGCTATATGATATGGTTGGGTGTGGTGAATAAACCCTAACGGGTGAATAAGCCAGCCGTCTTCGTGCGGTTTTGACGCCCAACCACCAGTAATTATTATTGGTGCAATTCAAAAAATACGAAGGAGTCAAAACAATGGACGATATTTTTATCTTGAAACCGTATGCTACCGCTCTTGAACTTAAAGACGCAATTGATGAAAGATTAATAAAAGCCAAAGCGGTTACTGGTTGTTTATTATCGCAAGATTATGATCTTCATGAATCCAATCACGCAATTTTCAATGGCGCACTCTGGGCGATTGAAGATTATCTTGATGAGATTGAGTGTATAAGGGATAAGCTGCAAAAAACAAGACATTTAGCTGAATAATTCTAATAATATTTGCACAATAACTTTATATTTTTTCATGCCTGCAGTAACTTATGCAGGCATGAAGTTATTTGCTTGCCAATTATGTGAAAACAAAATATTATGCAATTTACGAAATGATAAATTATGTAAAAAATGTGTTGATAAAATTACGCTTGTTATTTGATCGAAATAAGAGGGGTGAAAATATGAACAATGAGGAAAAAATTTCTGACAGAGCAATATTACATTTTGATCAAGATGAATTTAATGTAAAAGAACGAGTTGTTGATCATATGTATAAAATGATTCAACAAAAAAAAATAAAATCTTGTACGATCGCTCTCATGGGTGAATGGGGTTGTGGCAAAACTTCGGTTTTAAATTTATTACGACAAGAATTAAAAAATGAAAAAGGTATCATTATAGATTTTGATCCAATGATAGAGGGTAAATTTGAGATTCACGAATTAATGGAAAATTTTCTTTTAAAGCTATATTCAACTTTGTCACAATCAGGTGTTACAAATTGCATAAAAAAAGCCATCAAAAGTCTAATACTCCTTAGTCGTTGCAAGCTATCAGCTTCTGGAAATGTTAGTGGTTTATATAGGGGTGTTCCCGTGCAAGTTGGCGGGAAAGTAGAGTATGATTTAGAACAAAATGTAAATGATATGATGAAGCTTTGGCAAGAAGAAAACCCCCAATTATTTTCAGAACAAGTAAATTCAATTAATAATGCACTTAAAGGAAAATCGTTATATGTTATCATTGATGAAATAGATCGATTATCGAGTGAACTTATACTTAAGTTTTTAATGTTTGCGAGGATGTTGGAAATTTTCGATAATTTAATTTGTGTTGTAGCAATTGACTATACGCGTATTACTCAAAAATTTCTTACCGAGAAAACGCTAGGTTACTCCGATTACGACACAGTGACTTCATATGTTGATAAATTATTCCAACCAAGATTTGATGTTTGTAATACGCTAAATATTGATCAATCCGTCAAATACGTAATGAAAAGGTTACATTTTGTTTTTAGTAAAGGATTGGTGGAAGCGTTAGAGAATGATATTAATAGTGATATAAATAAATTTTTAAAATTTCGGGAAATTATCGAGTATTTATCAACGCTAAGAAATATGAATAAATGGTTAATGAATTTAGTGAAAAATGCTGATTTTATTTCTAATGTAGATAACAAGTTGGAATGGTTAGGTTTTATTGCTTTATTTTCAAAACACCCATTGATCTTGGATAATATGATTCGTCATGCTAGTAAAGTGATATTGAAGGATATTTTTATTTCATTAGACAGATATATTGATATGCATTATGGTATTGATTTTAAGGATGGTGTGAATGACGAAGACATATATTTAGCGTTATTGGGAATATGCAAAGAAGATGATAGAGTTGATAGAAAACAGCAGCAGCGACTAATCGATTTATCAAAAAGAGTTTGTAAGTGTGTTATAATGGATAGGAAAACGGCAGAATTTGCTATTAACTTTATTAAAGTTGTGCATAATTCAAAATATCAGCTAAATTTATTTTTATCCGGATGGACTAGTGAAGAATTATTTTTATTTAAGAAGTTTTTTGATGATGATGTCAATGTTGTTTTAGAACAACTTGCAAATACTTCGGAAGAAAATAGAGACTTGTTGGCATATGATATAGCGCAACATCTTTACCGCGGGAGTATCATTGTTAAGAATTTACCAAAAATCAGTTTATTAAATGATCTTTGGTGTAAAAAAGTGTCTACGCAATCAAATCTTTTAGGTAATCCGTATGGCAGTATCATATACTCTTTATTTAAGATAATGCCAATTGAAAAAATAATTTCTGACGCTCTTTTATCACTATCAGAAGACTATTTGGGCATGCTACTAGCAATTTTTGGAATAAAAAATAAAGATGGTAATTATGATTTCTCACAATTTAAAACTCCTGATGGTGCAATTGTGAGAGAAAAGCAATTTGAACGAGCAACATTTAATGGTAAAACTATCTATAATTTCGATGAAGAAATAGTGAAAAAAATTATACAATCATGGTTAAACAAGATTGAACAGCATTTTGCTAACGATAAAAATAGCCTGTTTGCTAATGTCAGAGAACAAATGTCTATATTCTATCGATATATTCAATGGTCTAGAATGTTAGACTTAAGTAACCCAGAACAAAAATTGGCCGAAAAGATTCAATTATATCTCAAAAGCAACAAAGTTAGCGATGAGTACAAAAAACAAACCATAGAAGCTATCGGACGAGAATGTTATAGATATAATCAACATGATGTAAATAAAAACCCCATATTCAACTTATTCGATAGAGATACTGATTTAATCCAAACAATGCTTAAAACCGAAAAACGATTGGGAACCAAATATTTGTCTGATATAGAACAAGCAACTAAAAACAATGAAGATTAATTTAAAAATTAGCCTAAAAACACTATTGTTTATGTTTTGATAAATTACATGAAATAACATGAATAAATAATGATTTAATTTCTGGTTTAACACCTTTAAAAGCAAGGTTTTTGTTGAAATTTTCTAAGCCTATTTGTGCTGCAAGAATACCAATACATTCATCGGCAAAAGAGGGCGTGACCAAGCAATTGGACAAATCAACTTCCAATCGTTTATGATTTTTTAATTCATTGATTAAAAATTCGCGAGCTTCCATTCCCAGTTTTCTGGAAATGAACTCAGGAAAATGTTTTTTTAATTTTATCTTAAAAGTTGAAGTCATCTGTAGTAACTCCTTCTGGTAATGGCCAGGCATCATATACTGATTTCACATCAAGAGTTTTATTTAACCTCCATTCTAATATTATTATAGCTCCTTTCCATGGTTCAGCCAAAAGTTTTTTTTTGCCCCCGTTGTTTCTAATTGAAAAATACTCATTTCCGGAATAGATAATTAGATTTCCGTTAACTTGCTTCATGAGGTCATGTGCTAATGCTAATCCGTATCCAGAATGTTGGTCTGGTTTACTAGTAACTCCGTATTGGGTCGCCAATTCGCATGCATTGCTATTTATTAGATTATTACTTAAGCAAGGGTTTTCTAGCAATGATTTCCTGATTCCTATACCAGGATCAGCTATTGCAATTTGTCCTAAATTACCACGAGGCCACGTTTGGGCGCATATTAAACCGTTTAAATCGTTATTTTTTACAGAGCCATGGTTAAAGCAATTATTGAGTAATTCTAGTAAAGCATAAGTTAAACTATCCTGTGATGTTGCATCAATTGATTTATTCACCAAGTTAGATAAGTGTTGGGTTACTTTGTATACCTCATCAATGTTTGTTAATGGTACAACTGGGTGAAAACCATTGTTTGTGCCATAGTTATATGTTTGCTGATATGGGTCAATGATTTTATATAAACCCGCATTATGTGCGTATGTTGCTAATTCTCCAAGTAATTCGAGCTCTTTTGGGGCTCGTTTTAGTTCAATGCCTAAGATAACCAAGTGAAACGGTTTTAAAAATCCATTTGGCGAAATAGAGGTTGATTGTGATATTTCTCCAATAAAATTACTTACATCTTTGGGGTGAGTCATCCTCATTACCATATTTGCCAGATCCCTTTAACTCAACATGTTCAGATAATAAATCAAGGTAACATATGCTTTTTACAGTATCAATATTTTTAAACAACGCCCTCAAAGGTAGCACATAAGTAGCTTTTTACATTTGCTGCTTTAGCGAACCACCATAACTTAAAAAAAACTATGCCGGAGAGTGGAGTCGAACCACCGGCCTACTGATTACGAATCAGTTGCTCTACCATCTGAGCTACTCCGGCACTTTAAAATAACAACTTCGATAGACTACAATCCAAGTACCCATCCATGGTACATTTGTCCAGCCCGACATCCATGTCGGGCGTTCGCCGGGGCAAAGCAGTGCTTTGCCTAAACGGCACCGGCTTACCCATCTGAGCTACTCCGGCACTTTAAAATAACAACTTCGATAGACTACAATCCAAGTACCCATCCATGGTACATTTGTCCAGCCCGACATCCATGTCGGGCGTTCGCCGGGGCAAAGCAGTGCTTTGCCTAAACGGCACCGGCTTACCCATCTGAGCTACTCCGGCACTTTAAAATAACAACTTCGATAGACTACAATCCAAGTACCCATCCATGGTGCATTTGTCCAGCCCGACATCCATGTCGGGCGTTCGCCGGGGCAAAGCAGTGCTTTGCCTAAACGGCACCGGCTTACCCATCTGAGCTACTCCGGCTTTTTTAAATTTTTCAATAGGTTATACTATTTTTTATTGTATCACAAAAATCCTTTGGCAGGAGCTTTGCGTGATTATTTTCCATTTTTTTATTTAAAAATGCAACTTTTAATTTTTGTGCATTGAGTTAACTGGTTGCATTATAAAGATTTTTGTTTTTTGCTGGATCAAATTCTTTTGTCTATTAAAAAACGGCTGAGGTATTTGTTTTGGCTGGTTTATGCATGTTGAAAATAAACTCATATATTTTAATTAATTAAGCAAAATGATTCATTTTTCTTATAGCAGTTCTTAGCTTATACTTCCGATACAGACAGTTGCTTTAAGAAACAATACTGTAATATCATAAAATTAGAATGTTATGAAATTGGGAAATTAATTATGCAGAAACTAGTTATTAACAATTTATGCAAGGCGTTTGGCGACCACGTGGTGTTGAATGAAGTGTCGCTGACAGCAAAAGCAGGCGATGTGATTGCTTTGCTTGGCAGCAGTGGTTCGGGTAAGAGTACCTTGTTACGCTGTGTTAGTCTGTTGGAGCAAGCAGATAGCGGAATAATTCAGATAGATAATTGTAAGATTGATTGTGCAAATTTGGCTAAAAAGAAATTGCCGAAAAGTATCGTGAGACAATTACATAAGAAAATCGGCATGGTGTTTCAGCAATTTAATTTATGGCCGCATATGACAGTATTGCAAAATCTCATTGAGGCGCCATTGCATGTATTAAAGCAAGCAAAATCAGTGGCAATAAAAAATGCTAAGATTTTACTTGATAAGGTTGGCATTTTGCATAAAGAAGCAAGCTACCCATTGCAATTATCTGGTGGAGAACAGCAGCGTGTGGCGATTGCCAGGGCCTTAATGATGAAGCCTGAGATCATGTTGTTTGATGAACCAACTTCTGCTTTGGATCCGGAAGTAGTGGCTGATGTTTTGAATGTTATGAAAACCTTAGCAAATGAGGGAACCACAATGATTATTGCTACCCATGAAATTGGGTTTGCCAAGGAAGTAGCCTCGCAGGTTATTTTCTTGGAGCAAGGCAGGATTCATGAGCAAGGAGATGCTAAGGAAACATTAACTAATCCAAAAACAGCAAGATTTAAACAATTTTTACAATCAGTATGTCATTAATTTGAGAGGGTAAGAAAAATGAAACAATTAGTTACTTTTACATTAGGGATATTGTTCATATCATGTTTATTGGTAAATACAAAATGTTTTGCGCGCTTTTCACAAGCTAAGGCTGTTAATGTTGCACAAACTAAAACTGTTCTTAAGTTTGCAACGGAGGCCACGTATCCTCCATTTGAGTATTTTACTCCAGAAGGAAAAATTCAAGGATTTGATATTGATGTTATGAATACAGTATGCAAAGAAATTGGCGCAACTTGCACTATTACGCATCAGCCTTTTGATAGTTTAATTCCTAGTTTAAAGCTTGGGAAATTCGATGCGATTATAGCAGCTATAGCTATTACTGCTAAAAGAGCAAAGCAAGTGGATTTTACCAATCCATATTATATAGATACGGTGCATTTTGTTGCTGCGAAGAAATCAAAATTGGTTATTTCTAAAACCGGTCTACAAGGTAAGGCCGTTGGAGTACAAGGAGGAACAACTTTTCAGCATTATGTGCAAGATATGTATGGAAATATAGTTAAAATAAAACCATACGAGAGCAATGAGCAAGGGTTGTTAGATTTGAAAAATGATCGAATTGATGCATATTTTTGTGATACTCCATTTATTATGCAATGGCTGAAAAAAGGTAATGATAAAGATTATGCAATCGTTGGTAAGCCAATAGAAAGTCAAAAATACTTTGGTAGTGGTAATGGTATCGCAGTAAAGAAAGACAATAAAGAATTGCTTGAAGTTTTAAATAAAGCCATAGCAAAACTAAAAGCTGATGGTACCTTGAAAAAACTTGAACAAAAATATTTTGGAACGAAATAATGATAGGTTTGCACGGCTTTGCTGCACAATTATTAATTGGCGCCAAATTAACAATATTTGTTGCGATTGGTTCCTTAATACTTGGATTGATTTTTGGGTTGATCGGAGCCGCGGCTAAATTATGTAAAAATAAATTTATTAATTTAATTGCTGGTTCGGTCACTTCAGTTGTAAAAGGATTTCCAGAGTTAATTGTGTTGTTTACAGTTTACTTTGGCGGTACAGCTTTGTTAACAAAGCTGTTTCATTATTATGTGGATGTAAATGCGTTGGTAGCCGGAATATTTGCTTTGTCTTTAATTTTTGGCGCTTACGCAACTGAAACTTTAAAGGGCGCATTTTTAGCAGTGCCAAAAGGACAGGTTGCTGCGGCACAAGTGCTGGGATTAACTAAAAAGCAAACTTTTTTCCATATTTTATTGCCGCAAGTTTGGAGACATGCGTTGCCCGGTTTAAGTAATTTATGGTTGGTGTTACTTAAAGATACTGCTTTGATTTCTTTAATCGGCTTAGCAGATTTGATGAACAAAGCGCAGCTTGCAGCTAGCGAAACCAGTGAGCCGTTCACTTTTTATTGCGCTGCTGGATTAATATATTTAATTATGACAACTTTGTCATATGTTGTGATTAAATATTTTATTAAAAAAGTTAATAAATACGAGATGGCATGATGGAGATAATTTCAGGAATTATAGTTACAATTGAATTGATGCTAATATCATTATTGATTGGATTGTCAATGGCGATCTTTATGACTATGATTTACCAGTCCAAATCATGGTTTTTAAAAATGCCGATTGATATTTTTATATTTCTGGTTAGAGGCACACCGATGCTGCTGCAATTTTTTATAATTTATTACGGTAGTGCGCAATTCGTGTGGTTAAAAGCCTCTCCATTATGGGTTATTTTTAAAGATCCTTTTTGTTGCGCGGTTATTGCGTTGGCAATAAATACCAGTGCGTATACTACAGTTTTATTTAAAGGTGCGATAAATTCAGTTCCACAAGGAGAAAAAGATGCATGCAAGGCGTTAGGTTTATCACAGTTTCAAGCCATGTGGCATATTGTTTTACCGCATGCTTTACGTATTGCTTTGCCAGCTTATTCCAACGAAGTAATTATGGTGTTAAAAGGCACGTCTTTAGCTAGCACTATAACCGTGTTGGAATTAACTGGTATAGCCCATCAGATTGCTTCGCAAACTTATATGTTTGTTGAGACTTTTTTAATAGCAGGTTTAATTTATTTTGTGTTAAACATGATTATTCTTGGTGTATTTAAAAAAATAGAAAAGAAATTAGCGTTTGTATCAGCAGCTTAAATTCTATATTTTTATAAGAAAACTCGCGTAATATTATAAAAGCCCTATAAATAATTTTGGCGATTAAGCAATCTGCGCTAACAACACCACGTAATTCTTCCCATAAGCTTTTGCACATTTGGGACAAGTTGTGTAATAAAAATAGAGCTGCTTAATCGTATGACCTTTTTCAGTTACATAATTTTCCATCTCTTTGACCCATTTGCCGGCATTTTTGTAAGGTCCTTCAAAGACTTTACTCAGAAACTTCCCTGAGATAGCGACCATTTGTGCTCCTTCAACATCTTTAGTTACAGCAAAATAAATATCTGAGCCCCATAAGGATTTTTCGTCTGCCAGCAAAATGAATTCTTCTGGTTTTGCTCCTGCTTTGTCTATTAGCGCAACATTTTTAATGATCTTGTTTTTCATGTTCAGTGGAATATGCAAAAAACTTATTACGTGATCTTTGACAAATTTTTTGTTTTGCCAGATTATTTCTTTATCTTGCCACGGCGCTGGATTAAACGGCTCACAGCAACCCGTTGATTTCATTTGCTTGTTCATATTTTGTCCCTCTAATTTTTAATTAAAACCGCATTATACCAAAATTATAACTATACGTATGAAATAATTGCCTATATATCAAAATGTTTTTATCTGTCTCATTTTAAGTAAAAATTATTAGATACTAAAAGACATACTTTTATATTGTAAATGGTTGCTTTTCGCGTTTTTACTGTTTGATGTGATTATGGGTTTTAATTTTAGCTTAATTGCGGTTTTTGATGACAAGGAGTATTTTAGTCGATTTATTGATATTGAATTTTTAAATTTTAATTTTAGTTTCTTTAATATTTGGAGAATCACAGTGGAAGATGGAATGGTGTGTTTTGGTGTAATTGATGTCGTAGTAAAATTAAATTTTGAGTCTAACCATTTTGTTAAATAGCGATTCATCTTAATAAGCATTATTGTATCGCTTGGTTGTTTTTGTTTGGCGGCAAAAATAACCCCTCTGGAGATGTATAAAGTGTTTTTTCCAATAAAACATCCTTGATTAATTTTTATATGCTTAAAACCTATTTTGTTTAAAACTTTTGTAATTATTTTATCAAAGGGCAAATGCCAAACTCCATCCCAAAAGAAAACTCCATCATTTTCAAGCAGATAGTAAATGTTTTTTAGCGCAGGTATTAAATTATTTTTGGGCATCTCTGAAATATGTTCAACGTATATGCATTTAAATCTTCCTTTGAATTTTGGGATTTTTTGGATGTTTTGATCAGCGATATCGCATACCCAATCTGGTTTGGCCGATTTTTTAATATCTAATGTATAAAAAATATTTTTATTTTGAAGTGCGATTTTTGGATGTGCCCATCCAGTCGCTATTATTAAAATTTTGCCTGTAAATTTTTTTATATTTCTATTAAATGTCATTATTTTTATGTTTTTTATTAAAAGTATATTTATTTTTTATATGCAAATTTATTTATAACCGTTTTTATTTGCTCATAGAATTTTATACCATATTATTATGCAATATAGATGAGAAAACAAATAAGTTATCGATTAGTTAAAGGAGAAGATAATGCATTATATATCCAATCTCCTACAAAATCTTCCAGTTTTTAACCCATGGGGTCTGGGATTTTTTTGCTTAAAGTATATAAAATTGCCTCCAAGCGATGACTGAAAATGATTGAAATTTCTGTTGGGGCTTGTTACTTATATATTGACATGTTCATTTAATGTAGATAGTATCTTTTTTTCAACAAGAAAAACAGTGTAATTGCTGTAGTTGATATAGCTTATAGTAGAATTACAATATTAAGAATAATAAATTATAACTTACGTAAATACGTCTATAATTAAAATTAAAATCATATAACTATTCGTATGCAACTAGCATATACATTATAAAAATAAAATGCAGTACTTGTTTTGCTTGAATCAAAATGATTACAGCTTTTTTTATAAATGTAACAAATAGCTAGAGGCGTGTTGTATGGTTATTCCTGCAAGAAGATTTCGAAGTAATAATATAAATACTACCAATTTTAAAGAAAGTGCAGAGTCTTGTGATAAACTTGATAGTAGAGTCAATAATATTCATGAAGCTACCCCGCTTCAAACAAAGCAACCAATAGGTAATTTAAAATCACGAAATAAGTTTAAAGAAGATCACCTTAATGAAGAATGTGTGATTTACTTAATTAGTGGAATTAAGCTGCAGGGATATTTACGTGGTTTTGACGAGGAAATTATTATTTTAGAATCTTTGGATAAAATTAATGAACAGGTGGTAATATATCAAAGTACAATTGCGACTATTCAATTTGAACTTTAGTATATATTTGTAAATAATTGATTATATATCCAATTTCCTACAAAATTTTCTAGCTTTTGAACCTGTGGAAGCAGTGATTTTTTTGCTATAAATAATTACGAGAATCAACAATATTCACCGCTTAACATGGATGCCCACGAACATGGATGTTACGGTGAATATCATTTCATTTAAAAACTCATAAAATCAACAACTTGCATTTTATGATGATAGCAAATATCTTACAAAAAAATAATCCATATACTTGTTGCGAATTACTGAGCTTTTTCTATACAATTCACATGAAACTTTAGATCACGATGGTCTTGTCTGGTATTGATTCCGAGCTATGCATAAAATATCGCAAAAAACAAAACAAAAAATAAGACAGAAGACTTAATAATTGTTAAGGATTTCGATAAGATGCTGCAGTCAAGCCGCAGCATAACGAATGTATGGTTACAGCATAAATTTTATATTTTTTGCATAAAGCTGAAATAAGATATGCGATATCACGAGTTTCGCAGTTGCGAAACTCGTGAATGGTTGATGATTATTCCTCTTATTGCAATGAGGATAAAAATATTATTTTTTTGCTGGAGCGGCTGGAGGTGGTGTTTTCATACCACGCATTTTTTTATACATGACGGGTTTCATCATTTTACGTTGCATTGGTGTTGGCATCATTCGTTTTTGAAGCATCATATTGCGCATCATCGCACATTTCACCACATGCGTTTTAAACATGCGCTGGCCGGAACCTAAAATGGCTAGTATTGCAAGAACCGCAATTATAATACCGATAATTTTACAGGTAATACCCATTGCGTCTGCATATTTTTTTGATTTAAGCACCACTAATGCGCCATAAGCTAAAGCAATCAATGCTAAAACAAAAGTTATATCTGAGTGAAACATCATAATTAATCTCCTATAAAAAGTTAACATAATTTAGGTTTTAATTCTTTTCTTTAACCGTACCAGTCTTTTTGTGCAAAAACAATAGTTTGATTAATTAGTTGGTTTAAAATTGCACAAAACAATAGCATGAAGCAGTTAATTTATGTTTGGGTAAATGGTACAATGCACCACTTATTATGTTTAAAAATCGCTCACAAAACTTTATTTTAGCTATCTTTGTAATCATTATTACAGTTCTTGGTTATTATTTCGCAGAAGGTCCTAATATTTTCTGGTGGCTACTTTGGTTTGTTCCTTTGCCGGTGTTGCTATATAGCTTATACCAGAGATTTTTAGCTACATTTCTCGTGGGGTTTGTCAGTTTTGCTGTTAGCTTATTTGCAGTAACTTGCGGATATTATTGCGATACCATGATGCCATTATTACATTTTATACCATTGAGTATTGGTTATGGTGTAATTATGGCAATCTTGATCACTTTAAATAGTTTTGTTGTGCGTAAAGTGCGAGCATGGTATGTAATTTTTTTCTTTCCGGTTTTGATGGTTATTTATAGTTATCTGGTGTATTTGATTGGTCAAGGTAATTTGATATCAGTTTCTGGTTTTAGTCAATATCCATTTTTGATCGTAATGCAGTTAACCAAACTTACTGGAATATGGGGTATAGTGTTTTTGTTGGCTTTTATTCCAAATGTTTTGGCTGTTTTATGGTTTTTTCGTAAAAACACAAAAATATTTTTATCGATTATTGTTGCAACAACAGTATTATTAGTTGCGGTATTTGGTTATGGTTTTTATCAACAACACCAAATTGTCAATAAAGATTTTGTACGCGTTGGTTTAGCGGTGCAAAATCCACAAAGTTATAAAAGATTGTTAAGTGACTCTATTAAATACCCAAATAAAATGCTTGTTGCTTATATTGCCAGGTTAAAAGTATTAGCAAAACAAAAAGCTCAATACATCATGCAGCCTGAAATGGGTCTTATAGTAACTAAAAAAACCGAACGCACAGCTATTAATAAAATTAGTCAGATAGCAAGAAAGTATAAAACTACAATTTTATTACCGCTCACATTTATTGATGATAAAAAAATCGTACGTAAAAATTATTTATTAGTAATTGCTCCAAGTGGGAAGATAGTGGCTAAGTATTATAAACATCATTTGGTACAATTTGCGGAAGGGCAGGCTAAAAGAGGGCGTGATTTAATTCAATTACCATATAAAAATTACAAATTAGGAGTTGCGATTTGTCATGATATGGATTTTGCCAATCCTGCAAGAAAATACGGTAAATTAAATGTTGCTTTATTGTTTGTTCCTGCCGCTGATTTTGGTATAAATTCTGATGCTTGGTGGCATGCCAGGTTTGCTTTGGTGCAGTCGATATCTAATGGATATGCTTTGGCTAGAGCAGCTTTATTTGGTTATTTAACCATAAGTGACGCCAACGGTGCATTGATTGCAAAGAAACCTAGTAAAATTAATGAGCCAACATACATGGTGGTTAATGTGCCACTTTCTTGCGATTTAACTTTTTATGCCAAATATGGTAATTGGTTTGCATGGTTATGTATTGTATTATGTGTTTTACTGATTTTGAAATGTATCGCATATATAACGCGCAAATAACACATAAGGTTTTTAATATGCAAAACTGGGAAAAGATTTTTAAAAAGCATGGTAAATATTTTGATGAACCTCATGTTGACATGCCGGAAGTGGTAAAGTTTTTTGGTGAGCATCAAGTTAAAAATGAATATTGTTGGATTTTTAAGTTTAGGGACGACAAAATCATAAGTATTACTGCATATTATGATTCGTTGTTGGTGAACAAAACATTAAATGAAAATGAGGTGAGATATGAATAAGCAAAATCCATTTGATATTTTTAAACAAGAAGCTCCGGAAGTGGCTGAAGCTTTTGATGGTTTAATTCAGTCATTGATTAAAACCAAAGGTTTGGATGCCAAAACCAAGCAATTAGTTTATATTGGTATTAAAGCTGCATTAGGTGATCTTGAATCGATAAAGTTTCACGTACCAATGGCGAAGCAATTAGGCGCAACTCGTGAAGAAATCAAAGATACGATTTTGATTACTTTAACAATTAATGGTTTAAAAGGCGTTACTTCTTGTCTGCCAATGGCACTAGAGATATACGATAATACAACTATTTGATTGTATTGCAGGCGGTTTTAATAGTATTTTTGCCAATACTTATGATATACAGATTTAAATATACCAAATGCTGTAGTTAAACCGCGGAATAACGACATTGTATATACTGATAAATTTTTGTCCCCTACAAAGAAAATATGCTTATTTTTTTTGATCTTTTAAGATTGCCTTAAGAATCACCAGCTATAATTAAAATAAAGCAGTGATGTTTCTCTCTTACAGTGGGAAATAGCATTTTATAATAAAAATTAAAAAGGTGTGATATGAGTTTTTTTAGAAAATGCACAAAAGATTTATGGAAAAATCGTGGTTCTTGTTTTGGTTATGTTTTAGGTGGTTGTATGATGATCGCTGGTGTAACATTAACTATCGTTGGTGCAAATGCACGTGATGATACTGTATCAAAAATATGTTTAGTAAGTGGAATCGGGTTAGATATAGCGGGTCCGTTTATAGAATGTGTTAGTGTATTTTTCCATATTGCACATAACCATTGTGAAAATGATAATAGTAGTAACAATGAAAGGCGGCCAATAATCACAATAAATCCATAAGCTCACATCTTCTGAAAATATCTTTACATAAAAATTCGCAAAAATAGTGTTTATATGCTATAAATTTTGTGTCAAAGTAGTTTAAACTGTTTTGGCTTATTTCTTTAATTGTTAAATAGGAGAGAAATCGATAGTGCATTGAATCGGTCCCGAGTGACGATTGGTGTGCAAGAAAAAATAAATAGTACGACAACTGATAGCGCATTGGCGCTAATTATGTGGTAACCAAGCAGTTTTTGCGTTGGTTGGTTTATATTTATTTAACTTGCAGGGCAGGACAATGACTTTCGATTTTAACTTAGACAATTTAACAACATTATTCCGGGAAATCGGACTATATAATTCCGAAAATCAATTTTATCATCAGCGTATTCGTAAGCGTGAGCAGATTTTTGCTTATATTCCGCAGATTTCCGCAGCTTTTAGAAAGCTTAGCACTAAAAGACCAATTGTGATGTTGGATTGCGGGTGCGGTAAAAGTTATTTGTCTTTTGTGTTATATCAATATTGTACCACCGTGCTGAAACGCAAAATTAAGATTATTGGAGTTGATAATAATGCTGAGTTAATTGATAAATGTAATCATAGCGCTAAAGAATTGGGTTTTGCTAATATGCAATTTTACAATTTTGCTATTGAAACATTTGGTACGAATGATGCAATTGATATTGCATATTCGTTGCATGCATGTGATCTTGCTACCGATCAAACTATTGCAAAAGGAGTGCAGTTGGACGCAAAATATATTTTTTCAGTTTCCTGTTGTCAGCATGCTAATCGGGCAAAAATGAGTAAACATCCTTTGACTAGTGTTTCGCGCTATCAACCATATAAAGAGCGTTTAGTTGATATGCTGGGTGATAGTATGCGTGCATTATTGTTGGAGCGATTAGGTTACGGAGTAAATATTTTTGAGTTTGTTGCTGCGGAGAAAACGCCAAAAAATATTATGCTGCGGGCAGTAAAAAATGCAGTAAGAAAGCGTGATCAAATTCAAGCTGCAATTGAATATAAACGTTTAGTTAAAATGTTTAATTTTGCGCCTAAGCTTGAAGAGATGTTATAATCCCGCCATGATTACAAAAAATTACAGAAAATATGGAAAGGCACCTTTTGATGACAAACTAGCAGGATAATCGCTGTGCTATTTCCGAGATGACAATGCTGATGTCTCATTTTTGCTCATTCCGCAAATTTTGCTTACATTTTTTAAGAAAATGCTGGATTTTTCCATAAATTGACATTATATTATTGTCATTCTCACCAATTTTAAAGGACACTGCTATGACTGATCGCCATGATATTTTAAAACAGCTTAAAGAAGCGAAGATAGCCTATTTACAACTTTGGTTTACTGATGTAATGGGTCAAAACAAAAACGTTGAGATTCCCAGCAGCCAGTTTGAAAAAGCCTTAGATGGGCAAATTTTGTTCGATGGTTCATCAATTGATGGATTTGCGAGAATCGAAGAATCAGATATGCTGCTTGCTCCGGATTATCAAACTTTTCAAATATTTCCTTGGGAAAATGCGTGCGGTAAAGTGGCGCGGATTATTTGTGATGTTAAAAAGCCAAATGGTGATGACTTTTCTGGTTGTCCGCGTACGGTTTTGAAACATATCTGCAAAAAAGCCAAGTCAATGGGATTTACCATGAACGCAGGTCCGGAGGCGGAGTTTTTTTTATTTGAGCGTGATGCTAACGGCAAAGCAACCACGCGTACGCATGATTCCGGCAGTTATTTTGATTTAACTCCAATAGATCGGGGTGAAGATGCTCGTCGTAAGATCATTGAAATTTTGCAGCAGTTGGGTTTTGAAGTTGAAGCAGGGCATCATGAAGTTGCTATGGGACAGCATGAAATTGATTTTAAATACGGAGATGTTTTATTAACTGCTGATAATATTGCTACTTTTAGGTTTGTGGTACGCAAGGTGGCTTTGGATTCAGGATTACATGCAACTTTTATGCCTAAGCCGATTTTTGGTCTTAGTGGTTCAGGTATGCATACGCATCAAAGTTTATTTGATCAAGATGATCAAAATGCTTTTTATGATCCAAAAGCTAAATACCAAATTTCTAAAATTGGTTTAGCTTATATTGCTGGGTTGTTAAAACATGCTCGTGGTTTTTGCGCGATTACCAATCCATTGGTTAATTCGTATAAGCGTTTAGTTGCGGGTTTCGAGGCGCCGACTCACATTGTTTGGTCGGAACGCAATCGCTCTCCATTATTGCGTGTGCCTGATAGGCGTGGTGTTGGTACTCGAGCAGAATTACGTATGCCGGATCCGTCCTGCAATCCATATTTAGCATTTGCAGTGATGTTGGCTGCAGGATTAGATGGTATTGAACAAAAACTTGATCCAGGTTCTCCAGTTAATAAAAATATTTATATGATGAGCCAGCGTGAACGCGATCGCTTAAAAATAAAATCATTGCCGCATAATTTGGATGAAGCTATTAATTGTATGGAAAAAAGTATGCTGATGCGAGAGGTGCTTGGAGATCATATTTTTAAACATTTTATTGCTGCTAAACGCAAGGAATGGAATAGTTATATTGCTCAAGTGCATCAATGGGAAGTAGATAAGTATTTAACTAGGTATTAATATAAAAAAACATCTAAGTTTTAACCGCAAACTTCTTTTTCAGTCTTTTCGGTACCAGAATATTTTTTAGTTTTACGTATTCAGGCAAACCGTGTTTAAATGGCGGATAATCTTCACCCTGAATTAAAGGTTCAATGTAATCCCGACATTTTTTAGTAATACCAAAACCGTCTTGCGAAATAAAACTGCGCGGCATAAATTTTTCTTTGTTTGCGACTTTAGCTAGTTTTGCTTCGCCGATTTTCCAGGTGTAACGTTTGCCAGGTTTGCGCACTATAATTGGCATTACTGCATTTTTGCCTTTAATTGCAAATTCAACTGCAGTTTTACCTAAAGCATAAGCTTGATCGACATCGGTTTTGGATGCAATGTGACGTGCAGCACGTTGTAAATAATCAGCTACGGCCCAGTGATATTTATAGCCTAATTTTCCTCTCACTAATTGCGCAATTACTGGAGCAACACCGCCTAATTGTGCATGACCAAATGCATCTTTCATGCCGGTATCTGATAAAAACTTTCCGTTTTTATCTTGTGCGCCTTCAGAAACCACTACAATGCAATAACCAAATTTCTTCACGTTACGTTTTACGCGGGACAAAAATTTTGTTTCGTTAAAAGGAATTTCCGGAAATAAAATCACATAAGGATTGTCGCGCATGTCAGCTGCAATTCCGGCAGCGGCTGCAATCCATCCCGCGTGCCGTCCCATAACTTCCATGATGAATACTTTGGTAGAAGTTGCGCACATTGAAGCGACGTCAAATTCTGCTTCGCGAATAGAGACGCCAACGTATTTTGCAACTGAACCAAAACCAGGGCAGTTATCGGTAAATGGTAAATCGTTGTCGATGGTTTTTGGTATTCCAATACATGTCATTGGAAATCCGAGTTTTTCACTGAGTTGGGAAACTTTATAGGCGGTGTCTTGTGAATCACCGCCGCCGTTATAGAAAAAATAGCCGATATTGTGCGCCTTAAATACTTCAATTAAACGTTCGTATTCAGCGCGGTTTTCTTCCAGGCTTTTTAATTTATAACGGCAGGAACCAAATGCTCCTGATGGCGTGTAGCGTAGAGCAGCAATAGCCTTGGCTGACTCTTTACTGGTGTCAATTAATTCTTCGGTTAAGGCGCCAATGATGCCGTTTTTGCCGGCAAAAACTTTGCCGATTTTGTTTTTATGTTTGCGTGCGGTTTCGATGACTCCACAAGCAGAAGCGTTAATTACTGAAGTTACCCCGCCGGATTGTGCATAAAAAGCATTTTGTTTGGTCATAAAATTTCCTCATAGAATGTGAAATATCTTTTTCTAAAGATATACATTTATGTATCAAATCTCAAGTTTTTTCTTGACCTGGATTAAATTATGTCTGATAATTTTTAATCTTTTCAGATATTATTTCAGATTAATTCATTTTTCTCCAAAAAAATATTTTCGTGTTGATTTTTTATTTTTTTATACCCATTGCACTTGGAGATGCGAATATGCTGTCATTCCGCGGCCAAGTTTGTTGACCGCGGAATCCAGCAAAAATTCTATTAAATAGCCTAGATCCCGCGGTCAACTGACAAGGCCGCGGGATGACAACCATTTGCAAACTTCGCATCTTGAAAGGAGATTGGTATATATATATTTTAAAAGAGGAATTATTATGCAAAAAATAAAAGCATTTACGTTAATTGAATTATTAATCACGATTGCAATTGTTGGAATTTTGGCAGCAATAGCAATTCCATCTTATGGGCATTATCTTAAAAGAGCACGGTTTTCCGGAGTGATCACGGCAAGTTCGCAATATAAAACTGCAGTTGCATTAGCGCTGCAGGAAGGAGTTGCAATGGGTGATTTGCATTTAGGTGTTCATGGAATTCCGGATGCGCCGAGTGCGACCAAAAATTTAGCTAGTTTAAAGGTGACGCGCGGTGTGATTACAGCAACTGGTACTAAAGCAGCTGGGGGATATACTTATATTTTAAAGCCGGATGCGGATGGCAGTCATTGGGATGTAAGTGGAACCTGTGTTGCTGCAGGAATGTGTGAGACATAGAACATAGCTCTTACATGCGCGGTAATTACCACAATAATATCTCAAAAAGTGGAGGTAATAACAAGTTTTGCACACTGTTTAATATAACACAAATGTTGAAAAAAATTGGAACTCGTGATTTTACAACCTGCTTGTTTTGTAAAATCACGAGTAAACAAGCCTCTGCCCACATAAACAAACTAATTGCTTTTATTAAATGTGATTTGCATCTTGAAGTAGGATGATATAGACATGCCAAAACAAATAGAAAAGTTTTTATTACAACAAAAACTAATTGATGAGGGAAAATTACGTCAGGCAAAACAGGCGGCGAATCAATCACAACAGACTTTAATTACTTATTTAGCAAAAAATCGTGTAATTGCAGCGAATCAATTGGTGTACGCAGTTACACAAGAATTTCATTTGCCAAGCGTAGATTTATCGCAATATTCTGTAGATAAATTGCCGCTTAATTTGGTGCCGATCAGATTAATTACGCAAACTAACATTTTGCCGCTGCAGCAACGGTCACAACAACTTGATGTCGCACTAATTGATCCGCATGATTTGCAATCCATAAATTTAATTAAATTTCATATAGGAATGCAGCTAAATATTTTTATTGCAAGATATGATCATCTGCAACAATTGATGCAGCAAATTATTACACGTTATAATACGCAAGAACTTGGTGTTTTTCCTCAATCTATAGATACATCTTACGATCATTATAATTTTAATCTTGATGATCGCAGTGATGAGCCGTTAATTGCTTTTATTAATCACATAATTGAAGATGCGGTAAATAATCATGCTTCAGATATTCATTTTGAAGTGTATGAACAATATTGCCGAGTGCGTTTTAGGCAGGATGGAATTTTGCGTGAAATTACCAAGCCGTCAGCGCGAGTTGCTGCAAGAATTGTTTCACGGCTTAAAATTATGGCAAAGCTGGATATATCTGAAAAACGTTTACCGCAGGATGGACATTGTAAAATTAAAGTTAAGTCAGACCAAATAGTTGAAGCGCGCGTTAGTAGTTGCCCAACGGTATTTGGTGAAAAAATAGTTTTACGTTTATTAAATAGCGATAGTATTTTGCGTAATGTTCAGCAGCTTGGTTTTAGTCAAGTGCAGCAGAAAGATTTTGTTCGTGCGATTAGTCAGCCGCAAGGATTAATTTTAGTGACCGGACCAACTGGTAGTGGCAAAACAGTAACATTATATGCTGCGCTGCAATATTTAAATCAAGTTGAAAAAAATATTATAACGGTTGAAGATCCAGTAGAAATTAATTTAACTGATGTTAATCAGGTGAACATAAAAAACAAAGCAGGGCTGACTTTTGCATGTGCTTTGCGTGCTTTTTTGCGGCAAGATCCGGATATTATTATGGTTGGAGAAATTCGGGATCTTGAAACCGCGGAAATTGCGCTTAAAGCTGCACAAACAGGACATTTGGTTATTGCCACTTTGCATACCAATAGTGCAATCGAAGCATTAACTCGTTTGCGTAATATGGGAGTGTCTTCATATGATATTGCTGGTTCGGTTAACCTAATCACTGCACAACGTTTGATACGTAAATTATGTTCGCATTGCAAGCAAGAATATAAGGTTTCAGCGTTATTGTGTGAACAATTAGGTATTCCTGCAGATTCGGTGCTTTATGAAGCAGTAGGATGTGATCATTGTGTTGATGGATATAGCGGACGTATGGCTATTCATGAAGTGTTGAAGATTGATGCGGAAGAGGAGTTTCGTACTTTGTGCGAAGCTCGTAATTTTATTAGTTTGCGGAAGGTTGGATTAGATTGTGTTTTGCAAGGTGAGACATCATTACAAGAAATTTATCGAGTGATGGGTGATTAATATGGGATTTTATGGATGGAAGTTAAACGGGTCGTGAGCTTCACTCATTACATGTCATGAAGTTGGCGGGTCGGAGCTTCACTCATTACATATGCGATGTATGTTGCATCATGTAATGAGTGAAGCTCCGACCCTCAAAGAAGCTACAAAAGAACTGAGATATAAACAAAAAAAGTTAAACGGGTCGTGAGCTTCACATAATTACAAGGCCATGTTTGTTGCTTTGTAATCATGTGAAGCTCCGACCCTCAAAGAAGCTATAAAAGAACTGAGATATAAACAAAAAAGTCAGGTAACTCGGATGCGAATTATATGAACACTCCAAAAACTCTCACATATACTTGGCGAGGAATAGACACAAATCATAATAAAATTTGTGGCGAAATCACAGCAGTTAATTTTCGTTTAGCTAAAGCAAAATTGCAATCACAAAAAATTTCTATATTGAAATTAAAACGCAAGTCACAATTATCGTGGTTGACTCGTTACCGTAATCGTATAACTTCGGTAAATATTACTTTGATTTTGCGTCAGCTTAATGCTTTATTGATTGCTGGAATTCCTATATTGCAAGCGTTAGCGACGATTGCAAAAAGTTGCAATAATATTAATTTACGTAATTTATTGACTGATATCAACGATAAGATTCAGCATGGACATGCTTTGTCAGAAGCTTTGCGTTCGTATAATAAGTATTTTAGTAATTTAGCTTGCGCATTAGTTTTTGCAGGTGAACAATCAGGAACTTTAGATATTTTATTGGAGTGCATAATTATACATCGTGAAAAAATGGAAATTTTAAAAGGCAAAATAAAAAAAACATTATTTTATCCATGTGCGGTAATAATAATTGCAGCGATGGTTGCTTATATTTTATTGGTATTTGTGGTGCCGCAATTTGCTGATCTTTTTTCCGGGTTTGGTGTGCAATTGCCTTTTTTAACTCGGCTGGTTATAAATTTATCAAATCTTTTGCAGCGATTTTGGTGGATACTGGTATTAAGCTTGATTTTGCCGTGGATAGCAATAATTATATTGAAGCGGCGCAGCATAAGTTTTGCTAATTTTTTTGATGCGATGATGTTAAAAATACCGATTTTTGGTAATTTCTTACGAAAATCAATCATTGCAAGATTAATGCGAACCTTAGCAACTACTTTTGCGGCAGGAATGCCGTTATTGGAATCATTATGTTTATTGCGGGATGTAGCTAATAACCAACGATTTCGTGTGGTTTTGGGAGAGATTTATAATGCAGTTAGCAAAGGTCAAACTTTATACCAAAGTCTGCAAATCAGCGGATTATTTCCGAATATCGTGGTGCAAATGGTTGCTATCGGTGAGGAAGCGGGTAAACTACCAGATATGCTTGAAAAGGCAGCTAATTTTTATGAGTATGAGGTCAATCAGTTGGTCGATAAATTAAATCAGCTGCTTGAACCAGTGATTATGATTATATTAGGCATAGTAGTTGGCGGATTAGTTATTGCTATGTATTTACCAATATTTAATCTTGGAATGGTGATCTAATGATGGATTTTATAATGTCGTATCAATCGGTGTTTTTAACTTTGGTTGGTATTGTGGGTTTAATTGTTGGTAGTTTTTTAAATGTGGTAATTTATCGATTACCAATCATGATAGATTATATTCGGCGGCAGGATTGTTTGGAATTTTTTGATTCTAAAACTGAATTTCATGATGAAGTTAAATGTTACAATTTAGCTTATCCAAAGTCACACTGTATTTTTTGCGATGCACCCATTAAAATTTGGCATAATATTCCAATCTTAAGTTATTTAATCCTTGGTGGAAAATGTGCGACTTGCAAAAGCCGTATTCCTTTACGTTATTTAATTGTAGAAATTTTTACATGTATTTTATCAATAGTTGTAGCTTATGAATTTGGATTTTCCTGGGAGTGTTTAGATGTACTAATTTTTTCCTGGTTTTTAATTGCAGCTACTTTTATTGATATTGATCATCAAATTTTACCTGATATTTTAACTTTATCATTATTGTGGATTGGTTTATTTGTTAATTGTTTTGATATTTTTGCTAATAGTCATGATGCTATTTTAGGAGCAATTATCGGTTATAGTTTTTTCTGGGTAGTAAATGCTTTATTTCGGTTAATTCGTGGCAAAGAAGGCATTGGCCATGGGGATTTTAAATTAATGGCTGCAGCTGGGGCCTGGATGGGTTGGCAGCTTTTGCCTTTTGTTATTTTGTGCGGTAGTGTTTTGGCGTTACTGATTGGTGGTGGATATTTGTTGCTGAAAGGCAAGTCGCGTGGTGTTCCAATTCCGTTTGGACCTTTTATTGCAATCGCAATGTGGATTGGAATTATTTGGGGCTTTGATATTACGCAAACCTATTTGCATTGGATGGGAATTAATATTTTAATTGCTCCTGGAATTTAATATGGTGCATTCAATACAAAATAAATTTGTGGTTGGTTTAACTGGTGGAATAGGCAGTGGTAAGTCTACGGTTGCTAAATTATTTGCTAAACTGAATATTGATATTGTTGACGCTGATGAGATAGCGCGGGAAATTGTTCAGCCCCCTTCAGAATTACTGAATAAAATTGTAATTAAATTTGGCGAAAAATTCTTGCATGGTGACGGTTCATTAAATCGAACTAAAATGCGTGAAATTATTTTTAATGATTTATCTGCTAAAAAATGGTTGGAAAATTTATTACATCCAGTTATTTATCAGCATATGTATCGGCAAATATTGGCAGTAAAATCACCTTATTGTATCGTTATTATTCCATTATTAATTGAATCACATATTCCGTATCCAATTGACCGCATTTTAGTGGTGGATAGTACAGAAGAACAACAAATTAAAAGAATTATGCAGCGTGATCATGCTAGTGAGCAAGCGGTAAAAGATATTATAAAAACACAAGCTACACGCGCAGAAAGATTAAAAATTGCTGATGATGTAATTGAAAATACTAAGGATGAGAAATATTTGCAGGAACAAGTTGAGATATTGCATAAATTATATAGTAGAATTTGTTATGAATAATTCATGGGAATTGAATAAAATCGATCATGAATTGATTGATTTAGCGCTTAAAGAAGATCTTGGTATGCCGTATAAAGATGTAACTACGGATACATTATTTAAGCATCAAGAGTTATATAAATCAGCAAAAATCTTTTCCAAGCATGCGGAAAATATAGTTGTTGCTGGTTTGCCGATTATTGGTGCGCTTTTTGATAAAATGGATGCTGAAGTTAAATTAACTCATAAATTGCAGGATGGTGATATTTTATCTATAGATGATATTTTGGTAACTCTTGAAAGTGATATTAATAGTTTGTTAAAGATTGAAAGAACTTTGTTAAATTTTTTACGCCATTTATGTGCGGTCGCGACTTTAACTAAAAAATTTGTTGATTTAGTTAAAGATACTAATTTAAAAATTTTAGATACAAGAAAAACTTCTCCGGGTATGCGTCATTTAGAAAAATATGCTGTACATTGTGGTGGTGGGGTTAATCACCGTATGGGTTTATATGATGCATTTATGTTGAAAGATAATCATATAGATTTTATTGGCGGATTACAAAAAGCTTTGGCGGTTTTACCGAATAAACAAAATAATCCATTAGACGTGATTTGTGAAATCAGAAATTTAGATGAATTACATATAGCTTTGGAACATGGGCATAATAAAATCACACGGGTTTTATTTGATAACATGAAGCCACAACAACTTAAGCAATGTGTGGAATTAGTTGGCGGCGTTTTTGAAACAGAAGCTTCAGGCAATATCAGTTTGCGTAATATTAAAGATATTGCGCAAACTGGAGTTGATTATGCATCAATTGGAATGTTAACTTACGCGGCAGGACAAGTGGATTTGTCCATGGCAGTAGATAATGTAGTCGGGTCGTGAGCTTCACATGATTACAAGGCCATGTTTGTTGCCTTGTAATCATGTGAAGCTCCGACCCTCAAAGGTGCTATGTAAAAACTGAGATATAGATAAAATAGGTTGGGTAACTTGGGGCGTGTTTTTTACTAATTACAAGGCCATGTTTGTTGCCTTGTAATTATGTGAAGCTCGCGACCCGACAACTTTGGGTACAAATATATGGCAAATAATATTTTTTCACAGCAAGGCCAAAGTTATCAGTCTGGCGTATTAGTAATCGGCAGTGGGATTGCTGCGTTAACTTATGTGTTGGAATTGTTACGCATCAAACCTGATTGTCAAATTACCTTGATCACTAAAAAAGAATTAGCAGCATGTAACAGCAGTTATGCTCAGGGAGGTATTGCAGCAGCGCTTAATGAGGAAAAATCTTTTGAAAGTCATATTGCAGATACATTAGCCGCAGGTGATGGGTTATCTGATCCAGAGATGGTTAGGCACATTTTATCTTATGGGCCGGAAGCTATTAAGTTACTAACTAAATATAATGTTGTGTTTGATCGTAATAATTCAAATTATGATTTAACCAAGGAAGGTGGTCATAGTGTGCGTCGTATATATCGTGTTGGTGATCATACAGGTGAAGCAATTATTGATGCATTAATTAAGCAAGTAACACAATCCGCACAAGTTAGAATTTTTGAATATCATACAGCAGTTAATTTGATTATTAGTGACAAAAAGGTTGCAGGTGCTTATGTTTTAGATGAACAACAGCATAAAATTCACACTTTTTTAACTAATGCAGTAGTATTGGCAACTGGCGGCGCAGGAAAAGTTTATCGTTACACCAGCAATTTGGATGTGGCAACAGGTGATGGTGTTGCAATGGCGTATCGTGCTGGTGCCCGCGTTAGTAATTTAGAGTTTTATCAATTCCATCCCACATTGTTATATAATCATCAGTTAAATAATTTTTTAATTTCTGAAAGTTTACGTGGCGAAGGTGCGTACTTATTAAATCCAGATACCGAGACACGTTTTATGCAAAAATATGCACCGCAAAAAATGGAGTTAGCGACGCGTGATATTGTTGCGCGTGCAATTTATAATGAAATTGAGCGAAGTACACAAAAATATGTTTATTTAGATATTAGGCATAAATCGCAGAAGTTTTTGCAGCAGCGTTTTCCATATATTTTTGAAACCTTATTAAGTGTTGGAATTAATATGAGTCGGGATTTAATTCCGGTGGTGCCGGCAGCGCATTATCTTTGCGGCGGCGTTTTGACTAATATAAAAGGATGTACCGATGTACAGCGTTTATATGCAATTGGTGAAACTGCATGTACAGGTTTACACGGCGCTAATCGCTTAGGAAGCAATTCATTGTTGGAAGGCGTAGTAATGGGACATTGTGCTGCAGCAGATAGCGTGCAATGGATAGAGAAACCTCTTAGAAATGCAGAAGTTTCTAGTTGGTGTTCGAAATGTGTGACCAATACTCGCCGTGCCAGCCAGATTAATGCGCATTGGCGAGGTTTGCGTGGTGAAATGTCTGCTTATGCTGGAATTGTGCGTACTGAAGAAGGTTTACAGGATTTGTTTAAATTAATTTTAACGCGGCGCGAAATGGTTGAAGCTTATTATTGGAAACATGAAGTAACGCGTGATTTAGTTGAATTACGTAATATTCTGTTAGTGGCGGAATTAATCGTGCATTCTGCTTTAGCGCGTAAAGAAAGCCGTGGCGGCCATTATCGTGAAGATTTTCCAGAGAAATTATCTAAAGCGCAATCTTCAGTTTTGCAAATTTCTGTTTGATTGATATAATTTGAATTACATTTTTTAAATTTTTTAGACACATTAAAAAATAAAAGTTCAAAAAACAGGAGGATTTTATGAAAAAATCACAGCAGATTCCTTTCGAATGGCAAATGATTGAACACGTTGTTAATATTGATGTGAAGTCTATTGACGATGAGGAAAAATTTTCTAGTGGAAAATTTGAACGCATGGGAGTCGTAATTTTGGATGATGGTGAAACTACGTTTTTTAAAATTCAGGGTATTATATTTGGGGTATTTGATACCAAGACAGAATTTACTGATGTTAAAAGTTTAGGATATATAGTTTTTTATTTTAATGATAGTTCGAAGATTATTGCAGAAATATCTGGAAGTGAAAAAGTAACATCAACCGACCAACCACGTATATTTGCTGGTAAAGGAAAATTTTTAAAAGGTACAAAAAAATTTAAAGGGATCAAAGGGTCATTTACGTTTGAAGGAAGTTATGTAGATTCATCACTTAATAAACCCGAACAATTTTCGCGTACGAAATTAATTGGTGAATATATTTTATGATTACGCGTAAATGACAGATAATCAGTACAAACTTCAATGTTGTATGCCGTTTAAGTGTTGTCCATAGCTTTCTTTCAAAAATATAACTGCAATTAAACCGGCAATAAGACATCCTGGCAGGGTTAGCATTGCAAGTTTATAATCATGCGCGCTGTAATAGTGTATGCCGTGTAGGATAATTTTGTTGCGGCTTAGATCGAGAAATAGTCCAATGATTGGTTGTAAAGTTGAGCCAATTAAAATTGAAAACATATTGGTGAATGCAATTGCAGTAGCTGAGGTTTTTGCTGGGCTGATTTCTTTAGCAATCGCATAAGCGGTAGCGGTTCCAGCGTTACAAAATCCATAACAAAATAATAAAATAAACATAACTGTGATCGAAAGGTTAGGTAAATACAAAATTGCCGACATCAATAATAAGCTGGATATAAGTGTAAATACTATTATTACTTTGCGGCGTTGGAAAGAATCTGATATCCACCCAATAATTGGTCCGCCTACAGTCCAACCAATAAAAATTGTACTTACTGCGTTTGCGGCTATTGCAATATGCCAGTGGTTTACATGACGAAGATATGATGGTCCCCATAATTCAGCAAAAGCCCCAGTTGGTGCATACATACAGCCAATGATTAAAGCGTTTAACCAGAGTTGCGGGTTTTTTAATAATATTTTAAAGTCATGCAGAATTGAGGTTTCTATTTCTGACATGGTTTTTTCTGTGGTTACTTTTGTGGTTTTGCGGTCACGTAGAATAATGCCGATAAGTAAAGCTAAAAGTAATAATGCGCCTCCGATTAGCCAAATGGTTTGGCGCCAACCAATAGTCATGACCATAAAAGAAACTGGGCCGATACCAAGGGCAGCACCGAGCATACCTAACGCTTGAGTCGAACTTGCCAAAACACCAAAACGTGAAGGAGAGAACCACATTCCAGCGACTTTTAATGCACCAACAAAAGCGAATGCTGATCCTACTCCGAGTAAAAAACGGAAGATTTCAGCAGCAATGATGGAATTAGTACAGGCAAATAAGATGCAGCTAATTCCGCATAAAAATGTAGCTAAAGTTAATAATAAACGGGTCTTGCAAAAGTCAAATAGCGCTCCAACTGGCAGCTGCATACCGATATAAGCGTAATAAAGAAAGGCGGATAAAGTACCGATGCTAAATGCGCTTACCTGGAAATGACGCATTAAATCATTGACCATAACGCTTGGAGCGACGCGCGCAAAATACGTTACGAGAAAGAATCCCGCTGCGAGTAACCACATGATCCAGCTTTTAAAACCGTTTCCAGATTTTTGCATAATTTCCTGATTTTATCATAGGTTTCACAATTGTGAAACTTGTTCTTTGATTATGCTTAGACGTAAATATTCTGCATTGGTGCGGCATTATGCAGGTTTTTTTGAATTTTTATATTCCTTAAGCTTTTCTTAAGAATTCTCTGCTATGTTACTAAATATGAAAAAACTAATTACTATAGAAGATATTCCAGTAAAATTTAAATGTGTTATTAATAAGCAAATTCTCTATGAATCTGCCAAGGTCAATGGTAACGACAAACAACATTATGAATATAACGTCATAAATAAATGGCAATTATCAGGAAAAAATGATCCTTTTACAGGACAGGAAATAAGAGAGGTAACAAAAGAGGAGGATCACCAAGAAAAGCTATGCACTTATTTAAAAAATAAAGGTGTGAAAATTCATGGCAGTTTAAAAGAATATATGAAACAACAAGTTGAAAAAGTTAATAAAGATATCCCTATCGAAAAAAACCAAACTTTACTAGATGTTAGGACTCCAGAGGGTAAGTATCTGATAGAATATGCAGCAGAGAACCATTCTATAAAATGGATAGAAAGCTATTTGAAAATATATAAAAACAACCAGCATGATAAAGAGTCGTTTCAAGAAAAACTACAATGTGCGCTATATGCTGCTATTATGTCTGTTGAACCAAATGAACCAAAGCAAAAAAGTACAAATCTATATAAGATTGTTGAGCTGCTCACACAAAAAATTGATAGTGAATATAAGTGCTTTTGTTTGCACTGCGATACTTCAGATATTATATTAAAACTCGTTTTTAAAATCCCGGTCATTACATGTTTGCATGACAACCCGGCTTTGTTAAAAAATATGCGGAATTTTTTAAAGGCCGTACGTAAGATGACATTTATTAGGTTAAAGGGATTACTACAACAAAAAAACATTTATTCTGATAACTATTATTTGAGGAATAGTATTAATTATTGTATATCCTACATGATTTTATCCAAACTATTGGTTTCTTCTAAATCAAATAATAATTTAACAACATGGTTGTCGATTTTACAGGATTGGAATAATTTGAAGGAAAAGCTTAGTAATATTGAGGAAGATTATGAGGTTTGCGGCGCTGTTATAAATTTTTTTATAGATGAATACAAATTTAGTAAAATGCCACATATTATGAAGTTGTTAGTAAAGGCAGTAGAATGGGCTGCTGCGAAGATGAATTCTCACGGGTGTGAGCTGTTTAATGATGGGAAATTTAAAGAGGCATTAAAAAAATGTGATGAGTGTATAGAAATCACATTCGGTTACGTAAATAAGCTAATAGGTGCAATAAAAGAATATAAGTTAAAAGTTGATTTAACAAAAATTTATCAGAGATTAATAATAGCTATTGTTAATAAAGCCATAGCTATAAATTATCAGGGGCATGAGCTGTTTAATGATGGGAAATTTAAAGAGGCATTAAATAAATGCGGAGAGAGTATAAAAATCACACAAGATTGGATAAATAAACTAACTACAGAAATGAAAGAATATAAGTTAACACTTGATCTAACGAGAATTTACCGTAAATTAATAACCGCCGTTGCAAATAAAGCCGATGTTTTAAATCGTCAGACGATCAAATTATTAAAGGATAATAACCTCCAAGAGGCATTAAATGAATGCGGAGAGAGTATAAGAATCACACAAGATTGCATAGATAAACTACCTAAAAAATATAAGTTAACACTTGATCTAACGGAAATTTACCGTGAATTAATAACCGCTGTTGCAAATGAAGCCGATGTTTTAAATCGTCAGACGATCAAATTATTAAAGGATAATAACCTCCAAGGGGCATTAAATAAATGCGGAGAGAGTATAGGAATCACACAAGATTGCATAGATAAACTACCTAAAAAATATAAGTTAACACTTGATCTAACGGAAATTTACCGTGAATTAATAACCGCTGTTGCAAATGAAGCCGATGTTTTAAATCGTCAGACGATCAAATTATTAAAGGATAATAACCTCCAAGGGGCATTAAATAAATGCGACCAGAGGATAAAAATCGCACAAGATTGGATAAATAAACTAACTAAAAAAATTAAAGAATATAAGTTAACACTTGATCTAACGGAAATTTACCAGAAATTAATAACCGCCGTTGTAGATAAAGCCAAGATTCTAAATTTTCAGGCGGTAAAACTATTAAATAATAATAACTTCCAAGGGGTATTAAATAAATGCGACCAGAGGATAAAAATCGCACAAGATTGGATAAATAAACTAACTAAAAAAATTAAAGAATATAAGTTAACACTTGATCTAACAGTAATTTACCAGCAATTAATGTTCGCTGTTGCAAGAAAAGCCTATCTTATAAATTGCCAGGTGATTGAGCTAGAGAAAACTAATAAACTTAAAGAGGCAGAAAATAAAATTACTGAAAGCATAGAGTTCGTAAAAAGATACGTGAATGTATTAAAGATTAAAAACGCTAGTTTTCTTGAGAAAACATATCAAGTATTAGTGGAGTTTAAAAACATTATATCAAATAAAAAGTATTCAATTACAAATAATATTGTAGAAAAATTGAAGCAGCATAAAGATGCTTTGCAGTCTTATTTAAATATATATCCGAAGCGTTTTGTATCTAAATTAATCGAGCCAAGGATTATATTCACACTTGATTGTGTAAATAATTGCATTAAAACATTGTTGTTTGACAACGATAAGCTAATAAAATTGCATAATAATAAATTAGATATTGTTAAAAAAAATTACTTGGCGATACAAAATATTTTGCCATATGTTGCAAAGCTTAAAAATATTAATTTTACTAACAAGAAGGTAATAAGTAAAATAACTCAGTTAAAATCTTACATTATGATATCACAAAAACAATTTAATAAAATAACAGAAATAACAATAAAGAAAAATAATACGAATATATCACAACTAAAACAGATTGTTGCGCAATTCAAAGAGTATGATAATGATATAAAGAATGATCTAATATGCTGCGTAAAACAGGTTGTATTTGATCTCAACCCGCAAAGTTCTTATCCTATTATCAAAATATTGATGGATATATTATCAAATGAAGAAATATTATCTTACCTTACAGCCACTAATCAAAAAATACCTTTTAAAAATACACAACAAATTGATATGTTATGCCAACGAATTTTTTTACAAATAGATGCATTATCTTATGAGAACCTCAACATAATTCTTGGTCTTGTATCGATAGTTGGGTCTATCCAAACGTTCAATGGTATTTCTGAAAATATGATGATGTTAGATAGAAAAAAACCTAAACCCAAATCCGAGCTCAAACTAAAACTAAAATCGGAGAGTAAAAAGAATTTCCCCAATTTTTTTAAGGAAAAAAATAAATTTGAGAAAAAACGTAAATGCGGGAAAAAACGTAAACTTGGCGGCATAACTAATCCTGATAACTCACCTGAGTCGCAAAAGAAAAAACGTAAACTTAATAAATAATTGATTGAGATGTATCTATTATATTTCAAAATGTGTATGATTTTGTAAGTTGATTCTAGCGCCGAATCTGATTTTCCTGTATAATCTTCCGTCAGTATATACCAATTCTTAACCCCGAGAAGCCGGATTTAAAAACTGACGTCATCCCGCGGCCTTGTCAGTTGGCCACGGGATCTAGGCTGTTTGATAGATTTTTCTGGATACCGCGGTCAAGCCGCGGTATGACAACATACGATAAATCTGGCATCTTGAGGTGCAATGGGTATATACCAATCTCACCTTTTGCCATTGTGAAACTTGTGATAAAAAATGATATAATACGAACAGAACATAAGGATTCGTTATGTTACAGAAATTCAAACTAACTAAAACGACTTTTCCTAAGACAGGGATGGTTTTAAATCCTGATATGGACGTTTGTCAGACTGATTATCCGCTTGATTGGTATCAGGAAGAATTTGTTCCCTATGCTGAAGAGTATTTAGCGTTGCCGGATCGTAAGCCTAAAACAATTATCAATTGGATGAAGAAATATGTTAGTCCGGCTATAGATTATTTTGGTGATAAATTATTGTTATTAGCGCATTATTATATGGGTGGCGAAATTGTAAAATTAGTTGAGATTTTTGGCGGGCAGGTAGGTGATTCGTACCAATTAGCGTTGATGGCGGTGCGGCATCCAGAAAAGAAGTTGATCGTTGAATCTGCGGTGCATTTTATGGCTGAGACCATTTCAATTTTAGCCAATCCTGATCAACGGGTTTTTATTACTAATCCCAAAGCTGGCTGCACTATGGAGCTTAATGCAAAGGATTATATGGTTGAGCCGGCGTTAAATGATTTAGTCGAACGTTATGGGAAAAATAATATTTTGCCGATTTGTTACGTGAATACTTCCGGTAGGATTAAGGCATTAACTGGCGAATTTGGCGGCGCTGCTTGTACTAGTTCAAATGTGAAAAAGATTTTTGAGTGGGCGCTAAAACAAAATAAGAAAATTTTATTTATTCCAGATCAGCACATGGGGGAAAATGTTGCAGGGTGGCTTAATATTCCACCAGAAAAAATTGCTTATTGGCCTGGCGGAGAAGAAGGCGCAAATTACGATTTATTTAGACAAGATGAAAAGACTTTAAAACGTTTTGATGAATCACAATTGGTTTTGTTTTGCAGTTTTTGCGGGGTACATACTTATTTTGAGCCGGAAATGGTAGATTATTGGCATGAAAAAAAATTCACTGTGCTAGTTCATCCGGAATGCAAAAAAATTACCGCTGATAAAGCCGATGGTGCCGGTTCGACTGCATATTTGTGGCAAAAAGTTATTAATGATGAATTTAAAACCAAACATTATGCAGTAGGCACCGAAAATCACATGGTGCAAAATTTAAAGCAAGTAGCTAAAGCAAAAGGGATCACAGTGGTTAATTTAGCAGATGCGCCTTTAGAAGGTTTGCAAGGATTGGGCTGTGGTTGTGCTACGATGTCGCGTAACGACCCGCCGCATTTGGTGGCAACGTTAGATTTATTACGCCAAGGGCGTGCACCAGATTATAATGAAGTGAAAGCAGGCGATGTTATTACGGATTTTTCTGGAACGCGTTTGCGTTTAGATGAAGCCGGGCAAAAATGGGTAATTGAAAATGCCCGAATTGCCTTGGAAAATATGATTAGAATTACAGAAGATTGATAATGTAGACGGGACGGAGCTATTACATAATTACAAGGCCATGTTAGTTGCCTTGTGATATGTAAAGCTCCGTCCCTTAAAGAAGTTTTATAAGAACTGAGGGAGTGACAAAAACTTGAGGTTGAATGGATGTGAATTTCACATAATTACAAGGCCATGTTAGTTGCCTTGTGATATGTAAAGCTCCGTCCCTTAAAGAAGTTTTATAAGAACTGAGGGAGTGACAAAAACTTGAGGTTGAATGGATGTGAATTTCACATAATTACAAGGCCATGTTTGTTGCCTTGTAATATGTAAAGCTCCGTCCCTTAAAGAAGTTTTATAAGAACTGAGGGAGTGACAAAAAAATATTAATGCAAAACAACATATTCCACATAATCAAAGATCCCGTTCACGGAGTAATGCAGTTTACTACCGAGGAAGATAATTGGATCAAACCTTTTATCAGCAGCGCTAATTTTCAGCGGCAGCGCAATATTAAACAATTAGGTTTGACTGACTGGATTTTTCCTGGTGCAGTGCATACGCGGTTTAATCACGGTCTTGGTTGTTGTTATATTGCAAGCCAGATTGTAAATAAATTAGGTTTGAGCACAAGTGAACGGCAATTAGTTATTTTAGCATGTTTGCTGCATGATATTGGGCATGGTCCTTTTTCGCATACTTTTGAAGATGTGTTTTTTCAGCGTGCCATCCAGCATGAAATGTGGACTCCAATGTTTTTGGAAGATTTTGCAAACGTTGATTTCTTAACAAAATTTAATACCTTGAATCCACAATCTAAATTAGATCAGACAAAAATTAGTAAAATCCAAAATCTTATTATGCATCGTGAATGTGATAATTATTTATTATCGGATATTGTGTCATCACAGCTTGATGCAGATCGCTTGGATTATTTGTTGCGTGATAGTCATTTTTGTGGAGTGACTTATGGTGAATATGATTTTCGTTGGTTGTTGCATTGTTTGATTCCAATTGAACAAAATGGTGAGAAGCGTTTAGGTATCACACATAAAGGTGTTGGAGTAGTAGAGCAATATTTAATGGCGCGGCGTTTAATGATTCGCAATGTTTATCAAAATGGTAAAAAACATGGTGTTGAGTATTTATTAAAGGAATTTTTGCATCATTTGGCTAATGATGTTGCGCATCGGGAAGAGTTTTTGAAGTTAGATACTTATAATGCATTAGTACGTTTTTTGCAAAATGTAAATCATTTTAATCAACAGGCCAATAAAACCAAAAATTTGAAACCAATTGTAAATAGTTTTTTGCATGAAAATTATAAGTTGTACAAAGAATTATGTGATTATGATATTTTGTTAATGATTCGTTATTTAGCTGGCTTGGATAGCGATCATGCAACTATTTTATTAGCAAAGCGTTTGCAGCATCGAATTTTGCCGAAAATTTTATACGTGCATGAGAATAATGTTAAACATGCAGATATAATAGTTAAAGAATTCAAACAGAGTAACCGCAAAGCAATTAATGATTGGCAAATAGCTTTGTTAAAGTTACCGCATTTGTCTTATGCTGTTAGTAAAGATCCTATTTTGGTGAAGGATTTTTCCGGCACAGTTAATTATTTACATGATAATTCAATGATGATTAACGCAATGTCAGATAAGTACGAGAGTGCTTATTTGGTGGTGATTGATGCAGGGATTATTAATCAACCGCCAGTTATGAAATTGATAGAGCGATTAAGGAGAGAAATTAAATGAAGTTAAGCATAATTATTTTAGCTGCTGGTGATGGTAAGCGTATGCGTAGTAATTTGCCGAAAGTATTGCATCAATTAGCCGGAAAACCATTATTGCAGCACGTGATTGATGTTGCAAAACAACTAAAGCCGCATAATATTTACGTTGTGTATGGTGAAAAAGATGGTGAACAAGTGATGCAGCAAATAGCTGATACATCTATTACTTGGATTAAACAGGCGCAGCCTTTAGGTACCGGACATGCTGTTTTGCAGGTATTACCTTTTTTAAAAGCAGATCATCGAGTATTAATTTTATATGGAGATGTGCCGTTGATTGCAGTTCAAACTTTAGAGAAACTAATTCAATCAACTCCAGCAAATAATATCGGATGGCTAACTATGCAGGTAAATAATCCAATAGGTTTAGGGCGTATTATTCGTGATGCTGACGGTAATCCGCAAGCGATTATTGAGGAAAGAGATGCGAATACTGCGCAGAAAAAAATAAAAGAGATTTTTACAGGTATTTGTTTAATGCCAGTTAAGTATTTAGAAAAATGGTTAGCAAAATTAAGTAATAAAAATGCGCAGGGTGAATATTATTTAACTGAAATTTTTGCGCACGCTATTGATAATGGAATTAAAATTACTACTAATCATCCGGTTGCAGAAAAAGAAATTTTAGGAGTAAATAGTAAAGATCAGTTGGCAAAATTGGAACGAATTTGGCAATTAGATAATGCTAATCAATGTATGTTAGATGGATTAACTTTGTGTGATCCGTCGCGTTTTGATGTGCGTGGTACTTTAAAGTTTGGCCAGGATGTTATTTGTGATGTGAATGTAATTATCGAAGGTAATGTAGTAATTGGTAATAATTGTTATATTGGTCCTAATGTCTATTTGCGCAATGTTACAATTGCGGATGATGTTAAGATTTTTGCTAATACGGTTATTGATCGGGCAGAGATTGAGGAAAGGTGTTTAATCGGTCCATTTTCCAGGATTCGTCCGGAAACTGTTTTGCATAGCTGCGCAAAAATTGGTAATTTTGTAGAAATTAAAAAAAGTAACATTGGTTCTGGCAGTAAAGTAAATCATTTAAGTTATGTTGGTGATACGGTTATGGGTGCGCATGTTAATGTGGGTGCTGGTACTATTACGTGTAATTATGACGGGGTGCATAAATATAAAACCACTATTGAAGATAACGTATTTATTGGTTCTAGTACTCAACTGGTTGCGCCGTTGACGGTTGGCCATGATGCAACCATTGGTGCGGGGTCGACTATTACCCAGGATGTGCCAAGCGATCATTTAACTTTGGCGCGAACTAAACAAGTAACAATTGAAGGGTGGCAGAAACCGTCTAAAAAGGAATCTGAGTAAGCTGGACGATTTTTACATGGTTACCGTGTAGTAGTTGGTTTTTTTAAGGGACGGTGCTTCACATGATTACAAAGCTGCGCACTTGTAATTATGTGAAGCACACGTCCCGCGTTAGAGATATTATGTAAGAACTGAGGAAATAAATATGTGTGGAATTGTTGGTGCAATTGCTCAGCGTGATGTTGGTGAGATTTTATTAGAAGGCTTAAAACGCTTAGAATATCGTGGTTATGATTCAGCAGGTATGGCGATTTTTAATCATCAGCAAATGATTAAAACTCTGCGGGTTAAAGGTAAAGTTGCAAAATTAAATTCTTTGTATGCTAATAATGTGGTTTCAGGTTCTTTAGGAATTGCACATACACGTTGGGCTACGCATGGCAAGCCAAGTGTACGTAATGCACATCCGCATTGTTCAAATGATTTTATTGCATTAGTGCATAATGGTATTATTGAAAATTATCTTGAAATTAAACAAAATTTAATTACGCAAAATTATGAGTTTGCTAGCGAAACTGATACAGAAGTTATTGCGCATTTACTGCATGAAAAATTGAACAGCTCTAGTGATTTATTAACTGCTATGCAGAATACAGTTGCGCAATTAAAAGGTGCTTATGCTTTAGGTGTTATCTCAAAAAGTGATCCTGATAGATTAATTGCCGTACGTTATGGCAGTCCTTTAGTTATCGGGATTGGAATCGGCGAAAATTTTATTGCCTCGGATACGTTGGCGTTATTACCAGTAACACAAAAATTTATTTTTTTAAAAGATGGTGATATCGCCGATATTAGGCGTGATCAGATTACTATTTATGATAAAAATGGCCAAGTGGTTAAACGCAAGATTTTTACATCGAACATGACGTCTGATAATGTTCAGCTTGGTGAGTATCGGCATTATATGCTGAAAGAAATTTTTGAGCAGCCGGAAGCTTTACAAAAAACTTTATCCGGTTGTATTAATCATAACAGAATTTTGCCTGAAGCTTTTGGTACAGATGCAGCAAAGGTTTTTGCTAAAACCCGACAGGTGCAGATTGTGGCTTGCGGTACCAGTTATCATGCCGCGTTAGTTGCGAGTTATTGGATTGAAGAACTTGCAAATATTCCATGTCGGGTAAAAATTGCCAGTGAATTTCGTTATCGCCACATATCAGTCATGCCGAATACTTTATTTGTAACAATTTCGCAATCTGGTGAAACGGCTGACACTTTAGCAGCGCTGCATAAAGCTAAAGATATGGGTTATCTTGCTACACTTGCAATTTGTAATGTTCCTGAAAGTGCTTTGGTGCGTGAATCTGATTTGGTATTTTTAACGCGAGCCGGCAGAGAGATTGGTGTAGCTTCTACTAAGGCATTTACCGCGCAACTATTGGCATTATTATTGTTAGCTGTAACTTTAGCTCAGGATAAAATAGTACCATCCCGACTTGAATATTTACTGCATTTGCTGCAAACTTTGCCGCAAGCGATTTGTCACGCTTTAGAATTAAATGGTAAAGTAGAACATTTAGCTGATTTTTTTGTTAATAAACAACATGCTTTGTTTTTAGGAAGGGGGATTGAATATCCCATTGCGAAAGAAGGCGCGCTAAAATTAAAAGAGATTTCTTATGTACATGCAGAAAGTTATCCGGCAGGTGAATTAAAGCACGGTCCATTAGCATTAGTTGATGATCGTATGCCGGTAATTGCAGTTGCGCCGACTGATGATTTGTTAGAAAAATTGAAATCTAATCTTGAAGAAGTACGGGCACGCGGCGGTCAATTAATTGTATTTACCGATCATGATTCCGGAATTAAAAACACTGAGGATATTATTAGTTTAAAAATTGAAATGGTTGATGCAATAATTGCGCCGATTGTGTTTACAGTGCCATTACAATTATTAGCATACCATGTAGCGGTGATTAAGGGAACTGACGTTGATCATCCACGAAATTTGGCTAAATCGGTGACGGTGGAGTGAAGGATTGTCTTGCTTGGCCCAGAATTATCGTTGTTTGGTGAAAATATGGGTACTAATTGATCGATTTTTTGTTGAAAACACACATAATTCTACAGTACAATAAAGTTGTCTATGCTAAAAACAAGGCGGTTGTAATCGAGTATTAGTATGACAAGGATGTAGTATATATGAAAAAATTCGGTATTATCTTTAATAGTGTCTTAATTGGCTTGGTTCTTTGTACAATCAATGTATATGCAAGAGATCATAACAACCCCGTTAGTAAGTATTATGGTATTGGGCTTTGCGATAAGCCTGGTTATAAATGTATTCGAATTAGCCGCGGAACAACATGGGAAAGAAAATTTCCTGATCCTAGAGAACGCGATATTGTACAACGGCTCAATCGCAGCGATACTTATTTGTATGGTGGCCGCAAAATTGTTGTTCCGGAGGATCTGCAAAATACAAGTTTAAAGGATATCACTCCTTTTTCATTACAAATCAAGAGCCCTAACGAAAAATTGCTAATAATTGATCAAAATTTGTTAGCTGTGGCTGCGTATGATCCAAGTGGTCATTTGGTATTTTGGGGGCCTATTTCGTCAGGTAAAAATTATTGCCCTGATGCAGGTCGTTCCTGCCGCACGACCGCGGGCATTTATTATATATTCAATAAAAAAGGACAAGGGTGTCGATCCAATGTATATCCGGTAGGCCGCGGCGGTTCACACATGCCGTTTTGCATGTTTTTTTATAAAGGCTATGCTTTACATGGATCAAAAGAAGTTTATGGATTTCGTGCCAGCCATGGATGTGTGCGTATGTTTACTCGGGATGCGAAATGGTTAAATGAAAATTTTGTAGGTGTGGCGCAGCGTAACGGTAGTATGGGTACTAAAATTGTGGTACAAAAATTGAAGGATGAACCGCATTAATAAGGATGATCTAATAATGATGTGTAAACGTATTATTATCTGCTTAGTGATAATTTTTGGCTTGCTAACATTTAATTTAACTTTAGCAAATAATCAGCGTGTAAAACAAAAATTACGTTTCCCCGTAGGATGCAAACCAACAGGTTATAAATTTGATTTTTATAATGTTGTTTTTAAGCCTTCGGCACTACGGTATTCACAAACAGTTTATTTCATCAGGAATGTATCAGGCAGACCTGTTTATATGTTGCAGGTACATGATGGAAGTGAACCATATATAATATACATGAATGGGTTAATTGTCCCAAACAAATGGTCAGTGCTATCAGTAAGCGAGGATCAGGTTAAATATATTTGTACAAATTATACCAAAGCTAATCGTAACCATCGTGTAATTAACTGTCAAAATGCGTTGAACATTTGTGAGTTTTCACGCTCAAGATTTGGTACAAATCATCGAGGCACATATTGGTTAACCATGAATCAATCACGTGAAGCTGCAGTTAGAATTACACGTTTTCACGGTATATTACTTTCAGATCCCAGACAAATAGAAGCGCAAATAAAAAATGAAATAGGAGATAATCCGGAAGAATGAAGGTTAAGAATATGAAACATTTATTAGCATTATTCATTATATTTTTGATATCTTTTACAGCATTTGCCGCCGAACGCAGTGCTTTTCAGTATTATTATCAAGGTAAATATGCTGATGCATTACCGATGATTTCAGAACTTGCAAATAAAAATAACCCTAAAGCACTATATTTATTGGCTGAAATGAATCTATTTGGCTATGGCATGAAAAAAAATATTGAAGATGGTTTTAAATATATGCAGCAAGCTGCTAAGTTGAGAAACCTAAATGCGCAAATGTATTTAGGAGCATATTATTTAAACCATGAAAAAAACATCAAAGAAGCATTGATTTGGTTAAAGAAGGCTGCTGATCAAGGGAATCCCAAAGCACAAATGTTTACTGCTTTATGTTATTTAAACGGACTTGATGTTCGTAAAAATCTTGATCTTGCTAAACAATACGTTATTAAAGCTGCACAAAACGGTATTCCCATGGCACAATTTTTATTGGCAAAAATATTTTTAAAAAGCCGGCATGCTGTCGATAAAAAAATGGGAAAAATTTGGATGTTGAAAGCTGCAAAAAATCATTATGCTGATGCTATCAAGTTTCTTAATCTTCCATCTGCAAAAAGTTTAAAAACTGAGAATTTAGAAAATAACAGCTTATTACAAAATGACAATGAACCGTGGGATAAGATGATTGTTTTGTTAAAAAAAGCACAAGTTAACATAACAAATCCAGAACGGATATTGGCTAAAGGAGATGCGCAAACGGAAATGCCGGAACTTGAATCATTGCCAAAAAACGCAATTATCAAACCTGATTTTAGTTTAGTAATGCCTAATAACTTGTCTATTTATGACATTTTAGTACAAGTAAGCCGCGCAAATTATCGTAAACAATCACAAAAATTACATATAAATACCTATAAATACGTACTTCCACAACACATGAATAGTTATCAGGAAGCTTTTCAGGAATTATCACGTTTAGCCATGCATGGGAATACGCAAGCGATGTATAATTTAGCACTACTGTATCAAGAGGGCAAAGGTGTTGCACCAGATAAAGAAAAAGCATATCACTGGATGTTAAAGGCTGCTGAATTATATTATTTAAAAGCTGAATATATGGTTGGAATTTATTATCTAAAAGGATGGGTTGTCAAGAGAGATATTGATATTGCCATGATATGTTTTCGTCGAGCAGCGTTGCACGGCGATGCTAATGCGCAGCTTCTTTTAGGTAATATCTATGAATATGGTTTACATGATAGTGATACCATGCAATCTGTAAAAAAAGATCTTTCGCGTGCAAAAGCAATGTATAGTTTAGCCGCGCAAAATGGTTTGCCAACAGCTAAGTATCAATTAGCACAAATGTATTCAAGCGGTCTTTTCAACCCAAGTAATAACCATGTAATCCAGATGAGAGATTTAAAAACTGCTTATAAGTTATATTTAAGCGCAGCCAATGCTGGTATAGAAAAAGCAAATTTATTCCTGGCTTATTTTTATGCTGCTAAAAACGAAACCAAAGAAAAACATCTATCTGCTTATAAAATTGCTAATAAGTTTGTTAGAATGAATGATCCTAATGCTAAATTATTGTTGGCAACCTTATATGACAGAGGGGTTGGCGCTCTAAAAAATCACCGTGCGGCATTAAGAATTTATCGATCACTAATGAGAGAAAACAATATATTTGCTGCTTATATATTAGGAACATATTACTATTTGCATAACAAAAATGACAAAAGAGCAGAAGAATATTTAACTGAAGCGGCTCAACAAGGCGTCATGTATGCACAATATAATTTGGCTATTATTGCTAAAAACAATCGCCAGCTTGATGGCGAATTTTTGTTATTACTAAATGAGGCAATCGCTGGAGGTTTTAACCAAGCATCGCTATTATTGGGAGATTACTATATAACTCAAGCAGACAATGATGCTGAGATGAAAAAAGCTGTGCGTATTTACCAAAAACTTTCCGCCAAACAAGATCCGCGTGTAGAATTAAAGCTTGGTTACATGTATCAGAAAGGCATCTATTTTAATCAAGATCCAACGCAAGCTTTGTATTGGTATAAGCAGTCAGCTGAACACGGCAACAAAATAGCGCAATATCAGTTAGGAGAAATGTATTTTCTTGGCTGCGGTATTCCCAGAAATGTCAATTTAGCCTTAAAATATTACAAAGAGTCTGCAACGCAGCAATTTGCACCCGCAATGGCCGCTGTTGGTTATATTAAAGCAGTAGCACAATTCGATTACCAGGATGCAATAAAATGGTATCAAAAAGCAGTTAGGCTCAACGACAAACAAGCAAGTGAAAATTTACGGATCTTGACTAAATTTTCATAGATTTAAGAACCTATTTAATATTATAATCCGTATGCTTTATTTGACATGATGATTGATTAATGATCAAATTGCTGCTAAGGTTATGATTGAATGAAACTTTATGGTGAGGTTTATTATGAAACTGAGATTTTATTTAGGTTTGGTTTTGTCAACAGGATTAATTTTGTGCAGTCAGTCAGCATGGGCGAAATATTATTGGCCGAACGGTTTGTATGTTGCAGGCGGAGGGAGCTTTGGTTATAGTATTTTTCGTCTTAATGGCACACTTGCTGGTTCAAGCACAGCTACGCTGGCTAAAACTAAATTTAAAGATGGCGCGGCTGGTTTTGCATTGAAAGTAGGTTTTATGCCTAGATCTGTGCCGTTTCAGTTTGAAGTTGCTTATAACCGTTTTGGTAATTTTAGTTTTAATGTCAATCCATTGTTTTCAACAACTGGTTCTGTTCCAGCGTACAACAACATAACCAGCAAGCTCAAGATCGAAACTTTGTTTGCAAATGGTTATTACAATATTTCTTTTTATCCAAAGTTTTGGCCGTATGTAGGAGTAGGTTTGGGTGGATCCAAAGCTAGAACTTCTTTAACAGCAACTAATTCAACAGGTAATACTTTATCGGCGGTTCATAGGAAAACTAATACTGCTTTTCAGGCTATTGCTGGAGTAAATATTAAAGCAATGAATAATGTATTGATTTATCTTGCTTATCACTTTATGGATCTTGGTAAAGCGCAGTGGGGTCCCTGGAGTTCTGGCGCTGATCAGACAACACTTACCTCAAAAACAATTTTTATGCATGAAGGAGAAGTTGGTGTGAAGATATTTTTGGGCGACCAAACTCCATATCAGCCCCCGACGTTGATGCGTGATGAAGAGTAAAATATTCTATTTTATTTCTTTATTTGCTAAAAAATTCTACATAATATACAATCTCGCTTCATCTATGAATATTAGCATGGAAGGTTAATACCAAGCTGCGGTAATAATTAAAATAACAAAGGATCTTTTTAATAGATACCTTGATATCAATGATGTAGAGAGGTGCTATTGTGTTAAAAGGTTACGACGACTTAAAACAATATAAAAAGAAGTTAGAACACGTAAATAATATAATTCGTGATATATCTTCAAAAAACCCAAACATAACGCCAATCACCGCGAAAGATTGTGCGTTATTCGAAGATTTTTTTGCCAAGGAAGAAAAGCATACTTATGGTAATTCCTGGATTTATATTACCCAAGGAACTTTTGGTATTGGCTCGGAGAATTTAGGCTATAAATATTATGACGGCAAAAATCTTTGTGCCATCGCGATTTATCCCAAGATAGAACAGCCTGATATTATTATGATGTATTGGATTCGGCCGATGGGTGAAAATGTTTTATCGATCATTGTAGAACTTTCTGAAAAAATAAAGTGCGAATATAATGTTTGTTCTTATGTAAAAAAACTTTTTCCAGATCAATATGAATATTTATTACAATATAGTTTTAGGAGTGCTAAGGAGTTTCCTTGGCATAGTTCTGCGCACTCGGAAGATGATACATATCCGGAATTGATTTATGATGTGGAGCAAACAAGACATGCAATAATAGAATCGACAAAAAGAAGTTGTCTTGGCGGTATAGTCAGGGGCGTTGCAAAATTAAAGAAAGATAATAAGATAGAAATAACTTCAAATGATTTTCAAAATAAAGCTTGGGAAATTGTTAAGACGTATTTTCAAGAATATGGTAATTTTTCTAATAAACTTAATATTTCCAGTCCATTTGATTATTATAATATGATTTTTGATGCCCATACATCAGGCAACAATATTGATAAAAATATTATTTTTGTAAACGACATGCCTGTTGGATTTTACGTTTTAACCCGAAAACAAAAAATAAATACCACCATTCCGTATGGTAGTATTATGCTTAGGCAACATTACAAATATCTTGCTGATTATTGGCTTCTTACTTTATTTGAAACTGAAGAGACAAAATATGTTAATCTTGGTGGATCTGAAGATTTAGGGATGCATAATTTTAAGAGCAAGTATATACCAACCCATAAAAATTATATGTATTGGGTTACTAATTATCCATTTGGGCAGGTAAAAACTGCCAAACGAATTGATGAATAGCTTTTGCGTTTTCATAAAATTTTTTATTTTCTATAACAATTCCGCGTACCCCTTCAATAGCGTCGAATTCAACAACTGCTACTTTTCCATCATAAATTAGGTAGTCTAAAGAAGCTAGATTTAGCTGTTTGTTTGTAAGTCTGCAACGGTATCTTTCTGCTGATACTTGTTCAACATATTTTTTCGCTTCTTCTGATTTTTCCATGATTTCCCATATTTGCATATTAGGATTTCTTTTGTAGGAATTTATAAACTTTGACACATTGGTCGGGAATATTCTGGTTACTTCATTACAATTTACGTATGATCGTATTTCTTTAGAGCTTAATACATCGTTGTAGATTAATTTAACCTCCTCTTTGCCTTTATATTGATGCACTTCAACATTTTCTCGTACATTATATTCTTTCTTAAGATTTAAAAGTTCTTTTGTGATAAGATCTAGTTGCTTTTCGGCTGCAATTATTTTTGCTTGTCGTTCTTTAAAGATCACTGATAATTTTTCTGGTGGCTCTGCCATAATAAGGCGTCTTGAGCCGCGTCCTTTTTTTACTTGTGTAACTAAACCTTTCTGGGTAAGGTTTTCTACATTATTATGTGTGGTAACGCGGTTAATGTTGGATAATTCTGCAAGTTCTTGAATGGTGCGCGCGCCATATTTAACCAAATTAAGGTAAAGCATGATTTCTTTATTTGAGAGATCTAGTTCATTTGCCAGGAATCTTTCAAGCACGATAGTGTTTTCCATGAGTTTTCTCCTGTATTTACGAAAAAAATTATGTACATAAAGTATAGCTCAACAAAAATATTTAGTCAATTTCCATATATAACAATGAGTTACAACAATATAAATGAGTGTATTTATGTTTATGACTATTTTCATGAAAATGTCGATTATTTTTATGTACATTTTGTTGACAAAATATGCAGGCGGTACTATATTAAGCATACCGAAACGGAGGTTGAATTATGAAATTGAAAGGACGCAGATTACATCAGATCACATTCACTTTAGCAATCATTGGATTGTTAATCACGATAACTGGAAATTTCTTTGATGTTTCTATAACTAAAAAGCTTTGTTATTTAGTTGGTGCATTGCTTTTACTTGTTACCGCTTTATTGGAAGAAAATACTTTTTTCACCGTTTTAGAAATAATTTTATCAATTGGTGCAGCAATTGCGTTTTTACCGATTTCAGCTATTTGGAAAAGCGGTATTCCAATTTGTCTTGGCACTTTGGCCGCCACGTATTTTAGTTTTAGCGGTCAGCTTAAAGATTATTTGACTTGGCTTAGTGTTATCGGAGTTTTAATTTGTACCTGGGGTTATGCTTTAACTAATCCGATGCTTTATGTTTGGGGTGGTGCAGTTGTAACTGTATATTCTTTTTGTTCATTCAGGAGAGGGGAAACCATTGCGTTGGTGTTTGGAATTTTAAATTTAGTTTTTACATTAACTGCATTGTTGGAAATTTTGCATGTTTTATAACGTAAAATGGAGGTTAATATGAATATGTCGATAATTGACGATAAAAATTCGATTGTTTCGCATCTTTGGCTGCAGGATGTGATTGATGAAAACTTGACTAAAGCCAAAGCAACTTTGGATTGTTTATTGGCAGCAGAAGATAGTAAAGTGGAGCTTGATAAAGAAACGATTTATAACACTATCTGGTCAGCGCGTGATAATTTGCAAGAAATCGTAAAATATCAAGCGGCATTAAATAATAAATTTGGAGAGGATAATTAAGGAGACATTGTCATGGTGCGCCAAGAGGCGGATAAATATCAGTCGGTGAAAATCCGACCTACGTAAAGATTAGCCGTCAACGTAGAACCGAACTTTACACTGAAGGAGGTAACAAATTTGGTGAAGCTAAAGGGAGGG
>JASFHF010000012.1:0-48533 GCA_050123375.1 Gammaproteobacteria bacterium
ACGCATGGAGTCATGATATCACTTAGTGCGGTTTCATGCAGCTTCTAAAATTATAACATATTGTAATTACTACAACTTTTTTAAACTTACACCTATCAAACTATTATTTGGCAGAAGTCAGGAAAAATGTGATCTAACCACAAAAGAGCCGTTATTTCTATGCCTTATCATTCGCTTATCCATGACTGACGTCAATAAATATCAGGATTCATGTCACCAAGAGCGAAGTAGAATGGAAATATTCTTACATATCTGCAAAACATTGGCATTCTATTTCTATGGATTTTATATATGCTGAGGCGGATAAACTCAGTAGGCATACGATAATTTCCGCAATGTCTTTTGTTTGAATCATTTCCCCACCTTTTAAATCTGATCCTGCCTTTCTTGCCATCTCTGTATTAACATATCCCGGACAAATGCTCGTTACTTTAATATTATAATTAGCTAATTCTCTATGTAGTGATTCGCTCAGGCCCACTACTGCGAACTTAGATGCTACATATCCTCCCCTTTCTGCAAATCCTATTTTTCCAGCACGGGAGGCAATATTAAAAAGATATCCTTTTTTATTTTTTTTCATTATAGGAATAATTAACTTTGTTAGCATGACAATTGCTTTAACATTTATATCAAACAACCGTTGATAATCATCAATAGGTAAATCCAATGTTCCGCCTTCATATATACCAGCAGCGTTTACCAGCACATCAATACGTTTATGTTTATCGATAATATGGGAAATAACTGTCTTGATGTTCTCTAATTCAGTAAGATCGCATTGATAGCAAAATGCATGGCTAGTAGTGGTTTTAGTTTCTATAACTTTTGCTAAAGCAGCCAAATTTTTCATAGAGCGAGCTATGAGCACAACATTATATCCGATTTCAGCTAATCTAATCGCTGTTTTCCTGCCGATGCCTTTGCTTGCTCCAGTAATCACTGCTACTTTTTGAGTCATTAAGATTTCTCCATTTTAATTTTGGACGACATATATTGTGCATGTATTAAATTTATTGCGCTAACTCTTCCAGCTCTTTCCATCTTCGATCAATATCTTCTTGTGCGAGCCTCATTAATTCTTTAACTTGTGCGGGATTAGTTTTTGCTAAAATACGATAACGATTTTCACGTGCAGCAAATTCTTTGAAAGGTGCACTTGGTTTTTGTGAATCTAGTTGTAATGGATTTAAACCTTCTGTTGCGCGTCGCGGATCGTAACGATAAAGTGGCCAGTAGCCGCATTTTACGGCTAAATTTTGGTGATTTATGCCTTGGCTCATATCAATGCCATGCGCGATACAATGCGCGTATGCTAAAATTAATGATGAACCAGGATAACTTTCTGCTTCTTTAATTGCGCGAATTGCTTGTGTTGGATCTGCGCCAATTGCAATTGAGCAAACATAAGCGGTGCCATACGTCATTGCCATTAAGCCTAAATTTTTCTTCGCAGTTTGTTTTCCTTGATAAGTGAATTTAGCTACTGAGCCGCGGGCTGAGGATTTTGATGCTTGACCGCCAGTGTTTGAGTAAACTTCGGTATCTAGAACCAATAAATTCACATCACGATTATTTGCGATTACATGATCTAGTCCGCCAAAACCAATATCATAAGCCCAGCCATCACCACCGATCGCCCAGATACTATGTTTAATTAAGAAATCAGCCACGGATAAAAGTTCGCGGGATAGTGGACTTTTTATTTTTTCCAATTTATTTTTTAATTCTTTAATGCGTGCGAATTGCAAATTAATTTCAGCTTCGTTTGTTTGTTTAGCATTTAAAATTTCTTGTGTGAGTTTTTCGCCAATGTCTTTAGAAAGTTTGAGCAGTAATTCTTGCGCGTATCTTCGATGTTTATCTTCGGTTAACGCAAAGCCGAATGCAAATTCTGCATTGTCTTCAAATAATGAGCTTGACCACGCAGGACCATGTCCTTTCTCGTCTACTGCCCATGGGCTTGGAAAACTACCGCCGAATACTGAAGAGCATCCACAAGCATCGCCAATAATCATTCGATTGCCGAATAATTGTGAAATTAATTTCACATAAGGTGTTTCACCGCATCCGGCGCACGCACAGGAAAATTCAAAAAATGGCCGTAAAAATTGCGCGTCGGCGGAAGTTTTAATATTTTCACGCGATTCATAAGGTAGACTTTCAAAAAACGCAACATTTTGTTGTTCAGCAGTTAAATCAGAAGGTTTTATGATTTTTTCTAAAGCTTTTTCTTTAGTTGGGCAAGTTTCTATACACAAACCGCAGCCGGTACAATCTTCAGCGTAAATTTGTAATGCATAAGCTTTATCGTCATCGTTTTTGCCGCGCAATTTGCAGGTTTGAAAAGTTTCAGGTGCTTTTTTAATGTCATCGTTCGAAACTTTTTTTGCGCGGATGCAGGTGTGTGGGCAGACTAAACTACAACGCCCGCATTGAATGCAATTTTCGGGAATCCATTTTGGAATGAAAGCTGCTAAATCGCGTTTTTCCCAACAAGTAGCACATGATTGAAAATAACCTTCCGCAGGAAAACAACTTACCGCTAAAGCGTCTCCCTGGTCGGCTAACATAATGCCTTCGATATTACGAATTATATCCGGAGCTTGTTCGCTGATTACTGGACGAAAAGTTTTTGTGCTGCATGCATGCGCAGGAATTTTAACTTCAAATAAATTTTTTAGAGCTTGATCTACCGCTAAAAAGTTTTGTGCAATTATTTCCTCGCCTTTAGTTAAATAAGTTTTTTTAATCGTTTCTTTAATTTTATTAATTGCATCTTTAATTGGAATAATACTGGATAATGCAAAGAAACAAGTTTGCATAATCGTGTTAATGCGCGCTCCCATTTTAGTTTCACGAGCGACTTTATATGCGTCAATAACATAGAACTTTATTTTTTTCTTGATAATTATTTCTTGCAATTCACATGGTAATTCATTCCAGACTTTTTCTGCGGCAAAAGGTGCGTTTAACAAAAATATAGTATTTTCGGTGGCGTTTTCCAAGACATTATATTTTTTGACAAAATCAAACTGATGACAACCGATAAAATTTGCACGTTTAATTAAATAAGAAGAACGAATTTTCTTTGAACCGAAACGTAAATGCGAAATAGTTTTCGAGCCGGTTTTTTTTGCATCATAAATAAAATGACCTTGCACATAATGATTGGTAGTTTCACCGATAATTTTCATGGTATTTTTATTTGCACTGACGGTTCCATCTGCGCCAAGACCATAGAAAATCGCACGGTAAACATCGTTACGTTCGATATAGAAGTCTTCGTCATAATCTAAATGAGTGTGTGTGATGTCATCATTAATACCGATGGTAAAATTATTTTTTGGTTTTTCTTTGTCAAGTTCGGCAAAAATTCTTTTGACCATTGCGGGAGTAAAATCTTTACCCGCAATGCCATAACGCCCACCAATGACTTTTGGCGGAATTTTTGAGTTGAAGTTTTCTAAAATTGTTGTGGTAACTTTTTGGTATAAAGGTTCACCGCCCGCACCGCTTTCTTTGGTGCGATCAAGCACCGCAATTGTTTTGCAGGTTTTGGGCAAAGCTTTTAAAAAATATTTTTTCGGAAACGGTTGGAATAAATGGATTTGTAATACACCAATTTTTTCTTTTTGCAAATATTCAACTGTTTCGCGTGCAGTTTCAGCGCCGGAACCCATTAATACAATGATCTTTTCTGCTTTAGGATGACCATAATAATTTACTAAATTATATTTTCTGCCGGTAAGTTTGGTGAATTGCTGCATAACATTATATATGACTTCTGGCAATTTATCGTAGTACGGATTCATCGCTTCGCGCATTTGAAAATAAATATCTGAATTATAAATTGTGCCGCGCGTTGTCGGACAACCGGCATGCATACGGCGGTTACGATGTGCAATCACGGAATCTTTATCAATTAATTGTTTAATTTGTTCATCAGTTATATATTCAATTTTGTTAACTTCGCCGCTGGTGCGAAATCCATCAAAAAAATGTACGAATGGTACGCGGCCTTTGATTGCAGCTGCTTGGCAAATTAACGCGAGATCATGAACTTCTTGTACATTGGACGAACACATCATAGCGAAACCAGTGGTGCGTGTTGCCATTACGTCAGAATGATCAACAAAAATTGACATTCCCTGATAAGCAACAATTCTGGATGCAACATGAAACACTGTTGGTGTAAGTTCTGCAGCGATGCGAAACATGTCTGGAATCATTAACAATAAACCTTGTGAAGCAGTAAATGTTGTTGCTAACGCTCCAGTTTGCAATGCACCATGTACTGCGCCGCACGCACCAGCTTCACTTTGCATTTCTACTACGTCAGGAATTGTATCCCAAATATTTTTGTGTCCTTCTGCTGCCCATTGATCGCATAACTCTCCCATTGATGTAGCAGGAGTGATTGGGTAAATTATACAAAGTTCATTAGTGCGGAATGCGGAATCCGCTGCTGCTTCGTTACCGTCGATGACTTTATAAGTTTTTTTCATATTTTGCTATTCCAATTTTCTCCGTAGCGGGGTTAGTGGTACCACTTAGCGGGGTCAGGTCTTGAGTTTTAAACTTTACTTAAAGACCTAAAACTTAAAATTCAGGATCTGACTTCGTTACGAAGAAGCGTAAAACTCAAGACCTGACCCCATTATTACGTACCCCGATATTGATTAATAATTTAATCCCCTGTTTTTCGTTTACTTCGTCGCGTAAAGATATTTTTGCAGCGTTTGACTCCATGAATACGATCTTCTGCCATTTTTTTGGAGGCGTAAGCGGTAGAAACGTTATCTTTTTCTGCAAGCGTATAAACTTTTAATAATGTATCATAAATACCTTCCGTTCTATCCCAAGCTAGTTTGCGGCCAGCTTCAAAAAATTCTGATGCAACGTCGATTAGTCCGCCAGCATTAATTACATAATCAGGTGCGTATAAAATCCCGCGTTGTTTTAGTGTATCAGCATGTTGCATTTCATCCAATAACGGATTGTTGGCGGCTCCAGCAACAACTGAACATTTTAATTGCGCAATAGTTTCATCATTAAGAATTGCTCCTAAAGCACAAGGCGCAAATACATCTACATCTTGGCTATAAATTTCATTAGGCTTAACAATAGTTGCACTAAATTCATCAGCCACTTTTTTTAGTGCGTCCTTGTTGATATCAGCAACAAAAAGTTTAGCGCCATGTTCGTGTAATTCCTGACATAAATAGTATCCAACATGACCCGCGCCTTGTACCGCAACTTTTATTCCCGCAAGATCATCATTGCCGGTTTGTTTTTTCAGCGAAGCTTTAATTCCTACAAAAGTTCCATGTGCAGTAACAGGGGAAGGATCTCCTAAACCACCAAGATAAGTTGGAATTCCAACGACATGGCGCGTTTCGATACGTACCCATTCCATTGTGCTTACATCAGTTCCGACATCTTCAGCGGTAATATAACGCCCATTTAAACCATCAACAAAACGGCCAAAAGTACGGAATAATTGTTCAGAAGATAGTTTGGTTGGGTCACCGATAATGACTGATTTGCCGCCGCCGAAATTCAAACCGCTCACGGCGGATTTATATGTCATACCTTGCGATAGTCTCAATACGTCGAATAATGCATCTTTTTCACTGGTATACGGATACATTCGGCAACCGCCAAGCGCGGGGCCAAGTTGTGTATCGTGAATTGCAATAATAGCTTTTAAACCGCTATCCGGATCGTTACAAAAAATAACTTGTTCATGATCATTAGTATTCATTGATTTAAAAGTCGTCATAATGGTATTTCTCCTGTAAAAAATGCTTGAATTATATACTGATTGGCCACATATGTCATATAATAAGCGTATTCTTAAACAATAACGAATTTGGAGAAAAAATGAGCAATCCATTTAAAAACGAGAAGTTAAAGAAGAAACCAGCAGAACAAAAAGACAAAAAGCGGCAGTCAGGCGATCCATTATTAAAAGAGAAGTTGGAGCAGGAAATCGAAAATTTGGAGGAATTAGAAGAAGAAGGTGATGCTGAATTATGCGAAGAATTGCTTGAAGTAAAGACAGAGCTAAAAGAAAGCCATGATAAATTATTATTAGCACATGCTGAACTTGAAAACGTAAGACGCCGCGCGCAAAAAGATATTGCGAGTGCTCATAAATATGCGTTAGAAAAATTTGTTAAAGATTTATTGCCGGTGCTGGATAATTTTGATCATGCGTTAATTAATTCGCAAAAGGTTAATATGGATAAAGCTATGATCGAGGGGATTGAATTAACGCAGCAAAGTTTATTGAAAGTGTTAGAAAATCACGGTGTTAAACAAATTAATCCATTAAATGAAATGTTTGATCCACAATATCACGAAGCAGTGTCAATGGTGCAGAATCCAGAAGTTAAACCGAATACTATTCTTGATGTATTTCAAAAAGGTTATGAGCTTAATGGCCGATTGGTTCGTCCGGCGAGAGTTGTGGTGTCGAAAGCTTAAAAACTGATCTTGCACAAAAGGCTAGTCTGCGTAATATCAGTGTAACATCAGTAAAGAAAACTGCATTTTATGTAAAATTCGCATATTTTCTGCTTGAAAATAACTGATTTTCCCCCATATATAAGGGATATCAAAGAACAAAACGAGGAGACAATTTATGGCAATTATCGGAATCGATTTAGGTACCACCAATTCTTGTGTTGCGGTGATGGAAAGCGGGGGCAAAGTGCGGGTGATTGAGAATGCTGAGGGGCGTCGTACCACCCCATCAATTGTTGCTTACACCGAAAATGACGAAATCTTAGTAGGTGAGGCTGCCAAACGTCAGGCGGTAACTAATCCGGAAAATACTTTGTTTGCGATCAAGCGTTTGATTGGACGTCGATTTGATGATGATATGGTAAAACGCGATATTGACATGGTGCCGTATAAGATTGTTAAAGCTGATAATGGTGATGCCTGGGTAGAAGCTAAAGGTCATAAACTGGCGCCGCAGCAAGTTTCGGCCGAAATATTACGCAAAATGAAGAAAACTGCAGAGGATTATTTAGGGCAGGAAGTCAAAGAAGCGGTGATTACCGTGCCGGCGTATTTTAACGATTCGCAGCGACAGGCTACCAAAGATGCTAGCCGCATTGCAGGGTTGGAAGTAAAACGTATTATTAACGAACCTACCGCTGCAGCTCTTGCTTACGGTATGGATAAAAAACGTGGCGATTCGATTATTGCAGTGTATGACTTGGGTGGCGGTACATTTGATATTTCAATTATCGAAATTGCTGAAGTTGAAGGGGAACACCAATTTGAGGTATTGGCAACAAATGGTGATACTTTCCTTGGCGGTGAAGATTTTGATAAGCGTTTAATTGATTATTTGGTTGATGAATTTAAAAAAGATTCTGGTATTGATTTGCGAAATGATTCACTAGCGTTACAGCGTCTTAAAGAGGCAGCGGAAAAAGCTAAAATTGAATTATCTTCAGCAACACAAACCGATGTTAACCTTCCATATATTACAGCTGATGCAAGCGGGCCGAAGCATCTTCATATTAAAATTACGCGTGCAAAATTAGAATCTTTAGTTGAAGATTTAATTAAGCGTACAATCAAACCATGTGAGATTGCATTAAAAGATGCGGGCAAAAGTATTTCTGATATCAATGAAGTTATTTTGGTTGGTGGTCAAACACGTATGCCGAAAGTTCAGGAAGTTGCAAAAGATTTTTTTGGCAAAGATCCGCGTAAAGATGTTAATCCTGATGAAGCAGTTGCAGTTGGCGCTGCAATTCAGGGCGCAGTATTATCTGGTGAAGTGAAAGATGTTTTATTATTGGATGTGACACCTTTATCTTTAGGGATTGAAACTTTAGGTGGTGTAATGACCAAGTTAATTGATAAAAACACTACAATTCCAACCAAAGCAAATCAGGTTTTTTCAACTGCCGATGATAATCAAACCACAGTGACGATTCATGTATTACAAGGTGAACGTGAGCAGGCGTCTGCTAATAAATCTTTAGGTAGATTTGATTTAGCAGGAATTCCGCCAGCGCCGCGAGGTGTTCCGCAAGTTGAAGTTACGTTTGATATTGATGCAAACGGTATTTTAAATGTTTCTGCAAAAGACAAAGCAACTGGCAAGGCACAATCAATTGTGATTAAAGCTTCTAGTGGTTTATCTGATGAAGAAGTTGAAAAGATGGTAAAAGATGCTGAGGCGCACTCTGAGGAAGATAAAAAATTCCATGACTTGGTTGCGGCGCGTAATCAGGCAGATGCATTGACTCACGCTACAGAAAAGTCTATGAAAGAGGCAGGCGATGATGTAACCGCAGAGGAAAAAGAAGCAATTGAAAAAGCAATTGCAGAATTAAAAGAAGCGGTAAAAGGAAATGACAAAGATGATATTGAAAAGAAAACGCAAAACTTAACTGATGCTTCATCGAAAATGGCGGAACGTTTATATGCGAAAAAAGCGCAAGCTGAAGGTGCTGGAACGGCAGGGGGCGCAGAAGCCGGAAAAGAACAAGCTAAACCGGAAGATGCAGTTGATGCTGAGTTTGAAGAAGTGAAGGATGAAGATAAGGATAAAAAATGAGGTTTGGGGGTCGCATCTTCACTCATTACATATGCGTTGTATGTTGCATCATGTAATGAGTGAAGATGCGACCCCTTCTAATATATTATGACTAAAAAAGACTACTACGAAACACTCGGCGTATCCAAATCAGCTACCGAGGCTGAAATCAAAAAAGCCTTTCGTCGTCTTGCGATGAAATACCATCCTGATCGTAATCCTGATGATAAAAATGCTGAACACAAATTTAAAGAAGCAAAAGAAGCTTATGATGTTTTATCTGATCAGCAAAAACGTGCTGCGTATGATCAATTTGGTCATGCTGGTGTTGGTGGTGCAGGCGCAGGCGGTTTTGGTGGTTTTGGCGGCGGTAGCGCCGGATTTAATTTCGAAGATATTTTCGGCGATATGGGTGATGTTTTTGGTGATATTTTTGGTGGGCGTCGTCGTCAACAATCTTATGCTCAGGCAGGTGATGATATAGGTTATCGTTTAACGATTACTTTGGAAGAAGCGGTTAAAGGCGTTACTAAAAAAATCACTGTGGATGTTTTAGCTAAATGTGATGCGTGTAATGGCAGCGGCGCAAAAAAAGGTACTTCTGCTAAAACTTGTCCTGATTGTGAAGGTACGGGGCAAGTTTATTTACAGCAAGGTTTTTTTACCGTACAACAAACTTGTCCAACTTGTCACGGCAAAGGTAAAGTAATTTCTACTCCATGTCCGCAATGTCATGGTCAGGGACGCAAGCAGCGCACAAAAACTTTATCAGTTAAAATTCCGGCTGGTGTTGATACAGGAGATCGAATTCGTCTTGCTGGTGAAGGTGAAGCTGGATTACAAGGAGGACCGGCTGGTGATTTATATGTTGAAGTTGAAGTAAAATCACATAAAATATTTGTGCGCAAAGATAATGATTTATATTGTGAAATTCCGGTTAGTTTTACTGTTGCTGCACTTGGCGGCGAAATTGAAGCGCCAACTTTAGACGGTAAAATAAAATTAAAAATTCCTGCAGAAACTCAAACAAATAAATTATTTAGAATGCGCGGCAAAGGAATTAAGTCTGTACGCGGGGGAAGCAAAGGTGATCTGTTATGTCGTGTAATTATTGAAACCCCGGTTAAATTAAATAATAAACAAAAAGAATTAATTGAAGAATTAGAACAATCATTATCTAAAGATAAAAACAAACATAGTCCGAAATCTGGTTCATGGCTAAATAGTGTTAAGGATTTTTTTAAAAGTTTATAGGTTAAAATATATCGGGGTAAGTAAAAATGGGGTCAAGGCTTGAATTTTAAACTTTGATTTAATGAATAAAAGTAGCGAAGATAAGTTTTAAGTTTTTAATTTAAAGTGTAAAATTCAAGCCTTGATCCCGCTACGGAGCAAAATATGGAAAGATATCCAATGACGGTAGCAGGAATGGAAGCGCTGCGCAAAGAGCTTGAGGAATTAAAACATGTTAAACGTCCAAACATCATCAAAGCAATTGCCGAAGCGCGGGCGCATGGTGATTTAAAGGAAAATGCAGAATATCATGCCGCACGCGAACAACAAGGGTTTATTGAAGCGCGGATTAAAGACATTGAAGCAAAATTATCTTTGGCACAAGTTATCGATATTTCTAAAATTCCTAATGAAGGCAAAGTTGTTTTCGGTTCTACAGTAACTTTATTTAATCTGGAAAATGAACAAGAAGTAACTTATCAAATTGTTGGTGAAGACGAAGCCGATATTCAAGTTGGTAAAATTTCAGTGAATTCTCCAATCGCACGCGCTATTATTGGCAAGATGGAAGGTGACGTGGCGAACGTCGCCGCTCCTAGTGGCAATATTGAGTATGAAATTGTTACCGTAGAATATAAATAGCTCACGTAAATAGGGTTGTATTCCTATCATCAAACATAACTCATTGATTGTTTGTAAACAACCATACAAATTATCCCTATCAGGGCGAATTTACTAATGAAAGTGAAAACGCAGAAATTAATGGGTGAAAATAAGTCAGTATGATGTGAGTTTTGCACTTTTGCATATATTCTTTTATAGGTTTCGTAGGATACGAAGCTTGTATATAAGTCAACAAAAATTAAAATAGAAGGAGAATTATATGTATGCTCATATGCATTTAATTTTTAAGAAAATCGGTAATTTAGTAAAAAAATTAGATAAATTTACTAGTCTGATAGATGCGGAGTTGAAATCATACAAAGAAGGGAAAAAGCTTAATTTAAAATCATATCTAAAAAATTTTAGTATTTTATTTAAAAATATAGCAAATATAAAAGAAAGTCTTTATCAATATTGGTCTACTTTTAAATATAATAATGATTATTCATGTGAATTATCTTTAATGCAGGCTACAGAGGAATTAGAACACGCTAAACAAATTTTAACTAAGGGGACTTTAGATGATTTTGAAGAAGTACTCAAAAAATTATCACTTTATATATTTTACACACGCTTTTTTATTTATAATAAGTTTATTGAAAATCTTTCATGTTGGCGGGAAAGCATTGGTAGATGTGCTTTCGATTTACAAGCAAAAGGAAATAGTTATTCATTTGGAGAAAAACTGAAAGAAAAAAACTGGCGCGGATGCTTACAAAGTGGATTAACAAAGAAAGTGGTAATTTCCGAACCAAAATCTTTTGCGTATAAAAGAATACCACAAGTTATGCGTCATATATCCAGACTTATTTATTTTTTTCTAAAGCATGCCAAACAAGAACCGGTAGAAATAGAATGTATGTATTGGAAAAATAGGAATATATTATTTATCTCAGCGAATGAATTAAAAACCACTTTGCATTTATATAAAATCATAAAACAGAAAAAATGTTCTTTGCTTGACTTATTGTTGCAAAAAAATTTTCATAAAATTTTATCAAAACATGACAAAAAAACAGTCGAAAGAGCACATAGTAAAATGTCTAATTTAGATACAAAAAAATCAAAAAGAAGATCGCGATTGAAACAAGAAAGTATCGATAATTTAAATACCATTGATGCAATATTATTGCTTCTAAAAAATAAATTACCAAAAAAATTAGATGTAACTTCTTCAGTTATTTCGAGTAAAACATTAAATGATAATAGTATATATATTTTAAATGCTTCAAAAAGCAAAATAAAATCTACTTTTGTGCATGCGGAGCTTTGGTTTGTTTATATTTTGCAAAATAAATTACATGTTTTATCTGGAGAAGAAATCTGGGTTTATGGAAAAAAACGCCCATGTTTTACGTGCTATTGCCAATTAAAATATATATTGGAAAAGTGCTTGGAATATAATATAAAATTACATTTTAATCCTCGTTCTGGTAAGGCCTGGTATGGTCAAAGTAAGTTTTTTACAGAAAATTGCTTGCAAAGTGCGGAAAATATTTTGACAAATATCTTTAATTATATATCAGAATCATTCGATAAAAAACAGCGTTCTAACTATGATTCTGATTCTGATTCTGATTCTGACTGTGAGGATAATAGTAAGAATATATTGGATGTTGGTTCTTGATTGCCTATAATTTTCATTTATTACAACGAAACGTAGACCATATCCCATAAATACTAATTAACATCCAAGCGATTTCGATGGTAAAGGCAGCTAAATTCCATGCAAATATTAAAGAAAATAAAAGAAATAATGCGCCAAGTAAATTTAGGAATAAATATGGTAAGCTTTTGCCGCTTACTTTACCAAGCTGTAGCAAAAAATAAGCGCTAATAATCAAAATATCACCAACAATGCCTACAGTATCGTAAATTGCTGCGATCATTGTTTTAATTCCATTTTTGCTATCCTCCAGCTTTCAAGTTAATCTTTATTTTTGCGATAAATCACTGCAATTTTGCCGATAGCCTGGATTAACTCAGCGTTTCTATCTTGGCAAATTTTTGCAATAATATTTTTTCTTTCGCTTCTATCATTATTGGCAATTTTAATTTTAATTAATTCGTGATCCAGGAGGCCGCGTTCGATTTCAAGTTGTACAGCTTCCGTTAGGCCTTTGTCGCCGATAATCACGATTGGGTGTAATTCATGCGCCTTTTTGCGCAACTCTTTTTTAAAAGCGTTAGAAAATTTCATATGTTTTGTGAAAATATAGTAAAATAATCGTATGGTCAAGTCTAAAAGCAGCAAACGCTGGTTAAAAGAACATTTCAAGGATAAGTACGTCAAACAAGCGCAGCAGAGCGGTTATCGTGCGCGCAGTGCATTTAAGTTATTGGAAATTCAGCAAAAAGATCATTTGGTTAAGCCGGATATGATCGTAGTTGATTTAGGTGCGGCGCCGGGTGGTTGGTCACAAGTTGTAATCGAGATTCTCAAAAGAAAAGGTAAGGTTTTTGCGTTGGATATTTTGCCAATGGAACCGATCAGTGGTGTTGATTTTATTCAAGGTGATTTTCGTGAAGAACAAGTTATGCAGAAATTACTGAATTACATGCAGCAACAAAAAGCAGATTTGGTTTTGTCTGATATGGCGCCAAATATTAGCGGTATTAAAGCAACGGATCAAGCGCGTGCCATGTATTTGGCGGAATTAGCGTTGGATTTTGCTAAACATGTTTTGAAACCTGGGGGAAATTTTTTAGTAAAAGTTTTTCAAGGCGCTGATTTTGAAGAATTTTTAAAAGATATGCGAAAGTGTTTTGCTAAAGTTGTAACGCGCAAACCGCAAGCTTCACGCGGCCGCTCCACCGAAATTTACTTGCTGGGAAAAGAATTTAAAGGCTAAACCCAAGTTTTAGATGTTTTTAATAATCTCAATAAAATCATTGGCTTTTAAACTTGCGCCGCCGATTAAAGCGCCATCAATATTTTCTAATGCTAATAATTCTTTACTATTGGATGGCTTAACACTGCCTCCATATAAAATCCGCATTTTGGAAGCCAAATCATTACCAAATTGTTCAGCAATAATTTTACGGATAATTGCGTGAACTTCTTCCGCTTGTTCTGGGGTTGCGGTTTTACCGGTGCCAATTGCCCATACTGGTTCATACGCAATGATTAATTTATCGATATCGTTTGCAGTAAAGCTAACTAATCCCTGGGTTACTTGCTGATGAATTATTTCTTCTGCTTGGTTAGCTTCGCGTTGTTCCAAAGTTTCGCCAACACATAAAATTGGAATTAATTGATGTTTAAGCGCGGCTTTAATTTTTTTATTTACGGTTTCATTAGTTTCATTAAAATATTGTCTTCTTTCTGAGTGACCAATAATTACATATTCAGCGCCGGCATCTTTGGCAAATAACCCAGAAACTTCTCCGGTATATGCGCCAGTATCTTCCCAAAATATATTTTGTGCAGCAACACTAATAAATGAATCTTTTAAAAAATCCGCAACTTTATTTAATGCAGTAAAAACTGGTGCAACAATAATTTCTGCTTCTGGCGGAGTAGTTAAGCTGTAATGAATTTCTTTAACCAGCGTCAAAGCTTCATCAATGGTTTTATTCATTTTCCAGTTGCCGGCAATAATAGGGATGCGCATATCATTTTCTCCTATAAAAAATCTTTTGGGTTTTTATTCCAACTTATCAAGTTCCACTTGTCATTATCATAACTGATTTCAGCAAAACAGCCAGTTTTAATTTTATAATGATTATCTTTGATAGCTTGTTCCATGCCGCCAACAAACATTTCATTTGCAAAAGTAATTGATCCTTGACTGCCGATGGCAATTACAGTTTCATTAAGATGTTTGTTTTTAAGATCATCAAAAAAACTACGAATATTTTCTATAATTTTTTCACGTGTCATTTCCCAATTATGCGGTGCGTAATTAGGAATAATGCGTTTATTTTGCCAATCATCCCAGGCTTGTTGGCCAAATTTGGCGATTACTTCGGAAGAAGTTAATCCCGCCCAATTTCCATAATCAAGTTCCAGCAAACGTTCATCTTTAGATAAAGGAATTTCAATGTTTTGGTTTTCCCAAAAATATTCTTTAATGATTTCAGCATATTCCCAGATGCGGATTAAATGGTTGGCATAAATTGCGGTTGGTTTGATATTATTGTCTGTAAGATATTTTGCCATATTACGGGCTTGAGCACGACCGAATTTAACCAACGGAATATTATTTTTACTGCCACACATAAAAATGCGTTCGCCGCCTTGTTGATCAGGCCCAAAAGTGTTGCCATGTCGGCATAGAAAAAGTCGCATTTTGTTATTTCCTGATTAACTCTTCAGCTCGTTTAACATCTTCAATTGTGTCAATTCCAGACATAGCTGGGCGGCCTTGATAGTCAACTGGTACTGTTCGAATTGTAAAACCATTTTCTAGTAAACGTAATTGTTCCAGACCTTCTAATTTTTCATAATTAGTTGGTTCTAAAGTTACATATTTCTGCAGCATCTCAAAACGATAACCATAAATACCAATATGACGATAAATTGGTGATAGATTAGATTCTTGCCTGAATTTTTTTTCTTTGCGGATTGCTGGAATAATATTTTTGGAAAACCATAGTGCATTATTATTTTTATCTAAAATAACTGTGGTGCCGCTAAACGGAGTTTGTTTTTTGTGTTCGCGTAATTTGTCTAATTCTTTCCAGCTTAGTTGTGTCACTGGGGTGATGACTTTTGCGTTTTTATCATGAGTTGCGGTTTCAATTAATTTAGTAATAAAATCTGGCGGAGTAAATGGTGTGTCACCTTGCAGATTTAAGATAAATTCAGGTTTGTCATCTAGTTGTTCAACTGCTTTCCATGCCCGATCAGTTCCAGTAGGGCAGCTAATAGGTGTCATTATAAAATCAGCGCCAATTTCTTTGGCATGATCGGCGATACGTTTATCATCGGTAGCAATTAAGATTTTTGCGTCAGCAATATTTTTAATTGCCTCAAGCGCTATTTGATAAACGCGCTGCAGCATAGTTTGGCCTGCAATTTTTATTAATGGTTTGCCTGGCAATCTAGTTGATGCGTACCGTGCTGGAATTATAATTGTAGTTTTCATATCATTGTCATTCCGCGGCTTGACCGTGGGATCCATGTTGTTACAAATGTTTTTTAATTTCTTCGGCAATTAATTCTTTAATTAAATCTAAATTATTCCTTTCAGATTTTTTCGGGCCAAGGCCGATTGATGCGCGTTTTTCTAAAAGTTTATTTAAGTGTTCTGGCGCGAGCGTTGTAGGCGTTCCCATTTGCACAGCATAAAACTGAATTTTAGCTACGTGTTCAACTAATTCAAGCCGCAAATAAGCTTGTTCAACGCTATCACCGATGGCCAACACGCCATTGCCTGGCATGATAAATACATCTGCTTGATTAAGTGCGTCGGTAATTATGGTATCATTTTCAGGTGCGCCCGGCATCGCAAAGGGAATTACTGGGATAACATCACCGATGGAAATTATAGCTTCAGGTAAACATGGCATTAATGGTTTACCAACTAATCCATGCGCTGTAGCAAAAGGAGGATGAGAATGTACTACAGCTTTTGCTTCAGTGCGTGCGCGATAAGCAGCTAAATGTAATTTAATTTCAGAAAATGGTTTACCAATCCCTTCAATTTTTTTGCCGTCCATATCTAAAGTGATAATCATATCAGCAACAATGTTACCTTTGCTAACTGCAGTTGGAGTTGCGAGCAAAACGTCATCGAATTTTGCGCTGATATTACCGTCGTGATTGGCGCCAAAATTTTTAATATCTAGTTTTTGCGAATATTTTACGATTTGGTTTGTGATATAATTTTTTCGGTCGCCCATTTTTTTATCCAAGTTGTTTGCTGGTTCCGCTTGCCTGCATTTTATTTAGTTGTTCCAAAATAGATCGTGCGGCTTCCGCTGCTGCATCAATTTCCGCTTCCGGTCCGCTCATAGTTAAACGACCAGACGCACCGAATGGTTTGATTTGAATTAATTTAACTCGCGCAGCTTTTAATGCTTCATTACATGCAATGGTTAAATAAGCTGCGGGAGTAGTTTCCATGATTAAAACAGATTCGCCAGCTAAAACCATATTGCCGCGAGCAGTTCCGGTAAACATAATTGCGTGATCTTGTTCAACACTGCGAATAATTTTATTAGTTAATATTTTAACTTCAGCGCGGTCATTTTCATCTAAACCAGTTTCGCGCAGCACTGCTTTTCCGGCTTCTTTTACTTCGCCCTGGTCGGCGTGTTGTACCTGCATTAAACCAAATTGTCTTTCGGTTACCACTGAACCTAAACGTACGGCAGTATTTTTTAGTGCCATATCAATCATACTGTGAATTTCCATCGCAGGAGCAATTTCCAGCATTAAGGCAGCATCATATTCTGCCGGATCATAAACCTTATTATCTTTAGCAATAAATTGTGCTAACTGCGGCTGTAAACTATCAATAAAAATTAAAGTTCTTAGTTCAAAATTATCTTTTGTCATAAATGCTCCTGTTGCTTTTGCAAACGATTATAAAGAGTTTTGGGTTGTTTTTTTCGACGACTAGCGCCCATGGATGGAGGCGCGGGAGGCACATGGATGTGCCAAGGAGGAGAAAAAAATCAACCCAAAACTCCATAATCGTTTGTGATAGAATGTTATTTGAATACAATTTAATATTTCCCACCTTTGGCTTTTGTTCCTGTTACAATTGCAATACTTGCAGATGCGCCGATGCGATCAGCGCCGGCTGCAATCATTTTCTTTGCATCCTCTGTGCTGCGAATTCCGCCGGATGCTTTTACTTCCATATCACTTCCGACAATTTTGCGCATTAATGCAATATCTTCCACAGTTGCTCCGCCGGAACCAAAGCCAGTAGAAGTTTTTACAAATGCAGCGCCGGCAGTTTTGGATAATGCGCATGCAATAACTTTTTCGTCGTGATCCAAATTAGAAGTTTCTAAAATCACTTTCACTTTATGCGGTTTAGATGCTTCAACTACTGCTAGAATATCGCGATAAACAGTTACATAATCTTTGGATTTTAGTGCGCCAATATTAATTACCATATCAATTTCTTCTGCGCCATTTTTAATTGCTTCTTTCGCTTCAAATGCTTTAGATTGTGGGCTGGCTGCGCCAAGCGGAAAACCAACTACTGCAATTGGTTTTACACCGCTGCCTTTTAATTCGCGTGAGACAAAAGGAATATTACTTGAGTTTACACAAACCGTAGCAAAATGATATTTTTTTGCTTCATCGCAAACTTTTTTAAGTTGTTCACGGGTTGCATCTGGTTTTAATAAGGTGTGATCAATCATGCCGGCAAGTTTTGTATCAACATTGCGGTCAATTCCCGGATTAGTACTAATGCGGTCTGCGCCTTCGCGCAGCATATTATTTACAGCTTCAGGTTTTTTAATCACACATAAGCCGCAATGTTCGCATGAGTCTGGTGATAAACCGCATGCGCCGGCCGCAACTAAATCTGGTTGGGCAATTCCAGCTTGTTGTAATTTTTGAGTTACGCGGCGTGCAATAACTTCAACAAGTTCTTCGATTTTATCAGTCATGGTTTATTTCCTTTTAATCAGAATCGGGGGACGGAGCTTTACATGATTACAAAGCAACAAACAACGCCTTGTAATTATGTAAAGCTCACGTCCCGCGATGCTATTTTATCTACAATACCTACAATTACAGAGTGAAAAGGGTCATCTTTAGTTCCTAACAATTGTCTTGCGGTATTACCTTCGCGCTGAATTAAGACAACATCGCCAGGCGCTGCTTGAGCCGTATCACAAGCTAAAAATGAATCACCTGAATCTTTACCGTGTTCGTCAATTGGCTGCACGATCAATAACCGATGTCCTTTAAAACAAGGATGTTTTTCAGTTGCAACCACGTTGCCTTTGATTCTAGCAAGTATCATTCTTTATCCTCAAAAATTTTTTCTTTATCCAAAATTCCTACATCTTCCTGATTAACTTGGTCGACAATTCCGGTAATCGCAGCATCAACTGGTGTAAATGAATCTGGTAAAGTTAATGCAGCTTCTCTTGCTGTTACCCAATGTACCAAATCATTTAATCCGGCTTTTACTACTGGATCAACTGCAGCAATCGGTTTACCTGCTGGTTTTAAATCATCGTTTAACGGCTGAATCATTAAAATTTTTATGCCGTTTAAAGCGTCATGTTTTTGTGTTGCGACGATTGTGCCGATTACTTTTGCTAATTGCATTTTATATTCCTGTCCAATAAATTTCTTCAATCAAATCCGGATGCGGCGCTGGAATAATTTCACATCCTGCTAATAATCCTTCGGTTTTAATGTGTTCTTTTGCCGCATCAATTGATGCTTCAATGTCAGCTAATTTTCCAGTCATCACAAAATAACCTTTGCCGCCTAAACCGTTTGCTAATCTAATTTCTACTAATTTTGCTGATGATGCTTTAGCTGCTAAATCTGCTCCAACAATGCAGGATGCGATTGAAAAAGTTTCGATAATACCAATCGCATCAAATTTTTTTATTTCAGTTGTTCCGGCAACAGCGGGAATTACATCCAAATGAATTTGTGGTAAAAATAAATTATTGATTACGTTATCATTTCCCGCGGTAATACCAGCTTGTAATGATTCTTCGACATCGGCAACTTCGCCTGCAAAAATCACCATGTATTTGCCCGGGCAGATTGGGTTGCTGTTAAGAATTGTAACCGGAGCTTTTTTGGCAATTGCATCAGTCGCAAATATACCTCGTGCTACCGAGTTGAATTCAATTAGTCCTAGTGCTGGTTTTTGCATCGTTGTTCTCCGTAGCGGGGTCAAGGCTTGAATTTTACACTTTAAATTAAAAATCTAAAACCTGACTCCGTTACTTCTATTCATTAAGCCAAAGCTTAAAATTCAAGCCTTGACCCCATTTTTACTTACCCCGATATTTCTATATAATCATTACCTATCTCAGTTACTTTGCCATCAATTGACGCGTGATAAACCGCGCCTAATTCATCTTGCGGCGTAGCCGCTATAATATCACATCTGTGTACCATTTGTCCTAGATTAACTTGGGAAATTGCAGGTGTTCCAATGTGTTTGCTCAAAGGAATACGTACCATTTTAGTTTGCTGTATTCCCGCAAAAACCGGTTTGCAATTATATTTTTCCAAGTTAAGTTTTTTTATTACCATTTGAATCGATGGTTTGCGATTTTTAAATTGTGAATTGGTTTTAGCCGGTACATTTTTATGTGGACTTTTTACACCACGTGATATTAATTCATTTTTATACGCTGCAAAAACTTTGCGAGGTGAAAGATGCATAAAATCACAAGCAATCAGTTCACACATGCCGCATTGACTGCATAAAAACGCAGAAGTGATATGTTTTGTTGGTTCAGCGTTATTGTATGCTACCGTGCGCATCGTCATGTGCGGATATAATTCGTGTCCTAATAAATTGCGCGGACAAAGATCGGTGCAGCGAAAACATTGGCAGCATGCAGATTTTGTTTGTTTGATTATTTGTTCTAAAGATTTTTTAGCTTTTCGAATTAATAAATGATTTTTAGGTAATGCAATTACGCCGCTGGTAGTTTTGCCGATTCCCTGATTCCAGTCATCAACAATTTTTCCCATCATTGGGCCGCCGTCAATTAAAACCGCATCACTTATGTTTAATCCGCCCGCTAATTTAATTAAATCATTATAAGTTGTGCCGATTGGAACAATTACGATTTTTGGTTCACGAAATTCTCCAATTAAAGTTACAGCGCGTTCGGTAACTGGTTTGCCGTTTACCGCATGTGCAATTTGCATTAAAGTAATTACGTTATTTACGACGATGCCGACATTTAAGGGAATGCCGCCTTCGGGAATTATTTTTCCAGTTACTTCGTAAACTAATAAAAATTCATCGCCGGCAGGATAATAATTATCTAATAAATGTAATTTGATTGATCCGTCAGCTGGTAAGTGTTTTTTAATTGCATCAATTGCGTCATGATAATGCGCTTTTAATGCAATAATTCCTTGTTTAGCAGAGGTTGCCCGCATTGCATGCTGCATGCCTTCGATTAATAATTCTGGTTTTTGTACCATCATGGTGCGATCGCTAGCAAGAAGCGGTTCGCATTCAGAACCATTAGCAATGATGGTATCAACTTTTGTTTGTAGTTTTACATGTGTAGGAAACCCGCCGCCGCCTGCACCGATTACTCCAGCGTTTTTTACAGCTTGTACAATTTGTTCTGCTGTTTTTGGCATTTATTATACGATCCTAAAATATCCGCTTAATACACATCTTCTAATTCTGGTAAAATGACGTGCGGTAGTAACTCCTTCGCCGGTTGGTGAAGCAATGGTAAAAGATGCAGGTCCTTCACCTTCGATTCCGAGTCCTGCAAGTGCCGGACCGTTTTTTACAAAAATGGAAGTATTCATTTTTACCGCCATTTTGTGTAAGTGTTCTACATTTTTTGAATGCATAACCGAAGTGTGAAAACAACCGTCTTCTAATTGATAAGCAATTTCAATTGCTTCATCAACATCCTTTGCGCGAATAAATGGTAATACCGGCATTAATAATTCTAATTTTGCAAATGGATGGTTTGCATCAGTTTCAACAAAAGCTAAACGTTCGGATGGATCAACTTGCAATCCGATTTGTTGCAAAATTAATTGAATATCTTTGCCAACCCATTTTTTATTTGGATGACCATCTTGCACGATAATTTTTTCTAATTGTTTAGCTTGGTAATTGTTAAGTTCAACCGCGCCATGTTTGATTAACGCTTTTTTTAATTCATCTGCGCAAGCGCGTGTTGCAATAATATTTTTTTCAATTAAACAAATAATATTATTGTCAGTAGATGCGCTCATTACAATGTCACGGCCAGCTTTGTCAATATCTGCCGTTTCATCAACTACAACTGGTGGATTGCCAGGTCCTGCAGCAATAACTTTTTTGCCGGATTGCATTGCAGCATCTACTACAGCAGGTCCGCCAGTGACTACCAGCAAGTTTATTTTTGAATGTTTCATTAAAGTTTGTGCTGACTGAATTGTTGGGTTGATTACAGTGGTAATTAAATTTGGCGGCCCGCCCGCAGAAATAATTGCTTGGTTAATTAAACTTATAGTTAAAACAGATATTTTTTTAGCGCTTGGATGAGGATTAAAAACTACGGCGTTACCTCCAGCGATCATCGCAATAGTATTGCTTATAATTGTTTCTGATGGATTAGTGCAGGGCGTAATAGAGCCGATTAAGCCATAAGGTGCATGTTCTAAAATAGTTAAGCCGTTATCGCCGGTAAAAGTTATTGGCTCCAGATCTTCTATGCCCGGAGTGTTGTTAATTGCTAATTCATTCTTTCTTAATTTATCTTCGTATCTGCCAAGTCCAGTATCTTCAACTGCTAATCGTGCAATTTGTTCAATGTTTTCAGTGCAGATTTCACGAATAGCAGTAATGATTTTTTTGCGTTGTTCTACTGGAATAGTTTTATATTCAAGGAAAGCTTTTTCTGCTGCGAAAATTGCTTCTTCGATGTCAGTGAAACATCCGGGAGTGTTATTAACTTGTGTGGTGATATTTGATTTTTGCGGCGCGCTTTTTGTTTTGGTTTCCGAGGCAGGAATTACCAATTTATTGACTACACGATCGACGATCGAACTTATTTGTTGTTCGCTGATAGACATGATGGCATCCTTTACTTTTATGTGGATCCCGGATAATCGCTTCGCGATTTCCGGGATAACTTCAATAGATCGTAATTTATAGTTTAGATCTATCGTAAGATCCTATGTTTTCTGTTTGTAGATTATGTTTCTTTATCTACAATTTCAGTTACTTAGAATATTTAGTTTCGCCGTTGATTTCCAATTCATCAACAATTGCCATAATAACAGCATCAACCGGTTTACCTTCTGTGATAGTTGTTTGTCGTGCAGAACTTCCTGCAGCAACTAAAACAATTTCACCAACTCCTGCGCCGACGGAATCAGCTGCAATAACAAAAGAGTTCAGTGGTTTGCCGTCAGTATCAATATGTTTGACGATTTGTAATTTTAAGCCTTCAAGTTTCTCATCTTTTTGGCTGGAAACCACGGTGCCGATAACTTTTCCAAGCTGCATTTATTAGCCCCCTTACTTGTTTTTTGTTTTTTCACGGCCTAAAGGCAATGCAGCATCGATATTTGCATGCGGTCTTGGGATGACATGTACCGATACTAACTCACCAACTTGTTGTGCAGCGCGGGCGCCGGCATCAGTTGCTGCTTTAACTGCGGCAACATCGCCACGAACCACAGCAGTCACATAACCACCGCCGATTTTTTCGTAGTTAACCAATTCAACTTTAGCGGCTTTTACCATGGCATCACTTGCTTCTACCATTGCGACAAAACCTTTGGTTTCGATCATTCCTAATGCATCAGACATGTTGTTCTCCTTAAGATATTAATAATGAATGATGCGATAATATTGGTGTTATAAATAAAATGCAAGTAATAGTAATACTTGATCGACCAAATTATTGATATTCGATAAAGAATTATTGAATTACGAGAAGAGTTGTGGGGAGTTTGTTTTTAAATCCCGTAGAATTCGACGGAATTAAAAAACCACTTTTTATAAAGAATCTGGTTTTTCCAACGACTTTTTCTTTTCAGTTGCAAGCCGACGCTCGACTTTTTTAACATCTTCAGCAGTAGGAAGCTTTTCAGGACAAATACCTCTGTCTAATAATGTTTTGCGAACGGCTGCATTGTTTGTAATGTGTTCTTGCGAGACAGCAGCTTCTGTTTGCATGTTATGTTCTTTTGCGTTAAAAATAGTAATTTCTGCAGCAAAATCTTTAGCTTTTAAGATAATTGTAGGGGCAAAATCCGTAAGAGGGCGATTTTTGGGAACATTCCATTGATCTTTCATTTCTTGGGTTGTTTTTCTAAAAAGCGAAAAATCACCTTTGCCTCGAATAAGGGCAAAATTTTTATTTCCTCCAGTTTGTTCATAAATAGTTTTCGATAGTTCTTTTTCAGTAATAGCCAATTTTTTGCGGGCAGAAACACGTTCGGTTTCTAAAAGTTTTTGCTCAATCAATTCTGCCCGGCGGGTTTGCATAGCGAAATAAGTTTGAGCAAAAGCAATTTCCGATTTCTTTGGATTACCATTTTGTGCAATTAAATAGCAGGCATAGCGGGTGAGCATGATGTCGTTGACTTCGCGTTGGCTACCAGAGCCTAATTCAACCATTTTGTTGACGTCAACAAAATGGTCTGTAGTGTTATGCTTGGAATTTGTACAGGCTGCTTTTGCTTTGGCTATAACATTATGGAAATTTCTCCATTCTTCATAACCTAACAATTGTTGCAGCTCACGTGCTAACCAAAATTCCACACCATCCTCGGTTTTTTGAGCATGTTTTTCAAAGTTATTTGTTAACGCATAAATAAAATCAGTTTTCATTGTTAAACCTCTATTTTTAATTTTTAAAATTATCAAACAGTAGATTATCGCAAATAAAAAAATTAAAAACTAGCGTAAAAATTACGGGGTTTTGGGAATTATTTGGTGGGGCGGCGACTACTTAACGTTTGGCTTAGTGCTGCATGGATAGTGGTTTTTAATGATTGGTTCTAATTAGTTGCCCCCAAACTTGCCCCCTGAAATTGGCTTTGTTTTGTAAAAAACACAGCCATTTTTAATTTGGAGGTCGTTGTTTATTTTTTTAATAGTTTCATAAAGAAATTTAAAACTAATATCGTATATTCCGGTACTTTGTGATTCTCTTGGGCCAGCGATGTTTAATGTTTTAATATTATTTTCGCCAATCCATTTTAAGATAATCTCAACGGGGGGTTTCTTTGATAGGTTAATGATTAACAGCGGTTTATTTTTAAGTTTTGCTTCCTCAATAGTTAAAATAGTACCATCGGTAATTTTAATGGGGGTTTTTGGCACTAGTGCTAATGTGCCATCTGAGTCTTTGATATTTAATTTAGTTCTTTCTTCAAATTTTTCTGACTCGGTTTCTTTAAGATGATATTTGCTTGGAATAGTAGTATTAAGTTCAGCCCGTCTGCCTTTTGGACACCAGCCACCGTGTGATATTTTTAATTCAATTGCAACATCTAGAGCTGCTCTATCTACACCTGTTTGTCCGCCCGATATAATTTTGGTGATTATCATGGTTGACTTTCCTGTTCTGCGTTTAAGTATTTAAAGGGAGTAAATCTTTTAGGAAAATCATATACATCTATACCGGTTAGTCTTTTAATATAATTTACTAAAAGTTGGGCTGGACCTGCAAATATAAATGAGTAAGAAGCTTTTATTAAATAACTAATTAAAATAATTTTTAATACGTTATGTAAAGGTATAGATTTTAGCTCCATAAGTAATATAGCAAGAAATGAGTACAAAGCTTCTGAAAACGTGGAAGAGCCAAGGCTGCGTAGCCAAAATTTACGTCCTTTTAATAATATTTTCCATCTTGTCAGTATATACGAATTTATAAGATTTGCGGTTATGTAAGCTACAAAACCGCCAAGGTCTATGCGCAGTAAAGACGGACCTAAAATATGCATATATTCTGTGGATTCTTTAAAAAATAACGGGTGGGGAGCTATAACAGCAAGTTGGCATATAAGCGCAAACAAAGTTTGCGATAAAAAACCTGAGATAATCATAAATCTAGTAATTTTATAGCCATAAATTTCAGCTACTATATCATCTAAGATAAAAACGAAAGGCGAGGTTAAAGTGCCGCCTAAAATAAAAATGGTATTGGTTCCTATGTATCTGTTCGTAAGAACGGCATTACAAATCATTATTGACATGTATACCATACTCAAAAGCAGCAATATTTTAAAACCTATAGGGTTTTCAATATTTAGTGTTTTTGCTTTTTCTTTATTTATCATATTGTCACCTTATTTTTGCTATTTAATTATTCTAAGTTTTGGTTTTTGAAAATGTTGATTTTGGGATTTTTGGTTTGTAATGTTATTTATACAGAAACCTGCTAGTAATCCAATATAAAAAGCTTGCGCTGCATCAAATTCGTTTATAAGTTCTTCTGATAAAGCAATATCTCTGGGATCCATGATAAATTCTTTTCCATTATTATTATTATCAATAAAGCAAATTTCGCCATCCCGATCTTGAAAGCGTAACCTGTATTTGCCATATCTGCATACAGATAATTTGCATATTTTTTTCGTTTGCTTTTCTTGAAGTTTAGCAGAAGGACTAATGTTTTTGATGTGTCTTGAATATTCAATGCCTATATAACATGCTTGTACCGGATGGAGTCCGTGTAATATGTCAATATCAAAAACAATTTCTGTTATCTTTGAATTAAAAGTCGCCTTAGTATTTATGCATTGTAGTTTATAGGTTTGGTCTTCTTCAAAGGAATCAACTATTTTATAAAAAATATAATCAGATTTTGTATCTGATGCTCCACGTATTTTGCGTGCGAGATTAGAAAATATTCCTGTAATTACGTCCATATAAGACTCTACAAATTTGTATCCTATTTAATAGGTTATAATATTTAACCATGAATTCGTTTATTATATAACATCGTAAGTGTATTTACGCCTATTGTCTCATGTAACTTATCCGAGTAACTTAAGACAGCAGACCCTGCTGTTAAAGGATGTAAAAGTCGTTCCGGGGGGTCTATAGTTAATTCTCTTAGTGTGACTTCATTGCTATCCTTAATTTTAACTAATACGATATCACCATCAGCGGGATGTATATTAGGGTCAATGATAAATAATGTTTCTTGGGGAAAACGTGGATACATCGATGGCTTGCTTTCTAAAGCAAACGCATCTGTGCTTATTGCAGATTTATTGCCTAATGAAACTGGTTGCCATTCTTTCCAGTTTGTTAAATTCAGGTCTTTAATAGTTTTTATTTTTTTTATTGTTTCCCAAGTTAATATTGGCACAAAACGAGGTACTGCTTTTTGGGAATTTTTAATAATTTCTTGATTATTCCATTCTAACAGAGAGTCAACAGTTATATTGAAATAATCGGCAATGAGTTTTAATGTAGCTATTCTTGGATTAACAGTTTTGCCCAGTGCCAAGCGTCTTATGGTCATCATTGGTATGCCGAGTTCTTGGGCTAGCTGATTAACATTTAAATTGTGGCTTTTGAGGAGGTTGCTAAGATTTTTGGCAATCTCCAGTGATTCATTTTCTCCCGCATTAACTTTTAAGGCTTGGTTCATTTTTCTACCTTATGGCTATATTGACTAAAAAATAACGTTAATATAGCATAAATGTTGAAATAGTTAAATTAAAATAACAGAAATGCGTATTTTTTAATCAAAAAGATACGTTTTACAACAAAAAATAACTTTTTTGTTGACAAACATAACATTATTGTTAGGATGGGTGTGAACATGTCCCAAGCAAGGCTTAATACATGTGAGGATAAAATAAAAAAGAACCAGCAAGGCGGCTGCCTTGCTGGCTCAAGCATATACTGAATATATGAGGACAAAGCCTCGTTTTTATAATAACGTAAAAGCAGGAATTTGGCTATAAGTCCTCGTACCTATGCGAGGAAATTGTGAGTATAAACAGGAATGTAGGTTTATTAAGGAAAATTGGTTTTTTAGCACAGTCAAGAAGTGATCTAAAATCAGATATATTAGTTATCGACGATTGCAAGCTGCAACAAATTATCATAATGCATTTATTGGCAGAATTAGATTTAAGCTGCACTTGTGTTGACTCCATAGCCGCAGCTTTTCCATATGTTGCATCCTTAAATCACAACAAATTAATAATTTCAGATATGGAATTAGTTGATGGGTTAGGGATTAATTTTATAAAATCCGTGCAGGCTCATCATAAAAGAAACCCGATTCCAAGTATTGCAATTTCCAGCAATCCAAAATACAGAAATGTTGCGCTAAAATCAAAATTTAGTGCTTTTCTTAAAAAACCATTTACAAAAGATGATCTTAATAAGGTTTTGTTAAATTTAAATCTTAATTTTCAACGTTGTGCAAGGAGGTAAGCATGTTAGTGTTAACTTGCAAGTTAGAAGAGGCGATTGTCATTGATGGTAACATCAAAATTAAAATCTTAAGCATTAAAGGCAAACAAATAAAAATTGGTATAAATGCGCCAAAATCCATTTTAGTTTATCGTGATGAAATATATCAATGTATACAAAAGCAAAAGGATGATGCAAATGACACACAATTTGGAAATAAAGGAGAGGGACTTTTATATGGTATTACCGTATAAAATTATGTATTCAATAAATTACTTTGGAGAATACAATGGATAAAAATACATTAATTAGTGAAATTAAAAAAAGAAAGAAATGCTTTAATTATGGCGTTGCTTTAATTAGTTGCCCCCAAACTTGCCCCTTGAATTTATTGTTTCTTTACCTATTGGCACAATATTTCCAAGACATTTTATGGCATGGTATAGTGATCAGGAAGCTTTAGATTGGCTTACGAAATGCGGTTTAGTCGTAGAGCAACAAACATCTGTTTTTGTTAAGCCAGAAGTTGATTTATTTGCTGATCAACTTACGCCGAGTTATCATGATTTATATGCTTTATGTTCTAAATAGTGCGTTGAAATCAAACATAAACTCAATTTTACCTTAAAATTTTATAGGTAAATTTTCCAATATCTTTTTGCTATTCCTTATCCTTTTACCTTGTTCTATATTTAGCATGTAACAAATATTTTTTGATCACAATAAAAATAATATAGGTCAAAGCAACTAAAGGAAATATGGATATGTTAGTTTTAAGTAGATGCAAGGGCGAATCTATAATTATTAATGACAATATTACTGTATCGTTGCTTAGTAGCAATAAAACCAGAGCGGTTATTGGTATTGAAGCTCCTGATTCAGTTACCGTATTTCGCAAAGAAGTATATAAAAAACTGTTAACCGATTCATCTGAAAAAAATAATAGCAAAAACCACATTCAGGGAGAATCATAATTTACAAGGAGAAATGTTATGTTAAATCAACGCACAGATGGTTTTTGGATTGGGGGTGATTCGATGGCTTTTGGCAATAACGATTGCAAAATTTATAAAGACACAGAAAAATTTAAAATTTTGCTGGTCGAAGATGATGATCTTATTTGTAAAATCAATTTAACTTTTTTAAAACAGCTTGGTTATGATGTGGATGTTGCGCGAAATGGTTGTCAGGCTGTTAAATTGCTAAAAAACAATTACGATTTGTTTTTACTTGATGTGGGCTTGCCTGATATCTATGGGGTGAGAGTGTGCGAAATAATAAGAACTATACCAAAATTTTCGCATACTCCTGTGATTTTTCTAACAGCCTTTGGGGAGGGGCTTAAAGAAGAATGTATGGCTGCAGGCGGTAATGATTTTGCAGTGAAACCATTGCCAATGGAAAAATTGCAAAATTTAGTTGATAAATGGCTGCTCGATAACAATAACAATTCGGAGACTAAATATGGATGCAAGGCTTGAATTGCAAGATGTTATTGATGAGCATTTAACAAAAACACATGCCATATTAAGTTGTTTATTAGCAACCTGGAATGATGATTCTTGCGTTGATCGGGATACTATTTTTCACGCCCTTTGGTCAATGGAAGATCATTTGTTGGAAATTAAGAAATATCGGGATACATCGGCTAAAGTGGAAAGCCGGCATTAATTCGTTTGCAGAAGTTAAAATTATAAATGCATCTAAGCGAAGGATGGACGAAAGGTGAAAGCATCATGTGACTATAAAAGCAAATGGAACATGCTGATGCAGAAGTAACACTGAAAAAATATATTCGCTGGATACCGAATACTTCTGTTAAGGGTGGGTATCAGTTGCAGAATGATTGAGGGAGCTATTTGAATAGCGCAGAAAGGAATACTTTCTTGGCACAGAAAATGGCAACTATATAAATATTGTTGAGAGAATGTAATCATTTGATGAAGATTTTATGAGGAGCAAAGGAATATCAATAAAGAATGACTTTATTGTAAAGTTCTCATGTTAGATTACGAGAAACTCTTTCTTGCGCTCTAGAAAAATGTATGGAAATTTTAAGAAGCAATAGATAAAAACCATAATTTGACAATGAAAATATTCTTCTTTCAATTAAATCATTATTTTTACCTTTATCTAAAGGAACGCTGAAGCAACAATCAAGGCGAGAAAAACATTCTATATTGTCCTGATTAAAGGGTGGTATATAAAGAATACTTGTTATTTTTTGTTTTCTTATTGCGTCAATATGTGACTGCACTATTTCCTTCCGTTCTCTTTCAAGCAGCACGTTTTGATATTTATGAAGATCATAAATAGGAGAAAATGTTACATATGGTTGATAAAATCTTTCATTTTCTAAAGAAGCATCGCAGGTATTACTAAGCAATATTCCTTTTACTTTGACAAACGATGATTCATCATAATTTGGCATAAAAATTTCTTGAAAACCATCGCCTTGCAATAGGGAAGAACTCTTTTTAATTAGGCTTGTAAAAAATCTTTTATCTAAATTCTTAGGGAATTGGCTAAGTTCATCAAAAAGTTTTTGCTGCTCTTCCGAAGAAAGATATTTTGGTAAGAAAATTCTAATATCTTCAAATAATCCTTCATCCATCATGCTAATAATTCCCACATCTTTTCTCTAAAAATTTTATTAATATTTGGTGGGATATCTTCTGAGTCGTTAATAAAGGTTTTCAAAAAATCTCTAAGTTTATAATAGTTAATTACTTGACGATCACTTTTAAAAGTATAATCGCCAGATCCAGATGTCGATTCTGAGGTTACACTAGAAGGTTCAATATTATAAGAAGGAATATTAACTGAGGGGGAAAGGTTCGCAGCCGATAAGGCGAAGCAGCTTAACAACATCACTCCATATATGACTTTTCCACTAGCATATGTGTTTGAAGAAATTTCAAGATTAACTTGATTCATAATTAATACTCCGGATGAAGTGTATTAAGAAACTTTTCTTTCAGCAGACCAAAAAAAATGATTTTTCCTTTTTCGTGAGCCTTGTCAATAATATCTTCAAAGCTATGTTCATTTAGAGAATTTTCTTCCTTTATTATATCTATATCAATAGAAGATCCTTGTTTTGTTGTGCCATTTTGATTAAAGGAAGCAGTATTAGAAAGAAGCAAGACACAAATGAAATCATCCAGATTAAATTCAGAACGTAAAATATTTTTTTCTTCTGTAAGTATATTTCCAAAGAGCTTAATTTCAACCTTCGTTTCTGAAAAAATATTTAACTTTTCAAAAAAGGAAATATATCGAACTCCAATTCGGGAAACTTTATCCATAAAATCAATTTCTTTAGATACAATTAAAACTTTTTTAACAAAACCAAAGAATTTTTCCCAGCCTGGATACTCACCTTTATATGCGATAGAAATAGATCTAGGTGAAGTTTTTAATAAGAAATCATTATTTTCAAACTGATAATGAGGAGCATACTTTAAATTTTTGTCAGAATCTCGAATGATAGATGGAATATCTAATATATTAGTTTTCTGGGGCGGGTTTGTAAACTCATCCTTTAATTTTTCATATAATAACCCAAGAAAGACTTCCAGGGGTACTTTAGGTTCGAAACGCAATTCTACTAAAGATTCTCTTATAGGGCAGGGATTGATAGTTTTAGGAAGTTGTCTCGCAGGTATTTCCATTTTTGTAAGTCCTAATTTATAAACGACGCTTTTAAAATATATTAAATAATTATGTGATAAAAAAAAGCTTTTTACTATAAAAATAGTCTTGTTTTTTCCTTAAATGAGCATTATATGAGTTCTCTAAATAGAAAACATCAAAATAACTTTTTAAAATCAACCGCTTATTTGGTGGAGGCGGCGGGAATCGAACCCGCGTCCGCGAACTCTCCGCCATCGGTTCTACATGCTTAGCTAATCATTAAATTTCATTATTTGCTGCCCGATTAGCAGGGATCACAAATAACTAGCCTAAGTTAAATTTAGCGGTATTGCCCTAGGCGCACTTTACCGCGAGCTTATGAAATATGACCATCAGATTCAAGCGCATAAGCACACTTGGGTGATGGGCTGTGCCTGTTTAAGCGGCGACAGCGTAAAGTTCGTCGTTTGCGACTACTTTTTGCAGCATGATTTACGAGGTTAAGCTACGTCCTCGGCATGCCCCTTTGGTTTTGCAATCCACGTCGAAGCCGGGTCGCCCCCAAATAAGGTTATCTGCATAATTATAGCTCATTTTGTGAAAAATGCTATGGTTCAATGCCTTTTAAGTGCTTGTTCTTGTTGGCGTTTCCAGTCGCGGTCTTTGATGGTTTTGCGTTTGTCGAACTGTTTTTTGCCTTTGGCTAGGCCAATCTCACACTTGGCGCGGCCGTGTTTCCAGTATAAAGATAAAGCGACTATAGTATAGCCTTTACGCTCAACAGCACCGTACAATTTATTCAATTCTTCTTGATTCAGCAGTAGTTTGCGGGTGCGGGTTGGATCTGGTTGTATATGAGTCGAAGCGCTGCCTAGCGGAGTAATATGGCAGCCAATTAAAAAAGCCTCACCTTTTTTGAGCACAACATAGCTATCCCGCAAATGCACTTTTCCAGCGCGCAAGCTCTTAACTTCCCAGCCCTCTAAAACCAATCCAGCTTCAAAGCGTTGCTCGATAAAATAATCATGCTTGGCTTTTTTGTTGATAGTGATAGTTGATTTTGCTGTTGATTTCTTCACTTTATTCATTCTAGCAGTATAAATGCTGTTTAATTGTTAGTAAAGTTGATATTTTTATTTACAAATAAAAATATGCGTAAATTGCTTTAGCTTATGGTAGAATGCAAATTATAATAATATTAATAGATAATTCATTCATAATTAATAATAAGGAAAGATGATGTACAATTTAAAGAATAATAACGAAAGAAAAGAGATTAATAACAAAATAAGAAAAATTAATAACAAAATAAGAAAGGATAAAAATAAACACAATGATATGCATGTTATGCTATGCAAGCGCGGATTGCTTTTTGTTAAATTGCAAGAATATGGAAAAGCACTTGAAGATTTTTGTTATGCATATAAGGTTGCTCAGGGTTTTTATTTTGACTACGAAATAGAAAAAAAGAATGGTGATGTTTGGAAAAATGTATCAGATTTTCTTGAGGGTTTTAGAGAAGATAACAAATATTGGAATGTAGTAAAGGAATTGCTGAAGCGTGATGAGCGCATTAAAAAACACTGCAGTATTTGGAAGAACTTGAACGGGCATTCTAGAAGAGGGCACGAAATTATCATCAAAATTTCGGATAGAAAAAGAAAGCATTATCGTAAGATTATACGTGAGATGCAAAAGAGTCAAAAAAAAGAAGTAAAAAACAAAAAGAAAGTAAAGACTGAACAGCAAGGAAAAAGCAACCCAAAAAAAGAGAAAAAAGATATTATGACGCGTTATTTTGAAATATTTAAAACACACATGAAATTGCATTATGAAATGAAAGCAAAGAAATATAAGAAATACAATAATAAAATAGAAAAAAGAAAGATTCAGGTGATTCAAAAATTTTAAATATTTTTAAAAACTAACAAACCTAGAAAGATAATTATGAAACTTTCACAAGTTGGAGAAAACGGTTTAATTAATAAAATAAAAGAAAAATTTTCATGTAATTTGCCATTAGAAGTGATTGGCATCGGCGACGATTGTGCGGTGATTCCACAAAACGAAAATAAATCGTTATTAATTACCACGGATTTATTAATTGGTGGAACCCATTTTTTACGTGACAAAATTACGGCGCATGATTTAGGTTATAAATCTATCGCCGTAAATTTAAGTGATGTTGCTGCGATGGGAGGCACCCCGAAATATGCATTTTTATCGGTAGCGTTACCTAAAGATATTTCCAATGATTGGCTGGAAAATTTTATTGCAGGAATAAATTCCATTTTAACTGAGTATCAAGTGTTATTATTAGGCGGTGATACTTCTAAATCAGAAAAAGATATTTTTATTAATGTCGTAGTAATTGGTGAAGCAGAAAGAGAGAAAATAAAATATCGTTTGGGTGCTTTACCAGGTGATATAATTTGTGTTACTGGTAATCTTGGAGATTCAAAAGCAGGGCTTGAATGTGTTTTGCAGGATCATTGCGATAATAATTTAGCCAAAAAATTATTGCACCAACATTATCGTCCGCAACCGCAAATTAGCGAAGGATTGTTTTTAGCGCAATATTCGGAAACACATGCGATGCTGGATGTTTCAGATGGAATAAATGTAGATTTAGTGCATATGCAGGAAGCCTCAAATTGCGGAGCGAAAATAAATTTAGAGAAATTGCCTGTTTCTGAGAATTTATTACAATTTGCAAAGGAGTTTAATGTAAACGCTTTTGAAATGGCTGCAATTGGCGGCGAAGATTATTGTTTATTAGCAGCAATAGAAAAAGATTCATTTAAAGAAATTGCACGAGAATTTCAAAATAAATTTAAACGTGAGTTAACGCCAATTGGTGAAATTACCAAAGAAAAAGAATTAAAGTATTTTTTAAATGGCGAATCGTATAAATTATCTTTAAAAAGTTTTGAGCATTTTTGAGGGTTTATACCGCTCGCCAATGAAGAAGCCGGATTTATACTGCCAGTTTAAATTGGAACTCATGATTTTACAACTTGTTTGTTTTTGTAAAATCATGAGTCAGTAAGCACAATCATAGCTTTAATAGAACACAAATTTATCATGCGCGGTAGTTGCCACAGAAATTTAATAAGTAATTTGGTAGTTACAAATCTCACAACTTGAGGTAAAATGATTTTAAATGAAAAATTTTATTCATGGGATACATGCAATCGAAGCCGCGTTAACAAAATCGCGATCCAATATACAAGAAATTTTTATGCAGCAAGGTCGGCACGATAAACGTGCGCAAAAAATTTTGCAGTTAGCAAAAAAACATAAAGTTTCTGTAAGTTTTGTTTCATCAGCCGAGCTGCAAAATTTAGTTAAAGATGCGCGTCATCAAGGAATTGTTGCGCAGATTCAAGTAGTAGAAAAAACCAGCGAAAATGATTTAGATGAATTATTAGCTGAGTTAGCTGAACCGGCGTTTTTATTAATTCTTGATGGTGTGCAGGACCCGCATAATTTGGGTGCGTGTTTGCGTTCGGCTGAGGCGGCGGGAGTGCATGCTGTTATTGCACCAAAAGATCGTGCGGTTGGTTTAACTTCGACAGTATGTAAAGTCGCTAGCGGTGCGACGGAAACAGTTCCATTTATTCAAGTGACTAATTTAGCGAGAACGATGCGTAAATTAAAAGATCAGGGAATTTGGTTAATGGGAGCTGACGAACGAGGTGAAGAAAGTTTATTTAACGTTGATTTATCAGGATCAATTGCAGTTGTAATGGGTGCAGAAGGAAAAGGTTTACGCCGTTTGACAAAAGAACATTGTGATCAGTTGTTGCATATTCCAATGGCGGGTTCAGTTGCCAGTCTTAATGTTTCGGTTGCTACCGGAATTTTTTTATTTGAAGTAGTGCGGCAGCGTTTTACGACCGATTTAAGTTAATATCTTAAATTGGTCAGAACAATCTCTTGTTTTAGCAGGCAAATAACAGGAAAATGATTGACCATTTTAAGATGATATCTTAAAATGGTCATATTATGTGGATTGATAGAGATATTACACATAGACTAATCAATGAGAGTACTTCCTATATTCAGGTTGTGTTAGGTCCTCGTCAGTGCGGCAAGAGTTCTTTGTTATCTTTTATTTCTCAGGAGAAATTTAACGAAATTACTTTGGATGATCTTCAAATCAGAACTTTAGCGAATCAAGATCCGGCGCTGTTGTTTGCACAGTATCAACCGCCTTTGATTATAGATGAAGCGCAGTATGCGCCAAATATTTTTCCAGAATTGAAAAGAATAGTGGATAATTACAAAAAAGATGAACTATTTTCTAGCGTCAAACACATGCAAAAACCACTATTTAGATTGACTGGATCTAATCAGGTTTTAATAGATAAAAAAGTCAAAGAAAGTTTAGTTGGAAGGGCTAGCTATTATTACCTTAATACTCTTTCGGTTAATGAGCTTCATCAGGCTTTTCCTAATATTTCTATAGACCAGATTATGTATAAAGGTGGTTGGCCGGAATTATATACGCATTCGGAAATTTCAGTCTCTCAGTATCTAAATGACTATATAAGAAACTATATTGAAAAAGATATAATTTTAAGCTTAGGAATTGCTAAACAAGCGGAATTTAATATTGTTTTAGGTTTATTGGCTGCCAGAGTTGCTGAATTTGTAAATTATTCTGCATTGGCAAATGGTTGCGATGTAAAATCTATTACAGTTAGAGAATGGATTTCCATATTGGAACGAACTAATTTAGTGTATTTATTGCAGCCATATTCTACAAATTTGAATAAAAGATTAATTAAAAGCCCAAAAATTTATTTTCTTGATACAGGATTGGCTGTGCGCTTGCAGGGTTGGAATGAATTATGTCCATTTATGAAAAGTCCACAAGCAGGACATATTTTTGAGAATTTAGTTTTAAACGAAATAATTAAATTCAAAAATAACTTTGGAAAAGATTGGAATGTTTGGTTGTGGAGAACCAAAGATGGAGAAGAAGTTGATTTTATTATTGAGAATGCTCGCGGTAATATATTAGCTTTAGATGCTAAAATGAGTATTCAGGCGACTAAACCGATAAAAATTCCTAAATCTTTTCATAAAGTATTTCCAAAAGTCACACAAATAATTTTGGTAACTTTTGGCGGAGATAAAATTCAATTAAGTAACGAGTGTTTGCAATTGCCGATATATCAGTTAAAAGATTTGCTTGAGACGTTTTAAATTACACATTAAATCTAAAATGCATGACATCGCCGTCTTGCACAATATAATCTTTACCTTCAAGCCGTAAGCGGCCGGCGTTACGCGCACTCTGTTCGCCGTGATATTTAATGTAGTCATCAAACGCAATTACTTCAGCGCGAATAAATCCTTTTTCGAAATCAGTATGAATTTTTCCTGCAGCTTGTGGTGCGGTTGAGCCTTTTTTTACTGTCCAAGCGCGGACTTCTTTAGGGCCGGCGGTAAAAAAAGTTTGTAAACCAAGTAATTCATAACCAGCGCGAATTACACGGTTTAGTCCTGGTTCTTTTAAGCCGATATCTGCTAAAAATTCTTGTTTTTCTGCATCATTTAATTCAACTAATTCTGCTTCAAGTGCTGCGCATATCGCAACAACTTGAGCATTTTCCTGCGCAGCTAATTGAGTAACTTGATTCAAATAAGGATTATTTTGCAGTCCATCTTCGTTTACATTGGCAATGTATAAAGTTGGTTTTGCAGTTAGTAATTGTAATTGTTTTAAAATAATTTTTTGTTCGTCATTTTCTAAAGGTAACATGCGAATTGGTTTGCCGGCATCAAGATGTGCATATACTGTTTGCAAAAATTCATGTTCAGCAATGGCTTCTTTGTTGCCGCTTTTAGCATTTTTGCCGACTTTATTTAAAGCTTTATTTATTGTGTCCAAATCAGCCAGCATTAATTCTGTGTTAATTACTTCAATGTCATCAAGCGGTGCAATTTTGCCAGCGACATGAACAATATTAGGATTTTCAAAGCAACGCACTACATGAGCAATAGCATCTACTTCGCGAATATTAGCTAAGAATTTATTGCCGAGACCTTCACCTTTCGCCGCGCCTTTAACTAAACCTGCAATATCTACAAATCTAATACTGGTTGGGATGATTTTGGCAGGATTTGCGATATCAGCTAATTGCTGTAGGCGCGCATCAGGCACCGGAACAACGCCGACGTTTGGTTCAATCGTGCAAAATGGAAAATTTTCCGCTGCAATACTTGCTTTAGTCAGCACATTAAATAAAGTTGATTTGCCTACATTTGGTAAGCCCACGATGCCGCATTCGAATCCCATGGTTTGTCCTCTAAATTAATAGCTGCATTTTAGCTTAATTGATTATAATTGGCGATAGATTTGTTATGCTTATAATCTTCAGCAATAAAATCATATGCTATAAAAAGCGCAAAAAATACATAGTCTTAAGTTTTCCTTAATAATCACAGTTTATAATTCACACGAAATACAAAATAGATTTTTTTGTATTAAACTTGAAGAGGTAATTATGAGTTATGCTAAAGATGATTGGTCATCGTTATTTAAATATGTAAAACCAAAAATATATGATCTTTTGAAAAAACCATTGCCAGAAGATGTTTGTATTAACGATGAATCACTAAGTTTTTTTATGGAAATCAAAAATTGTTTAGATGTATATACTTTAGCATACTATGATAAACAGCTATGTGAAAAAGTTATTAAAAGAATAGATGTTTACATCAAGCTAGTTAAAAAGTTGAAAAGTGACGCAAATTCAAAAGATATCAAGTATTATAAGAGTAATTTTTTTATATCTCGTATTTGTTTTGGTAAGCCTTCTTGTTTGGAGCAGTTTAAACTTTTTAAGAAAGAGTTGGCGCAGGTAAAGAAAGCACATGATTCTGTTTCTAATTATTGTAATATCTTATAAAACCAAAATACTACCAAATTTAAATCTAACATGTTATAACTTCGGAATAAATTTGTGAATATTTTGGTAATATCTCAAAAACTGGAGTAAATTTATAAAATGCGTGAATATACAACTGTAAGCTACCGCGCCTGTTAGATTGAAGTTTTTTTCTAATCAGGCAGAGGCTTGCTGATTCATGATTTTACAAAACAAGCTGGCTGTAAAATCATGAATTCCATATTCACATTTTATTAACTGCTTTGTAAAACGCAATTTCTCCTTTATTTATTGAGATGTTATATGTTTTGGAGTTATTTATCATGAATCAAATAATCGAGACATCTTTATCTGGCGATGATTTATTACGGTCACCAGTTCTAAATAAGGGCACGGCATTTACTGCCGAAGAACGTGAAACTTTCAACTTATTAGGCAAGTTGCCGCCAAAAATAGAAACTTTAACCGAACAGGCAACACGTGCTTATCAGCAATTTCGAAATCAGCCTTCCGAATTAGCCAAGTATTTTTTTCTTAATGATTTGCATAATTGCAATGAAACCTTATTTTATAAATTAGTTGGTGATCATTTGACGGAAATGATGCCGATTATATATACGCCAGTAGTGGGTGAAGCAGTGCAAGAATTTAATGCGGAATATCGTAGGCCGCGCGGCTTATTTATTTCTTATCCTGATAAGGATAAGATTGCGCAGATTCTTGCAAATGTGCCTGATGATATTGATATTGTACTGGTTACTGACAGCGAAGCTATTTTGGGACTTGGCGATCAGGGGGTCGGCGGGATTGATATTTGTATCGGCAAATTGGCAGTCTATACATTGTGTGCTGGTTTAAATCCTCACAAAGCCTTGCCGATAGTTTTAGATGTTGGAACTAATAATAAAACATTATTGGATGATCCATATTATTTAGGCTGGAAGCATCAGCGGATTACAGGTTCTGAATATGATGATTTTATTGATACGTTTGTACGAGCGGTGCAAAAACGGTTTCCAAATGTGTTGTTGCATTGGGAAGATTTTGCATGTAATACTGCCAGAAGGAATTTACTACGATACCGTAGCAAAATGTGCACATTTAATGATGATATGCAAGGAACGGGAGCAGTAGTGTTGGCTGCTTTATTAACGGCAGCTGCAAGATTAGATCAAAAGTTGTCTGAGCAAAAAATTGTGTTTTTTGGCGCTGGTACTTCTGCTACGGGAATTGCTGATCAAATTTGTGATGCAATGGTGCGCGAAGGTATTTCAATACAGGAAGCGCGCGATAAAGTTTATTTGTTGGATAGGTGGGGATTAATTACTGAAAATTCGGAAAATGTTACTTCTTTCCAAAAAATATATGCAAAAGATTCAGCTAACATGGGTTTGTTGAAAGTAGTGCAAAAAGTGAAACCAACCATTTTGATCGGAGTTTCTACAAAAGGCGGCGCTTTTAGCGAAGATATAGTCAAAGCTATGGCAGATAATGTGGCGCATCCAATCATTTTTCCATTATCAAATCCGACTGCTAAGTCTGAGGCAATTCCTGCTGATATTGCGCGATGGACTAATGGCAAGGCGTTGGTGGCAACAGGCAGTCCTTTTGACGGTGTTTCGCAATGTAATAATGCATTTGTTTTTCCTGGCATTGGTTTGGGCGTGATTGCAGTAAAAGCTAGGCGTCTAACTTCTGAGATGATTTGGGCTGGTAGTTGTGCTTTGGCCAAATGTGTGCCGGCAACACGAGATATTACTGCACCTTTATTGCCCAAATTGGAAGATATTCAAACAGTGAGCCGCTTCGTTGCTGCTGCGGTGGCTGAACAGGCGATTATAGATGGGATGGCTCCACATGCTGATGTTGAGCGGGAGATTCTTAATACTATTTGGCGGCCAAAATATGTACCATATCGATTAATAAAAAAAGAATAAAAAATTCTTTTAAAAACAAAAAAAATTATGTATAACAATAATATACGTTGCCTAATTCATGAGGAATGTCGCAACATAATCAGAGGAGCTGAAGCAATGTACGATCACAAGTTGATAGATGATTTTATGTCTGAGTTCGAAATCAAATGTAAAGAAGTTGGCAATAACAAACACAAAGTAGATTACAATAAGGCCAAGCCAAAAATGACCTCTCTAGAAGCACGCCGCGCAGTTGAAGAATTGTTAGAACTTAAGCATTATATTGACGATATTTACGACGAAGTTTATTAAGAACACCTCTAAAAATTGCCTTTTTGCTCTAATACTTCGTTGTATCGTTTTCTCAAATGGCTCATTTATTATTTATAAACTGCGCTTTTCGAAAGCGCTTACGCCTTGATCTGACGTAAAATGCTTGCCTGTGTAACATCAGTTATTAAATTAGCTCAAATCTGTTAAACTTCATATTTTTAATATGGAGTTTTTTTCTATGATCGCTTTATTGCAGCGGGTAATTCATGCTAGTGTAACAGTCGAAAATAAAATCATTGGTGCGATTGATTCTGGTTTGTTAGTTTTTATTGGAGTGGAGCGGGAAGATCAGGAAAAAAATGCTGATCGATTACTTGAGCGCATTTTAGGTTATCGAATTTTTAGCGATGCTGCTGACAAAATGAATTTGAGTGTGCAGGATGTTAAGGGTGGTTTACTGTTAGTACCGCAATTTACACTTGCTGCTGATACTAAAAAAGGAATGCGTCCTAGTTTTACTTCTGCAGCATCGCCTGAACATGGTCAGAAGTTATTTAATTATTTGTTAAATCAAGCTAAACAGCAGCATCTTGTTGCTGCTGGTCAATTTGGTGCGCATATGCAAGTTAATTTGTGTAACGATGGTCCGGTTACGTTTCTGCTGCGGGTGTAATTTTGTAATTGATTAAGTATCCTTTTTGGGATACAATATGGCTAATAGTTTTACTATGGAGGTTAAGCTATATGAAGTCAGATTTTATTAGAGCTCGAGTAGAGCCTAAGCTAAAAGCTAATGTGCATAGGGTTTTTGAGTCTATGGGGTTAACCCCAACACAGGTTATTACAATGTTATATAAATACATTGAGCGGGAGCGAAAAATTCCGTTCAGCCTATCTATTCCTAATGAAAAAACTGCCAAAGCAATTAGAGAAGCTAAAGCAGGGAAAGGTTTAATTGAGAGTGGTAGTTTGGATGAGCTATTTGATAAGTTGGAGATTGAATGAATTATGCTGAATATTTTAAGGAAAAAACAGTTTGATAGAGATGTCAAACTTGCTAAAAAAAGGCATAAAGATATGAAAAAGCTAAAAAATGTATTAACACATCTGGTGCGTCAAAATCCTCTTCCATCACGATATAAATGTCATCGCTTGCGCGGTGAATTTTTTGGATGTTGGGAATGTCATATTGAGCCAGATTGGCTATTAATTTATTTTATAAAAGGCGATGATTTAGTTTTGATTAGAACTGGAACCCATGCGGATTTATTAAAATAAAAGAATTGGTAGGCGATAGTGGTTTCGAACCACTGACCTCTGCCGTGTGAAGGCAGCGCTCTACCTCTGAGCTAATCGCCCGATGCGGAGGTATTCTACGATAAAAAGTCATCTAATTCTAGTTGTTGATTTAGTTCTTCGGGTTGAAATCGCACGCCAATGCCGATTAATCGCACTGGTTTTTTCTTGCGGTTAAACCCTTCAATAAATAATTGTTCATATGTTTTTAAATCGGTGTTTGATGAGATGCATTCAACGGTTGTTTGGGTAAAATCATGAAATTTAATTTTAATAAATTGGTTTTTGATTTTTAAATTAGGATCTAAACGGCGAGTTAATCTGGTAATTAATTTTGGTAATTGTGCCAGGCATTTATCTTTTGTAGATAAATCTTTTGTAAAAGTTTCTTCGACACTAAGTGATTTGCGGGTGCGGTTTGGCGTGACGGGACGATGATCAATACCGCGGCAAAGTTCGTATAGTTTTGCCCCGAAACTTCCGCAAAGTTTAATTAAATTTGCTAAAGATATTTTTTGTAAATCAGCACAAGTTTTTATATTCATAGCTGCAAATTTTTTTGCAGTAACTTTGCCAATACCAAATATTTTTTCTATTGGTAACGTTCGCATAAAATTTGCAACGTCGTCTGGAGTAATAACAAATTGTCCGTTTGGTTTGTTCCAATCGCTTGCAATTTTAGCTAGAAGTTTGTTGGGAGCAATACCAGCAGATGCAGTAAGTTTTAGTTGCCAATTAATTTTATCGCGAATACTTTTAGCAATCATAGTGGCGCTGCCGCAATAATGTTTGCAGTCAGTTACATCTAAATATGCTTCATCAAGTGACAAAGGTTCTACAAGATCAGTAAAGTTAAGAAAAATTTTATGAATGGTTTTAGATGTTTCGCGATATTTTGGCATATTTACTGGTAATAAAATTAATTTTGGACATGCGCGTAATGCATGAGCAGTGGCCATAGCGGAATGTACTCCAAATTTTCTGGCAACATAATTACAAGAACAAATTACTCCACGCTCATCAGGATTACCTCCGACAGCTATGGGTTTGTTTTTTAATTTTGGGTTGTCGCGTATTTCAATGGCTGCGTAAAAGCAGTCCATGTCAACATGAATTATTTTTTTACCAGCAGAACTTCCGCGAAAAGCGATCTGCTTTGTTAAAAGCTCACTCAAGTCGGTCATTTATTATTTATAAACTCCCTCCTTTCGCTCGCTTTTGCCTTGCATCTCATCTTTTCGCGTAAGTCCTAGCCAGTTGTTATAATGAATTCTATCTGGCATAACGCTTTCTTTTTCTTTTTGTACAATATCAGAATAGCCAAGAGGGATTACGCAAAATGGTATAATATTTTTTGGTATTTTTAGTAAAGATCTGATTGCTTTCGCTCTTTCTTCGTTGGGATAAATGCCGCACCATACACCACCCAAACCTAAAGCTCGGGCAGCTAACAAAATATTTTGGCTGGCAGCTGCTAAATCAAGCGGCCAAAAATTTTTGTGTCCTAATTCTGGGTCAGCGCAAGGGATTATCACCAAATTAGCAGAAGCACTTGCTTGTGCATACGGGTGCACTGTGGGGATTTGCGCCAATAAATTTTTATCTTTTATTACAATAAAATGCCATGGTTTTTTGCCAACTGCGGATGGCGCGCTCATTGCAGCTTTAAGTAATTGATTTACGATATTATCGTCAACATGCTTATCAATAAACTGACGCACACTGCGTCGAGTAAAAATTGCTTCTAATGTGTCCATATTTTTTCTCCAATGAAACTTAGTATATTAATACCATAAAGATGTTGTTTCGGTAAGTTTTTATTACGGAATTTGCCTGAATCTGATACACTGCAAAATTTGTATATATGACAGTATTTACGAGATATTTTGCATTTAGCGCATCGAGCGAGGGTTGTTTGCAAACTTTTGAGGGGCAGGATGCCCCGAACAAAGTAACACATGGATGTGCCGGCTAATTTTCCCAACTAACTTGGGAAAATTAGCCAGGAGCGCGTTTGCAAACAACCCTCCGAGTGTGCGCTTGTCAGTTCGCAAAATATCTCGTAAGTATCGTAAATTAAAAAGTGTGATATTGTGCGATTAAAATATTTAAAAACATCATTATTACTTATTATACTTAGCCCAATTGCTTGGGGGTCTGTTAATACAATTTGTAAACGGCAAGCATTCATTGCAAAACAGCTAGGTTGGATCACACAGAAAAATTCATATAATCTTTGTAATGGTTATTTTCGGGAATTGCCAATTATTTATCTGCCCAATCCGCGAGTTAAATCACAAGCCGATAATTATAATATTCATGCTGATCATGTAATTATTCCGATAAAGCAGGGGCCATATGTTTTTAAACACAATGTAATTGTAACCCAAATTGATCGGCAGCTTATGGCAGATACAGCTTATGCTTATCGCGATAAAAATACCGGTAAGATAGCATTAATTAAAACTACAGGAAATGTTCGTTTGCGTGCGCCAAGTAAATTAATTATAGCGCGAAATGCTACTTATAACGTAAAAAATAAAAAAGTTATTTTAAATGATGCACACTATCGTCTTGCGCGCGGTGATACCAATGTAATTACAGTTAAAAACCCAAAGACAGGAAAAACTGAAAAACATATTTATCAATTAAGTGCGCACGGTTCGGCAAAACAAGCTCAGCATACGAATGATAAGATTACTATTTTAAAAAGTGCAACGTATTCTACTTGTCAGCCAAATCGTTGTGAAGTTTGGGTTATCAAAGGCAGCACGATTAAATTAAATTCAAACAAGGGCAGAGGGGAATCGTGGAATACTAGATTGTATGTTCAAGGTTTACCAATTTTTTATTTGCCTTATTTTAATTTTCCAATTGATCATAAACGGCATACCGGATTCTTGTTTCCAAAGATTGGTAGTTCATCATCGCGAGGATTTTCACTTGCTACGCCGTTTTATTGGAATATTGCGCCAAATTATGATGCTACGATTACACCGAATTATATGCAAAAACGCGGAGTTCTTTTACAAGGTGTTTTGCGTTATTTGATTCCCCATAGCAACGGACACATTGGGTTTGGTTATTTACCAAATGATCGGGAATTTAAACACTTTAAGAGGCATAATCCGGGCGCAACAGGAAGTAATAATCGTAAAAAGTTTTTCTTTGAAAATTCAACTACATTTAATCAAAACTTATCTGCGATGGTTGATTACAACAAGGTTAGTGATGATTATTATCTTCATGATTTAGGTAGTAGTTTAATTAACAATAGTAATAATCAATTATTGCGCCAAGCACAGATTAAATATGTTAATGATATTTGGAGTTTTTTGGGAAATTTGCAATCGTATCAAACATTACATCCAGTTGATCAAGCAAATGTAAGCAATCAGTATGCACGTTTACCGCAATTACGAATAGGCGCTAATTTTCCTGCTAATCCCAACGCATTGCATTTTGGTTTTAATGGGGAATGGACTCGTTTTACTTTTCAGCAAAATCCATATACGGATACTTCGCATATTTTAGGTGTTAGTACGCGTACCAGTTTAAGGCCGTATGTTAGTTTGCCGCTAAATTGGCTATTTGCTTATATAACACCGCGTGCACAGTTACAATTCACTTCTTATCATTTAGAAAAACCGCAGTTTGGTTTTACTAAATCTCCTAATGTGGCGATACCAATTTTTGACGTAAAAAGCGGAATGTATTTTGATCGTACGGCGCATTTGTTTGGACATGACTATCAGCAAACTTTAGAGCCGACATTATATTATCTTTATGTACCATATCATAATCAAGATGATATTCCATATTTCGATACTAATATTCAAACATTTGATTATAATTTTATGTTTTTAGATAATCGTTTTAGCGGAATTGATCGTATTGGAGATGCCAATCAAGTAACTGTAGGTATTTCCACTCGTTTTCTTGATCAAGATACTGGTGATGAGAAAGCATCAGCAAGTATTGGTAGAATTTATTACTTCCAGAAAAGAAGAGTGCAGCTCTGTTATAATAATAATTGTCCGGAAAATATAAATGATCAGTATCACGTTTCGCCGATTACTGCTATGGCTACTTATAATTTCAATCCCTCATGGAGTGTTAATGGCAAAGTTACCTGGAGTAATGTTAACAAATATCTTGATAATCGTGATATTGGTTTGAGGTATCGTCCGGATGCAAATCATATTTTTAATATAGATTACAATTATATAAGGCAAGGAGATCGAATTCCGGGATTGCCGGTTAATGATCCAGGAAATGATTTAAAGCAGACTAACGTTGCTGGCTACTGGAAGATAAGTCAGCATTGGGGTATTATGGGTCGCTGGAATTATAACTGGAGTCATAAAAGTAGTCAGGCTTTTTTGTACGGAGTTTCCTATGATAGCTGTTGTTGGGCAGTAAGATTCGCAGTTGCTCATACTTTTACTGCATTGGGTCCGGCGCCGGATTATCGAAGAGAATATGATAATGGTTTTTATGTAGAAGTTGCTTTGAAAGGTTTGGGAACTTTTGCTAATATTGGCACTGGAGATTTTTTAGCACAATCAATTTCTGGTTATCATGATGTGTTTGAGCAGGAGAGTAGAATATGAGTAAGAAGGTGTTTCGCACAAGTGCGAAATTAGTAATTATAGTATTTTTATTATTGTGTTGTTCTTTAGTGATGACGAATGTGTTTGCAATTGGCGTAGCATCATCGCTAGTTCCGCTCGATTGCATTGCTGCTATAGTTAATAATGATGTAATTACTGAATCACAGCTTGATCATCAAATTGCAATTACAAAAAATGAAATTCGGCAAGCGAATATGCAATTGCCTCCCGAAAATGTGTTACGTAAACAAGTGTTGCAGCAATTAATTGATCAGCAATTGCAATTACAGTTAGCTGAGAGTGCGGGTATTGGTGTTAGTGATGCAGAATTAAATTTGGGGCTGCAGCGAATTGCCAAACAGCGAAACATAAGCTTACATGGACTATATCAACAGGTGCAAAAAGTAGGTTACACAATTAAAGAATTTCGACAAGAGGTGCGCAATCAAATTAAAATCGAAAAATTGCAGCAACGGGATATTATTTCTCGAATTAAAGTTACTCCGCAAGAAGTAAATGATTTTTTACGAACGATGCAGCACAGTGGGCAATCAGTATCACGAGAATATCATTTATGTAATATACTTATTCCATTAGCCGATGCTTCATCACCAGCACAAATTGCAAAAGCCAAAAAACAAGCAAACAATATTATACGGCAGCTTAAGCATGGCGCTAATTTTCAAAAATTAGCAATGGCAAAATCAGGCGGTAGCAAAGCGTTGCAGGGAGGTGATCTTGGGTGGCGTAAATTAGCTGAGTTGCCAACGGTTTTTGCTGACAAGGTGAAAACAATGAAGGTTGGTGATGTGGCTGGTCCTATTCGCGCTTCCAATGGAGTGCATATAATAAAACTGTTAGATACACGTGGATCGCGCTCCTCACAGCAAGTCAGTAAAAAAGAGATTGAACAAATGATTTTTCAGCGAAAAGTTGAAGAAGATTTACAGCAATTTATTAATACGTTACGTAGTCAGGTATATGTAAAGCGATTTCCTGCTGCGCAGGGAACCGCAGAAACTAAAAACTAGATTGTTTATTTTTGCAAAAATCGCTTGACGCGAAGGTTGCTAATCGGTTTAATGCGTTAGTATTTTTTGCGAATGAATTTGCAATGAACATGTGGCCAGATAGCTCAGTTGGTAGAGCAGAGGACTGAAAATCCTTGTGTCCCTGGTTCAATTCCAGGTCTGGCCACCAGTCACAGTAAGGCTTTCAGCGGTTTTTCAGTTTTCCAAATTTATCTCCGTGTGTAATTCTGGTGTAATTGTGCAGCAGAAAATTCGGATATATTGAGTTTTACACCGAACTTTTACACCGAACTTTACACCGAACTTTGCACCGAACTTTTGCACCGAACTTATCTCCGAACAGGGCATGTAATTTCAACATATGATGTTTTTACACAAATGTAGCATTTTAGGCATTGTTCAATAACATGACAATTAATTATTTATCTTTTGAAAAATAAACATCTTAATTTTATAATATGTTAAGATATGTAATTTTAGTTATTTGAGGAATCATATGGAATACAAAAGAAATTTTATAACATCAGTAATATTAAAAATTGACTTTAGCAAAATTGATAAATTTGATGCAGCAGAATTTCCAATACGGGAATTAGTCAAAAAATATCCAGAAAAGAAAATTCAGCCAAGGACTGAATTTTTAACGCAATTATCTAAAGATAAACAATCAATTGAGCAACGTACTTTTAATGAGTGTAGATATTATAGTGAAGACATGAAAAATTGTTTCAGTATTAGTGAATCAAGTTGTTTCTTTGAGCTAAAAGATCATATTGGATTTACAACACTAAAAGGGCAGTTTGAATGTATATGTGAAATATTAAAAAATAAATTTAATATTGAAACTGTTAATAGAATTGGTCTGCGATATATCAATAATGTTTCTGGTGACATAAGTGCTGATTGGCGAAAATATATAGTGACAGAACTTTCTTCCATGAGCGAGTTTTATCGTAATATTAATAAGGGAAATTTTAAAAAAGTTTTAAGTCTGTCCCGTATATCCTTAAAAAACCAAGATACAATAATTAATTTTATTGTTGGAAATCCTAATAAGAATTATCCTGCCGCTATCATGAAAGATGAGCTTTTATTAGATTATGATTCTTTTTGCTCGAATGTTGATATAGACGCGATTATTCCCAAGCTTGAAATGCTTCATCAGAATATATTAAGCTTGTTTGAGAAAAGCATAACGAAAGAATTTAGAGATTTAATGAATAATTAAGGAGAAGTAATCGTGGTGCGCCAAGAGGCGGATAAATATCAGTCGGTGAAAATCCGACCTACGTAAAGATTAGCCGTCAACGTAGAACCGAACTTTACACTGAAGGAGGTAACAAATTTGGTGAAGCTAAAGGGAGGGAT
>JASFHF010000013.1:0-44979 GCA_050123375.1 Gammaproteobacteria bacterium
GTTTGATACGCACAATGGTTACTCTTCTTTACTTCCATTCGCGCATCATACTTGAAAACCTACGGTTTTCAAACTTTCCCTTTAACACCACCCCGCGGCAAGCCGCGGGGAAATATGCAAGTTATACCGCAACCTTTGTCAACAATAAAAGGTTGCGCAACCAAAAACTATTGACTATAGTTGCATATTGCCTAATTCTTTGCCAAATGCATAAAATTTTCTCTACACTGTCGGAATAATCTTTCCATATACTCTTAAGTCCACATATAAGATATCACCATTAAACCTCAAAACATCTATACAAATTACGAACTAGCTGCTATTTTTACCCTTATGCTTGATGACCTTTTTGCACAACTTAACCCGGACACTCTGATTCTAACCGCTAACAAACGCCTGGCAAACTGGCTGGTACATCAGTATAAAAAATTACAAACCGCACGCAATATTAATACCTGGATAAGCTTAAATGTATCATCACTTGATGATTGGTTGATGCAGGGTTTTTTTGAATTACAAACTAAAGCAATTGGCAAACCGCAAGTTTTATTGAATCCAGAACAAACTTTCCTTCTGTGGCAAACAATTATCAAAAATCAAATCAACAATGAATTATTATCAATTAATGCCACCGCATCAAGCGCACAAGATGCCTGGAAATTATTACAAAAATATAATATTGCGCTTGATGACCCGGAAATTCTGCAGCACGATGATAACTACTGCTGGAAAAACTGGGCAGAAACTTTTACACAAAACTGCAAAGAAAATAATTGGATTGATCCATATAGCTTAATTAAATTTATTGCCGCACAAACTCATAATTTGAATCAACCTAAACGTATTATTCTGGTAGGATTTTTAGAAATAACACCTGCTGAACAATTATTATTTGATAGATTAAATTGCGAAATTATTAATTATGAAACCAGCGCACACAACCAGTCAATTCAATGTGCAGCTTTACCAAATATTGAAGAAGAAATCTTTGCTATGGCCAATTGGGCAAAACAACAAAACTCAAATTATATTGGCTGTATAATTCCAAATTTAAATGAAATTTATAACGACATTAAAAGAATCTTTGCTGAAGTATTTACAGATAATACAAAATATAATATTTCCTATGGTGACAAACTTAGTAATGAGCCTATCATTTATACTGCTTTAGAAATCTTAAGTTTAAATCTAGGAAAAATTCATATTGATGATATCGGATATCTTTTACGCTCACCTTTTATTGGAAATTTTGAAGACTTACCTAAACGCGCATTACTTAATGTTCAATTGCGTCAAACAAATCAAACCAAATTAAACTTAAAGCAACTTGAACATGATATATTTAAACCATTACAAACCGTTAAATTTGAAAAATATTTATCACCGTATGCATGGATTAATGTTTTTAAACAGCAGCTTGATGCTGTCGGCTGGCCAGGCACAAGAAAACTTACTAATCAAGAATATAAAACTATAGAACGCTGGCATAAATTATTAGAAGAATTCGCAACACTTTCTTTAGTAAAGAATTCTTTCACTTATGCGCAAGCCTTATCACACTTAAAATACTTAGCTTCGCAAACTCTGTTTCAAATTGAAAAGCCTCCTACAAAAATTCAGATTTTGGGCGTATTAGAAGCAACGGGATTACCATTTGATGACGCATGGATCATGGATTTAAACGACAAAACCTGGCCGAATAATCCTAAACCAAATCCATTTTTGTCAATCAATTTGCAAAAAAAATACAACATGCAGCACGCCACTACAGAACGTGAATATCATTTTACATGTATGATGACAGATCAATTTATTCGAAATTCAACCAATATAACTTTTAGTTATCCCGCTCAAGATAAAGATGGCACACTACAACCTAGCCCATTAATCAAAAATTTTCCGACAATTAAAAACTTGCAAATTAAATCGAAATTTAAAGTTGCCAAACAGCAATTTACCAAGATTATCGACAACCAAGCACCAACTTTACAAGAAAATGAAACATTACATGCAAGTTCCGATATTTTAGAACAACAAGCTGCTTGTCCGTTTCGTGCTTTTGCCAAATACCGCCTACACACAGAAGAAATACCTGAGCCTTCAGAAGGAATTAATTCATTAGAACGCGGATTAATCACTCACAAAATTTTAGAAATTATCTGGCAAGAACTTAAAACGCATGAAAAGTTATGTACAATTCAGGGAAACAAATTAAATCAATTAATCGACACAGCAATTAAAAAAACATTAAACACAAAATCAGAATTTGCTAAACTTGAACAACTTCGATTACAAAAATTAATTTATGATTGGCTGCAACTTGAAAAAACCCGCTCGTCTTTTGTAGTCGAAAAACAAGAACAAAAATATTCAATTAAATGCGGTAAACTTGAATTAAAGGTGCGCGTTGATCGTATTGACCAAGCAGATAATAATTATATTTTGATTGATTACAAAACTAGCAAAACCAGCATTAACGATTGGTTTGGTGATCGTCCCAACAAACCACAGCTTCCTTTATACGCAGCCAATATTCCACATGAAATTAACGACATAGCATTTGCACAAATATCTCCAGGAAAATTGGAATTTAAAAATGCTGCAACAAAAATTAATTGGGAGGAACAATTAAAATTATGGAAAAAAACTACTACACGTTTAGCTAATGATTTTTACACAGGCAATGCATTAGTTGACCCCAAAAATCCTACTGAAACCTGCAGATATTGCAAATTACATGGCTTATGCAGAATTTATGAACATAACTGATTTATCACAACGACAACAAGCTTTAGAATGCGATAAATCATTTATCGTACAGGCTCCGGCCGGATCTGGTAAAACCACTTTGCTCACACAACGAATTTTACGTTTGTTAAGCATAGTTAAAAAACCTGAAGAAATTCTCGCAATAACCTTTACCAAAAAAGCTGCCAATGAAATGCGCGATCGCGTAATTGCTGCATTACAAAATGCCACTGAAGAATATGCTAAACAAGCTTTAGCACAAGATAAAAAACAAGGCTGGAATCTTTTAGAAAATCCAAATCGTTTACAAATTAAAACTATTGATTCATTGTGTCACAGTCTTGCGCAGCAAATGCCGATGCTGTCTTCTTTTGGTACGATTACCAAAACCACTGATGATGCAAAACCATTATATCTAAAAGCCGCGCACGAATTATTAATGCAAATTAATTCCAATGAAGCATATGCCTTTGGCATAAAACAATTATTGTTACATCTTAATAACGAATTCAATAAAGCACAAAAATTAATTGCTGACATGCTAGTTAAACGCGATCAATGGTTACCGCACGTATATGGACAAAAAATCTCGCGGGAAGATTTAGAACAAAGTTTACAAAGCATCACCAACCATTGCCTGGAAAAATTAAACAACACCTTGCCGCCAAATTTAGCGCAGGAAGTAAAAATTTTAGCTGAGTTTGCAAAAACAAACATGGATCCCGCGGTCAAGCCGCGGGATGACGTTGCAATAAACATGGATCCCGCGGTCAAGCCGCGGGATGACATAACAGAAGAAATAGATTATTGGCAATTCGTTGCTAAAATATTTTTAACTGATAAAAATACTTGGCGCAAAAAATTTACAAAAAATGAAGGTTTTCCAGCAAGCAATAAGCCGATGAAACAACGCGTATCAGATTTACTGCAACAATTTTCCATGCATGGAAAATTTCGCGAAGCATTAATCGAAATAAAAATTATTCCGCCAACCAAATATTCAGAACAACAATGGCAAACTTTAGAATCTTTGATAATTTTATTACCCCGCGCTGCTGCGTTTTTAAAACTAGTTTTTCAGGAAGTTGGTGAAGTGGACTTTATCGAAGTAGCACAAGCAGCTAAAAACGCATTGGGTTTAATTGATAATCCAACTGATTTGGCATTATTTTTGGATTATAAAATCAAACATATTCTGGTAGATGAGTTTCAAGATACTTCTATCTCCCAATTCAAATTACTAGAATCATTAACCACCGGCTGGGAAAAAAATGACGGGCGCACATTATTTATTGTTGGCGATCCGATGCAGTCAATTTATCGTTTTCGCGAAGCCCGCGTCGGATTATTTATCCGCGCGCGTCAATATGGAATTGGAAATATTAAATTACACTCAATAACTTTATCAACAAATTTTCGCTCCAGCGAAAAGTTAATCAATTGGTTTAACCAAATTTTTACCGATGTCTTCCCGCAAGTAGAAAATATAACTGACGGCGCAGTAAAATATAACCAAGCTAAAAGCTTTCACGAAAATGCTCCTGATGCTTGTATCAAAATACATACATCAAGTGATGCTAATGAAGTGGTTAAACTAATTAAATCGCTTAAACAACAAGATGCGCAGCAAAAAATCGCAATTTTGGTCAGATCGCGTTCTAATTTAGCTGAGATTTTACCTGCACTGCAAAATCATAATCTAACTTATCAAGCAATTGAGATCGATAAACTAAATACCAATCCGATAATTCAAGATTTATTGGCTTTAACCCGTGCATTATTAAATCCAGCAGATAAAATTGCCTGGCTTGCAATTTTACGCGCACCATGGTGCGGCTTAAGTTTGAAAGACCTATATTTCATCACGAATTCGTCATCCCGCGGCTTGACCGCAGGATCCAGTAAAAAACAAAATCCAAATCTGGATCCCGCGGTCAAGCCGCGGGATGACGAACATGATAAAACCGTATGGCAAAGCATCAACGATCCAAACATACTGCAAAAAATAGATGTAAATGCACAGCAAAATTTATTGTTTTTACGTGAACAATTTGATAAAGCATTACAAAATCGCGGGCGCAAAAATTTGCGCGATTTTATTTATGACTCTTGGCTATCGATAAATGGAAATGCATGCTTAAATAAAAATTCTGATATCGAAGATGTTAAAACTTATTTTAAATTATTAGAAACTTTCGATACCGGCGGTGATATCAAAAATTTCAACCAATTTGAAGAAAAAATTAAAGCATTATCTACCTCGCCTGCTGCAACCAACGATGATACCTTACAAATTATGACGATTCATAAAGCTAAAGGTCTTGAATTTGATACAGTAATTTTACCAAATTTACATCGCATACCAAAATCCGATGATAAACAACTTTTACTATGGGACGATCAGCCCGGAACAGAATACGGCGATGAACTAATTTTTGCGCCAATAAAAAATTACGCGGAACAAAAAGATAAAATTTATAACTATCTGGAAGAACATGAAAAACAAAAAAAACATTTTGAGGTCCAACGATTACTTTATGTTGCAATGACGCGCGCCAAACACCAACTGCACTTGTTTGGCACTGCGGAACCTAACAAAAAACCAGATAAAAGAAGCTTGCTGAATTTAGTCTGGCCGCAAGTTAAAGAAGAGTTTGAAAACATAGAAGCAGCACAACAAACCAATAACATGCATAAAACCTCACCCAAATTAAAACGGATTGTGCGTGAACAAACAATCAAACAATCCCTGGATCCTGTGTTCAACCAACTGGACTGCAAGATGACAGTACCTGTACCGCCAAACCACACCAACGCTCATCTTGGAACAGTAATTCATCGTATTTTGCAGCAAATAGCAATTGATGGTATTGATAAATGGCCAGAAAAACGCATACAAAATTCCTTGCCATACTGGCAAAATATGTTAATCCAACTTGGTGTATCATCTGACGATTTAAAATACGCCAAAAAACAAATTGAGCTTGTCTTAAAAAATATTTTAACCGACTCACGCGCACAATGGATTTTAAAAAATCGCCAAGAGCACCGTAATGAATTTGCCATATCTACTACACAAAACAACCAACTGGAACACTACAGAATTGACCGCACTTTTATTGACCAAAATAAACGCTGGATTATCGATTACAAAACTACAATTTTCAGCGGGAAAAATATCGAAAAATTTATTGCTCAAGAAAAAACCAAGCATCAGCAACAGTTGATGAATTATCAACAATTGCTGATGCGGCTGTATTCTGAAGAAATATCTTGCGGGCTGTATTATCCAGCTATTCCTTTGTGGATAGAGCTATAACAATTATTCAGCTTTTTCTGCTTTATGTTCTTTACGCCAAGTCCAAAGAGCATAAACCATGTAAACAGCAGCCAAACAAATTACAATATATATTAGGCTTGCCAGCCAATTACCAAATATCGCCCTAAAAATATCCCAACGCATAACACCAAGAAATATGTCATTAAGACCGCCTATTATTAATACAATTAAACTGATCCATTCTAACGTACCAAATTTAAACATAGTAAATCTCCTATAATTGATTCCCTCGTAATATTTACGTTATATAAGTTTCTTCCAAAAAGCAAGCCTGAAGGGAGAAATTTAAAGAAAACCTATAGGTTTGCCCACAAATCCTACAAATATCATTATAAACTACAACCACTTACTAATAATTATTGATAACTCAAATATTCAAAATCCCACTCGTACAAACTAAGCACTTTACCATAACTAATATCACTGAGCCGTACCGCCCTGCAATCATCTTCGGCACAAATTTTGCATTTGCCCAGAATAGTTACTATTTCGTCTAAAGAAACAGCTATTTCATTAAGCTTTTGATCATTGGTTTCATCTTTTACGAGTATGTATAGATTGATTTTATAATTTTCCTCATCGCTTAATTCTTCAAAAGTAGATAGTTGAATATACAATTTATAAATATCAGAAAGGTGGCTTTGTAAAATATCTTGGATTTTCTTTTTGTTAATTCTCTTATTAAAATTATGCGGGAATGCTGCTCTATTATATTTTTTTATTACACATCCAATTAATAGATCTTTGGTTTCTTCATCTAATTGATAATAAGGCGATTCGGTTGCTAAATGACCTCTATCAATACAATATGTGTTATTAATTTGGCATTCAAATTTTTTGTATTCTTTTTTTATATCACAATAAAATTGCAGCTTTCTTGGATTTTTTCCATCAAGACATCGACTATCTATTTTTGCAATCTCCGTTGCAAGAACTAATTCCACACTAGACTCTTTTTCGAAAGAATGATTTACCAAATTACAATCTTGCGTAATAACAATGTAAAATCCGAAATTTAAACCAAGAGAATTTTTATCATTAACAAACAACCACGACCCTTGCCTCCAACCTCTTTCCTTAATTTCCTGATGCAAATCCTTTTTTGTTATTTTTTTGCTTTCATGCATAATTTATCCTATGCTGCGATGTTGCCTTAGTTGGCGATTTATATGCTTTTTGGTACTCTCTTCTAGATTATGTTTAGTTATAAAACTTTTATCCAACTTCTTTTCTATATCTGCTTGCTTAACAATTTGTTCAAGCAGTACAAAAGCCTTATTAACAAGGGCGTAATTTATTTTTTCACATGCGAGCAAGTCAAATAGCGACTTGCCGTCTATAATTGCTTTTCTAATGTACGCATCAATTCTACCTAAATTAGTTTTCGCCCACCTTTCACAAATATCATAAATTTCATCGAGTCTTTTTCTATTACTTTCTCGTAATTTAGGATTTTCTGCTTCCAACCACTCATAAATCGTTGGCCTCTTTACACCAAGAATAATTGCAATTTCAGATATATTAAACCCAATATATTTTCTTAATACATTAATTTGTTCTTTTGGTATTTTAAGTTGTGAATATCCTATTTGAAAAGCTGAATTTTGCGACAATCCACTTTTAATTTGGTCTAAAGAATTGCTTCCTGAACCTTCTAAACCAAAACTATCACCAGTTGAGCGACTTTCTACCGAAATAGATTCACTTTTATAAACAAACAACACAAAAGTATTTTCGCTCTTGCTGCCGCAATTAGTCAAAACTTGAAACATAACTTACCCCCAATTTTTTAATGCTTCCTTCGTAACAGCGGAACAAAAAGTTTCATAAATGCCCTTATGAAGTCTTTCAAATACTTCTGCTATATCATCAACATCAAAATCATTTTGTTTTTGACAACAATTATCAATATCAAGCATAATGTACTCTTCACCAATTTTTTCATGTTCCACAAAAGATAACTGATTAGCTGAAGCAAGCAAATCTTGCGGCACTAATTTGTTCTGATGAATTACTGCTACATTTTTCGGATGTATAGCACGCACCTTAATAAAACCTTCTTCTGTTTTACGCGTAGTTTCGACATTAGATAAAAAATTATCGTCATCTTTCTCATAAAATCCTTGTAAAGATGGATTAACATATTTTTTAAAATTTGATTTAACAATATTTATATATCTTAATCCAATTCTAGTTGACAAGGATATCTCTAAAATTTTATTAAATTTGCTAAGAATATCTTTGACTTTAAATTGAAATTCATCAAACCCGATATACTTGCTGGTGTGTATAGTTATTGACCGCTTGTCTACGATTATACCAACTAAAGATTCCTTGTCTTTGAAATGCCATTGAGTAGAAGCATACACATTTGGAGCCACCTCATTTTTTAATTCCACAGTCTGAATCGACACTTTTTGGGGAATAGGAAATCCTTTTCTTATAGACTCCTGAAGTTTTGGGATATAACTCACAATGTCTTCTATAGCACTTATTTTAACCTGCGCTAAAACGTACGTTATTGGCGATTTTTTAAGCGTTTTATTTGACATTACCTATACTCCTATTTGTAAAACTTTACACTTAATTTTACACCATAATTTGTGGTTTGCAATTCAAATTCTCGGGTTATCGAAACAATATACCCATTGTACCTCAAGATGCGAAATTTCACCAAAACCCATCAACTTTATCAGCTTAAATAATCATCTTATGCTATAATTTTTGCAATCTCAGATCACAATGATAGGTTTTTTATCATGCAACTTGGACTATTAACAGCATTTATTCTATTACTGGCAGGATTTTTTTTGCTGGCCTGGGCTGCTAATAGTTCGGTCTCTGGCGCAGCAACCTTAGCCAAAAAGTTTGGATTATCTTCACGCTTAATCGGCCTCACCATTATCGCATTAGGCACCTCAATTCCTGAAATGGTAATTTCAGTAATTGCCGCATTGCACGGTAATCCGAACATAGCAATTGGTAATGTGATGGGTTCAAACATAGCCAACATAGGACTAGTATTAGGAATCACCGCGTTAATTGTTCCATTAAAAGTACGATCCACCACCTTGCGTAAAGAGTTTCCGCTACTGTTTATTTCCATGCTGATAGTTGGCGCATTTATGTTAAGCGGCAAACTTGGTCGAGGTGACGGAATATTATTATTGATTGGAGCTACCCTAGTAATATTCTGGCTAATTCAGGAAGGCAAAAGACGAAAGAAATTTTTGCGCAAAGATGTTTTAGAAGCTGAATATCGCAAAGAAATTGAAGCTAAAGTGCCGCTTAAAAAAGCTATTTTGCAAATAGCATTTGGCTTAATCCTGCTTCCAATCAGCTCAAATCTAATTGTAAAAAGCTCGATACACATTGCACACCACTTTAATATTAGCGACCTAATCATCGGCTTAACTATTGTTGCTTTAGGCACCAGCCTTCCGGAACTAGCAACCTCTTTGGCTTGTGCCAGGAAAAAAGAATATGACATCATTATCGGTAATGTAATTGGATCTAATATTTTCAACCTGCTTGCAGTAATTGGCTTACCTGCAATCATTTGTCAGATCCATGTAGCGCCGCATCTGTTCATTGATTTTGCTATGATGTTTGGTATCACAGTCCTATTGTTCTTCTTTGCATTCGGCCATAAAGACAAAAAAGTGCTCACTAAAACAAAAGGCAGCATCCTGCTAGCCGCATATATCACATATTTGATCATTTTATGTATATAGGGGTCGCATCTTCACTCATTACATATGCAATGTATGTTGCATCATGTAATGAGTGAAGATGCGACCCCACAGACACTCATTACATATACAATGTATGTTGCATCATGTAATGAGTGAAGATGCGACCCCACAGACACTCATTACATATGCAATGTATGTTGCATCATGTAATGAGTGAAGATGCGACCCCACAGACATTACCATGTAATGAGTGAAGATGCGACCCCACAGACATTACCTGTAAGTAATATCTGAAAATTAAGTCAGCAAAAAGCGGAATATTTGCTTAAAATTACGGTTATAGATTAAAAAGTTTTTGCAAGTATATGATTTATAACAAATATTCATGAAAAAAATTATTGGTTCCGCGCCCTAATTAGCAATTGACAAAAAATAGGGTATTGCATTAATCACTCAATTTGCTACTTTTTTAGAACGATCTCCTGAAAATGGAAACACCATTTAGAATTGTTGCAAGGACGTAATAAATACGGAGATTGGAAGACAAGGAAGTTGATTCGGGCTATAGCTCGAATAGATAAGAGGCGGCCTGTATAGTCGCCTCTTTCATTTTGGAATATTTGCAGCTCCCCATTTCTTAATATCAAATAATGCCACGCAGAAGGCGATTTAAATCGCCTTCTGCGTGGTATTATTTTCGGTTACGCTGCCAAACACATAATACAGCAAACAAAACAAATAAAATCAAAGTCCATCCGGCCAGGCTAATACCTAAAATTGACCACTGTACCTGAACACATAATGATGAATTAATTGCTTGATGCAAATAATGTACAAACAAAGATTGCGGTGACTGCTCTGCAAAGCCATTAATACTAACTTCTCCCATAGAAAATTTCTGCAACCAAATATGTCTTCCTGCAACCAGCGCACCCAACAAACTAATCGCACACGCTAACCAACTCCAAATTTTTCTACTTAATACGGTATGATTAAACAATGCGACAATTAGAAAAATTAATGCCAATAATCCCATCACACTTCTTTCAATATGCAACAACGGGCATGGCAACAATACATGCCAACTCTGAATGAATATCGTGAAACCGATAAATATGCATGCTATTAAAAAGCCAATAAAATATACTTGTTTAAAAGACAATCTGATCATACTTATTCCTCACTCATCACGATTCTGCTGCATCCAGCTTTCTAAAATTAATTGCGCGGCCATAGCATCAATCGCCGGTTTCTGAAGCGCACGATATCCTCCTTGTTCTGCAAATAATTTTGCTCGCGCTTCAACCGTGGTCAATCGTTCGTCTACCAAATGCACCGGCAAATTAAATTTTCGCTGCAAATCATTTGCAAATTCTCTCACTACTTGAGTTATCGCCTGCTCACTCCCATCCATATTCAACGGCAAACCCACAATTAATGCATCAGGCTTCCATTCATCAATTAACTGGGTAACTTTAGACCAATCAAGATTATCATCTTTTACCTTGATAACAGTTAACGGCTTGGCTGATTTTGTTATTGTCTGCCCAACCGCAACTCCGATTGATTTCGTACCAAAATCAAACCCCAACAATGTTAATGATTTATACGCCATAATTTATACTCTTCGCAAATGACTTTTAGAAAACCTAAAAGCCATTTGCGATGAGCATATTGACTTCATCATAAAAACAGACAACAATATTATAATATCACAAACTAATAGGAATACATTATGTCTCACACTAATTTATTAACCGCTATCGTAAAGTCATTTTATTCAAATAAGCTATATCGAGAAACCGCACAAAGCTGGCATGGCCGTAGTTTTTTGTATCTGTTGGTTCTATTGTTAATTTGCTGGGTAGTTATCAGCGGCGTCATAACGTTCAGAATAAACACTGCAATGCATATATTTGCACAAAAAATTATCACATATGACTTTCCAACTATAAACTTTAAAGCAGGAATAGCTTCTACCAAAGCAACTACCCCATACCACATCAAAGATCCCACTTCAGGCCAAGCATTAATCATTATTGATACCAACAACAAAGTACGTGATTTTCATAAAAGCTCCGCGACTATCCTGATACAAAAAAAATCTATTTTGATCAAAGACAATAGCGCCAACAAAGTATCCCAATATTATTACCCCAAACAAATGAATATGGACATCGGACCTACGCAAGTCAACAGTTTCATTCTGCAATTTGGCAAATGGATTATGCCGTTAATCTTCATTGGGTTATTATTTATTGGATTAGCAGTTGCATATATTTACCGTATTATTCAAGTATTAATTTACGCATTAATAGGTATGTTATTTTGCTTAATCTTAAAACGAAGGATTCCTTACGAATCTTTAATGAGTTTAACCATTATCAGCATAACACCCGCTATCATCATTAGCACTATTGCTGTTATGTTTAACTTTAGATTTCCCTTTCAAAATATATTTTACTTTTTATTATCAATGGTATATCTATTTATTGCCGTCAAGGCAAACCCAAAAAGTGAAATTACAGTTAGCACATAAGTATAAGGGGATCAAATTAATACCTAAAAAAATACTATTATTATCCAGCATTATCGTTTTATTAATATTGCGTGCGGATGCAGTATTTGCTTCTGCTTCGCCCGTTACTGAGTAACACAATCCATCGCGACTTTTTTGCCATCTTTATCAGTAATAAAATTCAACACTACGGTACTCGTTCCTTTCGCGATAGGAATAAAAAATTGTTGCTGCGGATTAGCCTGTGATCCGCAAGTATACGCTTTTTCATCTAAAGTGGTAAAAAATGGATATGCGGTTTTATAATTCGGCACAAAAATTCGATTAAATCCAGGCTGAATCTTTTGTGGAATGCTGCACAAGGTTGCGCCTCCAGGAGTAACAGTTTGTGCACAAACTCCAAAATAACCAGCCTTGCCAGTTTTGTTGACTACATTCAATAAAACATTGTAGCTACTAGCAAAACAGCTTGCAGCTAACATCAACAAACCTAATCCACAACTTAAATGACGTATCATTTTTACCTCCAACGCTATTATTTTACACAAATAAAAGCTATAATGCCATCATGACATTACGCAAAATTTTACACTATCCTAATCCAAAATTACGTAATATAGCTAAATCCGTTGACAAAGTTGATGCGGACATTAAACGCTTAATTGATGATATGTTCGAAACCATGTACGAAGATAACGGCATTGGCTTAGCAGCAACTCAACTCGGCATTGATCTACGAATTTTTGTAGTAGATATTCAAGATAAAAATCAAAAACCTCTTGCCTTTATCAACCCAGTAATTATCGAAAAAACCGGCGAGAAAAAATACAAAGAAGGATGCCTGTCAGTTCCTGGAATTTATGCCGAAGTAAAACGAGCTGAAAAAATCAAAATAGAAGCATTAGGTCGCGATGGGAAAAAATTTACGCTGAATGTGGATGAACTACTAGCTGTAGCGATTCAACATGAATTTGACCATCTAGACGGAAAACTATTTATTGATCATTTATCATCATTAAAAAAACAGCTAATCAAAAAGAAATTAAAAAAACTACAGAAAGAAAATTTATAACCGGAAAAAATATGCCTAATTCTTTAAAAATACTTTTTGCTGGTACTCCGGAATTTGCTGCCAAATTTCTACAAGCATTATTCGATGCAAAATATAACATTTGCGCAGTGATAACACAACCAGATAAACCTGCCGGTCGTGGACGCAAACTACAAATTAACCCAGTTAAACAATTAAGTTTAATTCATAAAATTCCAATTTATCAACCAAAAACCCTACGCGACACCGTCACACAAAAAACCATCCATGATTTGCATCCAGATGTTATTATTGATGTTGCCTGCGGCTTATTTATACCAAAAGAAATTTTATCCTTGCCAAAATACGGCTGCATTAACGTTCATCCTTCTTTATTACCAAGATGGCGCGGCGCGTCTCCTATTCAACATGCAATTTTAGCTGGAGATGAAGTTACCGGAATTAGTATTATGCAAATGGATGAAGGCTTAGATACCGGGCCTGTTTTTTTGCAAAAAGAATTTTTAATTAAATCAACTGATACTACCAAAAGTTTATTAGAAGAACTTGCATTACTCGGCATTGACGCTTTACTAAATGTTCTGGATAAAATACACGAAATTATCCCAACCAAACAGGATGAAAACAAAGCATGTTATGCAAAAAAAATCACCAAAGAAAATGCGCTAATTGATTGGCACAAATCTGCAATAACATTAGATCGCGAAATTCGCGCTTTTAATCCATGGCCAATTTCTTATGCACAAATTGGCGGCCAAATTGTACGTATTTGGCAAGCATCACCATTAATTGAAACATGCGATAAAAAACCCGGCGAAATCGTCAAATTAGACAAAAAAGGAATTGATGTAGCAACCGGTAATGGCATTTTACATATTACAAAAATGCAATTCCCTGGTAAAAAAGCATTAACCATTACTGAAATATTAAATAGCAAATTAGATTTTTTTGAAGAACATAAAAAGTTTACTTGAAATTATAACCTTGCAACACAAAATTGTCATCCCGCGGCTTGACCGCGGGATCCAGAAAATAAAACAATCAAACAGCTTAGATCCCGCGATCAACTGACTGGGTCGCGGGATGACAACGAACAAAATTAAATTATGAATTCACGATTAACCGCCAATAAAATTATCGTAAAACTTTTACGCGATAAAATATCTTTTGCTAAAACACTCACAAATGCAGAAAGTTTTGTTCAAGAATTATGTTACGGAGTATCACGCTGGTACTTACAACTAGATTTCATTGCCAAAAAACTATTAACCAAACCCCTCAAATCTAAAGACCTGGATATTTATATACTAATTCTAACTGGATTATACGAAATTATTTACATGCGCACACCTTCGCATGCAGCCATTAACGAAAACGTAGAAAACGCACGCAAACTAAAAAAACCATGGGCATGCAATCTAATCAATGCTGTATTACATAATTTTTTGCGCCAACAAGATGCAATATTTGACGCTGTTAATAAAAATGTAATCGCTAAATTCTCTCATCCATCATGGCTCATTAAAAAAATAAAATCAACATACCCAAACGATTGGGAAAAAATTTTAGCGGCTAACAATGAACATCCACCAATGAGTTTACGGATTAATTTACAAAAAACCACAGTGAAAGATTATTTGCATCAAACAAACGCTGCCACCAATCCCGTTTGTGCATCATGTATTACTTTGCAAAAACCGTGTCCAGTATCACAATTACCGGGTTTCGCTGATGGAGAAGTTTCGGTACAAGACTGCGGCGCGCAATTCGCCGCAAAATTATTAGATTTAAAACCAAATCAACGTGTTTTAGATGCTTGCGCCGCACCAGGCGGAAAAACCATGCATATTTTAGAAACCGAACCTAACATTAAAGAACTGGTTGCTGTTGATCACGATAAAAAACGTTTACAGATGGTTACAGAAAATCTAAAACGCATACGTACACAAAAAGACAAAGTTAAACTTTTACATGCGGATATCTTACAAATAAAAAGCTGGTGGAATCAACAATTATTTGACCGCATTTTGCTTGACGCTCCATGTTCTGCAACTGGAGTAATTCGCCGTCATCCGGATATTAAATTATTAAAACAAGAAAAAGATATAAAAAAACTAGTACGCAAACAATTAGAAATATTACAAACTATTTGGCCAATTTTAAAACCCAATGGATTATTAGTTTATGTAACCTGCTCGATTTTACCAGAAGAAAATGACCAGGTAATCAGCAAATTTCTTGCTAAAACTCCCGACGTTCAAATTAACAAGATCGATACCCCATGGGGCACGCCCACCAAACACGGCAGACAAATCCTGCCAGGACAAAACAACATGGATGGATTTTTTTACGCTGTTATTCGTAAGATCGTAAATTTAAACTACGAAACCCGTAACTAGTTGTAACATAAAATCGTATAGCAGTTATCCTACAAAATATTCTATAAAAATCACCTGGTTAAATATTAACCGATCATTCATAATTAATACAAACGTTATGCGTTTTTTTGTGTTGAAGCTTGCAGCAGGAGGCTGCCTGGCTTGCAGGATGCGAGAACTTCAAATTTTATATTTTATATAGGAAAAATTAATTTATGAGTAAAATCAAAGCCTTAATAATAGACGACCACGAATTAATTCGTGAAAGCATTGCGAATCAATTACAAAACACAAGCGATATAGAAATCATACCGGAAAAAGGTGCAAACGGGGAAGAAGCCATTGCTCTAGCGAAAAAGTATAATCCTGATGTAATTTTAATGGATTTAAAAATGCCAAAAATGGATGGCTTTGAGGCAACACGTAAATTATTACAACTTATGCCCGATGTTAAAATTCTAATTCTAACTGTTTGCGATAGCGAAGTCTTTCCTATGAAACTTATGGAAGCAAATGTTGCTGGCTATATAACCAAAAACTGCAAATCAAAAGACCTGGTTGATGCAATTAAAAAAGTACATGCCGGTCAGCGTTACGTTAGCCCGGCGATTGCGCAAAAACTTGCTTTTAACACTATTTTGTCACCCTTTGATAGATTATCTGAACGAGAGTTTCAAATCATGAATATGATAATCAAAGGACAAAAAACGGTGCAAATTGCCTCTACGCTGCATTTAAGCCCCAAAACTATTAATACCTATCGCTACCGTATTTTCGAAAAACTTGAAATTAATAGTGATGTTGAACTAATACGTTTGGCATTACAGTATGGCGTCATTGACATTGATACTATTAAAACCTAACTTCTACAATTTATTTATACGCCTTGTAAAGCTTATCAATTTCATCAAGCAGTTGTTGATATAACTGTTCGCGCAGCTCGGTTTTTTCGGTGATAAGATAATGTTCCAGGTTGGTGAAAGCTTGCTGCAACCTCGGAACCCCGCAATATAAACTCCCACCGCGGTGTTTGTGCGCAAGATCTTTTACTGTTTGCCAATCACCTTTATCTTTGGCTTTAATAACCTGCGGCATGTCTTCTTTAAGAAGTTTAATAAATAATTCAATCGCCTTTTTTGCTTGTTCAGCATCACAATTAAGTTTTTCCATACCAAGCTTAAGATCGATAACTTCTCCTTCGATTTTTAATAAATCACTGTCTGCCGGAATTTTTTCAGATATTTTAGCTTTCGATACTTCTTTTGATTTTTTCGTTTCTTCTACCTTCTTTGTTTTTGTAGTTTCTTCAAATAATAGTTTTCTTAGAACTTCCTTTATTTTATTTATATCTATTGGTTTAGTTAAAAAATGGTTTATTTGCGCTCCAAAACACTTTTTCTTTGCTTTAGATGAAGCATGTGCTGTTAAAGCTGCAATTATAGTTTTTTGATTTTTATTTGTTTTGGACCTTCTGATTTTACGCGCAACATCACATCCATTGATATCCGGCAAACCAATATCCATAAAAATTAGATCGTATTTGTTTTTATTCGTAAATTTTATCGCTTTTTCCCCGGAATCTGCAACATTCAAATTATCAGTAAGATTTTCTTTTATAATATCTGATGCCATGGTTTGCGCTAAAATATCATCTTCTACTAATAATACTTTAATTTTTTGTTTGATAAGTTTTACTGCTTTTAAGGATTTGGGTTTTTTTATTGCTTTCGTTTTTTGTTCTGGTTTTATTTTCTTTACCTTCTTGGTTTTTTCTGTTTTTTTTGCTTTTGTTGGCTTAATTTTTGCGCTTTTACTACCTGGAAGCGGTAACTTAACCGGAATATTACAGGTGAATTTAGTACCTTTATCTACAACGCTTTCTACATCTATTTTACCATCCATGTCTTCAATAAATTGTTTTACTACTGATAAGCCTAATCCTGAACCTTCATAAAGACCTTGATTTGACAGAGTACCGCGAACAAAGCGTTCATAGATATCTTTGATTTTATCTTTCGGTATTCCTATGCCTGTATCTTCTATAATCAATTGTAGAATAATATTTTGTTGATCGATAATTTTAGGCACTTTTATGTAAATAGTTATATGACCCTTTTTGGTAAACTTGACCGCATTACCAATTAAATTTAATAAAACTCTAAAAATTCGTTGTTCATCGCCAACAATAATTTCAGGAATACCTTTGTCATATTTCGCGGTTAATTCTAATTTCTTCGACACCACATACGGCTGTTCCATAGCCAAAATATCATCAACGGTTTTTTTGATTGAAAACTCTTGATCTGTAGTTGGTATAATACCAGCTTCGGCTTTATCAAACGCTAAAATACCGTTTAAAATATTTAGCAGTCTTTCAGAAGCTTGTGAAAGCATATGCAAGGCTTCTTTTTTACTCAAGTCGGTTTCACGTTCTTCGAGAATTTTGGTCATTCCCATAATACCGGAACTTGGCGTTCTTAGATCGTGTTCCATATTGCTAATAAATTCAGATTTTAATTTATTCGCTTTTTCGGCTTGTTCTTTGGCTTTTTTAAGTTTTTTTTCGGTTTCTTTTATTTTGGTAATATCAACATAGATACCCAAAATACCATCTATTTTGCCTTCCAGATTATAAATAGGTACTTTGCTTGTCAACAAAAACGCATCACGTCCATTGGCTTGTCGTTGGGGTTCTTCTATATTTATTTTTGCTTTACCTGTATTGATAACTTCTCGGTCATCTTGTATAAAAGCTTTGGTTTGCTCTTTAGTCCAAGGTAATTCAAAATCTGTTTTCCCAACAATATCTTCTGGTTTATCCAAACCGACTTGTTCAGCAAAATTGTTATTGCATCCTCTTAATATGCTATTTTTATCTTTCCAGAAAACATAACCAGGCACATTTTTTATAATATAATCTAGTTTATGCTTCAGTTCTTCTAAGCTGTTGATTCTTTGCAGATATTTTGCAGTAAGAAGATTAAAATATACCCATAAATTATAATAATCCATTTTATTTTCCATCCAAGTTTTGTTTGCTATATTTTAATAGTTTACTATATGTAAGGTAAATGAATAAAACATTAATATATAATCTGTTGTCCTTCAAATTTTGTGGATATGCTCTTTTCGATCTTTGCGAAATGCCCCTTCCAAAAGCCCCTAGAAGAAATCATCGAAGATATTATCTTTTTTTGCTTGCCTGGTGTAATTATTACTCTTCGTAAATAAGTTTTAATTTCTTTGCTTACGATTTTGCTGTATTCCGTATGCTTCCATTCTGTATTATTATGCAGTTCGTTCCAGAATTTTGATACATTTTTATCTATGTTCGACGATACATTTTGTATTCCATTTTTAAGGTTTTTGTCTTCTAATAATTGTTTTCCGGCTTTTAATAAAATTGTGAATATTGCGTCTAGATATAATACTTCGGTAGGATATGTTAATATAAAATTAAATAATTTTTTATTATTTAAAACATCTTTTTTCTTGAATTTGTAACCAAACTCATCAGGAGTTCCCATGTTCACGAGGTGAGCAACTTTATCGAAATCTTTTTTATCAAAAAAATCAGATATAGCATTTTCCACTCCTGTTGCAGTTACAACACAGTAAGTGTTACATAAATGTTTTTTGATCTGTTTTATGGAATTACTATTATTCTTTGATAGATATAATACACTATAACCACAGCTGCTTGCTCGTTCACATGCTTGTTTAGAAACATCAATTACATAAATGTCACTTTTTTTAACTCCTGCGCTAGATAAAGCCAACGCTATCCCTAGCCCTACTTTCCCGTAACCAAATAACATGTATTTTCTATCATGAAATAGTTTTCCATAATTTGTTATTATATTGTTAAAACACAGTATTTCATACATAGATATTTTGTCTTTTGAAAATCTATCAACTAATTGTGTTATATATATTTTCAAAGAATCTTTAGCCATATCTATTAATGCTCTAACTAAACCGTCACCCGTTCCATATCTTGTTTCTAATTTTTTGGTTTCAGAGTTATCAACCGTGATAACTGGGAAATTAATATTTTTATATAGTTTGGGATCAACCTGTGTTAATTCTACCATTCCCTTTTTTGGGGTTATTTCTTTTAGCAATCCAGCTCCACAATCAAACGCCATGTCATAAAAATTATTTATTTTATTTTTGGGTATACGCCCTTCAGAGTAGAATGTTATCTTAGCTTTTTTCATTATTTCCAGTACATATTCGTGTACAACCAAATTCTCGGTTGCAGTGACATCTACTTTTTTGGCACCCCCACGAATTAATATGTCAATTATTATTAAAGTGGAAAGAGTAATGTGACCATTTAATAAAACTTTTTTACCATGAAAAGGCTTAGATTTTTCCCATTGTTTAGATAATTGTGTTGTACATTGCCTATCTTTTTCGGAGATCTTTTTACTATAAGCTTCATAAAGAATTTCATAATTATACATTATCAATCCTCCTTACAAAATATTAATGTGATATTGCATAATATTTTATGCATTCGAAATGTATATTTTTTTTATTTTTATTAAATGCGACATCTCTGATTTAGCAGTAAATATTGCTAATTTTAGTAAAAATAATTAATGTCTTGTTTTAAATAATACCATCTTATTATTAAGAAAAGCTTAAGCAATTAAAAAACTGTTAATTAATTCTTTTCCTTTAAAATTGATCATTTTTTGTTAAATGATGTTATTTCTTCACAGCCTAAAAGTCAAGCAAAACACCATAACAAAAGTCGGAGATTTTTTATAATATTTTCCACCTTTCACCCAGTTTCCAAACTTGTTCTCTCGTTAGTTTACTATAGTGAACTATGGCTATCATAACAACACTAGCTCAAAAACACCATCTTTGCACATCCATTTCGTAATAAACTGTATACAATAAGAAGCTTAAACAATTACTGTTGCTATGATAAAATTTAATTATTTAAAGGATAACCATCATGCGCATCGATGCAGACATTAAATTAGATTTCAAAGACGTTTTAATTCGGCCAAAAAGAAGTACTTTACGTTCACGTGCCGAAGTAGATTTGGAGAGAAAATATACATTTCGGCATTCAAAACTAACCTGGCAAGGCATTCCGATTATTGCTGCCAATATGGATCATACTGGTACCTTTGCCATGGCCAAAGTATTATCCAAATCTAAAGTGCTAACCGCTTTGGATAAGTTTTCTACAAAGGAAGACTGGCAAGCAATTGATAAATCTACATTATCATATTGTTTTGCTAGCTCAGGCACCAGAGATCACGATCTAAAGCATCTTAAAGAAATTATGTCCGCTGTAGACTGCCCTTTTATTTGCTTAGATATTGCTAATGGCTATTCACAGCATTTTATTGATTTTGTTAAAAAAACACGGCTTGCTTTTCCTGATAAAATTATCATGGCTGGCAATGTAGTGACTGGTGAAATGGCAGAAGAGCTTACTTTATCCGGAGCTGATATCGTTAAAATCGGCATCGGCCCAGGATCAGTATGTACTACCCGAAAAAAAACTGGCGTAGGTTATCCGCAACTATCAGCCATTATTGAATGCGCCGATGCCGCACATGGTTTAAAAGGCCATATCTGCGCCGATGGCGGCTGCACTAATCCTGGTGATGTTGCTAAAGCATTTGCCGCAGGAGCTGATTTTGTGATGTTAGGCGGAATGTTTGCTGGACACGATGAATGTTCTGGCGAAATTTTTGAAAAAGACGGCAAAAAATTCAAACGTTTTTACGGCATGAGCTCCAAAGAAGCAATGATGCAATATTACGGCGAAGTTGCTCAATACCGCGCCAGTGAAGGCAAATCTGTTGATGTGCCATATCGCGGACCAGTAGAACAAACCTTACAAGATATTCTTGGCGGTTTGCGCTCTACCTGCACTTATGTTGGCGCAGAAAAATTAAAAGAATTATCCAAACGCACTACGTTTATTCGTGTAACCCAACAAATAAATGAAGTTTATACGGCACATGAAATAATTGATGTTTGTTAATAAAAATTTTTCTGTAACCATTGACTAATATCATCAATTTCCTGCGCACATACCGTATGCTGCATTGGATAATCATGCCATTCAACCTGACAACCATGCTTAATTAAAAAATCTCGCGATACTATTGCAAAACTAATCGGAAGTAATGGATCTTCCGTACCATGCGCCATCATTATCGAAGCATCACAATTAACTTTTGATATTTCTGTCGGCAATAAATTATGTAATGGTAAATATGCTGATAAAGCAATAATGCCTGCCAGTTTTTTAGGATAGCGTAAACCAATGTGCAATGCCATCGCCCCGCCTTGTGAAAATCCAGCTAAAATAATCTTATTGCTTGGCATGCCTAATTGTTGTTCGCGTTCAATTAAAGCAACAATTTTTTCCGCTGAATCACGAATCCCCGCTTCGTCTTCATTAGCAAGATTGGACAAATCTTTAATGTCATACCAACCACGCATCACATAACCGTTATTAATCGTAATCGGCCTAAGCGGCGCATGCGGGAAAATAAATTTTATTGGTAAATTATCTGGTAAATTTAATTGTGGAACAATACCAGCAAAATCATGCCCATCGGCTCCTAAACCATGCAGCCAAATCACCGTTAAAACCGGCGGTTTTTGCGGCTTAATCTCAACACATTCTAACAGATTATTTTTATTCATACACAAACCCTTAATTTTTAGCTATACTTTCCTGTGAAAATTTGCATTGTCTTATAGCAATTAGAGGTTATGTTTTTCAGGCACGCTCAAGCACATCCATGTGGCGCTAAGGCTCGACCATCCATGGTCTCGCATTACCTGAAAAACATAACCTCTAATTGCTATAAACGCCTCAAACAACACGTAAATCTTGATGAGGTTTATACAACATGAAAAAGATTATAGAACAAATATTATTTATCGGAAGTATTTTTGCATTTTTGTTGGCACTAAACGGCTGTGGACAAAAAGGACCTTTATATTTACCAAAAAAATCACAGCAGCAAGCTCATAATTCCTGGTATTTTGGCGGCGGCGTTGCTGCAAACAAGAGTTAGCGTTTATATACCCTCATGCGCTGACACTTTACATCATAGGTTGCACGTAGGGGATAATGCGACAATAGTCTATTCATTACTATCGGAAAAGTTGGTCCAACTATCTTAGTAGCAAGTGTTACATAATATTTATTTGGCGCAAGCCATCTAACTTTCCAACGATATTTGCCAGCAAAACATATAACATTCTCTTTAAGCAAACCCTTGCGTAATTTAAATGAAATAATAGCGCCATTAACATATTGCTGCGGATAATCAACGTTGGATTTACAATGACATCTAGTCACATGAAACGGATCAGCAATTTGCCAAACCGCGAATGATGTTAATGGAATTAAAACTAATATTACCAATATCCACATAATTTTTTTGTACATGATTTACACCCCGTGAATGTTATATTATTAGTATAATATCATAAAGGGGTCACATCTTCACTTGTTGTATGACAGAAGTCAAGCGGGTCGTGAGCTTTACATAATTACAATGCCATGTTTGTTGCTTTGTAATCATGTAAAGCTCACGACCCTCAAAGAATCTAGCTTATAATCCACATACAACAAGTGAAGATGCGACCCCTTTTATCTCTCGCTCATATAATATATAATGCGATTATTATGTGGCAATTAAACATTATCCAAAAAATTATCGTATGGGGTCCGCCTATTCTGTTCGCCATTACGGTACACGAAGTAGCACATGGCTGGATGGCATTAAAACTAGGTGACAAAACTGCACTAATGCTTGGTCGATTAACTTTAAACCCGCTCAAGCATATTGATATGATCGGCACGGTTATCATTCCACTGATTTTACTGCTTTTCAGTCCTATCATCTTCGGCTGGGCCAAACCAGTTCCAGTGAATCCAAATAATCTAAAGAAACCCAGAAGAGATATGGCTTTTGTAGCCATTGCTGGACCAATTTCAAATATCATTATGGCGCTCATCTGGGCGGCAATTATGAAAATAGGCAGCATTCTAATGGGACACGGCCTACAATTTGCCTTACCAATCGTGTTAATGGGTCGAGCAGGAATCTTGATTAACCTGGTATTAATGATCTTAAATTTAATCCCTATTCCGCCGCTTGACGGCAGCCGCGTAGTTGCGGCCATTTTACCGCCAAAATTAGCTTATCAATATGATCGAATTGCACCATATGGATTTTTTATTTTGTTACTGCTATTAATTACCGGTGTCTTACGTTTACTTTTATGGGTACCGATTGTACTACTACAAAGATTAATTCTTGCAATATTCGGATTAGGTTAAATTACGCAGTTATTATTTAGGAGTATAACGACAATACACCGCATAATTTGCGTACCAATGAATACCACTTTGCATTTTCGTCGATACGAGCCAAACTTTACCTACACTCTGAACATCAAGATCATAACTTTCATCTTGAGCTTTAAAAGGACCTTGATAATAATTTATAATATTATCTGACACTATAGGAAGAATTTCCGGGACTCCGCCAGAACTACAAGTTGGCATAGAAATGGAACGCGTCGTGCTTAAATCAATATGCTTATAAATTGCCACCAATTCCCTCCTAACGCGAGCATTTACTGAAATTTTACTATATGAAGTAGCATCGTCAGCAAAAACATTAGTAATACCAATTATATTGATAATAAAACATAATATTATAAAAGTTTTAACTATTAAAAAGCTGAATCTGTTTTTTGACATGTTGTAAACACCTCTATTTTATAAGCATCTGAATCTTTATCAGCATCCACCCAACCTCCATTGGTTAATACCTGCATATGCACTTTCCATTTATGTTCATCCTCTAAATTATCAGCATAAGTACGATAACCCCCCACAAAAGACCCATCTTTCTCAACACCCGAAGCTACACTAGTATAAATTTTTGCTTTTTCATCCTTGGGACAAATCGGCTTGTCAATAATTGTGCCTGAAGGAACTATCGTAGCATTTTTTACAATTCCGCCATGACCATAAGGTATTACTGCTGCCTGCAATACATCATATCCCTGCGGAGCAGATGCTCCATCTGGATCAAATTTAGCAAACGGCAACGCAGTCATGGCATTACGCGCTACATATGCATCATCTTCCGGAATATAAGCAAGCAGATATAATTTGTCCCCCTGCGAATTGTCTAATACATATTTTTGTCCATACGGATCTAAAATTTCATCACTGCCTTTAGTTTGGCGATCTATATATCCTGCGTTGATTAAATCCGCCATTTTATCCGGCCATTCATTATGATCACTATAATATGAAGTCGCCGCTTCCAAAATATAACTAATTTCGTTAGTCATGCGACTAGCAATTGCGCGCTTATGTACACGATTCTGGTAATAAGCCCAACCTGTCATGATCGCAATTAACACTGCTAAACCCAACAACACTTGGATCATAATAAAACCACGTTGTTTTTTTATGCGATTTTCGCACTTGTGTGAAAGTCTTGGAAACTCGTGCACATTACATTTTGCCATCATCATTCTCCCGCGCTAATCGCACCGCATTATATCTTATCGAATTAGCCGTATTACCATACTGCGGCACTATATACCAAGTTGCCTTATTGCCATCTATCTTATCCGGTTTCATCCATACCAAACTGTTAGCATCATCAGTTACAATAGTTAATTCTAATCGATCATGAGTATTCACTACCCGCACCCCCACCATATACTGAAACCGCCCAACATCATACAAACTATCTTTATCCAAATAATGTTGCGCAACTAAATTATCAATTGCTACCAACTGGGTTGTATTGTGCAACTGATGATAATTATTCAAATAGTAAACATTTAACGCCTGCATTAAATTATTTTTACAATTCATCAAACTCGACCGCTCTGCCGGCACAGTAAAAGCTTGATGTGCGGCAACCACTAATATAGCAAATAACACTCCAATAGCAGCTAACGATATTAACATTTCAATCATCGTAAATGCTGCTTCATGTTTTACTTGATATTTAATTAAACGTCGCAATGATCTTCTCTCTATCTATTTGAACACTTTCTTGTTTCAAAGTATCTTTTAATAAAATTAATTTAATCGCATTTTGCATTTCTGGTTTAGTCACGTTAGTTATAGTAACATCAAAGTTATTATCACCATGTTTTGCAGACACACTCACACGATACTGACCACCCCACGGATTTACAAAACCCGCAATACACATATCCTTCGGCAACAGATTATCGTCACAAAGCGAATCTCTCTCACCGGGAGTTATAGAAACCCCTTGATATGAAGTTTTTGCATTACGCCAGGCTCTGGCCGCATCAACTATTATATTTACCTGCGATTGAACTTTTTGCAGATCTAACCTTACTTGAATATTATGCCAAGCAGCATAAACTACTGCAGTTAATGATGCGCAAATCGCCATTACTAATAACAATTCAACTAAAGTAAAACCTTTGTGTTTTTTCATTCATTTTACCTTCGGAGTTATAGGGGTCTTAGGGGGTCGGGGCATCACTCATTACATATGCCATGTTTGTTGCATCATGTAATGAGTGATGCCCCGACCCCATTTATTTTACATGTAATAAGTGAAGATCCGACCCCACTATCACTCAAGGCCTAGCGCCATATTTCGCTATCTTTACATGTAACGAGTGAAGATGCGACCCCATTTGCAGTTATCTGAAAGTTACCTTTACGTTGTCATCAGCAGCTACAGAACTATCTTGATTTAAACTCGCCGGACGCAAGTTATCAGCTAAGTCTTGTGCTATTGACTTATTAGGTACTCCATTAATAGTAACTGTAAAAGAACCGCCATTACCTGCTGGTGTTAGTTCATAAACTCCACCCCACGGATCCTGGTAATTACTATTAACCAAATCTTTACTTACAAGATCTGAGTTCTCTAAGTCCTTAAACGTCATGTTTTTAAACATGGTTGGTTTATTAGATGCCCAACTTTGTGCAGCAGCAACGATACTCATAACTTCACTTTTAACCTTTGAAATACGAGTACGCTGAGTTGATTTATATGCAGCCATTGCAATAACTGCAACCAGCACAAAAATAAGTCCTAACACAACCAGGAACTCAACCAAAGTAAAGCCTTGTTCAGACTTACGTTTTTTTAGAAAGTTATTTAACATTGACTCCTCCCCTTTCTAAGTTATTGAAGATACTAACAGCGCGTATGCACCGTAGACCCAAACTACCCCAATGGCAGTTAAAGCAATGAAAATAAAATTCATAATTTTTGAAAATATTTTCATCCGCCTGCTAAGATCGTGGCTAGTTTGCTCTCCCATAAGCGCAAATACCTTCGAGTATTCAGCCTCCGAACAATAACGGCTGATTACTTTTAGGTGCGCTATCTGATTACGCGTAAAAATACCCGTATCAAGCATATTTCCTATATTTTCACCACGTCTAACCCGATAAAACATCTCCGAAAGATGTCGATAAACAAAACCATGTGTACGATTTAGCAACAACATTTTAATTGCATCTGATACCGCAACACCATTGCCTGTCAACATTGACAATGATTTAAATAATAAAAGCGATGCTTGTAATTTATAAGTCGGCACTAATGGTTTAGCAATTAGTTGATAAAATTTTCCGGAATAATCACGCAACGCGATAATCACCCAGACAATTAATAAAACCACAATTGCCAATATAAAATAATAATTGTGATACAAAAACATACCTGATTTATTTAATGCTACTGAAATCGCCGGCCAATCTTTTACCATCGTTCCCAAATTTGGCAATAACTTTGCACCAGTAAACGCAATAAACACCAAAATCACCATAAAATAAGCTAAACCTGGTATCATTCCGGTAAGAGCTTTTAAAGCGTTACGACCTGTATCAAAGTATTTAATTAAATTTTCCACACCTTGCAGTAAAAAACCTCTTTCTTCTGAAATCGACAATACTCTACATACTTCATACGGAAACCAATCCGTCATATTATCACCGATTTTTTTACCAGCTCTAATATTATCTAACATATCCATTACTACTGCATGCATTAAAAGGTTTTTGTTATCAGAATAAATCTGCTGCATGTGGTACAAAGCATCTGACGGTGGAACGTTTGCTTTCAACAAAAAAGATAATTGAATTAACAATTCCTGCCGTTTAGCATTATTAAACTGCTTTTTAAATAAAAATAATTGTATACGTTCAAACAAATTCATTTATTTACCTACGTAAAATATTAGCCGAATGTAATTTTCTGGCTATTTGTTCTTGTGAATTTTGCTCATTAAAAAATTTGACTTTTCGGTCTACCGAGCTAAGACTTGGATCAACCTGTATTGATTCGCGATAAGAATAAGCTGCTACTTCAACCGGATCACGTGTAACACCTAAAGCATCAATTTCGCCACGCTTAATCGCATCCCGTACTTTTTCATTTAAAGTTACAAAACCACATTCCTGCAAATGCGCGCGCCATCCTTTAATGTCTACATCAGCAATAAAATCATGCGCCCGCTGATCAACTTTAACAATCTCTGCATATACTTTACGTCCGGCAATACCTTTACCGCCGCAAACTGGACAATCCGGATTAATCTCTTTTTTTAACGGCACGGTAAACATCTCTTCCATGTCACTTTTCTTATACAAACCTAATAACTGCTGCTTTTCTTCTGACATCAAAGGTCTGCGGCATAATGGACATAATTTTGGATGCAATTCCTGCGCTATAATTAATTTCAATAAATTTGGTGTAGCTAAAATTTTTGGCGACATACCAAATTCATTTAAACGCAAAACTGAATCTACCGCATAACGTGTATGCAAAGTTGATAAAATTAAGTGACCAGTCAACGCGCTCTGCATTGCTACTTTCGCAGTTTCCAAATCACGAATTTCTCCCACCATGATAACGTTCGGATCTTGACGTAATAATGCCCGTAAATAATAAGCAAAACTCTTTGACTTATCTTTGGTGTCTACTGGAATTTGAATAACATTCGGTACTAATTTTTCTACTGGATCCTCAATGCTGTAAACTTTTCTCCTTGAATCAATTCCAGCCAGCACACTAGCCAACGATGTAGTTTTACCGCTACCAGTTTCACCGCAAAACAGCACTAAACCACTGGATAAATGTTTAATTTCTCCTAATAGTCTTTCTTGCGCTTTGGTATAACCAAGATTTTCAATTGGTACCACATCTTTTTGACCAATCGAAAGAATACGATAAACAATATTACAACCGCCATTATTAGTAGGAATGTTCGACGAACGAATTCGCACATCGCCTTTACCTTGTAGATGCAAAGTAAAAGAAGTATCCTGCGGCTTAGTACGATTAAAGTTATCTGATTTATCCTGCGCCACAAAATTATACGCCACATTATGTATTCTAATACCCTGCTCAACCGGCCAATCAGTAATCGGCACCAACAAACCATCTACACGAAAATGAATTTTACATCGGGTTCTGCCAATAAACATGTGAATATCTGAGGCATTTTGTGCGATTGCTAAATGAATTAAATCCATTAATTGTTTTTCACCAATAGTTTTGTCTTCATTTACAGCAATTACTCTTTCATCGGCAGCACGCTCACGCAATTCTTTAACCACTGCTAAAGTAGTAAAATATACTTCACCTTGAGTTAAGCCATGAGTTTTAAAATAAGTTTTGCATTCATAAAGGCTTGGTGATGCCGGATCAGAAATTAAAATATCACCATTAACTAATACTACAATATCTTCTTTATTAGCTGCCCAATGCAAACTAATATTTTTATCCACCTGAGCTTTAATTTCTGAAGCATCTAATAGCACCTTAGCATTCAGCAATGCGGCATATTTTTGTAATTGTTCATAACTGTTTGTTGCCATAAATTTTTACCTTTGTGGGGTCGGGTATGGGGTCGGATCTTCACTCATTACATGATGCAACAAACATGGCATATGTAATGAGTGAAGATCCGACCCCTATTCCCCTATAAATTTAATACTTTTGTCTTATGTGTCTTCGAATCTAATAATGTAACTTGATTAGATTGAATTCCCGTTATTTTATAATCGTTAACTGTATCCCCTATGCTTTTCCCGGTATATTTAACACCATCAATTACTACATCAGATTGCAATTTCCCACCATTACCATAAATCATAGTAACATGATCAACTTGTTGCATGGTTTGTTGCGCAGGCAAGCCTAATGCTTGCGAGGCTTTTAGTTGATCTCCTTGAATTGAAGCTTTGGCCGCAGAAATTTTACTTTCCTGCTCTAAAACCTGACTTTGTAATGTCTTAATGCGATATTCCTCACTTAATTGCTGCAATTGCTGAATATCTTTTGCAGCTTGAGTTTTTTGCTCAACAAATTTATTGAGTTGCTTCACATAGGTTAAATAAATATCTTTATCCTGTTTAGAAAGTTTCTTATCATTGGTAATCACATGATTCAAATATGACTTAAACTCAACTAAATTAGAATCTGGTTTAGCTGCATTATCTATTTCTAACTTTGGTACATCTATCTTACGGGGAGCAGGTTTTGCTGACACAGCTATTTGTGCTTTTGTCGATGAAACACTGTTAGTAGATATACTATCAAAAGGATTGCCAACCAACATTACCCATGCGCCAGCACATATTGCTAAAAATATTACACTAAAAATTGCTAACTTTTTGTTAACCATCGGTTTTCGATTAGATTTATTCACGATTACTCTCCAATAATTTTTAACTTAACTTCCCCACTAAAATTATTTAAAGCATAGTCTCCTGCTATACTCACCAACTCCACCGGATACTTTTGTAAAATCTTAAATAAATTTTGTATAAAATTGACCGGCTGATTTTGTAAATTCATACTTAAATTAATTTCCTTATAATTATTACTTTGCGCTACATCTCCCACTTCAACTGCAACATCTTTACCTAAAACACCAGCTGCATCTATCACGTGAGCTAACACATCATCTGCTGCCATAATAGTGAACGGTGACTTCTGAGACTGAATATCCAACGATTTTGATAATTTATAAGTATTACTGACAATACGTAAATTATACTGATTTTTCACTGCCCACTTTTCCAAATCCACTACTGAACCACCAAACGCGGATAAATTTACCTGTAAATTTGAGCCATCACATTTAAAATCTTTAACTGCAAAATTTTGTATTGTAGATATTTGCTGTAACTTATTTACAATATCTTTAATTGATACATACGCGCGCGGTTGATTGAATTCTTGTCGATAATTTTTCCATACATCCATCGCCGCAGCTTTTTCGCAAGCAGCAATAGCTGATCGTTCTTTTGCGGTATGTGATAAAAATAATCCGCCAATTATCAGCCCAATAACTAAAACAATCAAAAATGCTGAAGCGAATTTAATATTTTTATTTAAATTATGTTTAACTTCAAAAATTTGTTTAAGACGATAATCTTCCAGATTGACTTTATTCAAAGGATCTTGCTTAAACTCTATAATTTTCTTATGCGTGAAATCCGCAGAAATCCTATAATTATATATGAACAATTTAGTTTTCGGATTGGTCTGCAAATGCAGCTGCAGCATGCCAACAATTTCGTCCTTTGCCAATCTTCCCACCCAAATAATAGCATCATTAGCATATACCATTAAAAAATATTGATGCTCAGCTAATTGCTGCACATAAATAAACGATTTAGCAGCAATACTATCAATTAAAGCATCCGGAATTGAGATCCCATCTTGTTTGGACAAACTTAAACGATCTTTAATTAACAAAGCATAATTGTACTGTTCGCTTTCGCGGGATAGCAGATCAGAAAGTTCTTTTCTGCTTTTTCCCGCAACGTTTTGACTGTAAATATCGTATAAATATGTTTGCATTATACACTCACTACTTCACCAACGTTGGTTGAATTAAAACTACTAACTCTATGTTTGAAGACAACCCGTAATTACCTCCTAACAAATTCGTACCGAAATTTTTATTTTCCTGAGCTGAGTTTTGTTTAACTTTGAAACCGCTTAAAACAATCATATGACCGCTACTCGACATAATACGTTGGTTAAATACCCGATCTTCTGTTTGCGGCAATTGCACTTGTGATAAATTCTTATCTGTGCCTGCACCATTGTCTGTATCATCACCACCAAACGTTTTAATTCCTTGCAAAGTAGATAAAATTGCATTTAAAGATAAATAAATTTTATTATCCTGAATATGCGGAATTATAGTTAAATCAAGACCGGTTTTTATATTACCTGGTGTATATGCCGTACTCATAGTATGAGTTTGAGTATCCAAAGTAACATCGGTTTTTTTAACATAAGCCTGATTTTCACCGACGCTAATTGTATTAGGCTGGTTATTTAAACTCACTACGGTTGGTTCGTTAACTACAGTGGTTTTACCTTGTTGATCTAAAGCCTGAATCATGACACTGGTATCTTTCCAAGGACCTTTTCCAACATCAATACCTATACTTGAAGACACAGCTTTAGCAAAATTACCAGCAACACTTTTACCAAAATCTCCATTAAGCTTAAATTTTGAACCAAAACTCGAATAAACCGCACTCCAGTCAATACCGTTTGCGTGATTATTATCTAATTGAACTTCTAAAATTTTAACTTTAATCGCAACACGCTTGGATAAAATACCATTGTAATTATCAATATATTTAGCAATTTTATTCACTGCATATGGTGTATCAATAACTGTAATTGAACTTGAAGCCTGGCTAACTGATAATTTGCCATGAGCGGATAACATACTTTTAACTGACTTTGTCAGATCTTTCCACACACTTAATGATGATCCAGACAAAGAAGCACCACTGTTGCTGCCATTGGATATAGCAGTTTTTCCAGAATCATCAGAACTATCCGAAGAAGAAGAACCGCCATCTTTGGAATAATTACCAACATCAAAATTAGTATTACCTGGTAAAAACGCTATCTGAAAAGTACGCGTTTCATATTTCGACCAATTAAAAACCGGATGATTAACATTACCGCTAATACTTAAAGCAATATTATTATCTCTTGCTATTTGTTTTAAACCATCATACAAATTACCATGATACGCAACACTTACGGATTGATTACGCGCTTCTGGTTCAAAAACATTAGTTATATTTACACCTTTAGTCATCTCCGCAACAACTGCTGCAACTGGTTGATTAGAAGCATAAATAGCTACTCGTTTGGTTTTCCATTTTGCAGGAATTCTGATTGGTTTCAAATCAACATAACTTTTATTTTTGACATTAAATACTGCACCAGTATGTACTGGTTTTGGCACATTTTGCATTTCACCCAAATTAGTATTAATACTCTCTTGTGCCTGCTGACTGGCTGCATCAGCTTCTTTGGCTAATTGTACTTGGTTGGCACAACCGCTTATACAACTCACACAAAATGCTGCAACTATACCCGTAGATAAAATTCGTTTAAATTTAGACTGCATACTCCCCCCAATAAATATTTCGTAATAATAAACCTTTAACAGTTAACCAACATTTGCAATTTCAACCACTCTGTTAGTCTTCCAGACATTAACTACAACCGGATATGGCTTTAATATCTTTTGTAAAATATCCAAAGATGTTGCGCCAACAACCTTGTGTGTTCCGATCCATCGATAATCCATTTGCTCACCAGTATTAACATCAATTACTTTCCAAACCAGATGATAATTAAATTTCCTGGCAAACATGCGTAAGTTAGGTAACAACAAACCGCTCGTCATGACAAAAAAAGGCACTCGTTTAATCTTAACTGGTTTTGGTTTAATTATAGTTTTGTGAACTGATTTAGCTTTTTTAACAGGCTTAATTTTAGAATGAGAAATTTGAACATACTTAACTGGAACTGTACCGGCATATCCTACATTAATTATAAAAGCGCAAGACATACCAAATATTATTGATAATATTATTTTCACTTTTAACCCCCAACTTAGTCAGAACTTCCGCGAAAGCCCTGCAGGTAACTCCAAAATGTAATTGCCAAAATTAGATAAAATTGGCAATTTATCTTGAATCTGTATGAACCTCTTCTTCTCCTACAAATCCAAAAGATTAAACTAAATATAGAACAAAAATTTCACATCGCCAGAGAAATGCAAAAGATTTATTAAAGTTTTTTGCATGAACTTAAATAAAGAATATAAGTCACTGATTTTGTCAGGATAAATTATACCAGCGAATTAACCACTGCTGCCAAATTCTGGAAAATTTCGGCGGAGATATTCGGGTTGTCTTGCAAGGTTTTTTGACCTTTGCCGGTTAAAACCAAAATATTACGGCAGCCAAATATTTGCCCTATTTGTATGTCCCGCAAAGCATCTCCGACATTAATTACACTTTTCAAATCGCGTAGACCATAGTCATGCATGATTTGTTCAAACATCCCGGTTTTTGGTTTGCGGCAATCACAATTGTCATCGGGAGTATGTGGACAAAAATAAATATGATCTATCTTACCTCCAACTTTAGCCAATTCCCGCCGCATCTTAGCATGTATTTCATCCAAAGCTTTTGCGGTAAAATAACCGCGTCCAACTCCTGATTGATTGGTTGCGATAACTACAGTGTAACCAGCGTGATTAAATTTGGCGATTGCTTCCAAACTGCCAGCAATCGGCCGCCATTCCTCGGCAGACTTAATATAATAAGGAGTATCCTCATTGATAACGCCGTCACGATCAAGAATCACTAGCTTCATATTAATCGTCTCACAATTAAAAAATTAATATTATCTTCGCGAAAGCTTATTTATGCAATCAAAACATCTAATTATAATATAATTCCCCAAATTACGCGTAATTTGGGGAATTATTTATATTTTTAGCATAACTGTTTGTTTTTTCAAAAAGAAAAGTCTTATATGCTAATGCGAAAAATATATTTTTCACATTTTTATAGTTGCAAATCCCTAAATTACGCGTAAAATAAGGAATTAAATCACTAAATTACGCGTAATTTTGGAGAAAATGAAATGCCCGTCAATTATCAAAGAATTATCAAAGACCAGATTGCTTCACAATTTTTTCAAGGCAAAGCAATAATCATAGTTGGCGCCAGACAAGCAGGTAAAACAACCCTCTGCAACGAATTAATAGAACAACTCATCGACACGGTACAAAAATTTAATGGCGACAATCCCAAAGATCGAAATTTGTTAGAAAATAGAGATCTTGATTTTCTAATAAACCTGATCGGAGATAAAAAAATCATATTCATAGATGAAGGACAAAAAATAAAAACCATTGGACAAACTATTAAATTACTGGTAGATCATTACGGTTCAAAAAAACAAATCTTAGTCACAGGATCATCAAGCATTAACCTGCTTAATCACGTTCAAGAGGCTTTAACAGGCAGAAAGTATGTGCATATTCTACACCCTTTAAGCATGCAGGAAATATACTCTAAAAATAAATTAGCTTTATTACAGAATTTACAAAATTATATGATTTTTGGTTGCTATCCAGAAATTGTAACAACCTCCTCCTTTGAAGCAAAGACTTCTTTACTTAAAGAATTAACAGATAGTTATCTATTCAAAGATATATTAGAATTTCAACAAATAAGAAACTCTACAGTATTGAAAGACTTATTAAGGGCTTTAGCTTTTCAAATAGGATCAGAAGCCTCATATACAGAATTATCAAATTTATTGGGTATAGATAAAAAAACCGTTGAAAGATATATTGACCTTTTAGAGAAAAATTTTGTTATTTTCCGTCTTGCTCCATATAAGAAGAAAAGAAGAAGAGAAATTTCCAAATTAAGAAAAATCTTTTTTTATGATCTTGGCATTAGGAACGCGATAATCAACAACTTCAATCATCTGGATGCCCGCAATGATACCGGAATTTTATGGGAAAATTTTATAATCAGCGAAAGATTAAAATATAGAGAATATAATAAAATATATGCCAATCAATATTTTTGGCGAACGTATGATGGAAGCGAAGTAGATTTAATTGAAGAAAGGGAAGGTAATTTATTTGGCTATGAATTCAAATGGAACGAAAAAAAGAAGCGCAACAAAACTCCGCAAAGCTGGTTAGAATACCAAAATAGCTCATATCAATGCATTACTAAAAAAGATTTGTTTGGATTTATTATCTGATTATACAGAAATTGACGAAATCTCAGCTACTTGTAAAAATAACTCACGCAATTTAGCCAATAATAATAAACGATTTGCACAAATATTTTTATCTTCAACCATTACCATTACATGATCAAAAAAATTATCGACTGGCTGCTGCAACTCAGCTAAATCCTGCAATAATGCTACATAATCCCGCAACTCTGCTAATTGTTGAGTCCGCTCATATTTTTCGGCAATCAACTGCGCTAATTTGATTTCAGCATCTTCTGTCAATAAATCTTGCTGCAACACATGACCTGTAATTAATTGTTGTTCTTCTTTAGCTAATAATTTGCTGACTCTTTTATTTGCTGCTGCTAAACTCGCAGCCGCCGGCATTGCAAGAAATTTCTTAAGCGCCAATAATCTTAAATAAAAATCATACGGCTCATGAACATGCCGTGCAGCAACTGCAGCAAATTCATGCGCGGAAAATCCACGCTCTAATATATAAGATTTTAATCTTTCCTGAATAAATTGGAATGCTTGTTCGACTACATTATCACGCTTAATTAAATCGCCATACAAATCCAAAGACTTTTCTAATAAAAACCATAAATTAAGCGGCAATTTATTTTCGATAATTATCCTAACAATACCTGAAGCTGCGCGGCGCAGAGCAAAAGGATCTTTATCTCCTGTTGGTATTTTATTAATTCCAAAAATACCAATTAAAGTATCAATACGATCCGCCAATGCCAATACTTGACCAACTAAAGTTCCTGGCAATAACGCATTAGCATGTTCAGGCATATATTGTTCACGAATTGCTAACGCTACTGGTTCTGGCTCCATATCTTGCAAAGCATAATAATATCCCATAACTCCCTGCAATTCTGGAAACTCACCAACCACCGCAGTTACTAAATCAGTCTTGGACAAATACGCAGCTCGTTCTGCATGTTGTTGGTCAGCGCCAACTAATTCCGCGATCCACACAGATAAAATCATCAACCGCTTGGTTTTGTCATACAAACTTCCCAACTGTTGTTGAAAAATAACATTTTTTAGCACGCCAATCCGCTTTACTAACGATTGAGCAATATCAGTCTGATAAAAAAACTCTGCATCACTTAACCGTGCATTCATTACTTTTTCGTTTCCAGAAATTACTATATGCGGGCGTTTGCTTTTAATATTACTTATAGTAATAAAATTAGGCAGCAATTTATTATTTTCACTTTCGATCGGAAAACATTTTTGATGTTGACAAATTGAAGAAATTAAAATTTCAGCTGGAACTTGTAAAAAATGTTTTGGAAAATTTGCTAATAAACCAACCGGCCACTCAACTAACGCTGTAACCTCATCCAATAAATCATTTTCAATTAAAGCTTTACCGTCAACTTTAGCCGCAAGATGCAAAACCTGTCGTTGAATATCCGCTTTGCGCTTAATAAAATCAGCAATTACAAAATGTTTTTTTAGTATCTTTTCATAATCACACGGATATTTAATTTTGATTTTACCCTCAGATAAAAACCGATGACCCAAAGTTGTATTACCAGCTTTAATACCTAAAATTTCTGCTGCTATTATTTTTTTATCGAATAATAAAATCACAGAATGCACCGGCCGAATAAATTCAACTTCACCATCACCCCAACGCATTGGTCTATTAACTGGCAAAGATTTTAATGATCGCTCAATAATTTCCGGCATAATCTGAAAAACATTTTTACCTGATTGCTTTGTTACAAAACTTACCCATTTCCCTTTATCAGTTTTAATTGTAGTTAATTTTTGAGGTGTCACTCCGCAAGACTGCGCAAACCCAATGCATGCTTTGGTGGGTTTGCCGTTTTGATCAAAAGCAGCAGAAACCGCAGGACCTCGCCGTTCAATCACCTGCTGCGGCTGTGAATCATCAAGTTTCTCAATTAAAATTGCTAAACGCCGCGGTGTTGCAAAAGATTTTATTTCAGCGTAGTTTAATTTATTTTTAGTCAAATTTTCTATAAGATTATTCTCTAACGCTTGTGACAATTTGAATAAATCCTTCGGCGGCAACTCTTCAGTTAATAGTTCGAATAAAAAATCTTTTTTTGTCATTATACATCGCCTCCCTTATGCATAGGGAAACCCAGTTGTTCGCGTGATGCATAATATGCTTTCGCCACCGATTGTGCTAACTTACGTACACGCAAAATATATTGCTGCCTCTCGGTTACTGAGATCGCATGTCTTGCATCCAATAAATTAAATGTATGCGATGCTTTTAATACCATTTCATATGCCGGCAACGGCAATGAAACATCTATTAACTGATTGCATTGTTGTTCACAAGTTGCAAATTCTTTAAGTAATATTGCAATATCAGCATATTCAAAATTATAGGCAGACATTTCTTTTTCATTTTGCAAAAATACATCTCCATAAGTTACCGTCCCCAATGAAGATTGTGTCCATACTAAATCAAATATTCTATCAACTCCTTGCAAATACATCGCGATTCTTTCTAAACCATAAGTTATCTCACCAGTAACCGGTCTGCACTCCAATCCGCCAACCTGCTGGAAATAAGTAAATTGGGTGATTTCCATACCATCCAACCAAACTTCCCAGCCTAAACCCCAAGCTCCTAAAGTTGGTGATTCCCAATTATCTTCAACAAAGCGAACATCGTGCTCTAAAAAATCTATGCCTAAAACTTTCAGTGAATTTAAATAAAGATCTTGAATATTATTTGGTGAAGGCTTTAATGCTACTTGAAATTGATAATAATGCTGCACCCGATTAGGATTTTCACCATAACGGCCATCTGTAGGACGCCGACTAGGCTGCACATAAGCTGCTCTCCAAGGCTCAGGACCAATCGCACGCAAAAATGTTGCAGGATGGAAAGTTCCTGCTCCAACTTGCAAATCCAAGGGCTGAACTATTACACAATCAAGCTCCGCCCAATACTGTTGCAATCTGAAAATTAATTCCTGAAAAGTAATAATTTTATTCACTATGTGATTATAAAGTGTCTTGGATATCAAGTCTATACCGATCGCCAATGAAGATGCCGGATTTAAAAACTGATGTCATCCCGCGGCCTTGTTAGTTGACCGCGGGATCTAGGCTGTTTGATAGATTTTTCTGGATCCCGCGGTCAAGCCGCGGTATGACAACATACAGTAAATCCGGCATCTTGAGATGTAATTGGTCTAGACTTACCCCCTTATTTCCTCTATCATAATTAAATGAGTAAACGTATTGCTTTTTTTGATTTAGACGGAACCATCCTGGGAGGCATGAATTCCGAAAGATCTTTTTTCTTCTATTTAATCAGAAAACGACATATTGGCTTAAAACAATTTCTCAAATATTGGATGTTTATTTTAAAATGGCTGCCAAAATATAAGCTAAAAATATTCGTACAAAATAAAGCTTATTTAGCAGGAATACCAAAAAATAAAATAAAAAAACTGGCAGAAGAATATGTCACCGAAAAACTATTAAAAAAAATCAGACCTAAACTTGTTGAAAAAATCGAACAACATCGAAAAAATAACGATATTTTAGTTTTACTAACTGGCGCTCCTGATTTTATTGCAAAAGTATTTGCTGCACATTTGAATATTGATCACATTGAACCTAGCTATTGTGTAATTGAAAATGATTATTTTACTAATCTTCCACCAACACAAAATCCATTTGCTGAAGAAAAATTAACTATATCTAAAAAAGTATGTCAACAATACCAAATTGATTTGCAAGATTGTTTTGCCTACGGAAATTCTATTTATGATGCCACATTACTATCTGCCGTAGGACATGCAATCGCAGTAAATCCTGATATATTTTTACGCAAATTAGCTAAAAAAAATAATTGGGAGATTATCTAATTGAGCTACTGTATAAACATTTTTGTATTCTAAAGATGATTAAATTACGCAATGTTCTACTTTTTCCAATTATCCATATTTGCGTAATGCAAAAGCCAACAATGGATCAAGTACTCTTATTTGTCCAATTTTTAAATTAGGAATAGCAATATCTTCTTTCTTAATTTTATAAATCATATCTTTTTCTGCTAATGATTTAATTGTTTGCCGTATACTAGAATACGCCATACCAACGCTTGTTAAAAATTTCTGCCCCGTTGGTTCTATAATTGGATTTAAAGCTAAAGCTTTCAACAAATTTTGTTGGTTGTTGGTTAATTTTTCTAATTCTGCTACTAACCTTCTTTCTTCCTTTTCAAAACAATGAAGCCATGCATCATATACAGCATTCATATCTGGTGGAGAACTTGATAACCATAATTCACTGCACAGCATATTCACATAAAATGGATGTAGCTCCACTTTTGCCATAATAAGCTCAAAAACTTCTTTAGTAATTTTTTTCTTCCATTTCTTTTGCGCTGCTCTTTGAATATGTGGCCAATAATCTTCAGATGACATGCGTTCTAAATCTAACTTGTCGCATAACATATAAAGAGGCATAGATTTATCATCGAATAATTCCAGCAATAAATGTCTGTTGCTACCTGAAAATATGAAAACAACGTTGGATGTTTTTTGTGCAACATGGCGAATTGCGCCCTGGATCGATTTTGAGCTGCCAGCATCCGCTATATCTTGAAATTCATCAACAAAAAACAACACCCTCTTCTTTTTATTCTTCGCAAGCTTAGCTAGTGCTTGAAGTGAATTAAATACTTGATCAACTGGGTCAAATACTCCAGCATCATAAGAAGCTTCAATATTAAAACTTCTAGCCGCAAGTGTAACTCTAAAATGCTTAAATACTGTTTGTATCGACGCCAGTAATTTTTCACTTGGCGGCATAATCTGGGTAACAACCTCAGAAATACCTTGTAAAATCCTTTTTGTGATCGCTCTGTCATCATGAGCTAAAAACAGATCAACAGAAGCAAAAGGCATCTTCAGCTCAAAACAAACTTGGTGTACAAGACTAGATTTACCATAGCGTCTAGGTGAAACTAAAACCACATGCCGACATTTGGCTATGTTGTCTTTTAAAAATCTACTTTCTCCTGCCCTATTACAAAATTGGTCTCCTTGAGCTAGTTTTAAAGGGAAATAATCTTTCATTTTCGCATATCCTCATATTGATAGCTACATATGATTATAGCATATCATATGCTATAAAGAGAAACAAATACTTAATTTAGATGGAACATGATATTATACTCATTCCAATTTATTAATCGCTCCTTGCAATTCCTGTTCAGAAACGTAGCCCGCTATAAAATAAATTTGATCTTTGGAATTATCGGTCATATTGGATTTCATAATAAAAAATGACGGATCTCCAATTAAGTTTAATTTTTTTGCTAAACGATAAACATTATCAATTTCTTGTTTCACCCAAGGCTTACGCATATCAACAGCTAATTTTTTCATATCCAATCCTGTTGATTTGGCAACATCCATAATTTCTTGTTCGGTTAACGGCATTTTTGCTTTCATTAATGCTTTATGCATTTCCCAATATTTTCCTTGCAAACTAGCAGCCAAAGCAGCCTTTGCCGACATTATAGAATATTGACCATGAATCGGAAATTCCTTAAAGACAACTCGCATTTTAGGATTGGTTTTTATCAGGTGTTCTAATCTAGGAGACATTAAACGGCAAAATGGACATTGATAGTCTAAAAAAGCAACCACGGTAACCAATCCACGCGAAGCTCCAACCGCCGGACTATTAGACCTTAGTAAATCATCTGTACTGATTCGCGCAGCTTTAATTGCATCTCTACGTAATTTTTGCATTTGCTGCTCTTGCAAAGCTTGAGATGCCTCAACCAGCACTTGTGGATTTTGAATAAGATAATTATGTATGATAACTTTTATTTGTGCTTGTTGCTCCTTAGTAAAACCATTAACTTTGCTAGTACTCGCAAAAGTTGAAGTTACTATCGCTGTTAACAACAAACACAAAATAATTAAAACAATTTTAAATCTCATTTTACTTCTCCGATATAAAAAATCACACATTGCTATAATTTCACTATTATGGCTAAACTCTTATAAGAGGTTTGGGTTGTTTTTTCGACGACCTAGCGTCCATGGATGGAGACGCGGGAGGTACATGGACGTACCATGGGAGGAGAAAAAAGCAACACAAACCTCTTTAATAAACAAATTTTGAATAAAAATTGGGAATTGGGAACGGAGCTTTACATGATTACAAAGCAACAAACAAGGCACTTGTAATTATGTAAAGCTCACGTCCCCAATGCTATCTTTATTACATCATGCCGCCCATTCCGCCCATACCTCCCATGCCGCCGCCCATACCGCCAGCAGCATGTGCACAAGTATCTTCTTTCTTCGGAATATCAGTAATCATACATTCAGTTATTAACATCATACCAGCAACTGAAGCAGCATTTTGCAATGCGGTACGTGTAACCTTGGTAGGATCAATAATTCCCATGCTGATCATGTTACCGTATTCACTGGTTGCTGCGTTAAAACCAAAATCATCTTTGCCTTCAACAACTTTAGCTAACACAACTGAGGCTTCTTCTCCTGCGTTACTAACAATAATACGTAACGGAGCTTCGATAGCACGACGAATAATACCAATACCCATATCTTGATCAGTGTTATCACCTTTAAGACCCTTGATAGCGTGCAATGCGCGAATTAAAGCAACACCGCCGCCAGGAACCACACCTTCTTCAACCGCAGCGCGAGTAGCATGCAAAGCATCCTCAACCCGTGCTTTTTTCTCTTTCATTTCAATTTCGGTAGCAGCACCTACTTTAATGACAGCAACACCGCCAGCTAATTTAGCCACGCGTTCTTGCAGTTTCTCTTTATCATAACTAGAGCTGGTTTCTTCGATTTGTGCGCGAATTTGTTCAATTCTGGATTTAATATTATCAGTTTTACCAGCGCCATCAATAATTGTGGTGTTATCTTTGGTAATCACAACGCGTTTAGCGCTACCAAGATCATCTAAAGTTGCTTTTTCCAAACTTAAACCAACTTCTTCAGCAATCACTTGGCCGCCAGTTAAAATTGCTATATCTTCCAACATGGCTTTTCGACGATCACCAAATCCAGGAGCTTTAACCGCTGCAACTTTAACAATACCGCGTAGATTATTAACCACTAAAGTAGCTAATGCTTCACCTTCTACATCTTCAGCAATTACCATTAAAGGCTTACCAGATTTTGCCACTGCTTCTAAAATCGGCAACATATCGCGAATATTAGAAATCTTTTTGTCAAATAACAATATATATGGATTTTCTAATTCAACACTCATGTTTTGTTGGTTATTAATAAAGTACGGTGACAAATAACCACGATCAAACTGCATACCTTCAACCACATCAAGTTCATTACCTAAACCAGAACCTTCTTCAACCGTAATCACTCCTTCTTTACCAACTTTTTCCATAGCTTCAGCAATAATATTACCAATCGCTTCATCGGAGTTTGCCGAAATCGTACCAACTTGAGCAATCGATTTGTGATCAGTACATGGCTTAGAAATCTTTTTCAGTTCTTCAGCTATAGCAAATACTGCTTTATCAATACCGCGCTTCAGATCCATTGGGTTCATACCGGCAACTACTGCCTTCATACCTTCTACTACGATGCCACGTGCCAATACGGTTGCAGTAGTAGTGCCGTCACCAGCATCATCGGAAGTTTTCGAAGCAACTTCTTTAACCATCTGCGCACCCATATTTTCGAATTTATCTTCAAGCTCAACCTCTTTAGCAACCGAAACACCATCCTTAGTTACGCTTGGAGCGCCAAAAGACTTATCAATCGCTACCACACGGCCTTTAGGACCCATAGTAATACGAACCGCTTCGGTCAAAATATTAACACCGTCTGTCAAACAATCACGCACATCGTGATCAAAAATAATTTGTTTTCCTGTCATAATTTTTTCCTCTTTTTGATTACTCTATTACACCTAAGATGTCATCTTCTCTCATTACAATTAACTCTTCGTCGCCAACTTTAACTTCTGTACCGGCATATTTACCAAAGAGCACCTTATCGCCTTTTTTGACATCTAGAGGGCGAACCTCACCACTTTCCAGCAATTTACCATTACCAACGGCAATTACCTGGCCTTTGCTTGGTTTTTCTTTCGCGCTATCAGGAATAACGATACCACCACTGGTAACCTCTTCCTCTACGCGCTTGATCAATACTCGATCATGCAATGGACGAAAACTCATGATTTATTCTCCTTTTTAGTAGAAATTACAAGCCAGCTATCTGGCTTAAACAAGACTTATAATAGTGATGAAAATACAAAAATCAAGAGGATTATGTGAGAAAATTTTGGGCATTAAACTATGGCGTCGGCATTGGAGATGACCTATACTCAGGCTCAGGCTTAGATTTATCTTGTGATGATTGATGCCTGGTAAATACGGTGCTGTTTATGTACTTAGAAATTTGCTGACTGACTGCCGGATATAATTTATGAGGAACATTCACCTCGATAGTCATAGGATAAAATTTCTGACCCACCAAACTATTAAAATCTACTGGTTGACCATTTGGATATTGCAAACCATTATTAAATTTATTAGGAAACACGCACGTTCCTTCCTGACTGACAAAAACCTGCTTAGTTCTAGCGCCAGTAATCTTCTGTCCATTCTGATCAACCAAACAACTACGACCCTCGTTAACACAAAAAACCGCGCTACTATCCGGAATGATTTTAAACTGTAATTGAGAAGCTAACTCGCGTGATAACCCCTTTATTGTCATTTGACATTTTAAGACGACTGCAGACAAAACAAACTGATATAACCTGTTAGGAGTTTTACAAATAAATCCTAATGTCTTCACTACTTCTTCTATCACCAGCACAATCCTCCCATGATCAATAATTGGCTCCGTCGCCATACTAGATAGACCGAAACTTTTATTTATTAAAGTTCCAATCTATTTTTACCAAGACTTAATGAAATTTGCAACTATTATATTAATAGCTGTTAGTAGCAAATAAACTGTCCTAAGTAATAGCAAATAAAGTGTCCGGTTTTTAAGATGCCTTTTAGGAGGTATTGGAAATGAAGCGGACACGATTATTACAGGAGCTTAGGAAGATGAGATTTGA
>JASFHF010000014.1:0-44451 GCA_050123375.1 Gammaproteobacteria bacterium
ACTTCAAAACTAATTGTTTGCGTCGATGCCATAAAACTGGAGCGACATTAATTAATTCAATTTCGTTAAGAATATTTTCTTGATCGGTTTCAATATTGTTGCACAATAAAGTGTAATGGTCTTTTTCTTTGCCATGGCGTAATTCTCTCAATAAAATTGTTCCGTCAGTAAGTTGTACAATGCATGGCATGCCGAACGCGTTAGGATAATACTTTGGTTTTAATTTAACGCCGGCAACCACATCTTGCGGTAAAAACATTGGCGCCATAGCATCATCGGACACGGTAAAATCAATACTATCGAGATAATTGCTGCGGAAACATCTTAGCTCATCTTGAATACGTTCTTGTTCGGTTTTGATGATGGCCTGGATTATATTATCTTTGGCTTTGATGGCTTTTTTGGCGGTGTTGTATACTATATTTCTATGCGGGGGAATTCCGCGGCCGGACATTAGCCACTCAAGATTGCATTCTATGCCTTCTGCCTGGAAGATCGGTAGTAAAAATATCGCGCGTCGTTTTGGCAATCCTCCATGTCGTCCGTTTTCCCAGCCTTTATATGCAGAAAGTGATATGTTAATAGCATTTGCTACTTCTTTTTGACTAAAGCGGGCTAGCTTTCTGAGCTGCTGTAATCGCCGCCCTTTTTCTTCTGCAGATGAAAGATCCATTAAATCAATTCCTTACACCATATTTTAATACCAAAGGGTTTATTTCTTAGTAAATGTCTTACATAATAATACGATATTTCTTCCTACCTTTTAGTTTACATAACTTCTATAATAAAGCAACTTAAGGTAAGTAACAATGAGTATTGAAAATGAAAACTGACCTTGAATTTCAGGACATGGTTGATGAAAATTTAACCAAAACAAAAGCAATTTTAGATTGCTTGTTAGCAGCATGGGATAGCCAAATCATGCTTGATCGGGAAACGATTTATAACATTGTTTGGTCGGCGCATGATTATTTACAAGAAATTGTTAAATCCAAGAGAGGGGTATAAATAGGAGACGTTATGATGCAAACAAATCAAAGAGAAGCCGAAGAATTATTACAATTGGGTCTGCAGGCGTTGGTTAATAACCGCATTGATTTTGCCAAGAAATATTTTTGTAACGCTGCGGTACAGGGTGATGAACATGCTAACAGACTTTTAATGTTTTTGTGCTGCAGCCGAGACCAATCGCTTGCACGAGATATAATTCTATGTGCGGAAAGGTTGATATAATATAATTTGCGTAATTCTTACTCTGAAGAGCAGATAGCGTTCTAGCTTCAGAGTAGAGTTCAACATGCATATTTTTGATTAAAATTAACCCATGAATTTCTAGGAAATTCGGTGTTTCTTGGGTATTCTATCATAAGTGGTAGAGGAATAATCAATGAAACTCCGAATTTGGCGCAATAATCAATTAGCAGCGTGGCAGCCCAATGTTTGGGATGTGGTGGTTTTGCTGCTGGTTTTTGTGATTTTTGTGGTTCTTGCGCATGGCGCTAGTCAAATGGCCACGCCATATCAGTTGGGAGACCGACTGCCAATTTCATTATCAGTTAAATATTTACCCGCTTATGCATTGCGTACTACTTTGCGGATGTTTATCGCGTTGTTTGCTTCGTTATTATTTACTTTTTTTATGGGCAGTTTGGCAGCAAAAAATAAGCATGCCGAACGCATCATCATTCCTATTATTGATATTTTACAATCAATTCCAGTGTTGGGTTATTTGTCAATTACGGTGGTTGTGTTTATCGCGTTATTTCCAAATAGTTTGTTAGGGCCGGAATGTGCGGCGATTTTGGCAATTTTTACCGGACAGGCGTGGAATATGTTTTTAGGGTTTTATCAATGCTTGAAAAATGTGCCTAGTGATTTACGTGAAGCAAGTGCAATGTTTCAATTATCTTCCTGGCAAAAATTTTGGCGGGTTGAGGTGCCGTTTGCGATGCCAAGTTTAATTTGGAATACCATGATGTCAATGTCGGCAAGTTGGTTTTTTATCACAGCGTCAGAAGCTATTGCTGTTAATAATCAAAATATTTTATTGCCAGGAATTGGCTCTTATATCGGAGTTGCAATTGCTCATATGAATAAATCCGCGATTGTGTATGCAATTGTTACCATGTTAATTGTGATTTTATTGTATGACCAATTGTTATTTCGACCGATAATTGTATGGAGTGAAAAATTTAAGGCGGAAGAAGATGAAGGTAAGCAGAAACCTGGTTCGTTAATTATAAGTTTATTGCAGCGTACGCGTTTGCTTTATTATTTTGGACAAGTGTTTGCGGTTTTTGCGGATGGAATGGTTAACTTCCGTGCAGGTAAACATTTGGAGAAAATAAAATTTGTGCGGCCGAAAAAATCAACTATAATTTCAGTTATAATTTATATTTGGTATTTTATAATTTTTATTACTTGTTTGCTGATAACTGCGTTTTTAATTCGATATATTTTTAAAGCTTTAACTATTCACGAAACTTTGCACGTAGTTAAATTGGGTCTTTACACTACGATTCGTATCGCGGTTTTGTTAATTTTGTGTATGCTTGTTTGGGTGCCGATTGGCGTGTGGATCGGATTACGTCCGCGGGTTGCGCAAATCGCGCAGCCTATCGCGCAATTTTTTGCAGCATTTCCAGCGAATTTGCTATTTCCAATCGTGACGATGATAATTTTGAAATATAAACTCAATGTAAATATTTGGACTTCACCTTTAATAATTTTAGGTTCGCAATGGTATATTTTATTTAATGTGATTGCGGGAACTACGGCGTTACCAAAAGAATTAGTGCAGGTGGCGACAAATTTTGGCTTGAAAAAATGGTTGTGGTGGAAAAGATTTATTTTGCCGGGGATTTTTCCTTATTTAATTACTGGTGCAATTACTGCAGCCGGAGGTGCGTGGAATGCAACAATTGTTGCAGAGATTGTGCATTGGGGGCACACGACTTTAAAAGCAGAAGGGTTAGGAGCGTATATCGCTGAAGTTACTGCTACTGGAGATTTTCCGCGTGTAGCGCTTGGAATTGCTATGATGTGTGTTTTTGTTTTGGTGTTTAACCATATAGTTTGGCGGCCATTGTATAAGTTGGCGGAAGAGAGGTTTACTATATGATATCGGGGTATGTAATAATGGGGTCAGATCTTGAATTTTAGGCTTTGGCTTAGTGGATAGAAATAGCAGATTCAAGTTTTGAGTTTTAAACTATAAGTGTAAAATTCAAGACCTGACCCCGCTAAGAGGTACCCCCAGCCCCTCTACGAAGTACATTAGGAGCAAGTATGAAAGACTTAATTCGAGTACAAAAAATTAAAAAATTATTTCGTAAAGATCCGATGCAGGAAATGTTGGTATTAGATGATATTGATTTTGCGGTGCATGAAGGTGAAATTGTAGCGCTTCTTGGACGTTCCGGTTCTGGTAAATCTACTTTATTGCGGATTATTGCTGGTTTAGTAAAACCTTCGGCAGGGCAAATATTTTATCGTGGTGAACCAATTTATGGACCTGTTCCAGGAATTACCATGGTGTTTCAGCATTTTGCGTTAATGCCGTGGTTAACTGTATTACAAAATGTGGAGCTTGGTTTAGAAGCGTTAGGTGTTTCTCGCAAAGAGCGAAGACAGCGTGCGATTAAGGCTCTTGATAATATTGGTTTGGATGGATTTGAGTCGGCATTTCCAAAAGAATTATCCGGCGGTATGCGGCAGCGAGTCGGAATTGCCAGAGCATTGGTGGTTAATCCGGATGTTTTGTTAATGGATGAACCGTTTTCCGCTTTGGATATTTTGACTGCGGATAATTTACGCGGTGATTTATTAGATCTTTGGGCAAAAGAAGAAAATAAGAAAAACGGAATTTTATTGGTTACGCATAATATTGAAGAGGCGATTTTTTTGGCGGATCGTGTGGTAATTTTGGATGGCAGTCCAGGAAGAATTCGTGCGAAGCTGGAAATTGATTTGCCGCATCCGCGTGATGAACAAAGTCCGGAATTTCGTCGTTTAGTTGATCATGTTTATACATTAATGACTACTGAAACACCTGAAGAAGCCGCACAAGCAATTGATTTGGGTTATCGTTTTCCTGATGCGAGTGTTTCGGAATTGTCTGGTTTGATTGAGATGATTGCTGAGGAACAAGAGATGCGTGGAGATAAACCAGTTGATTTGCCAAAAATTGCTGATGAATTTTCACTTGATATTGATGATTTGTTGCCGTTAACCGAAGTTTTGGATATTTTGGGTTTTGCGCAAGAAGCGGGAGGAGATATCAAAATAACCGAAGCAGGTAAGCAGTTTGTTGAAGCTGATATTTTAGATCGTAAGAAAATTTTTGCTAAACATTTATTGGAACATGTTCCATTGGTTAAATTTATTCATACAGAATTAGCAAAAAGTTATAATCAGCGTGTATCGAAAAAACATATATTAGATAGTTTGGAAGATTATCTGAGCGAAAGTGATGCGGAGAGAGTCTTAAAGATCGCAATTGAATGGGGACGTTATGCAGAATTGTTTGCTTATGATGATAAGGCTGGTGAGTTGAATATGGAGAATCCGGAGTAAGCTAGTTGATGATTTGCTGTTAAATTGGAACTCGTAATTTTACAACTTGTATGTTTTGTAAAATTACGAGTAAGCAAGCACAAAAATAACTAAAATAGAACACAAATTTACCATGCGCGGTAGCTTACTAAAATACACTAACGTTAGTATGTTTCAGTGGGAATTACCGCGCATGCAAGATTGGTACTCTTTTAAAGCTATAAGAATGCTTGGTAACTCATGATTTTACAAAAACAAACTGGTTGTAAAATCATGAGTTTCGTTTAAAACCGGCATTAGCATTTTTTACAAATTTTGCATTTTGAGGTGTAATTAGGAAAAAACAATGAATTTATACACAATTATTTCAGTTATTATTACTTTAGCTATTTTGGTTAGTTATTGTAATTACCGATTTTTAAAAATGCAGCCGGCAATTGCAATCATGACAACTTCTTTGTGCTTATCCGTGATTTTGCTGGTTGCAGATCATTTGGGTTTTCATGTAGTGCATCACGATGTAACTGCTTTTGTTAATCAATTACATTTTCACGATTTATTAATGAATTGTATGCTGGGTTTGTTGTTGTTTGCCGGATCATTAACTGTAGATGTTTCGTTGCTCAAGAAACAAAAATGGGAGATTGGAGCTTTAGCTACGATTGGGGTAATTGCATCAACATTTTTAGTTGGATTTGCGATTTATTTTATTTTGCATATTTTTCATTTAAAAATTTCTTTAATTTATTGCTTATTATTTGGAGCTTTAATTTCACCAACCGATCCAATTGCGGTAATTGCAACAATGAAACAAGCGAACGCGCCCAAAAAACTTGGAATTTTATTAACGGGAGAATCATTATTTAATGATGGTGTGGCAGTGGTGTTGTTTGTTACTTTATACCATGTAGCATTTGCTTCAGAGACGGTAAAATTTTCTGAGATAACCTTATCGTTTTTGCAGAATACTTTAGGCGGAATTGCTTTTGGTTTATTTTTAGGAGTATTGACTTATTGGTTAATGAGGCCAATTGATGATCGTAAAATCGCGATTTTATTTACAATTGCTTTAGTGACTGGCGGATATACTTTGGCTCAGGCTTTAAATGTTTCAGGGCCGTTAGCGATGGTAACAGTAGGTATTTTTATTGCTAATAACAAAAATGTAATTTTTCGTTCGCAAATTATTCAGGAACATCTGGAAGGATTTTGGGAATTAATTGATGAGTTGTTAAATGCAATTTTGTTTTTGTTGATTGGGTTTGAGATTTTGTTAGTGCATTTTTCATTATGGTTAATAGTTGCGGCAATTTGCGCTATACCTTTGATCTTATTAATTCGTTTGGTTACAGTTGCAATACCAATGCGTTTTGCCAGATATTGGCGCAAATATCCACCAAATACTATAAGAATTTTGACCTGGGGTGGTTTGCGTGGCGGATTAGCAGTAGCGTTGGCGCTTTCGATTCCTGAAGGAACAATTGGTAATGTGTTCTTGCCAATGACTTATCTTGTGGTGTTATTTTCGATTTTGATTCAGGGATCAACCATCAAGTGGTTAATTAAAAAAAGTAAATTTACAGTGCTTGATAATATTGTGGGTACAAAATAACACGTTTTTATGTTACGCACATATCTTATATCACTTTTTGCGTAACATCAGGTAGTAACTTTTGAATTAGCTGCATATGTTTAGTTACCGCGCCGCGATTGGCATCAACTACAGCTTTAGCGTTTTCGCCAAATTGTTGTCGTAATTTTGGATCATTGAAAAACTTAATCACTTGTGCGGCTAATTCAGCTGCATTTTCAATTAGTATCAAGGCATGTTTTTCTTGTAGCAAGCGTGCAATTTCAGCGAAATTAAATACATACGGTCCGGAGATGATCGGTAAGCTAAGAATAGCTGGTTCTAAAAAATTGTGTCCGCCGATTGATGCTAGACTTCCACCGACAAATGCTATATCGCTTGCCGCGTAAAACTGCATAAGTTCTCCCATCGTATCACCAAGAAAAATATCAGTTTTTGTGCTGCATGGAATATTTTCACTGCGTGACACAACATTGTAATTTTGTTTTTTACATAATGTAAGTACTTGCGCAAAACGTTCCGGATGCCGTGGTACTAGAATTAACAAGCAATCTGGCAGTTGATGCTTTATTTTTTTAAATGCGTTTAAAATAATTTCTTCTTCGCCTTCGTGAGTGCTGGCAGCAATCCATACTGGACGATTTGCGCCTAGTTGTTGGCGTAAAATTTCGCCAGTTTCTTTAATGCTTGGGGCTAAGTTAATATCAAATTTGATGCTGCCGGTAGTGGTAACATATTCTTGCGGCGCGCCAAGCTGTATGAATCTGTTTGCATCAAGTGATGCTTGTGCAGCAATTTGATTAATGTCTTTTAACATTTGTGCAGTAATTGTTTTGATTTTGGCATAACCTTTCGCAGATTTTTCAGATAAACGGGCATTGGCTAATAAAATAGGAATTTGTTTGGCGCGTGCGTAATGCAGTAAATTAGGCCATAACTCAGTTTCCATGATAATTAATATTTTTGGCTTGGTTTTATTAAAAAATCGTTTAACTGCATCTGGTAAATCATAAGGGACATAAACGTGAAACACAGAATCTTTTAATGATTTTTTTACTTGTTGTGAGCCGGTGACTGTCATAGTGGTGACAGTTATTGGCAGGTCTGGATAATTTTTTTGTAGTTGATGAATTAATGGTATAGCAGCAATAGTTTCGCCAACTGAAGCAGCATGAATTACAATTCCATGTTTAAATTTTTTTGGAATAGTAAAAAAACCAAAACGTTCATTCCAGCGTTTGCGGTAACCGGAAGATTTAATCGAACGCCAGAGTAAACGTATTAAAATCAGTGGAATTGATATATATAGTAGAATGTTGTAAATGTAGTGTAACATGTTTTTGTGTTAACCTTGTTCTTGAAATTGAATTTATCACATTTTAGCAGTAATATATAAGTTGTATATACGTTTAAGGAATTATTATGGATAAATATTTGATTGCGCCTTCAATTTTATCAGCTAATTTTGCACGGCTTGGAGAAGAAGTAGAAACAGTGTTGCAGGCTGGTGCTGATCTTATTCATTTTGATGTAATGGATAATCATTATGTGCCTAATCTTACGGTTGGGCCATTAGTTTGTAAGGCGTTGCGTGATTACGGAATTAAAGCGGATTTGGATGTACATTTAATGACCGAGCCAGTGGATAGTTTAGTTTTACCGTTTGCGAAGGCTGGTGCAAATATGATTACTTTTCATCCGGAAGCGTCGAAACATGTTGATCGTACTTTGCAATTGATTAAAGATAATGGTTGTCAAGCAGGGCTTGCATTAAACCCGGCGACACCAACTTCAGTATTAGAGAATGTTATGCATAAACTGGATTTGATTTTAGTGATGACGGTCAATCCTGGTTTTGGCGGACAACAATTTATTGAACCAATGGTTGAGAAAATCGTGAAGGTGCGCAAGTTAATTGATAAATCAGGTTTTAAAATCAAATTTGCGGTTGACGGCGGTATAAATAAAGATACTATTGCTAAAGTTGCGCAAGCTGGCGCAAATATGTTTATAGCAGGCTCGGCAATTTTTCACACGAAGGATTATCAGCAAGCTATTCAAAATTTGCGCCGGCAGATAAGTTGAAGATGCTTTTTTAAGATTTGCTTACCCAATCTTTAAATCCACCGGTTAAGTTATAAACTTCTTTAAATCCTTTTCCCGTTAAGCGTGATACAGTTTTTTTGCTGCGATTGCCGCGGTAACAACAAACAATGATCATTTGTTCTTTGTTTGTTGCTTCAACAAAATCATTAAAATTATATTGGTCAAGAAAAATGGCGTTAGAAATGTGTTGCTCTTCGTAATCTTCTTCATTTCTGACGTCAACAATGGTAACTTTTTCGTGCTGCATTTTTTCTTTTAATTCTTCAACGGTAATTTCTTTGATTCTATCCATTTTAGTTTCCAAATTTTTTAACCGATCCATCTTGCGTACCAAGCAATGTAATATCTGCTGGATTCTTTGCAAAAATCCCATTAGTTACCACGCCGGTAATGTTATTCAAAGTTTCTTCCATTTTTAACGGTTCTAACAATGGCAAATGATATACATCAAGAATAACATTACCCCAGTCAGAAATAAATCCTTCGCGGTATTGAGGATTGCCGCCGAGTTTTACAATTTCACGCGCCACATAACTGCGGGCAGTAGGAATTACTTCTACTGCGACCGGAAATATTCCTAATGTTTCAACCAATTTGTTTTGATCTGCAATACAAATAAATTTTTGCGCAACACTTGCAACGATTTTTTCGCCGGTTAATGCTCCACCGCCGCCTTTAATCATTTGTAAATGATGATTTACTTCATCAGCGCCGTCGACATAGATAGGGATATCATCAGCAGTATTTAAGTCAATTATTTGAATTCCAAGTCGTTTCAAACGCTCAGTTGATTGCTTTGAGCTGGAAACTGCTGCTTCAATTTTATGTTTGACTTTTGCTAGTTCATCAATAAAGAAGTTTACAGTTGAACCAGTGCCGATTCCAAGAATGGTTCCAGCTTCAATGTATTCTAATGCAGCAATTGCTGCATTTTTTTTCATTTGATCTTTTGACATAATTTTTCCCTTAATGATTTTTGTGTTTCTGGATTTATATTCCAATATTTGATTAATTTTTTGTAATCTTTTTTCCAGGCAGAAGTTAAAAAATACCATATATCAGGTAATTTTTGCATATCGTCTAAATCAAGCACATAAAGATCGTGATTTGCTACTAAAAAATGCATAGTTTTTGGGTCACGATATCGTATATGTTGTTGTTTAAAAAATTTGAAAATATTGATTAGTTTGTTTATATAATAGTTTTGGTTATTGTTATTATTTAGATAAATGTCTAATGGAATTCCATCTATATATTCCATTAGATAGTAAGTTTTTTTACGCAGCCACCAGGATTTTTTTTCAATCATTGCAAGTGGTTGCGGGGTTGCAATTTTATGAAATAACAAACGATGTGCGTTTTCCCAGCACCTTGATGCGCGGCTGCGGCGTAAACTGCGTTTGATGCGATGCCAAAGATTTTTGGTGTTAAAACGTTTAATGACAATATTTTTGTCTTTTGATTTTATTTTAATGAGAGTGGTTGTAACATCGCTTTTTAGGACTTTGCCCTGTTGCATATAAGTTTCTATATTGTGTAAAATATGTTTAAAATCACCAGTATAATTTTCACGACGACAAATGATTCTTTGCGCTGCATTTTTATTGCAAAGATAATCAGTAGAATCACAAAATATATGTTTGAGCAGTTGTTGTTCGTTAAGCATGTTGAATTATAGTGCTAACTTTTGTGCAAAGTCCAGTATTTTGAGTTCGGTTTAGTTTTTTGTGGTATTGTTATTTGGATTTTATTTATTGCTGAGATAATCAAAATTATCCCAACGCTGCATGGTTATTATGTCTCTAGCTGTAAACTCATCTAAAGTTAGTAATGCACAATTTGGCAAAACTTTAATGTTTATGCCTTTTTCAATTATTTCGACAAATTTTTTTAGTGTAAAATTTAGATCATTGATGATGGGTTTAGCGTTATCACTAATAATTATATGTAACATGACTTTGTATTCTTGTTCTGGCGGAAGTTCTTGATTAGAATTCAACCTTACATATATTCCCCAAATTTCTTTTCCGCCTTTTTTTAAAAGAGCAGTAATTTTTTTACCGAAATTAATTTTTCTTAATCTGTCGTTAATGGAATATGCACAATGTTACAGCTATGTATTACCAATAGATATAAGATTTCTTTGTTAGAGTTTCCGATTCCAAGTTTTTTGGGCGAAGATAAAAAAAGAGATCCTTGTACCCAGCCGTTGTTTCTTATTTTATCACATAAAATTGTTTCATTCTTTTTAGTCATGATTTGCTTATTTTTCTGCTGATTTTTTCTAATCTTGCTTTTTGCTCTTCCTTTGTGATAGGTTCAAAATTTTCTGATTTTAAAAGTTTGTCTCTAAATGATTGCCTGTTTTTTGTTTTTTTAATAAGGTCTGCAATTAAATCAAAAATTTTGATTATTTGTTTGATGTTAAGTTTGCTTTCCTCAAGCAACTCCATTAGGCATTTTTTGTCTTCGGTTATTTTTCTGTATGCTGTTCTTCCTGATTTGCCAATTTGTTTTTCCATCCAGATTGTGCAAATTCTGTAAATTTCATCTAATCTATTTTGATTATTTATATTAGGCGAATTGCCAGCCAACCAATCATAAATAGCGGGTCTTTTTACCTGTATAATGCTAGCAATCTCAGAAATATTAAAACCCATGTATTCGCGTAAATCTTCTATTTGCTTTTTTGCATTTTTTACACCGATTTTTTTTGTGCCGAAATTTAACCAACGGTCTATATTAAGCGTTTCTTCGGTGAGAGTTGATCCAGTTCCCGGTGAGGAAAAAATGTTAGAATTAATTATAATAATTGCAAAAATATCCTTGGTGTGATGCGCATGATTGTCATCCAAAGTTAAAAATGAGGGTATATGATTATTTGAGGAATTTGATGAAGTGCTTTGTAACATATTTTTATCCTATTATTTCCATTGTTCCCAAGTCTCTTTTTGTATGGCTTTTTTAAAAGCAAAAAATATTCCTTTATGTAATTGGTTAAGCTGGTCAATTATTTGAGATACTTTGAAATCACCTTTCGTATCGGTAGAGTGATCTATGTCTAGCATTACATATTCTTTTTTTGGGGTTTTCCCCTCATGGTGTTTGAATGAAAGCAGGTTGGTTGTGGGTGCCATTTCTGGTGGTATTGTATTTGCACGTATCATCGTTGAATTCAATTGATTTTGTTGTTTGTTCTTTGTATTCAGAGAAGTCTTTTTTAATGATTTCCTGTAATTCTGGCATATATTTTTCCATTTTTAGTCTTGTGCTAAATTTGATTTGAGCCACAACATAGGTTAGTGGTGATTTGGTTAATTTTTCATTCATTTTGTGCCCTCATGCTTTCATTCACCTTACACTCAATCTTACACAATACCAAACATCTTTGCAATATAATTTTTATTGGATAGATGATTGATTTTATTAACATGCGCTGTAATATATTTATAAGGAGGACAAAGTTATGGAACAGCAAGCACAAACTAAAAGTCGATGGAAAGTGCGTTTGGGTGTTAGTATTGTATTATTGGTGTTGTCTTTTGTCGGTATTATTGTCACTGATTTTCTGCCAAGGTTGTCATTAACTTACTGGAGTTTCATGATTCCAATTTTTGCATTGTTATGTTTATGGTTAAGTTGGATTGATTATCATGACAAACGCAAATTTTCCGGAATTACTTTGTGGCATGAATTTTTGCATTGGATTGCTACTTTGGCTGCGGTATATATTGTTGCGGTTTTTGTGCATAATGGATTGGTAGGTAATATTACTGCAGGATTATTTGTGTTGATGTTATTGGCACTTAGTATTTTTCTTGCCGGAATTTATATTGATTCAACTTTTATGTTAATTGGTGCATTGCTTGGAGCATTTGCGCTCGCTACGGTGTTGTTTCTTAAGTACATATTAATTATCGCAATTCCGCTTAGTATTTTTGCGTTAATTCTATTATTTTATTTTTATTTTCGCAGCAACAAAACAAATAAGCCGGAAAGTTTAGATTAAGAATTTATCTACTATGACTGTGAGTATTTGGGTATCTTTTTTTTCCTCCCTGGTACATCCATGTACCTCCCGCGTTTCCATCCATGGACGCTAGTCGTCAAAAAAAGATACCCAAATACTCATTTGCCGTAAAAAATTTGCTTGGAGTAATTACAATAATTTTAGCACTTGTTCAGGCGTAATTTCACGCAAACATTTGTAATGACCGAATTTACAGGTTCGTTTAAAACATGGCGCGCAAGGTAATTCGGTTTGTAAGATTTCAATTTTGCTGCTTAAAGGAGGGGTAAATTTTGGACTAGTTGAGCCATAAATTGCAATGATCCGTAAATCTAACGCTGCGACGATATGCATTAATCCAGAATCATTGGTGATTACAAAATCGGTTAATGGTAATAAATCAGTTGCTTCGCCAAGATCGGTTTTACCAATTAAATTTACGCAACGTGCTTTAGTTTTATTTTGAATTTCGTATCCGATAGCTTCATCTTTTTTACCGCCAAATAGCCAAACCTGCCAATTTTCTTTTAGTTTTTCTTCTGCAACATGTGCAAAATATTCTGCTGGCCAGCGTTTTGCTGGACCGTATTCGGCACCGGGGCACAAAGCTAAAATTGGTTTTGGTTCGCGTGATAAGTTAAATTTTTTGAGCGCAATATCAGTATTTTTACTGCTGGCCAAGCCGCGGGATGGTAAAGCAGGTAACGGATATTCTTCTGGTAGATCAGCGCCATACGGTAAGCCAAGTGCCATAAAACGCTCGATCATTAATGGATAATGTTGTTTGTCTAAAACGCGTAAATCATTTAATAATCCATAACGACATTCACCGCGCCAGCCAGTGCGTAAAGGAATCCGCGCAAAAAAAGGAATTAATGCAGATTTTAAGGAGTTTGGCAAAACAATTGCTTGAGAATAATTTTTTTTAATTAGCGATTTAGCTAATTTATATCTTTTGATCAAACCCAATTCTTTATGTTTTAAATTTAAGTCTATGGTTTGATTTACTTCCGGTATGCGCTGCAATAATGGGTGTAGAAATTTTGGTGATAGTACGTCAATTTGCGCAGCAGGGTTAATTTGTTTAATTAACTTAAACAAACATTGCGCCATTACGGTATCACCCACCCAGCTTGGCCCGATGATTAAAATTTTATTGGTGGTTTTTTGCATTTTTACATTATCATTTAGTTAGAAATAAGTTTTTTTACAAAATTATCATCGATAGCATTCAAGTTAGGAATTACTTTATCTGCTACATTATAGCCCTTGGCATAATTTTCCCATGGTTCAGGGACAGCAATGCAATATATTCTTGCTGCTTTAACGGATATAACTCCGGCCAGGGAATCTTCAATCGCAGCACAAGTAAATGGAGAAGCCCCAAGTTTTTGCATTACTGTAAGATAAACGGATGGGTGTGGTTTTGCGTATTTTTCGAATTCTCCAGAGCAAACAGCCGCAAATGTGTTTTTGTCCAAACCAAATTTTTTTAATACAAGCTGAATAATTGATAAAGGCGTAGATGATGCGACTGCGAGTTTTATATCGTGTTTACGAAGGTTTTCAATTGCTTGATGAAGGCCGGATTTTGCAATGCCTTGTGTGCTTATCATTTCGCTCACATTATTAAAAATGTTTTGGATTAATTTTTTTGCGGTTTTATCATCAAATGAGTATTTTCTTTGTCTTTGATAAACGAGATCGTCTATTCTTAAACCGGCGCCTTTTTGTGTTTCCTCAAGTGACATTTCAATTCCTTCTTGTGCAAATGCATCCATATCGGCTTTTCTCCACAAGTGTTCTGAATCGATAATGACACCGTCCATATCAAAGATAAAGTTTTTAATGCTCATTTTGAATTCGCTTTTAATGGTTTAAACAGACTCTTAGCATTGTAGGATAAGCTAGAGATAATGTCTATACTGATTGCTCATTTTAAGCTAACATCTCTATAGCGGCATCTGTTAGGAATTGTGAACGATTTTTCCCTATTATTTTGGCCGCATGATCGATTTCAGTTAGCAAACCAGCATCCATTGAAATATTTAGCCTCTTTATACGTCCAGTAGGTAAAATAATCTTTACCAATGCGGGAATGGCTGTGCGATTTTTTAGGTCTTTAGTTATTTTTTCCAACGAAGTTGGTTTTGGTATTTTTTCTCCGGATTTTTGCATACCTTCTATATGAAAAATTAATCCACGGCGTGCATTTTCAAGAGCTTTTTCCATAGTTTTTCCCGCAAAAACACAGTCAGGGAAATCCGGAAAAATTACGCCATAAGGAGCAGCTTTCTTCTTTGCTTTATGTAATAAAACCACATAAGTTATATGAGTTGTGGGCATAACTTATTTCTCCCAATTAGAGTATCCAAATTAAATCCATTTTGCCTGTTTAAAAATGCTTTTTATACTCATCACGAACGAGTTTTCCCTTTGTGGTGCGTCAGATTGCGTTTAGTATTGGACGTTTTGATTGAGCAAAAACGCAGGTGTAGCAGTTTCTACATCGAGTTTTTGCGATTGAAAAACGTTCAATAATGAATGCAAGATGGCGTGCTACAAAGGGAAAACTCGTTCGTGATGAGTATACTATAAATTTACTTAAATCCTTTATTGGGTGTTGTATGGTAACTGTTCCTTTTATTTCAGGATGTTTAAATTGGTAATGATCCCCGCGTACCCCGTCTAATTTCCACCCATCTTTTTTCAATCTTTTAATTAATTCGCGACTACTATAAGTTTTGCTCATTATACATTCCCTTAGTTATTTTTCTTTCCATGGATAATGGCCACACTATATTCTTTATAGTATGTCGTGCCGCTTCAGGTATTTATAACTATACACAAAATTTTGTGTATTAGCAAGTTTTGGTTTGACTTAATTAACAAATGTTTTTTATCAAATCAGAGTGGTTGTTGGCAATGATATGCAAATCAGGCCAGGATTTTAGCCAGGTTAATTGGCGTTTGGCGAGTTGTCTGGTTGCAGCAATTGCTTTCTCAATCATGGTTTCATAATCATATTCGCCGGCTAAATATTGCCAAACTTGGCGGTAACCAACGGCGCGCATCGAAGGTAAGTTTGGGTTTAAATCGCCGCGATTAAATAGTTTGCGTACTTCTTCGATTAACCCTTGTTCTAACATTTTTTTAAAGCGTTCTGCGATTTTTTGGTGTAACTCGCAACGACTTTTAATTTTTATTGCGAAATTAATAAAATTAAATTCATTTGAAGTTTTGTTTTTAGTTTGCAAAATAGAAATTGGTTGGCCTGTTAATTCGTAGACTTCAAGCGCGCGTTGGATTCTTTGTGAATCGTTTGGATTAATTTTTTTGGCGGTTTTTGGGTCAATTTGTTGCAACTTTTTGTGCATTGCTGGCCAGCCAAGTTTTTCAGCGTCACGAGAAATTTTTTTACGGATATTTTTATCAGCTGATGGCATTTCATCTAAACCAAATTGTAACGCTTTAAAATATAACATCGTTCCGCCAACTAAAATTGGTTTTTTATTTTTGGCTAATATTTCTTTTATCGCAGTGCGTGCATCCGTGCAAAATTCTGCTGCGGAATAACTTTCTTTTGGATCACGAATGTTAATTAAATGATGCGGAATTTCTTTCAATTCTTTTGCGGCTGGTTTCGCAGTACCGATATCCATGCCGCGGTAAACAAGTGCTGAATCAACACTAATAATTTCACCGTTAATTTCGCGCGCTAATTGCATCGCAAGTTTTGATTTGCCTGATGCGGTTGGCCCCATAATGCAGATAACACTATTTTTTGACATAACAATTTCTCGAATTTCTTGCAATAGTAGCAATTTTTGTGACAATTGCTACTAATTTGCCGCAAATTTGGTTGGTTATTAATACTGACTAAAATGTGTATTGACAAAACGTACGTTTTATCGTACTATTGGTAAAAATTGTTGAATTTGGAGAAACTATGACTACTTTAACTGCTAGCAAAGCAAGAGCAAATTTATACAAATTAATCGATGAAACAGCAAAATCCCATACACCAATACATATAACAGGCAAACGCACCAACGTTGTGTTACTTGCCGAAGAAGATTGGGAGAACATTCAAGAAACTTTGTATTTACTTTCCATTCCAAACATGCGCCAATCGATAAAAAAAGGCTTAAACACTAAACTATCAGAATGTTCTGAGGAGTTAGACTGGTGAACTGGAAAGTTGTTTTTACCAAACAAGCGCAAAAAGATGCAAAGAAATTGGCAAAACACAATTTAAAAGCTAAGGCACAAGAAATACTAAAAATATTGCAAAAAAATCCCTTGCAAAACCCGCCAACATATAAAAAACTATTGGGAGATTTGCGCGGTACTTATTCTAGACGAATTAATATTCAGCATAGAATTGTATACCAATTAATATCCAATAAAAAAGTCGTAAAGATAATTCGCATGTGGACACATTACGAATAATATACCGCTCGCCAATGAAGAAACCAGATTTATATTGCCAGTTTAAATTGGAACTAGTGATTTTACAACTTGTTTGCTTTGTAAAATCACTAGTAAGCAAGCATGAAAATTACTTAAAAAGAATACAGATTTATCATGCGCGGTAGCTGCCACAAAAATTTAATAGGTAATTTGTTAGTTACAAATCCGGCATCTTGAGGTAAGAGTGGTATATACCTATTATTTTCCTCGCAAAAATAATTTACCCAATTGCTCCATAGTCAACTGCGTCCAAGTTGGACGTCCATGATTGCATTGTCCGCCGCGTTCGGTGTTTTCTAAATCGCGTAGTAATGCATTCATTTCTGGAATAGTCATTTTGCGATTGGCACGCACAGATCCATGGCAAGCCATGGTTGCAAATATTTTGTTGATGTTTTCATAAATACGAGATGAGTTGCCATACTCAATCAGATCGGAAATTACATCGCGCGTTAGTTGTTCGACATCTGCATTGCGCAGCAAACTTGGTACTGTTCGTACCACGATGGTATCAACTCCCATGCATGCTAATTCAATACCTAATTGTTGGAATAATTTTGCGTGCTCTACAGCAATAGTTACTTCTTTTTCACTTAAATTAATTCGCAGCGGGATTAGTAATGGTTGTATTTTTATTGTTTCTTTTTCAAAAGATTTTTTTAATTTCTCATATACAATGCGTTCGTGTGCCGCATGCATATCGACGATAATTAAACCGTTTTCATTTTGTGACAAAATGTAAGTATCGTGTAATTGCGCAATAGTGAATCCAAGCGGATGTCCTATGTTGTTTTCTTTGATTGGGGTTTCTGCGTATAGATTTTTGTATGCAGAAACTGATTCGCGCGCTTGCAGTGGTATTTTTGTTTGATAGCTTGGTTTGATATTTATTGTTTGTTTTTTAACAGCAACAAAATCATCCGGACGAATTTTAGATAATGCTTGATGTAGTGTGTGAAACAAAAAATCATGAACTAAACGGCTGTCACGAAAGCGGACTTCATGCTTAGTTGGATGAACATTTACATCTACTAGAGTTGGATCAATTTCAAAAAATAATACGTATGCTGGATGCCGCTCGTGATATAAAACATCCCGATAAGCCTGACGGATTGCGTGATTGACTAATTTATCACGTACAATACGGCCGTTCACATAAAAATATTGCATATCAGATTGGCTGCGCGAGAATGTTGGTTGTGCAATCCATCCCCACAAACGTAGATTGTCATTTTGCATTTCAATAGTAATTGCATTTTGTATAAATGGTTCACCGCAAATGGCAGCAATTCGTTGTTCTTGTTGTTCAGTTGAAGTTGCAGCTGAAAAATGATGAATGGGTTTTTTGTTATGCTGCAGAATAAAATCAACGCCAAAATTGCTAAGTGCGATTTTTTTAACTAATTCTTCGATGTGTGCAAATTCAGTTTTTTCTGTGCGTAAAAATTTTCTGCGGGCAGGTGTATTAAAAAATAAATCACGAACTTCCACGGTGGTGCCTTGTGGGTGCGCGGCCGGAGATATTTTTGCATTTTGTTCTCGTCCTTCAGTTTGTACTGCGAAACCTGCAGTTTGTCCGGCGGTTGCAGATTTTAAAATTAATCTGGAAACTGAACCAATGCTGGCTAATGCTTCACCGCGGAAGCCCAAGGACATAACTTTTTCTAAATCTTCCAAGCTTTTTATTTTACTGGTTGCGTGGCGATTTAAAGCTAGTGGTAAATCATCTGGATGAATGCCATCACCGTTGTCATGTACGCAAATTAATTGTGAGCCCGCTTTTTCAATATTAATTTCAATGCGGGAAGCGTGGGCATCTAAACTATTTTCAACCAATTCTTTAACTACGGCGGCAGGACGTTCAATTACTTCACCTGCAGCAATTTGGTTGGATAAATTAGGAGTTAAAATGTGAATTCGATTTGTAGACATAATAAATTACCTTTTTGGGACTTGTAATATTTGACCGATACTTAAAATATTATTGTTTAAATGATTAATGCGTTTTAATGCAGCAACTGATATTTTATATTGATGTGCAATCGTAGTTAAGTTTTCACCTGGTTGTACTTTATGATTTATAGTTTTGCGGTATAATATGGTTAGTATAGTTTCTGGCGGTGGATAACGATGTAAATAATTTATTATTCCCTGCATTAAAGCACGTGCAATTTTTTGTTGATATTTGGGATTACGCAGCAATTTTTCTTCAGAGCGGTTAGAAATAAAACCAGTTTCTACTAATAATGAAGGAATATCGGGTGATTTTAATACTACAAATGGAGCTTGTTCGACATGTCCTGTGTGTAAACGGGCAACTTGATTAAGCGAACGGATAATATAGTTACCTAATACTAAACTTTCGCGGATTGTCGCGGTTTGGGATAAATCAATTAAAACAGAACGTAGTAAGTAACTTTTATCTTCTAAGTTAGTGCCGCCCATCAATTCGGAATAATTTTCTTTTTGTGCTAACCAGCGTGCGGCTTCGCTGGTTGCGCCGTGTTGTGATAACGCAAATACTGATGCTCCGCGAGATGCACGTCTTCGATAAGCATCAGCATGAATTGCGATAAAAACATCAGCCCATCCAGATCGCGCTGATCTTAATCTGCCGCGTAATGGTACAAAATAATCACCAGTGCGAGTTAGTTTTACATTAATGCCGGGTTGTTGTTTTAATAAAGTAGTTAAGTCTTTGCTAATTGCTAATACAACGTTTTTTTCGTGTGTGCCTAATTGTCCAGTAGCGCCGGGATCTTGGCCGCCATGTCCTGGATCAATAACAATAACCGCATTTCTTAAATTAATTTCTTTGTTTGTATGAGAGGTATTGGTTTTTATGGCAGAGCTTTTTACAGGAATTGCTGTTGTACTTTTAGGGATAGTTTCTTTTTGTTTGTAAGGAATTAAATCAATTATCAAACGGTAATTAAAACGGCCATAAGGTGTTATAGAATATGTTTTAGGAATAAACCGTTGACTTAGGGAAAAAACCAAACGTAGTTGTTGGTGTGGTTGTATGCCGGTGCGTATGTTTTTAATAATGCTGTTGTATTTGAGGCGCTTAACTGGATAAGTAATTTTGGTGTTGGCGAGGTCAACAATTAAACGATCAGGTTTTTTTAAAGTAAAACAATGATATTTGAATGGATGATCAAAAGATAAAACTAAGCGGGTATGCTGATTGATTTGTAAAATATTTACACGCGTTAATTTGGTTTGAGCGGCGCTTGCAGAAAAAGGTAATAACAATAAACTTAAAAAAGTAATTAAATATTTTAGTTTCAACCTTATAACTCCAATTTAGAAATAATATTAGTATTTTTTTCTTCAAGGCGCACCATTCTACCAGATTTCTCAATTTTCAGGTAACAGCAGAGATTAGCTTCCGGCAAAAATCCTTTGCCGTTTTCCGGCCATTCGATTAGCCAGATATTTTGTTCAGCATAGTCACGAATACCAATAAAGCTTAATTCTTCCGGGTCAGTTAGGCGATATAAATCAAGGTGATGAATGGTTCTGTCGTCAGCTTGATAAGTTTCCATTAGGGTATATGTTGGACTTTTGACTCGGCCGATATGGCCTAAGCTTTGCAAAAATCCGCGCACCAAAGTGGTTTTACCAGCGCCTAATTCGCCATATAAATAAATTACAAAATTATTAGGCACAATTTTTGCTAATTTTGCGCCTAATTCTATTGTTGCTGTTTCGTTTGGCAAAAATGTTGATAGCATAAAATATTAGTTATTATGAGGCTTTGGGTATCTTTTTTCTCCTCCCTGACACATCCATGTGTCTCCCGCGCTCCCATCCATGGGCGCTAGTCGTCGAAAAAAGATACCCAAAGCCTCTTATAATCGACGCATAATAAAACAATAGCTACAAGTTAACCAGTGTTTGCAAATAAGGCAATAAGTCAGTTGCCAATAAACCGCGTTCGCCTAAGGTATGTGCTGCACAATCCGCAGCTTCAGCATGTAAACACACACCGCATTCAGCTGCAGTTGCAAGTGGAATTTCTTGTGCCGCAAGTCCGGCAATAACTCCGGTCAGCACGTCTCCCATACCGCCGCTTGCCATTCCGGGGTTACCGGCAGTACATATTTTTATGGGGTTTTCTCCGTCATAAGTTAAGCTGCCGGCTCCTTTTAGTATACAAATTCCGCCATATTTTTTTTGGATTGCAGTTATTGCAGTAAAGCGATCGTTTTGAATATCGCAAGTGTTGGTGTTAAGTAGACGTGCTGCTTCGCCTGGATGCGGAGTTAGTACCCAATTCGGTTGTGATGAGGGTGTTTTTGCTAATAAATTTAAAGCGTCAGCATCAACAACTAATGGTTTGTTAGCGGCGCATTTTAAAGTTGTCTTTAAGATTGATTGACTCCAGGCTGATTGTCCCAATCCTGGGCCGATTGCGATTACTGAGGCTTTTTTGATTAACGCGATAAGCTCTTTTGCTGTTTTTATACCTCTACACATTAACTCTGGTTGAGCAATATTAAGTACAGTTGCGTGTTCTGGTCTGGTAGCGATAGTTAACATGCCCGCGCCAACTCGGGCTGCGGCGCTTGCAGCCATATGCGGTGCGCCAGACATACCATGGTCTCCGCCAATAACTAATACATGGCCAAAATCACCTTTATTAGCAGTTAAAATTCTAGGAATAAAGTTATTTTCATAATCATCTAAAGCAATCATTTCTGCCGGGTACTCAACTTGTGCGAATAATTTTTCTGGTAAATCCAAATTATCACAAATAAGATCGCCGCAATAATCAGGGGCATCTCCAGTCAATAAGCCTGGTTTGATTCCGATAAAAGTGATGGTGCAATTGGCGATGACTGCATTACCTAATACTGCGCCGGTGTCAGCGTTAATGCCGGAAGGAATATCGACGGAAATAATATCTACAGTACTGTTATTAAGATAGTTTATTGCTTCGGCGTAGTTTTGTTTAACTTGTCCTTTTAAGCCAATACCAAGTAAAGCATCAACGAATATATCTGCGGTCAATGATTCATTAGTATCGAAAGGTTTAATAGTCACCCCTTGTTTTTCGCATGCCTGCATGGCACACAAAGCTTCATTTTTTAGTTTGTTAAGTTCTCCTAAGTGGCGTACTTCCACATTAATGCCTTTTTCATGAGCTAAGCGTGCAACTACATAACCGTCACCGCCATTATTTCCAGATCCGCAGAATACGATAATTGATGATGTGTGAGGCCAATGTTTGGTGATTGTTTGTAAAACCGCGCTACCCGCTTTTTGCATCATCATATCGGCTGTTATGCTATTTTCAATTGCATTTTGTTCAAGCTGTCGAATTTGTGCTGTGGTATATAAAAATGACATAATCCGGATTATAACTTAAAATAATCGACATTTTGAGATATTATTAGGTATATTACTTCAAATCAAACTTGGGAGTTTTAAATTGTCTGATTTACCATCCTGTAATCGCATTTCTGAAATGAGACGGATTAAGCATATTCATTTTGTTGGTATCGGTGGTTCTGGTATGGGAGGAATCGCAGAAGTTTTGCTGCATGAAGGATATAAAATTTCTGGTTCGGATTTGAGTCAAAATGCGGTTACTAAACGGTTGCTTGATTTGGGGGTTGATGTCTATATTGGTCATGACGCTGATTTTATTAAGGGGGCTGATGTATTGGTTATTTCCTCGGCAATTAAAGAAGATAATCCTGAGGTTGTGGTTGCGCGAAAGCAGCATATTCCGGTAGTGCCCCGAGCAGAGATGCTGGCAGAATTAATGCGCTTTCGTTATGGAGTTGCAATTGCTGGTACGCATGGAAAAACTACGACTACTAGTTTAGCTACCAGTATTTTGGCTGAGGCAGGTTTAGATCCCACTTTTGTTATTGGTGGACGCTTAAATAGTGCTGGAACTAATGCTCATTTAGGGTCAGGTAAATATCTTGTTGCAGAAGCAGATGAAAGTGATGCTTCGTTTTTATTATTGCAGCCTACAATCGCGATTGTTACTAATATTGATGCCGATCATATGGCGACTTATCATGGTAATTTTGCCACGTTGAAACAAGCATTTATTGATTTTTTACATAAGTTGCCTTTTTATGGTTTGGCGATTTTATGTGTTGATGATCCAAATGTGCGGGAAATTATGCCAAAAATTTCCCGACCAGCTATAACTTACGGATTTAGCAAGGATGCTGATGTACAAGCGATTAATTTTTCGCAAAGAGGCACACAATGTTATTTTACAGTTAAACGTAAAGGTAAACAGAAAAATCTGGATGTTGTATTAAATTCTCCGGGAGAACATAATGTTTTAAACGCGTTGGCAGCGATTGCGATTGCTACAGAGTTAGGGGTAGATAATGCAATGATTATGCGTGCACTGCAGCAATTTGCAGGAGTTGGCCGACGTTTTCAGCAATTAGGCGCCTATAAATTTAATCAAGGGAAAGCTCTGTTTATTGATGATTATGGGCATCATCCTAAAGAGGTTGAAGCCACAATCAAAGCGGCCAGACAAAGTTGGCCGGATAATCGATTGGTAATGATTTTTCAGCCGCATCGTTACACGAGAACGCGGGATTTATTTGATGAATTTAGTTATGTGCTTGATAAAGTTGATTGTTTGTTAATGTTACCAATTTATGCTGCAAGCGAATTGCCGATTGAAGGAATTAGCGCAAAAAATTTATGTGCGAATATTCGTAAAATTGGAAAACTTAATCCTATATTTATTGAGAGTACAAAAAATTTATCACAACAATTGAATAAAATTTTATTAGATGGTGATATCGTAATTGCGCAAGGTGCAGGCAGTATAAGTTCAATCGCCCGTGAATTAATCGAGGAAAGCAAATGAGCTTGCGCGGTAAGTTACTTAAAAATAAATCATTAGCAGAATTTACTTCGTGGCGCGTTGGCGGGAACGCTAAGTGTATTTATCATCCGGCCGATTTAGATGATTTGTCTTTGTTTTTATCTTTATTGCCAAAACAAGAAGCGGTAATTTGTTTGGGAGCAGGCACTAATGTTTTAGTGCCGGATAGCGGTATCGAAAAAACGGTAATCATTTTAAAAAATATTTTAAATGACATACAGCATGATGAAAGTACGGGCTTGATTTTTGCTGGAGCAGGTGCATTGAGTTCCAGGCTATCAAATTTTAGTGTTGATTTGAGGTTTCGTGGTTTGGAATTTTTAGTGGGAATTCCTGGTACGATTGGCGGCGCTCTTGCGATGAATGCTGGAGCATATGGCAGTGAAATTTGGAATTATGTTGCGCGTGTTGAAACAATAAATCGTGTGGGCGAAAAATTTGTGCGTGAAAAAAAAGATTTTGATTTTGGTTATCGTAAAGTTAAAAATTTAGTTGCAAATGAAGAATGGTTTGTTGCTGCGTATTTTAATTTAGAAAAAGGCAACAAGGAAATAAGTTTACAAATTATGCAGGATTGGTTGGCCAAGAGAAAAAATTCGCAGCCATTGGATTTGCCAAATGCAGGTTCAGTATTTAAGAATCCAAAAGAAGTTTATGCGGCGCGTTTAATTGAGCTTTGTGGTTTGAAAGGGTATCGTATTGGCGGTGCATCAGTTTCTACTAAACATGCTAATTTTATTGTGAATGATAAAAATGCTACCGCAACCGATATTGAAAAATTAATCGAATTTGTAGCAGAAAAAGTTAAACAACAAACAGGGATTGAGTTAGTGCGTGAGATTAGGATATTAGAATAACGATATCGGGGTAAGTAATAATGGGGTCAAAGCTTGAATTTTAAACATTAATTTAATGAACAGAAGTAGAAAAGTTAGGTTTTAGTGGCTTAATTTAGAATGTAAAATTCAAGCTTTGACCCCGCTTAGTGGTACCCTCAAAGAAATTTTATGAGGACTGAGATACAAACAAAAAGGTCAGGTTATTATGAACAAAATTAACACAAAAAAATTTGGCAAAGTTGCAGTTCTAATGGGCGGTTTATCCGCCGAACGTGAGGTTTCGTTGTCTTCCGGCAAAGCTATTTTAGCTGCTTTATTGCGTCAAGGAGTAGATGCTCATGCGATTGATGTTAAGCAGGATGCAATTACTCAATTGCAGCATGGTAGTTTTGATACAGCATTTAATATTTTGCACGGCCGCGGTGGTGAGGATGGAGTTATTCAAGGTGTTTTAGATTATTTGAATCTTCCATATCCAGGCAGTGGAGTTACAGCATCGGCGATTTCTATGGATAAAATTCATACCAAACATATTTTGCAAAATCTTAATATTGCAACGCTGCCTTTTTTGCAAATAACTTGTGAAAAAGATTTAGATTTAGCACAGCAGCAATTTGGTTTCCCGCTTTGCATTAAACCAGCATGTGAAGGGTCAAGTAATGGCAGCTCAAAAGTTACAGCGCCAGAACAGTTACTGGCAGCATATGAAACTGCTTTAAAATTTGATAATAAAGTTATGTCAGAACCATGGATTGAAGGACGTGAATTTACTGTGGGTATTTTGGATAATCAAGTATTGCCGGCTATTGAGATTTGTCCCGCAGAAGGTTACTATGATTATAACGCCAAATATAATTCGCATGACACGACTTATATTTGTCCGTGTGATATTACTGATGAAGAAAAACAAATTTTGCAGTATTTGTCATTAAGAGCTTTTGATGCAATTGGTTGTGAGCATTGGGGGAGAATTGATTTTTTGCAGGATAAGCAAGGTAAGATCTGGTGTGCAGAAGTTAACACTTTACCTGGGATGACAGAAACAAGCTTATTGCCTAAAGCGGCTAAAGCACACGGCATGGATTTTGATACGTTGGTATTGCGTATTTTAAATGGAGCGCGTTATGGAAGATCAAACAGCAAGTAAGCGAAAACTTTATATTTGGTTATTGTTGTTAATAGTTATAGTTGGCATTGTTGTTTGGGCTGGATTTAAACTATACAGTCCAAATACGTTGCCAATTCGTTCGGTAGTGGTTAATGGTGATTTGCGTTTTATAAATCAGCAGGAGTTGAAACAAACCTTGCAGCCATTGTCTAAACAAGGATTTTTTTCGGTTGATCTTGCAGATGTTCAGTGCAAAGTGCATCAATTGCCTTGGGTTGCAGAGGTAGAAATAAAAAGAGTATGGCCTGATAAAATAGTGGTTAATATTGAAACATGTAAACCGGTTGCGCAATGGAATAAGGATAGTTATTTGAATGCGTATGGGGAAGTTTTTACTCCGCAATCATCAGATAATCTACCAAAAAATTTACCACACTTTTTTGGCAAACAAGATCAAACAGTGAAAATACTTGATAATTATCAGCAGATGAATAATATTTTAGCGCAGCTCCAATTACATATACAATCGTTAGCGTGCGATGATGATGAAAATTGGCAGATTATGTTAAATAATGGAATAAAACTACAGCTTGGACGAAAAAATATTTTAAATCGTTTAGCTAATTTTACGCGAATTTATCAAAAATTATTAGTTGCTCATAATAATATCATACCTAAAACAATTGATTTAAGGTATAGTCACGGCTTAGCTGTTAGTTATGATACAATAAATGGGGTCAGGTCTTGAATTTTACACTTTGGCTTAGTGGATAGAAATAGTAGAGTCAAGCTTTGAGTTTTAAATTAAAGCTTAAAATTCAAGACCTGACCCCGCTACGGAGTGACCGGAGAACAGTTGAAACTCCTACGAAGGAAAAACTATGGGAAAGAAAAGAAAACAACCGGAAAAAAATTTTCTTGTTGGTATAGATATAGGGACTTCTAAAGTTGTAGCTATTGTTGGTGAAATTCGTCCTGACAATGTAATTCATGTAGTTGGAATTGGTTCCAGCCCTTCCCGGGGGTTAAAGCGCGGAGTAGTTATTAATATTGAAGCTACGGTTAATTCAGTGCAGCGGGCAGTTGCAGAAGCAGAACTGATGGCAGGATGTAAAATTCATTCGGCTTATACTGGAATAGCTGGCAGCCATATTAAAAGTTTGAATTCGCATGGTATTGTTGCAATTAAAGATCAAGAAGTCACTCAAGCGGATGTTGATCGGGTTATTGATGCTGCGCGCGCTGTGGCAATTCCTGCCGATCAAAAAATGCTGCATATTTTACCGCAGGAATTTATTATTGATAATCAGGATTGTATTCGCGAACCAATTGGTATGTCAGGCGTGCGGTTAGAATCAAAAGTGCATATTGTGTCTGGTGCTGTTAGTGCTGCACAGAATATTGTGAAATGCGTGCAGCGTTGTGGAATGCTGGTAAGTGATATCATTTTGGAACAACTAGCATCAAGTTATGCAGTTTTGTCGGAGGATGAGAAAGAACTTGGTGTTTGTTTAATTGATATTGGGGGAGGAACAACAGATATTGCAATATTTACTGATGGAGCGATTAAGCATACAGCAGTTATTCCGATAGCTGGTGATCAGGTGACGAATGATATTGCGATTGCTTTGCGCACTCCAACGAAAAATGCAGAAAAAATCAAATGTGAATATGCGTGTGCTTTAACCGAAATGGCAAACAATGATGATATGTTTGAGGTAAAATCTGTTGGTAATCGGCCGGGCAGAAAACTATCGAAAAAGGTACTTGCCTCGATATGTGAGCCGCGATATGAAGAATTGTTTAGTTTAGCGCGTGCAGAAATTAAACGCAGTGGTTTTGAGGATTTAATTGCTGCGGGTGTGGTATTAACTGGTGGAGCTTCATCAATGCTTGGGGCTTTAGAATTAGCAGAAAAAGTTTTTGAGGCGCCGGTACGTTTAGGTGTTCCTGAGAATGTAACTGGTTTGGTAGATGTTGTGCAGAAACCAATGTATGCTACTGGTGTAGGATTGTTGTTGTATGGTTATCAGAAAGAAGTTACTTATGATGATGATCAATTTTCCGGTGGTTATAGTTTCAAAGGATTGTGGCGACGGATGAAAGGATGGTTTACTGGGTTTTAATTATTTAAACATTTGCTTTTTTGAGTAAATTTAAGCTAATATGTTTAAATATAATACATATTTTTAGTAGGAGTTGAGCATGCCGAAATTTGAATTAGTTGACAGCTTTCCACAGAGTGCTGTAATCAAGGTTGTTGGTGTCGGCGGTGGTGGCGGTAATGCAGTTGAGCACATGTTGTCACAAGAGATTGAAGGAGTTGATTTCATATGTGCAAATACAGATGCTCAAGCACTGAAAAATTCGAAGGCGCGTACTTTATTGCAATTAGGTTCTGAAATTACCAAGGGCTTGGGTGCTGGTTCTGACCCTAAAATTGGCAGGCAAGCGGCAGAAGAGGACCGTGAAAGGATTAAAGAGTTATTAGCAGGAGCAGATTTAGTATTTATTACTGCGGGAATGGGTGGTGGAACAGGAACTGGTGCTGCTCCGATTGTTGCCCAGATTGCTAAAGATTTAGGTATTTTAACTGTTGCGGTTATTACCAAGCCGTTTTCTTTTGAAGGTCGCCCGAGAATGGAGGTGGCAGAAAGTGGAATTTTAGATTTGGTGCCATATGTAGATTCTTTGATAACTATTCCGAATGATAAATTGTTGAGTGTATTAGGTAAAAATATAACTTTGTTGGATGCGTTTAAGGCGGCAAACAATGTGTTGTTAGGAGCAGTGCAGGGAATCGCAGAGCTGATTACTCGTCCTGGGCTGATTAATGTTGATTTTGCTGATGTACGCACAGTAATGCGTGAAATGGGCACGGCAATGATGGGTACTGGTGTTGCGATCGGTGAAAATCGTGCACAGGAAGCAGCCGAAGCAGCTATTTCTAGTCCATTATTAGAGGATATTGATTTAACAGGGGCACGGGGAGTATTAGTTAATATTACCGCGGGTCTTGATATGTCAATTGGTGAATTTGAAATAGTCGGAGAGGTGGTTAAGGGTATCACCTCGGAATGTGCCAATGTTGTTGTTGGTACAGTTATCGATCCGGAAATGACAGATGAAATGAGAGTTACTATTGTAGTAACTGGTATAGGTGATTTTACTAACACTGTGCAAACGGTAGAAGACGTAGTCGAAACTGCTACCAAAGATGATGGTGATTGGGATTATCAAAAACTGGAAAAACCTACCGTTATGCGGCAACAGGATAATAATGTAGCAAGGCAAGTTGAGCAGATGGGGCAAAGCATGGATTATTTGGATATACCTACTTTTTTGCGACGCAAAGAACAAGAAGAATAGTAATGAGCGAAGATTGGCCAACACAAAAAGAAGATTTACAGTTTGCAAGTGAAATTGTAAATGAGCATATCTTATTAAATGACGATGAGCCTATTTCATTGTTGCATCTTATTTTTAAAGGAGAAGATGGCGATTTTGATGTGCAGATTTCTGATTTTATGGCGGATTTAACTGAGAATTTTATTGGTCAGTATGGATTCAAAAAAGGCCGAAAAATAGCGTGCAAAGTAATCACTAAATTGTTGTTAGCCGGTAAAACCATTCATTGATTGTGATGGATATAAATTCTTGTAAAACTGACGTTAGAATACTTTAATTTTTTCATTGAGTTATAGAAACATGTCCCAAAAGTATTCATTCACAGTGCATAAAAACATTAATTTTTGTTCACTCGAATGAACAAAAAATGCGTTTTTTGTTCATTGACAGTGAATAAAAACCATACTATTCTTTCAGTGTAAGTGAATAAAATAGGAATAGTGGTAATGGAAAGGTCAATTTTAAAGCAGGTCGTTTTAGAACAGCAGGATCATGTAATTAAACAGCGGATTATCAAGCGGAATAAATTTATCGCTGTTGAACCGCATTTGAAGACGCCGTATGCAATTATAGTTACTGGAATTAGAAGGTGTGGGAAATCAACTTTTTTAAAACAGTTGTTGGATCATTATTATCCTGATGAATATTATCATTTAAATTTTGAAGATGAACGTTTGTTGGATTTTTCAGTTGAAGATTTTAATCAGCTTTACGCAATATTTATCGAGCTATATGGTAAAAAAACTATTTTCTTTTTTGATGAAATTCAGAATATTCCGCGATGGGAGGTATTTGTTCGGCGCATGCAGGATAAGGGATTCAAGTTTTTTATCACTGGATCAAATGCTTCTTTATTAAGCCAGGAAACTGGTGCACGATTAACCGGCAGAAATATTGTAATTAATTTATATCCATTTTCTTTTGATGAATATTTGAAATTTATACAGTATGAATTTACTCAAAATGATTTATTGGTTACTGAAAAACAGGCGGAGTTAAAAAGTTTGTTTACCGATTATTTAGCTAACGGCGGTATGCCGGAATATTTACAATATAATGATTTAGCGGTTATAAAAGGTATTTATGATGATATTATTTATCGTGATGTTGTAGCTCGTTATAAGATTAGTGAAATAAAGGCATTAAGAGAGTTAAGTTTATATTTAATTAGCAATGTTGCAAAAACTTATTCATATAATAACCTGAAAAAGATTTTAGAGCTTGGTAGTATTAACACGGTAAAAAATTATATTCAATATTTAGAAAATAGTTATTTATATTTTTCAATAAATTGTTTTTCTTATTCATTAAAACAACAGAATCTTAATAAGAAAAAAATATATTGTATTGATACTTTAATAATTGATTCGGTTGCTTTTAAATTTTCCCATAATAGTGGGCAGATTTTAGAAAATACAGTATTTTTGGAATTAAAGCGGCGAGAATATGAGATTTTTTATTACAAAACTAAAAATAATTTTGAAGTTGATTTTTTAATTCGTCAAGGTGCGAAAATTGTTCAATTAATCCAGGTATCGGATAATTTGCATGATGCAAAAACAAAAAATCGAGAAATTAGAGCATTATTAACAGCGATGCAGGAGCTGAAATGTAATAATGGATTAATTTTAACTGGAGATTATCAGGAAGAAAATTTGGAAATTGATAGTTACCAGATTAACATCAAACCTATTTATAGTTGGATTTTATCAGGCGATTAACTGCCAAACTCTTCGAACGCTTGCAAGGCTTCAGCGGCATACATGTATGATGGCCCGCCGCCCATAAACATTGCTACACCTAAGGTTTCGATAATTTCTTCGCGGGTTGCGCCTAATTTGATTAATTTTTTTGTGTGGAATCCAATACATCCTTCGCAGCGGTTTGCTATGGCAATACCTAAAGTGATTAATTCTTTAATTTTTGTGCTTAAAACTCCATCTTTAGTGGCGTTTTGTGACATCTGCGAAAAACCTTGAGTAATTTCCGGCATTTCCTGGCGTAGTTTGGTTAAATATTTTGATAGTTCTTGAGTGATATTTTCGTATTTTTTAGTCATAATTTGTTCCTTGCGTCGTGGTAAAGCGACTGTTATATTAACATGAATAATTTTAATTTTGGAGGGTTACAATGACAATAAAATCGGATAAGTGGATTAAGTACATGGCGTTGGAACATGGGATGATCGAACCATTTGCTGATCAACAGATGCGTCATTTGAGTGATGAGAGAGTTGTGTCTTTTGGCACTTCAAGTTATGGTTATGATGTGCGGTGTGCTAGTGAGTTTAAAATTTTTACGAATCTTAATTCAGCAGTAGTAGATCCAAAGAATTTTGATGAAGCTAGTTTTGTTGCGATGGAAGGCGATGAATGTATTATTCCGCCTAATTCTTTCGCTTTAGCACGGACGGTGGAATATTTTCGTATTCCCCGTAATGTATTAACTATTTGTTTAGGTAAATCCACTTATGCGCGTTGTGGCATTATTGTAAATGTAACGCCTTTAGAACCTGAGTGGGAAGGTCATGTGACTTTAGAATTTTCTAATACTACTCCTTTGCCGGCTAAGATTTATGCAAATGAAGGTGTGGCGCAAATGATTTTTTTGCAGTCAGATGAGGAGTGCGGAGTTTCTTATAAGGATCGAAAAGGGAAATACCAAGGGCAGGTTGGAGTGACTTTGCCTAAACTGTAATTCTTCAGAACCTGCGCAAAAAGATGAGATGCGAGGCAAAAAAATTGCAGGAAAGCAATTTTTTGTCGCACGAAGTGCGCCCCGCAGGGCTGGAAGCCATGGATGGCTTCCAGCAAAAACGAGCGAAAGACACGGGTTTATAAATAATAAATGAGTGGCTTGGGTGAGTTTTTAACAAAGCAGATCGCTTTTTGCGCAGGTTCTGATTTTAATCTTCCGCTTCTTCCTGGCGTACTTCCTTAATCGGCAAGTGACGTGAAGCATTTATGTTGTCTTTTAACGCTTTTCCTGGTTTGAAATGAATAACGTGCTTCGGTTTGGTGAGGAATTTTTTACCAGTTTTCGGATTATGCGAAGTGCGGGGTTTGTGATAACGGACGTCGAAATTTCCAAAATTTCGTATTTCAACACGTCCCCCGGCGGCTAACTGTTCGACCATTTTGTCGAAAATAGTGTTAACGCATAGTGCAACGTCATTTTCCGCAAGATGAGGCTGCTTTTTGCATATTTCTGCAATTAATTCCGATTTAATCATAAAAACCTCAATAATTCATAGTGTTTCATCAAGTATCAATTATAATCCTAACATTGACTTTACCAATATGCATTATTTTTTTTTATTTTTTCATGGGTTTTTCAGATATTATAGGTATGGCAGCTGTTATTTTTGGTCATCGCTGGATGAAGCGCTGTCAGGACGAAGCTGCAGGTTCAATGGATTAAGAAAAGAATACGCCGCTGGCTGGTTTTTTTGCGCTGCATCAGGTGATTTTGCAGGAGCTGGTTTAAGTGCAGGTTTGGTGAGCTGATTGAGAATCTCAATAGTTTGATGGCAAATAATGTTAGTATACTTTTGTTGTGTATAATTGGTTAATTCTTTATTTAATTTATTTTTGGTTTCTTCATCCAAATTTTCCAAATCAGTCATGAAGAAACTAAAAATTCCAATAATAAGATTAACAACTAGTTCGCCGATTGATGTATAAGAATTGGGGTTAGCATCAATGTTTTCTTGTAATAATTTTTCGAGTTTTTTAGTAATTTCTGTGTAGTTAATTTTAGTATTATGTTTATTAAAAATGGGCATTTGCAAAGTTGCAGTTGTGCCGTCACTACTACTGCCTGCGAATCCCATCATAATTAATTTGATTAATTGCTGATATTTTTTTAATAATTTATCTAGCGCTTCAGGTGCATCAGCATTTTGTATTTGTTGATGTAATTCAAGTAATTCTAATGACAAATTGTTTAGTTGTTGCTGATAATGAGAATATTTCTTTTTGGTCTGAATAATATTTTGTGCCAATTGAATCAAAATGCTGCGTTGTGCTCGTAATTTTAAAGTTTTATTAAAAGTGTTGGTACGGGATTTTTTTACATTGCCTTGAGTGAGGTAATTAACCAAGTTAATAAAATGAGTGTTGGAGTCGTCATTATTTTGCATAGATATTTTAAGTATAGCAGTTAAATGATGTCTTTGCAGGTGACAATTGGAAATGTATAATGCTGGTGTCTGACACCTATATGGGGATTGAAAATGAAACGAAATTTTGTATTTACTTCTGAATCTGTGTCTGAGGGTCATCCAGATAAAATTGCCGATCAGGTTTCTGATGCGGTGCTTGATGCTATTATCGAACAGGATGCGATGGCGCGAGTTGCTTGTGAGACTTTTGTTAAAACCGGCATGGTATTAGTTGGTGGCGAAATTACTACTTCCGCGTGGGTGGATATTGAAAAATTAACCAGAGATACGATTCGTGAGATTGGATATAACAATTCAGATATGGGATTTGACTGGGAATCTTGCGCAGTTTTGTCTGCGATCGGCAAACAGTCTCCTGATATTGCTCAAGGTGTTGATGAAACCAGAGCACATGAACAAGGTGCGGGCGATCAAGGCATGATGTTTGGTTATGCAACTAACGAAACTGATGTATTAATGCCGGCGCCGATAATTTATGCACATAGGTTAATGAAACGTCAGGCTCTTGTCCGAAAAAATGGTACTTTGCCTTGGCTGCGTCCGGATGCGAAAAGCCAATTAACTTTTCATTATGTTGACTATAAGCCTGTTGCTATTGATGCGGTAGTTCTTTCTACTCAACATAGAGGTGATATTACGTTGGATGTATTAAAAGACGCGGTAATGGATGAAATTATTAAACCGACGCTGCCGGAAAAGTGGATTACTAAAGAAACTAAGTTTTATATTAATCCTACAGGTCGATTTGTTGTTGGTGGGCCGTTAGGAGATAGCGGATTGACCGGGCGTAAAATTATTGTTGATACTTATGGCGGAATGTCGCACCATGGCGGCGGGTGTTTTTCTGGAAAAGATCCGACCAAAGTTGATCGTTCAGCAACTTATATGATGCGTTATGTTGCTAAAAATATTGTAGCAGCAGGATTAGCAGAGCGATGTGAGCTTCAAGTTTCTTATGCGATTGGAGTTGCAGAACCAACTTCAATTAATATTAATACTTTTGGTACCAGCAAACTTTCTGATGAAAAGCTTATTGCTTTAATCCGCGAACATTTTGAATTGAAACCGCATGGTATTATTGATGAGTTAGATCTAAGAAAACCGATTTATAAATGTACCGCAGCATATGGGCATTTTGGCCGTGAAGAAGAAGGTTTTTCTTGGGAAAAACTTGATAAAGTTGAAGTGTTAAAAGCAGCGGCGAAATGATTCACAGAGTTTATCAAGCAATTACTCTTGCAGTTGGTATTGAAATAGATTTAGATCAGGATGCGGTTAATCATGTTGCTAATGTTTTGCGGCTTAAAGTTAATGAACCATTAATTATTTTTAATGGCAAAGGCGGTGAATATTTAGCGAAAATAATCAATATTAAACGCCGGGAAGTAAAAGCTCTGGTTAATGAGTTTAAAAATATTAATCGTGAGTCGGGTTTAAAAATCCATTTAGCGCAAGGCTTGGTTCTTGGTGATAAGATGGATTTTATTTTACAAAAATTTGTTGAGCTTGGCGGTACGGAAATTACTCCAATAATTGCTGCGCGATGTAATGTAAAATTATCTGGCGATCGTTGGCGGAAAAAAATTACGCGCTGGCAAAAAATAATTATTAGTGCGTGCGAACAATGCGGCAGAAATATTTTGCCAAAAATTAATTTGCCGGTAAGTTTTGCGGATTTTGTTACGCAAGATGATTCTAAGACGAAAATCATTTTAGATCCAGCAGGGGAAAATAATATGTCTGCTGTGAATATCAAGTCAGATGTTACAGTCATGATAGGTCCCGAAGGCGGTTTTACCAAAGAAGAAATCGAACAAGCAAAAGAACATAATTTTCTTAATGTAAAACTTGGGCCAAGAGTTTTGCGTGCTGAAACAGCGAGTGTTGCAATAACTTCTATTTTGCAATCGCATTACTGAGCGTTCCTGGAAGAAGAGTGAATAGTTACAATTATTTTTAATCTTGCATCATGAATTGCTTGTGCGATTTGTTGGCCGGAAAATTTTTCTACGATTTTTTTGTTATCAATATTTGCAATGGCAGCAAAAATTTTTCTTAAATGATCTGCTTCGGGATAAGGTTTGTTCTCGAAGCCAAGGCGTCCGCGTACATCAGCTTCACATGCAATCAAAAATTTTTCAAATCTTTCTGGTCTGCGAAACGCATCTAATTTTTCTAATAAACGCAAAACTGTGTTGGGAGTTAATTCAAAAGTTTTGTGACATTCGCCGTGATATCGTGCAACTAACTCAGCTAAATCTTGATATTTGCGCGGCACGTGCAGGCGTTCACACAAAGTTTTAATTAGAGATACGCCGGCTTTTTCATGGCCGTGATGTTTTGGTAATAATTCTTTGGAGGTTTTGGTTTTACCAAGGTCATGCAATAAAATTGCAAAACGGATGATTGGATCGTCAGACAATTTGACGGCCATTTTTAGCGTTAATAATGTATGAATTCCAGAATCAATTTCCGGATGCCAATCAATTGGATTAGGCACCCCAAACAAATTATCAATTTCAGGAAAAATTATTTTTAATGCATTGCAGGAACGTAAAACCTCAATGAAACGTTCCGGATGCTTTTCCGATAATGCGCGTTCTAATTCTTGCCAAACCCGTTCGGGAACCAGTGCATCAACTTCGCCGGAATCAACCATGTTTTTCATTAACTGCAGAGTTTCTGCTGCAATTTTAAAATCAGCAAAACGCGCAGCAAAACGTGCAACACGTAAAATTCTTACGGGATCTTCAGCAAAGGCATCTGAAACATGACGCAAAATTTTATTTTTTAAATCTTTTTGTCCGTGAAAAGGATCAATAATCGTTCCATCATCATCTTGTGCAATCGCGTTGATGGTTAAATCACGGCGTTTTAAATCTTCTTCTAAAGTAACATCAGGACTTGCGTAAAATTCAAATCCGTGATAACCGCGTCCGACTTTCTTTTCAGTACGCGCTAGCGCGTATTCGTCTTTAGTTTTTGGGTGCAAAAAAACCGGGAATTCTTTACCGACTGGTTTGAAACCTAAATCCAGCATTTGCTGCACCGTTGCACCGACTACCACCCAATCACGTTCTTTAATTGGGAGGCCTAATAAAGAATCCCTGACGGCGCCGCCTACTAAATATGTTTTCAAAGTTTATCTCTGTGAGTAATATTTATCATAACATCAATTAGCGAATTAAATGTTGAATAAAAGTGAATAACGCCATCATACTGCCGATGATTGTTATGATAATCATAGTATGACGATTAAATGTTTTATTTATTTCAGCTCTCATTTCGGCTCTCATTTCAGCTCGCTCGGTTCTCATTTCAGTTTCCATTTTAAGTGTTTGCTTTTCAAGCTGATGAGTATGTTCTGCAAATTGTTGTTTAGATTCGCGCATCTGTTGATCAAATCGTCTGCTGGATTCTCTAAGTACGTCTTCAATCATTTTATCCACCTCGCTTTTAATATATATATTATGTGACAGAGTTTCAGCTAGTGATTCAGCGTGAATTTCACTTTGAAGCACGCCTCCATTTTCTAGCATTTTAGCATAATTTAAAGTGTCAAAAACCAGTTTTTGCATTATTTTTACCCCTTTTCATTATGTGTTTTAAGTGCAAATGTGAAATTAGCACATCTGATTTTTAAAAAATAGCGTAGAAAATACGGGTGCAAATTAGTGGATTAATGATTAACCGATAGTTTACAATTTACTATAATGATTTTCATTTGTATAATTAATTTATGTTAGAGCAATTATTGGTTTTATTACAATACTTTATTCCAAAGCATTTATTATCGCGGTTGATAGGTTTTGCTGCCGATTCTGAATGGGCATGGCTGAAAGATTTGATGATCAATTGGTTCATTAAGCGTTATAAAGTGGATATGAGTATTGCAGCAGTCCCATCGGTCTCAGATTATACTACATTTAATAATTTTTTTATTCGCAAATTAAAAGCTGACCTGAGACCAATTGCAGATGCGCCTGGAGTGATTGTAAGTCCGGTTGATGGTACTGTTAGCCAGTTTGGCGAAATTGCTCAAGGTCGGTTAATTCAGGCGAAAGGGATGGATTATAGTTTGGATGGTCTTCTAGGCGGAACAGAATTTGAACAGCAGTTTTGGCAAGGGCAATTCATTACTCTTTATCTATCCCCTAAAGATTATCATCGTGTACATATGCCGTTTACTGGAAAATTGTTAAAGATGATCTATGTGCCAGGCAGCTTGTTTGCGGTTAATCGAGCTTCATCGAACCAGATACCTGCAATTTTTGCTAAAAATGAGCGAGTTATTTGCATGTTTGAGACAGAAATCGGTAAAATGGCAGTCATTATGGTTGGAGCGATGATAGTTGCCGGCATTAATACAATTTGGGCGGGCAAGGTGATGCCGAACAAAGATAATTCAGTAAAATCATATATTTATAATGATGTTACGTTGCGGCGCGGCCAAGAAATGGGTTACTTTTCTATGGGTTCTACAGTTATTATACTATTCGAACCTAACCGGATGCATTGGGATTCTGATTTATATCTTAATAAATCAATCAAATACGGCCAAAAAATCGGTATTTCAATTGGCTGTCTCTAAATGGTCATACTATAATTATTTTGCTTTAGCGACAACAACAATTCAGAACGTGTGTGATATTGTAATTGAAGGATTAATTAAATAAATATAGGTGAAAGATTATGCTAAAAGGAAAGACAACAAAGACAACAAAGAAAATAAAGAAAATAAAGAAAATAAAGAAAATAAAGAAAATAAAGAAAATAAAGAAAATAAAGAAATCCAAAGGCAATCTAGAGAAAGAGGTAGTTCCAAATAAAAGAGATAAAAAGAAAATAGATCTAAAGAAGCGAAAAGAAATACAAAGCAAATTTAGTAGAATTCATAACAATGCAGCTATTGATGAATTAAAAAAGAAGATAGAAAATTTTTTTAAAAAAGAAAAAAATGTTTTTTTTACTTTATCGCTCCGGACGCAAGATGAAGAACCAAAAAATCGATTTATTTTCAATCAAGAAATTGATGCAACCAAAAGACCATTTGCGGTGAAATTTTTTAAAGCAAAAACCAAAAATAAAAAAGAAAGAATAATAGAATTACATGTGGATCCAACAGGCATTTCGGTACCAGATGTAGAGAAAAAAAATATTGAAAATGCGATTGAGCAAATAGCAAAAACAGTTAAAGCATCAGGATGGAAAAAAGTCTCAATTAATAAAGATGCATTGCCTGAAAAAGATCGTGAGATATTATTTAAACAGTTGTGCAAAGAGTTGAAAAAAATAACGGGTCTTACTGTGTTAAATGAAAAAACTCAAAAACAACAATATACACCACATACACAAGTCGAGATGCTGCAAAAGCATGGAAATCAGAAACCAAACCAAACAAATATAAATAAACCGAAGGTTTAAAACAAACAAAAGGGGTCGCATCTTCACTCATTACATGATGCAACATACATGGCATATGTAATGAGTGAAGATGCGACCCCCAATTAACATATCGTTAAAATCTTACAATATCTATTGAGCTTATTCAAAAATCTAGTATACTATGGCCTGTCTATTTCCACGATTTCACACCAAATAGGAGAAAAACAATGGGTAAAAAGACTCCTTTATATGAGGCCCACCTTGCGGCCGGAGCAAAAATAGTAGATTTTTTCGGTTGGGATATGCCATTGAATTATGGTTCTCAGATTGAAGAACACCATGCAGTACGTAACGATGTTGGGATGTTTGATGTGTCCCATATGACAGTTGTTGATATTCATGGTCCAGGGGCGCATGATTTCCTGCTCTATTTGCTGCCTAACAATATTGATAAATTAAAAGAACCCGGCGAGGCGTTATACACATGTATGATGAATGAAAAGGCAGGTATCATTGATGACTTGATTGTTTATCGCTTTACTAAAGATATTTATCGCTTAGTAGTGAATTGCGGCACCAGAGAAAAAGATCTTGCCTGGTTCCGTAAAAAAGCACATGATTATGCGGTTGAAATTATCGAACGGCCTGAATTTGCTTTAATCGCAATTCAAGGGCCAAATGCACGTGAAAAAGCAATGCAGGTAATGACTGCTAAACAGGCAAAGGCTGCAGCGACATTAGATAAGCCGTTTTCGGCAATTGAAGTTGATGGTTGGTATATTGCCCGTACTGGTTATACTGGTGAAGATGGTTTCGAGATTATGATTCCTCAGGAGCAAGCAACAGATTTTTGGAATGCTTTACTCAAACATGGAGTTCAGCCTTGTGGTCTCGGAGCGCGTGATACTTTGCGTTTAGAAGCTGGTTTTGATTTGTCAGGAACAGATATGGATGAGTCAGTTACCCCATTAGAATCGAATTTAGCCTGGACAATTGCCTGGGAGCCTGAAAATCGTGATTTTGTTGGCCGAGCCGCTTTAGCCAAGCAAAAAGCAGCGGGAGCTAAAACCAGACTTGCAGGAATAGTTTTGCTGGATAAAGGGGTTTTACGTAATCATTTAAAAGTTGTTTGTGACGACAAGGGTGAAGGGGAAATTACCAGTGGCGCTTTTTCACCGACACTGCAGCGTGGTATTGCTTTAGCGCGTATACCAAAAGAAGTCAAAAAAGATGAGATTTGTAAAGTTGAAGTGCGTGGTAAACTGTTATCGGCACAAGTAATTAGAGTACCGTTTGTGCGTGGCGGCAAAGCGAACTTTGAATTGATTGAAAATTAACATAGGAGAAAAGGTAATGAGTAATAATGTTCCAGAAGATTTGCGTTATACAAAAAGTCACGAATGGGTAAAATTAACTGATGAAGGTGTGTGTTTAATCGGTATTACAGATCACGCTCAAGGTATGTTGGGTGATATAGTTTTTGTCGATTTACCTGCTGCAGATACAGAAGTAGCTGCAGAAGAAGAATGCTGCACCATAGAATCAGTTAAAGCAGCTTCGGATGTTTATGCTCCGATTGCTGGTACGATTGTTGAAGCCAATTCCAAATTAGAAAGTTCACCTAATGTAGTTAATAGTGATCCTTATGGTGATGGTTGGTTATTTAAAATCAAACCGAAAAATTTAGAAGATGTTAATAGTTTAATGACAGCAGAAGAGTACAAAAAGCTTGAAGAAGAATAGGAGTTTATTCAGCGTATAATCTTGAAGGTTATGAGAACGTTCAGTAAATCTACAGCATTAATGAGCGTTCCTGGAAAAGCACTAAATAAGTTACAAGAATAGGAGTAATAGTTATGCCGTTTATTCCACATACTGATGAAGAAATTCGCGCAATGCTTACTGCCATTGGTGTTGATTCTATTGAGGAATTGTTTGATGAAATTCCTCAAAATCTAAAAATCGACACAAAAGATTTGCAAGGTATTCCAAGCGCGATGTCGGAGATAGAAGTTAATCGTTTAATGAAAACGCGCGCTGATGAAAATAAGAATAAATTATGTTTTGTAGGCGCGGGAGCTTATGAACATCACATTCCAGCTCCGATTTGGGAGATTGCCGGACGTGGTGAATTTATGACGGCTTATACGCCATATCAAGCAGAAGCTAGCCAAGGTGGATTACAGCTTTTATATGAATACCAAACAATGATGGCTAGTTTAACCGGCATGGAGGTGTCTAATGCTTCTATGTATGACGGCGCTTCAGGTTTGGCTGAAGCAGTTTTAATGGCAGTTAGATGCAATAAAAAATCTAAGTCCAAATGCATTTTAATGCCTAGTACAGTTCATCCTCATTATCGGCAAACTGTAACCTCAATAGTATCTCATCAGGGAATTAAAATTATTGAATTGCCATTTGATGGAACTACTGGAACTACGCAATTAGCCAGCTTAAAAGATTATGAGGGCGAAGATATTACGGCATTGGTTATTCCACAGCCTAATTTCTTTGGTTGTTTAGAGGAAGTTGACGCGCTAACCGATTGGGCGAAAGAGCATAATGTTATTTCAATTGCGGTAGTGAATCCTATGTCTCTAGCTTTGTTTAAAGAGCCTGGCAAGTGGGGAGAACAAGGTGTGGATATAGTTTGCGGCGAAGGTCAGCCGTTTGGTTCCCCATTATCAGTTGGCGGTCCGTATTTTGGCTTTTTATGCACGAAGATGGCTTATGCACGTCAAATGCCGGGGCGAATTATTGGACGTACTTCTGATGAAAATGGTAATCGTGGCTTTGTTTTAACTTTACAAGCGCGAGAACAACATATTCGACGCGCCAAAGCTACTTCCAATATTTGTAGCAATGAAGGTTTAATGGTTGCTGCAGCGACAATATATATGAGTTTGCTCGGTCCACGCGGATTACGTAAAGTTGCTGCTGCTTGTCATGCTCAAACTAGAAAATTAGTTAAAAAACTTGAGAAACTTGATAAAGTCAGTTTGCGTTTCAATAATCTTTATTTTTACGAAGTTGTTTTGCATTTACCAGAGAAGGCTTCCGAAGTTATTGCTGCGATGGATGCAAAAAACATTATGGCTGGATTTGATTTGGGTTCAGTTTACCAGGGCATGGAAAATGCTTTGTTAGTTTGTTGCACCGAGACAAAAACAGATGAAGATATTGATTTGTATGTGAAGTGTTTAGAAGAAATTTTGAAATAAGCGGGAGAAGATTATGACAGAATTAAATATTACTCAATCAAAATTAATTTTTGAGAAATCACGTCAAGGCCGCTTTGCATCGTCTCATGTTCCATCCAAAGAAGTTGATCTTGATGATATTCCAGAAGAGTTATTACGAACAACTAAGCCTTTGTTGCCGGAAGTTTCTGAATTAGATGTAGTTAGACATTATACTAATTTATCGCAAAAGAACTTTTCGGTAGATACTCATTTTTATCCGTTGGGTTCTTGTACCATGAAATATAATGCGCGTTGTTTGAATACTTTGGCATCATTACCTGGGTTTTTAGGATGCCATCCTTTAGCTTTAGTACAGAACCAAAAGGGTGTCATGGAATGTTTGTATGAGACTCAAGAAATACTTAAAATTGTTACGGGTATGGACGGCATATCATTAACTCCGATGGCAGGCGCACAAGGTGAATTTGCTGGTGTTTTAATGATTAGAGCTTATCATGAAGCTCGCGGTGATAAAGAACGCACTGAAATTATCATTCCAGATGCTGCACATGGAACTAATCCTGCTTCAGCTACGATGTGTGGTTATAAGACTCGGGAAATTCCAACTAAAAAAGATGGTGATATTGATATCGAAGCGTTAAAAGCAGCGGTTGGTCCGCAAACTGCGGGAATTATGTTAACTAATCCGTCTACTTTAGGAGTGTTTGAACGCAAGATTGAAGAAGTTGCTAAAATTGTGCATGGTGTTGGCGGGTTGTTATATTATGACGGTGCTAATCTTAATGCAGTTTTAGGTAAAGTGCGTCCAGGGGATATGGGTTTTGATGTAATTCATTTGAATTTACATAAAACTTTTGGAACTCCGCATGGTGGTGGCGGTCCTGGTTCTGGTCCGATTGTTTGTAAAGAACGGTTAAAGCCATTTCTACCAATTCCTTTTGTGGAAAAAACCGATAAAGGTTATCGTTGGGTTACCGAAAAAGATTTACCGCAAACCATTGGCAGATTATCTGCTTTTGCGGGGAATGTTGGGATTGTTCTGCGGGCTTATATTTATTTGCGCTTATTGGGAGTAGAAGGATTACCTAGAGTTGCTCAATTTTCTACTTTAAATGCAAATTATTTGATGAAAAAATTGCAAAAAGCTGGATTTACTATTTCATTTCCTGATCGTCGCGCAGTACACGAATTTATTGTTACTGTTGAAGATCAAACTAAAAAATATGGAGTTCGCGCACTTGATTATGCAAAACGCTTATTGGATTATAATGCCCATGCGCCGACTATATATTTCCCATTATTAATTCCTGAGTGTTTGTTGATTGAACCCACAGAAACTGAAAGTAAAGATTCTGTTGATGATTTTGTTGCAGTTATGACAAAAATCAAAACTGAAGCAGAAACAGATGCAGAATTAGTTAAAACGGCGCCGCATAATCGTCCAGTCGGTAGACTTGATGATACTAAAGCGGCCAGAGATTTAGATTTGGTTTATAAAGAAGAGTAGTTTGAAATATTGGGGTACGTAAAAATGGGGTCAAAGCTTGAATTTTACGCTTTGGTTTAATAGACAGAAGTAGATAAATTGAATTTTAGTAACTTAAGTTAGAGTGTAAAATTCAAGCTTTGACCCCGCTAAGTGGTACCCATGATCTTGCTACGGAGTAATTTGTTGCTTATCTACCCTCGTATCAACCCGGTTGCAATTCATCTTGGAGCATTAAAAATCCATTGGTATGGTTTAATGTATTTATTAAGCTTTATTTTTGGCTGGTTTTTAATGAATTATCGTGCGCGTAAGTTTCAATTTGATTGGAGTCGTGATCAAATTACAGATTTGATTTTTTATATTGCAATTGGTGTGCTATTAGGCGGCCGCATCGGTTATTTGCTGTTTTATGATTTACCGAATTTTCTTCATGCACCATGGATTATCATTAAAGTGTGGGAAGGGGGAATGTCTTTTCATGGTGGATTATTGGGTGTAATTCTAATGACTTGGTTATGGAGCCGTAAACAGCAAAAACATTTTTTAGATGTTACGGATTTTATTGCGCCGATTATTCCGATAGGTTTGGCTGCAGGAAGGATTGGTAATTTTTTGCAGGGTGAATTGTGGGGCAAAATTACCAATGTTCCCTGGGCTATGGTTTATCCACAAGCAGGATCGTTACCACGTCATCCTTCAGAGATTTACGAATTTTTATTAGAAGGTGTTTTGTTGTTTATTATTTTGTGGTTTTATTCAGCAAAACCAAAACCGCGGATGGCGGTTTCAGCCCTATTTTTACTGGGTTATGGCGTTTTTCGATTTTTTGCAGAATTTTTCCGGATGCCGGATCCGCAATATGGTTATTTGGCTTTTGGCTGGTTGACTATGGGTCAGATTTTGTCGTTTCCGATGATAGTTATTGGGGCTATTTTGTTGGTTTTGGCTTATAGATCTTGACATTTCCGCATATGCGCTTCACAATATGCGAAGCGCATATGCGGAAATCTTAGGTGGAAAAAGATGTGAATTACTTTCCAACTCACTTAGCCTTGGGCAGAGCTTTTTGTAATCGTAAGGAAGAAACCAAATGGTTGTTGTATAACTTGCATATTTCCCCGCGGCTTGCCGCGGGGTGGTGTTAAAGGGAAAGTTTGAAAACCGTAGGTTTTCAAGTATGATGCGCGAATGGAAGTAAAGAAGAGTAACCATTGTGCGTATCAAAC
>JASFHF010000015.1:0-43252 GCA_050123375.1 Gammaproteobacteria bacterium
TGAGGCGCATATTGAAGATAAACTTACTGGCAAAAAAATTAAATTACAAACAAATTTAGATGATTATCACGACAGCGGCATACATGAACATCTTTAAAACCGCACTAATTGGCAGAAGTCAGGAAAAAAAATAAACTGTTGTATTCTAAAACTAAAGAAAATGCGATAAAAATTTTATATAAGGAAGTTAGTGCTTAGTTCAAAGGTGAAAAATATTGCTTTGGATGCAGTTTTTAAACTTTTGTTTACCACAATATTCCGCTGACCGCAGCAATTACTCCGAAAGCTGCAGTAATGAATAAAACTATTCCGACGATCCAGGCATATAAACCTTTTAAGCGGTATTTATCTGGTAAAGCTTTCAGCGCCAGAAGATATAAAAATGCTAAAACAATTGGTAATAACAAAGCATTCATGACGTTGATGGCGACGCTTAGATCTACCAAGTTAATTCCGGATTCAATCAAAATAAAGCCTAAAATCAAAGTGGCGCAGTAGACCACGTAAAACCATGGGGCTTCTTTAGGTTTGTGTTCCAGTGAATGTTTAAAACCGGTAATTTCACCTAATCCCCAGGCAGCGGTTAATGAAACCACAATTGCTGCAACTAAAGATGCGCCAATCATGCCTAAGGCGAAACATAAATGACCGATAGTGGTGCCTAAGTATGGAGTGATTGCTTCGCTAATTTGATGAACGGTCTTTAAAGGTGTTCCAGGATTAGTTTTGCCGATAGTGGCGGCGATAGTAATAATTACCGCAATCATGATTACTTGGGTGATAATTGCCCCGATGGCGGTGTCATAGCGTGATATTTTGAAGTGTTTGGTATTTAAACCTTTGTCTACGATAGCTGATTGTTGATAAAAGATCATCCATGGCATAATCACTGCGCCGATATTGGCAGCAGCTAGATACAGATAGCTGGAATTATGAATTGGAAAGTAGGTCAATCCATGCAGTATTTCTTTAATTGAAGGATGAGCCATCCAGGCAACTACCACAAATACCAATTCAAACAAGCCAATCAAAATCGCACAGCGTTCAACTGAGCGATAAGAACCAGTCAAAACTACAATCATTAGGAAAATAGTTGCAATTATCATGGTGATCCAGCTGGGAATACCAAATAACATACCAACTCCTGCTAAACCCACAAATTGCCCAATAATTGCGCCAATACAGGTAATAGTTAGAGTGGTGATAGAAAACCATGCCCAAAATTTACCAAATTGCTGTTTAATCAATTCTCCGTGCCCCATTTTGGTAACAATGCCTAAACGCACGGTAAGTTCTTGAGTTATATATAAAATAGGAATCAGGATAATTTGTAGCAAGATCATTTTATATGCCCAAACAGCTCCAGTTTGGGCAGCGGTGATAATACTGCTGGCATCAGTATCAGCCAGCATCACCACGATTCCGGGGCCAATAACCGATAGGAATAGTTTTACTTTAAATGGAATTTTTTTTAACATTCTATGCATATTAATTTGGATGGGCTATGTTGACAAGTAAATTTTTTAATCAGGATGCAGTATTAGTAGCACAGGGTTTGTTGGGCAAAGTATTGCGGGTCAAATATCGCCAGCAGTGGTTGTCTGCGGTAGTCATTGAAACAGAGGCATATTATTTGCATGATAAAGCTTCTCATGCCTCACTTGGTTGGACCCAAAAACGTAAGGCGTTGTTTATGCCGCCTGGAACAATTTATATGTATTATGCGCGCGGCGGAGATTCATTAAATATTAGTTGCAAAGGGCAGGGAAATGCGGTATTAATTAAATCCGCGATTCCTTATATTGATAAAAAATCGCCGCAAAAAATAATAAAAATAATGCAAAAACTAAATCCAATTAATAACAAAATACGTCCGCCCGAGAAACTATGTGCTGGTCAAACTTTATTGTGCCGCTCCTTAAATCTAAAAGTTCCTGAGTGGGATCAGCAGCAATTTGATAAAAATAAATTCTATGTAGAAGATATAAAATGTTTTCCAAAAAAAATTATTCAAACTGCGCGTTTAGGAATTCCGGAAGGGCGTGATGGTGATTTATTGTATCGATTTATTGATTATAATAATGCTGCATTTTGTACAGATAATCCATTGCGTAAACGTAACAAACCAATAATCAAGGTATATAAATATGAATAAAAAAATTTTAATTATCATTTTGTGTCTCTTGCCGTTATTGTCATTTGCGCGAGAAGTTGATGTGTTATGTATCAATGATTTGCATGGTAATGTAATGTCGTATGATAAAAATTTAGGTATGGCGAAACTAGCAACAGTGATAAAAAATAAAATTAAACATCACCCTAATACTATTGTTGTTTTTGGCGGGGATAATTATGCTGGATCGCCGGTTTCTGATTATTTTCGTGGCGCGCCTGTGACTGATTTAATTCATGAATTACATATTACCGCATCAGCGGTAGGTAATCATGAATTTGATAATGGCGTTGCAAATATTTCAAAGCTAGCACATGCTGGACATTTTACTTTTGTTGCGGCGAACATTTTTAATATGAAAACCAATCAGCCAGTCAAATGGACAAAACCTTATATAATGGTAAAAAAAGGAGGAGTTAAGATTGCGTTTATCGGTTTAGCAACACAGGAAACTCCATATACTATTGCGCCAGGGGAAGCTAAAGGATTAGTATTTAAAGATCCAGCAAAATGCGCGCAGCATTGGATTAATTATTTAAAGGCTGGTCGTGATCCGCAAGGCAAACCTGATATTATTATTGCATTGACTCATATCCCGTCAATACAAGATGGTGCGACTGGAAAAATTACTGCTTCTAAGGAATTATTTTCATTATGCAATAACACTAAAGGCTTAGATGCGGTTATTTCAGCGCATTCGCATAAAATTGTACACGGTTTTGTAAATCACATTCCGGTGGTGCAAGGATATTGTTACGGCCGCACGATAGCATCTTTAAAAATTAAAATTAATCGCGCTGGGCATGTTGCTAAAATAATTCCGCAAGTTGATTTAGTTTACAAAAGAAAAAAAGATATTTCACCAGATAAACAAGCAGAAGTCGCTTTAAAACATTATATAAAATTATTGCCGAAAAAATATAAAAAAGTTCTTGCGGTTTCGACTGGTAAATTTTTGCATAGCACAGAAGATTTAACTTCACATCCTCTAGATACCTGGTTGTGTAGTTTATTGCAAAAAGATTTGCATACACAAATTAGTATGATGAATGGCGGTTTTGTGCGCGGTGATTTACAAAAAGGTCCGGTAACAATTTTAGAATTAAAACGCATTGCGTATTTTCCTAATGAATTAATTACTTTGCGTTTGTCAGGTAGAAATCTTTATAAATTTTTAGAAAAATCTATTCCGCATGGGCTGCAATTTTCCGGAATTAAAGTTTATTATAGAAAGCACGCGCGCAAAAATCATCATGTAAAGAAAATTTTATTGGGCAGTAAACCGATCAAGCGTGATAAGTATTATTCTATTGTGATTAATAGTTTTATGTTGGCTGGTGGTAATGAAGAAGATTTTTCACATGCAATTGATATTGTGCATACACATAAATCAATTAATAAAGAATTGATGAGATTAATTAAGCAGCAGAAAATTATTCGTCCTGTAAAAGAATCGAAAAATACTTTAATTTTGATTTAAAGTTTGTAACTCATACAACACTTCCAACGCTTCTTTAGGTGATAAATTATCCGGGTTTATTTCTTTTAATTTTTCAAGTGTTGGATGAATAGGTGGAATAAATAGTTCTTGCTGCTGTGATTTGGCTGCTGTGATTTGTGTTGCGACGCTTTGATTTTCCAATTGTATTAATTTATTTTTTGCGGCTTGAATAATTTGACGCGGAACCCCTGCAAGTTGCGCTACTTGAATACCGTAACTTTGATTTGCTGGCCCTTCCTGTACAGAATGTAGAAATACAATTGAATCATCATGTTCTACGGCGTCTAAATGCACATTAACGATGTTTTTAATTTGTTCTGGTAAAATAGTTAATTCAAAATAGTGTGTAGCGAATAAAGTAAAAGCTTTGGTTTGTTCGGCTAAATAAGCGGCGGCAGACCAAGCAATTGATAAACCGTCAAATGTGCTGGTGCCGCGGCCGATTTCGTCCATCAAAACTAGACTGTTTTTAGTGGCATTATGCAAAATGTTTGCCATTTCAGTCATTTCGACCATAAACGTTGAACGTCCGCCGGCCAAATCATCGCTACTGCCGATGCGCGTAAAAATTCGATCAATTGGTCCAATAGTAGCTGAACGTGCCGGAACAAAACTGCCGATATGAGCTAGTAAAACTATTAATGCAGTTTGCCGCATATAAGTTGATTTTCCGCCCATGTTGGGGCCAGTGATAATTAACATTTTACGTCCGTCATTTAATAGTGTGTCGTTTGGCACAAATGGATCGGATAAAACCTGTTCTACTACTGGATGACGACCTTCGATAATTTCGATTTTTGGATCACTAATTAATTTTGGCGCGGTTAAATTTAAAGATACCGCGCGTTCAGCTAAATTATTTAAAACATCAAGTTCTGCCAAAGCTTGTGCGCAAGTTTGTAATGTATTTAAGTGTATAATTAATTTTTCCAGCAGTTCTTCATAAAGCATTTTTTCGCGTGCCAAAGCTTTGGCACGGCTGCTTAAAACTTTATCTTCAAATTCTTTTAATTCCGGTGTAATAAATCTTTCTGCGTTTTTTAAAGTTTGCCGTCGAGTATATTCTGTTGGTGCTGATTTTGCCTGCGCGCGTGAAATTTCAATGTAATAACCGTGTACGCGGTTAAAGCCGACTTTTAAAGTTGCAATGCCGGTACGTTCGCGCTCGCGTGTTTCTAAATTAATTAAATAATCACTGGCATTTTTGCTTAAAGAACGCAGTTCATCTAATTCTTTATCATAACCTTCGGCAATTACGCCGCCATCACGAATTACCACTGGCGGATTATTAATAATTGCGCATTGTAATAATTCATGCAATTCAGGAAATTCTTTAATTTTTTGGCTAAGTTTTTGCAACAATGATGTGCTATATTTTTTTAATTGAATTTGAATATCGGGTAATAACGCAAAAGTTTCACGTAATGCAATTAAATCACGCGGCCTGGCAGATTTTAATGCGATACGCGCTAGAATTCGTTCAACATCACCAATACCGCTCATTAAATTATGTAATGAAGATTCAATTAGGTCTTGAATTGCTTGTTGCCGGTTTAATAAAATCGCATGATCGCGCAAAGGCCGATTTAACCAGCGTCTTAGTAAACGACTTCCCATGGTGGTTGTGCATTGATCAAAAATAGATGCTAAAGTATTTTCATTCTCGCCTTGCAGATTGGTAACTAATTCTAAATTTCGTCTCGTAGTTGCATCTAAAATAACAGCTTCATCATGACGTTCAACTTGTAAGCTTTTAATATGATGCAATGCGGTACGTTGAGTTTCTTTAGCATATTGTAATAAACATCCAGCGGCAGTTACAGCAATAGGATAATCATCAACGCCAAAACCAGTTAGATCCTGGGTTTTAAATTGTTGAGTTAATAATCGTATCGCAGTTTCATGTTCAAAATCCCACGGAGGCCGTATGCGCAGGCCGCTAAATTGTTGTAATAAATTTGGTTGCGCGAAAGTTTCGCTGATGAGTAATTCGGCTGGATTAATGCGTTCTAATTCACTTAGTAATGCATTTTGTCCTGAAATTTCGGCAATTTTAAATCTACCGCTTGCCATATTGAGGGTTGCAATGCCGAATTTATCGTCGTGGTAATGAATCGCAGCCAAAAGGTTATCTTGATGTTGCTGCAATAAAGCTTCATCACTTACAGTGCCTGGTGTGATAATACGGGTTACTTGACGTTCTACTGGTCCTTTGGATGTTGCGGGATCGCCAATTTGTTCACAAATAGCGACTGATTCACCTAATTTAACTAATTTGGCCAAATATGATTCAGCTGCATGAAATGGCACTCCCGCCATGGCGATTGGCTGGCCGGCTGAATGGCCGCGCTTGGTTAAAGTTATATTGAGTAATTTTGCAGCTTTTTTAGCATCATCATAAAATAATTCATAAAAATCTCCCATGCGGTAAAAAACCAGCATATCTTTGTGTTGGGATTTGATTTGTAGATACTGCCGCATCATAGGAGTATGTTGCTTCATGTTTGTTGATGATGTTATCATAGGTTAAATCGCAGCATAAAAATTGTAATTAGCTATTATGAGGTTTTGGGTATTTTTTTTCTCCTCCCTGGTACGTCCATGTACCTCCCGCGCTTCCATCCATGGGCGCTAGTCGTCGAAAAAAGCTACCCAAAACCTCATAACTGCTACATAAATCCTAAAGGAGTTATCTTAATGGATTTCATACAACTTGCAAGTGATGTTGGGCAGAGATTAATCGAGCAATCTTTGCATGTGGTTACTGCAGAATCATGTACTGGTGGCTGGTTGGCACAAGCGCTTACCTCGGTTGAGGGTGCATCAGCTTTTTTTGATCGTGGATTTATCACTTATAGTAATGAGTCAAAGGTAGAATTATTAGGAGTTTCTGAGGAAACTTTGGCAAAATTTGGTGCAGTGAGTGAGCAAGCGGTAAAAGAGATGGCGCAGGGCGCATTAAAATATAGTCGTGCGCAAGTTAGTTTAGCAATTACTGGTTTAGCTGGCCCAAGTGGTGGTGGAGAAACTAAACCAATTGGTATGGTATGGTTTGGGTTGGTAGGTACTACATTGCCATTGCAGGCGCATTGTCAGCAATTTAATGGTAATCGGAAGCGGGTTCGTAGTCAGGCGGTAAAGTTTGCTTTGAATATGTTACTTGAATAGAAGTTTTGGGTGTCTTTTTTCTCCTCCCTGGTACATCCATGTACCTCCCGCGCTTCCATCCATGGGCGCTAGTCGTCGAAAAAAGCAACCCAAAACTTCTCTAAATGAGAAAAATTTGTATTGTTGAAATAGGGTAAATGAAATGCGAAAAATATTATTTTTATTATTATTGTTGGTAGTTAATCCCGTATTTGCTGCTATGCGTTATACAATAGTAGTTGACGCAGGGAGTTCGGGTTCCAGAATTTATCTTTACCAATATCAGAAGAGCGGCGTTAATAAAATTTCTGATTTGCAATTGATTACAAGCAAAAAAATTCATCCAGGTTTGTCGAATTTTGTGGATAATTATGCCGGCATAGATAATTACATTAAACCTTTGCTGATTTTTATAAAAGATAAACTAAATGCGGGGGTTGATGAATCACAGGTTAATTTTTATTTATTATCGACTGCTGGAATGCGCTTATTATCTGCAGATCAGCAACAACAAATTTATCAGCATGTTAAGGCAGCGGTAAATAAGTATACAAAATTTAAAATAAAACAAATTGCTACTATAACTGGTCAGTGGGAGGCTATTTATGGATGGATAGCTGCGAATCATGATAATCATTCATTAGTTTCGGGGAAAACTATTGGTGTTTTGGATATGGGTGGAGCGTCTGCTGAAGCAGCATTTGAAATGCGTCCAGGTGCGCGATCATCACATGCTGTGAATTTACGTTTGGGCGCAAATAATTTTTTAGTTTATGCGATCAGTTACTTAGGATTAGGACAAAATCAAGTTCGGCATCAATTTACTAATAATGCAAGTTGTTTTGCGCGTGGTTATCCATTACCAAGTGGAGAAATGGGCGAAGGTGATTATAGATCTTGCGTAAAAGCGATTAGACCATTCTTAGAAGAAGTGCATGATGTTGGTAAGGTAAGACAATTAATTGCGCCGGGCACAAAATTTATTGCGGTTTCCTGGTATTATGATTTATTACATTCTAATATTTTTAATTCTGGCGCGGGTTTTACGCCGGCACAATTGTACAATAAAGGTGTACAAATTTGTGACCAATCATGGACTAGTCTCAAAATGCAATACGGTGATGATCCTTATTTGTATAGTGCTTGTTTCAATTTGGCATATTTTTATGGATTATTAACTCATGGTTTTAAATTCAAAGACAACCATCATTTTAGTACGCTGCGTAATGTTGACTGGGCGTTGGGTGTGGTGGTTTTTCATGCGTATAATGATTAATGTTCCTTAATTAACATTAAATGTTCAGTTATTTATCAAGAATCACTTTTCATAAAGATTTTTTTAAAATTTTATTGCAGTCTTAATATTTTCTTAAGCTTAGCCCTTTATAATGCAGAACATAAAATAATAGCAATAATTCATTTTGCACCAGCGATAAAAACAGGTTATATAACTACAAAACTTATGGATGAAAAATAATAATTTTGGATGTTGTAAAAGCATCCATTTCATTACATGGAGGCAATTACTATGTTTAAGGAATTGACCGACGAGATCACTGATGCCAATATTAATCAATATATTAATCGAGTAAAAAATCATATAAAGCAATATGATCTTTTGTTAACAAAAGATCAACTGAAACAACTTAAAGAAATAATTGAAAAAATCGATAATTATTTCAAATTAAAAAAAAATAATCAGAAAATGAGTGATGAATGGCAACAAATAAAAAAGGGCATAAAGGAGACAGTTTTAAAAAATTATCCCAGAATAATTAATTTTAAACAGATAAAGAATTTAGATGATTTAATCACTAATAATAATCCAGTCATTATATACTTGTTAAAAACAGATGATGATTTTGTAACACAATTCCAAAATAAATTAAATACACAAAATCAAAAAAAGCGAAATAAATTAAATTTAAATGATTATCTAATTATGTTTTTGGAGAAATTAAAATCTATTAAAGAAGTAAAAGATGAATTAGATATAAATTTATTAAAAATAATTAATAACAAGGGAAAAATAATTATCATGATTGGAAATAATCACATAAGTTTTTCATGCTTTATTGGTAGAAATAACATTGATAAAAATAATATAAAAATGTGGGAAATTTTTTGTAGCCATACTGCAAGATGTAAAAATTTAATAGCCAAAGACTATGACAAAATAATAAAGTATGTTGAATCCAAAAAACATTTCACGATATTGCCGGAAAAACTAAATCAAAAACAAATAAAAATGTGGCAAAGAAGTGGGACAATATATATTGATAAACCGGAAACATTTAAAAAAAAGAAACTTAAAGGCGTGGCACCCAAAGAAATTCTTCTTACACCTTATCCTGATATCGTACAAAAATATAAAACCATTGTATTGAAATATATGCATTTATATCTTAAGGAATTTTACAATTTTTTCGAGGATAAAAGTTTTTTCTTGCAATTAAAAACTCATAAAAAAGAAGTCAAGTTGGATTCACAAGATCTGACTATTAACCATATTAAGGTCGAAGTAATAAATGAAACAACTCAGAGAGAGCAAAAGAAAAAAATAATGGAGATAATGCAGGGAAAACAGCAGGTTTTTTTGCAAGAAATACGAATTGAGTTACAAAAAATTACTGATTTTCTTCAATTAAATAAACTCTATAACAAACTCAAACAAAACTCCCAATATAAAAATAAGACATCGCAACAATGTTGCGATTCTTTAGTCCGAGACAAAATAAAAAAAATCTGGGCATCAATGAATAGTACCTCATGGCGTGCGCAAACAACTAACAAAAATTTGGATTTGATAATTTCAGATCAGCAGCCTGATACTGTTCCGGAAGACTTTAAAAATTCTAAAGAAGAAAATAACATTAATAATTTACAAAATTATACGAATTTATTTAAATTATTCAATTTGCGTTTAATTGCAACAAAAGAGTTGAAAAATAAAAAGCAATCCATGCAGTTAATAATAAAGTTGTTGAAATTTTTAGATAAAAAAACTTTTGATGATGACATATACCAAGATTATTTATCCCGGCGTAAAGTTTTTGAGCGAAAATTTATAATATATTTGGTGTTAATGAAAAATCACAAATCGCTTAAAGAGTATTTAAATGGATCTGAGGAAATACCGGTTAAACTTAATCTGACTAGCCAGGAAATTTTCAAAGTAATACGTAAAGTTATAAAACTTGATAAAATCTTTAGTAATTTTTTCGAAAGTTTGCATGTCTCCTTGGATGTTATTCAGAAAATTGAGGACCTAAATGAACAAAAATACATCAAGGCAGTATTGCAAGGCTGGGGTGAATTTGAAAAATATAAGCAAGATTATATAAATCGATATGTAGCAAGAATTTTAAAATCAACGCTTGACATAAATAATAAAAAAAACCTAAAAATAAAATTTAACAACTTACTATATATAATTAATAATACTGAAAAAAGTTTAAATTGGTGTAAAAATTTCAAACCGTATTACAATAAGAAAATAACGACTTCAGATGATTTAGAATCCATCGCCAAATTAATAAATGCTTACTTAAAATCAGGACGTTTTTCGACATTGAATGACTGGGAACAACTATTTAAATGGCTGGAACAAAAAACTTTTAAGTTGAAAAAACAACAAATAATCACAGGTGCTAAAAAGTCGATAGTTGATCTTTATTCTTTTGGATTTGTGTGGTTTTTATCCCAAAATAAAGAGAATTTGGCATTAAAGCTATTGGATGAAAACAAAAACATACTGCAATTGCCTGGTGTTTTATCCGCGACTCTTGAAACAATAATCAGGAAATCAAAAAAACACATTTTTTCAGAAAAAGTTTGGAAAAAAATTATAAAGTTGTGCAACAATAAAAAGCTAAGAAAACTTATATTGCTTATTAAACAACAAAATGAAGAACAATTGTATTCAATGTTAACATACAGTAATTTGATAAAAAAAGGAAGTCAGGCTATCATTATTAATGTTATAACTATTTTAAGGATTACCGTTAAAGATTATGTTTTACCCGGAGAAATAGTTATGATAATGAAACACTTCTTACCAGTTGTAATATTTATTTGCAATAGAAATAAAAATGATAAGATTGCCGATAATATTACAGAAATCATATCATTTTTAAAGTTGAATGGGTTTATAATTAACGGTACAACTGTCCAATTAACCGAACGTGATTTCTCTCTATATTACTGGATGTGCTTTTATAATGCTAAAAAAAATAAAAATTTGCAGAAATTCAAAAAATTTCAACCTTTAATTAAGAAAACAGATAAAGATTGTTTCTTAAGGCTTAAAGATTTTGAACATAATTTTAAAATGGAAAAGCTATTTAAATATTATTCTAATGCTAATTTTTCGGATATTTGGGAAAAAGTAATTAAATGTAGGGTGCGGCTTGATCTGGTAAAACATTATGTTGATGAGAAAAATTTTTCAAAAGCCATGTTAGCTTATCATGCTTATTGTCGTCATTGCGAATGGGAAATGCGCAAAATAACTAATCAGAAACCATTTCATCAGATTGACGAAGAGCAACTTAAATTATTTGCGGATTTAAATTCATTGTGTAATCAATCTAATGAAATTTTAAAACAAAATATTTCATCTGAAACATTTTTTAAGTTAATTGAGATGAGCATAAAATTTAAAAAATTATATTTTATTCCATTTGATAAAAACAAAGATAATTTTGCAAAACGTTTTTCAAAATATCAAAAAGAAAAATTTCAAAGTCCAAGAAATCTAAATTTGAAGCAAAAGTTGTACAAAATAACCGCGGGTATTGTTAATGATATCTTGAATAAAAAAATGCCTATAAAATATAATGAGCTAGTATCTATGATCGCAAAGACTGTTATAAAATGTATAAATTTGCTTTGTAAGAATATAGATAATTATCAGTTTGCAGCATGCATATGGAAATATAAAGATTATGAAAAAATAAGAAATATAATCAAAAGAAATAAATCACTTTTACAATCATTTGATTCTGCAATAGTAAAACTAGTTGAACTTTGCTTTAGGAAATCGTCTAAGTTAAATTATGATCAAAAAGACAAATTAATAACCAATAAATTTTGGATGGACGCAATAGAAAAGCATAAAAAATTCATTAAAGATGACGGCTATCCATACGCTTTTATGTTTGTAACTTATATTGCTTGGAATGCTAAAAAAATAGGAGAGAAGTTCGAGCTAGAAAATTTTAAAAGAATATATGATGATCTTGATAAAGTTTGTATCATTTTAACAGGCCTATGTTCTTACTCTTTAGGAACGTACAAATATAAGAACTCTGTTTTTTGCAAAAATCTTCCAACATTTAAAGTCTGTAACAAAATACTTGAGCAAATTGATAAAGCTATTAAAAATCTTAAGAAAGAACAGAAAGACGAGGAAGACATCCTTTGGGGAAAACCGTTAAAATTGAAACCCAAAACATCCTACTTTTGGAAGGATTTTGCTAAAAATATTGTTCATGCTCTTAGCCCAAAGAAAAAACCAACCAATCCGAAAATTATGGCTATAAAAAAGTTAATCAGTGAATTCCAAGAACTAAAACGAGAATTTATCGAGGAAAATACTGGTATTATGTATAAATTAACTGAACGCTGTAAAAATATTCAGAAACTAAAGAATAACCTGCTAAAAGAACAAATGAAAAAATTAAAAAATACAAACAAAAAAATCAAAAATCATAGTCCAAGAAAAACTCAAAATTATTCATATTTAGATTCAGCGATTAAATTTTATAACAAAGCTAAAGGAAAATACGCAAAAGAAGAAGAAACGGTTACTCAGCGTCATCAATGTATTTCCTTTTTATAAAATAGCTAATTTCATTAATCTCCTGATGAACCATGTCGTGCAACTAAGCAAGACACCAAAATTGCTAAGTAGAAAATGCCAGTGATGCTTTCAATAACCACTAATGTTTTTGCGTGCGGGCTGACAATTGCCACGTCACCATAGCCAACTGTGGTTAAAGTGGTAAAACTAAAATAGAAAAAATCAAATTCTGTGGGAGGTAAGCGCGCTCCGGAGGTTAGCATGTAAAATGAATTTGGGTCTAAAATATTTGTAATATTGTAGAATAAGGCAAAAGTTATAGCGATCAATAAATAAACACAGATCGCGCCAAAAAACATGTCAATAATGATGGCTTTGCTTTTTAAGATATCTTTGCTAAAACTTACTATCAAAATTATGCAAAAAATTGCTAAAAATGATTTTGATAAAAATTCGCTGAAAATATCACCGATTACCAAGTCTGTCAGGCTTAATATAAAAGTGAGCATCGCTAAAATAGTCATAAAGGTCAGTATTGACAAGGATTCTCTGATGGCTAGGATGGCAGTAGTTAAAACAAATAACAACAGTAATAAAGAAACCCATTGAAAAAAAACATGTTGCTGCAGTAAAGCAGATGCAACTAGTGATAGCACTAAAGAAATTAGCAGCCAAAAAAACCTTCCGTGATGAGGAAGTCTGTATTTAATCATAATGTATATATTATGACATAATTTAACTAGTCAATCAAATGAGTTAAAATTTGTTTTGCCGCATCGGTTTTACTTTGTAAAGGTAATTTTATGATTTTGCCATTTTTTTTGCAAATGGTGACGGCAATTTTATCAGCATTGAATCCGATGTTATTTCCAACTTGATTGGCAATAATTACATCAGGTTTTTTATCACGCAATTTTTTACGGGTATTTTCAATAACGTTTTCCGTTTCAGCAGCAAACCCGATGGTGAATGGCGGATTGGGCATGTTGGTTACAGTTGCTAAAATATCTGGAGTGGCTTCTAAGTTGATATTCAGAGTTTGCTGGCTTTTTTTGATTTTGTTTTTTTGCGGATTGGCTGGACGATAATCGCTAACAGCCGCAACAGAAATAAAAATATCTACATTATTGATGTTTTGCATAACTGCATCATGCATTTCTTGAGCAGTAGTAATGTTAATGCGTTTTACAGATTTGGGTGTAGGTAAATTTGTGGGTCCGGCAATTAAAGTTACTTCTGTGCCTAGATTAATTGCGGCTTTTGCTAAAGCAAACCCCATCTTGCCCGAGCTATGGTTGCCAATGAATCGTACGGGATCAATTGGTTCATAAGTTGGTCCAGCCGTGATTAGTATTTTTTTGTTCATCTTTTTTGTGGGAAATAACAGGTTAAACTTTTGCATTATTGCTTGTGGTTCGATCATTCGGCCGACGCCAACTTCGCCGCATGCTTGTGTTCCTGTTTCTGGTCCGAAAATTTCTATGTTATGTTGATTTAGGTGGCCGATATTTTTCTGAGTAATTTTATTTTTCCACATTTCAACATTCATCGCAGGTGCAACGATAATTTTAGCGCGAGTAGCAACGCATATAGTTGTTAATAGATCATTGGCAAATCCATGCGCTAAATGTGCGATAAAATTTGCGCTTGCGGGAGCAACAAGAATGACGTCAGCCCAGCGCGCCAATTCAATATGTTCTAAGTTAAGATCGTCGGCAAACATATCGGTTCGCACCGGATTGCCAGATAAAGTTAGCATGGTAGTTGCAGTAATGAATTGATGTGAGTTTTTAGTCATAACAACACGCACATTTGCGCCAACTTTACGTAAACGGCTAACGAGTTCTGCGCTTTTGTATGCTGCAATACTGCCGGTTATTCCTAGTAAGATATTTTTTTTGGTAAGTTCCATAATTTTTCCTTTTGATAAATCATAGTTAGACGGGACGCGAGCTTTACATGGTTACGGGGAATTAGTTAGTTTATTTAAGGGTCGGAGCTTTACATGATTACAAAGCAACAAGCAGGGCATTGTAATTATGTAAAGCTCACGACCCGACTACTTCATGTTTTGTAACCATATAAAGCTCCGTCCCTCAAAGTATTTTTAATAAAACTCCAATTCCTAACAATAATAAACTTAATGGTGCAACGATAATTGGCAGATTAATGTTAACAGCAGCTAACAGGCCGCCAAGAATTCCAGTTGATGACCATACAATAGTTACAATAATATAACTTATTCCCATTACTTTGCCCTGGTCGTGTTCGGATGCGGTATCTGAATAGAAAGTTGTAATTAAGCTGTAAATAATTACGTCTCCAATCGCAATAGGGGCTGCAGCAAACCAAGTTAAAGTTTGGCTAAATAAATTTGCTGGCAAGTGATTTGCTAAATTAGCTAATAAAAACCCAAAAAATTCTGCGGTAATTGCTAAATATAAAATATGTTTTTCTGTAAGTAATTTATCTAGTATTTTTAAGCCAATCGATGAGGCAAGCGCCAGCCACGCGGCTATTAAAGCTACGAATATTCCAATAGTTTGCGGCGCATAATGAAAATGTATTTTTAATACTGGTGGGATAAATTGATAATAGATGCGCCAACTGATTTGTGTTAGTAATAACAGCAAAGAAATTTTTAAAATTTTTGGTTTTTTTAATAATTGCAGAACATCGCTAAAACTTACTTTTCTTGTAGCGGGTTTGGTTAATGTTTCTTTAAAACCAAATATGATAAATAGCAAAGTTAATAAACCAAAGCCAGCAGCAATTAAAAAAGGCAATGCAAAATTTAGTTGTTGGAAAAAAAATCGTTTTGCAAAATATCCGCCGATTATCGGTCCTAAAAAAGCCCCGATAGAGATATAAAATTGCAAATATCCCATATTGATAATTTTATTTTTTCCATCGCTAATATCGCCAATTACGGCTAGAGCTGTTGGTTGAATGCGTGCGCAAATACCGTTGATTATGCGGCCAATCACCACTAGAGCGATAGTTCCGTAAATAATTCCAAGAGTGGCAAATATCGAAAAAGACAAAATACTTAATGAACCAAACAACAAGATTTTTTTGCGTCCGTAATAATCAGAGAGCCAAGTTAAAATTGGTACGGTAAATATTGCGATAATAAAAGGTAATGAATTTAATAATCCATACCAATAACTGCGAACTGCATGAGTTGCGGTTAATGCAAATAATGAAGATTGTTTATCAAAACATAAGAAAGTTAAAATTGGGAAGCCAATGTTCATCCCAATTTCGTCGAGAAATATAATCCAAAAAATAGGTGCCCGTCTCATGATCAAGCCCTCATATGTATTATTATGTAATAGTCATCGCTCTTCGAGTCAATGCAAAAAGCATGATAATTGGTCAAATTGCAAGTGTCAAGTTTTGAATTTCACAAGGTTTTTACTGGCTAGAAACAACATATTATGAGATTATATAAGCTATATATCGTAGCTTGAGGATATTTTATGAAAAAATGGTTGGTTATTATTGCTGTTGTTATTTTGCTGGTTGTGATTGGTGTATTTTGGCATTCCCGCAACAAAACTGGCGCACAAAAATTAATTGTCACGGTTAAAAAAGGGACAATTGTTGAAAAGGCACAAGCAGTAGGATATATCAAACCGCTTAATTCGATTACGGTAAAATCACAAATTGGCGGTATTGTAGCAAAGATTTTTCGTTACGAAGGGGAATATGTTAAGACTGGAGAAAAATTGTTGGAAATTACGCCAACACCTTCGCCGGTTGAGTATGCCACCGCTTATGAGTCGGTGCAAGAAGCTAAAGCAGTTGAGAAATCTTCATTACATGATTTAGAACGTTACCAAAAAGCATTGAAAGGCGGATTGATTTCTAAAAGTTATGGTGAATATATAACTGCGAAAAAATCTTATGATACTGCGAGATCACAACGAATTCTTGCTGAGCAAAAGCTAGCTTTGCTTAAACAAGGTGGGACTACCGTTGCAGGAGAAAAACTTGCAAATATTATTGTTAGTCCAATTGAAGGTTATATTTTAAATCGTGATATTGATGTTGGTGATCCGGTGATTTCATTGAGTTCAGCCCAGTCATCAACAGCGTTATTTACAATTGCAAGCATGCAAAATATGATGTTTCGTGGTGAAGTTGATGAGATGGATGCAGCAAAAGTGCATGTTGGTATGCCGGCAGTAGTTATAGTTGGTTCAATTCCGAATGTAAAAATTAATGGAATATTGACTAGAATCTCTTTGCAATCTGAACAACAGGATATTGCGCAAGGCGGCACTTCAGCAAATGCTAATTCTCCTTTTAGTGTGGGATTTCAGGTTGAAGTTACTAAATTGCAAGTGCCTAAAGGGATAATATTGCGTTCTGGTTATTCAGCTACTGCAGATATTAAAATTAAAACCGCTAAGAATGTATTAGTTTTGCCTGAAAGGGTGATTCATTTTAAGAAAGGACAAGCATATGTGTTAATGTCGGTGGAAGGTCAGCAAAAACCAAAACAACAACCAGTAAAGATTGGTTTAAGTGATGGTATGCGGGTAGAAATTCAGCAAGGATTGAAATTTGGCGACGAAGTTTTAGATATTCCAAAAACTACCAGCGTAGCTGAGAAACAGATTAAGCATAAGCATCGAAAACATTAAGGTGTTTAACACCATGTATATTTTATAAAATATAATTAGTGCTAGTTTAAATAGGAACTCGCGATTTTACAACCAGCTTGTTTTTGTAAAATCATGAGTTCCGTTTAAAACAAGCATTAGCATTTTTTACAAATTCCGTAACTTGAAGTAGAGTGATTATATTTGGTGGTGAAATTACTTATGTATATCTTGAATATTTGCCAACAGATTTTGCGTGATATGTGGGCGTATAAATTGCGTTCGATACTTGCATTATTTGGTATAATTTGGGGAACGTTAACGGTAATTTTATTACTTGCTTTGGGTGTTGGGTTTCGTCAGGTTAGCGAAAAAAATATGGCACAACTTACTGATGGAACTTTTTTTGTTAGACTTAATCCAACTAGCAAAGCTTATCATGGATTTCCGATAGGGCAAAAATTAAATGTTAAATCCAGCGCGATAATGGAGATGCAGCAAGCGGTTCCTGATATTATTGCAATCTCACCGATTTTGTCCACAGATTTTATAGTTAGTTATGCAAAAAATCAAACAACCACTGCAATTCGTGGAGTTTCTTCTAGTTTTTCTAAGTTACGTAAAATCGATTTGATTGATAATAGTCGTTTTTTTAGTCCATTAGATGTAGGGCGTAAAAGTCGCGTAACTATTTTGGGATATAGTTTGAAAAAGAGATTATTTGGTGATGAAGATGCACTAGGAAAAAGAGTAGCGATTAATCATGTGCCGTTTACGGTGATTGGAGTAGTGCAAGAAAGTGGAAAGAATGTATATAACTGGTACGATGATCGCGCAATTATTCCGTACACAGCTTTTATTAGTTTGCAGGGGGATAAAAATATTTATCGTTTTAGTGCATTACCTAATCCTGATCTTGATCCGCAAGTAGTTGAGCAGGAAATGCGGGCATATTTGGCAAACAAATATCATTTTGATCCAACGGATACAACAGCAGTAGATGTATTTAATACCACGAAAATTTTTCAGTTTTTTAAATGGTTTTTCTTTGGTATTCAATTATTTTTAGGGTTTTGCGGCGCTTTAACTTTAGGAGTTGGCGGTTTAGGTGTTGCTAATATTATGTTTTTAATTGTGAATGAACGAACGCGTGAAATTGGTTTACGCATGTCGGTTGGTGCGCGTGATTGGCATATTATGTCGCAAGTGTTGTTGGAAGCTTTAATTATTGTTGGTTTAGGTGGATTGATTGGTTTTGGCGCTGCTTATTTAACAGCCTTTATTTTAATGCATGTACATGCGTTAGTTTCTAAATTAGGCGCGCCAACGATTTCCGATACGGTAGTAATAATTACAATTAGTATTTTAGCGTTGTTGGGTTTGCTGGCTGGATATTTTCCAGCAAGACGTGCTGCGCATATGGATCCGATTGAAGCACTACGAAGATAAGAAGTTGACGGGACGTGAGCTATTACATAATTACAAAGCTATGTTTGTTGCTTTGTAATCATGTAAAGCTCCGTTCCCCTGAGATATTTTGTAAAGACTGAGATATAGACAAAATAAGTTGACGGGTCGCATCTTCACTCATTACATATGCTGTGTTATGTTGCATCATGTAATGAGTGAAGATGCGACCCTCAAAAAAATTTTATTTAGGCATTGAATATGCGATTAGAAAAAACCAGAATCGTTTTGACAATTTTAGCAATCGCTTGGGGAACGTTTGCAATTTCAACTATGTTGGCAGTTGGTGAAGGTTTACGTATCACTTTTGCTAAAGCGGTAGCGGGTGCGGGGCGTAATTTGTTAGTAGTAACTGGCGGTCAAACTTCACAAACTTACCGCGGTCTACCGGCAAATCGAAGTATAAAATTAAATAAACAAGATATTAAAGCAATTAAAAAAAGCGTGTCTAATGTTGCATTAACTAGCTTGGAATATGGATCCAGTAAAACTATGCAGTATCATGATCAAAGTATCAGTACTTTTATTAAAGGAGTTGAACCCAAATACAATGTTATTCATATAATTGATACAAAACCTGATGGTCGATTTATTTCAAAGCTTGATGTTAAAAATAAAAATTTTGTGGTAGTTTTAGGCGCAAAATCGGCAGAGCAGTTATTTCCTGATGATCCTGATCCGGTTGGTGAGTATGTTTTAATTAATAATCGTCCATTTTTAGTAATTGGTGTAATGGCGCCAAAAACGCAAATGTTTGGTGCGGAAAGTCCAGATGAATATTCTAATTGGATTCCATATACTACGTACGAATTAATGTATAATCCTCAGTCGATTGATGATATTTCAATTATGTGCGAAGACGTTAATCAAATTGATTTAACTAAACGGCAAATTCAGCAGGTAATCGCATTAAATCATCATGCAAATCCAAACGATGATGGTATTTTAACTTTTACTGATGTTCAGCAGCAGCAGCAAAAAATTAATGATTTCTTTTTTGGATTGCAGGTTTTTCTTGGAATAGTTGGTTCGTTAACTTTAGTAGTTGCTGGAGTTGGTATTGCAAATGTGATGTTTGCATCAATTAGTCGTGCTACGCATGAAATTGGAATTAAAATGGCAGTTGGCGCCAGAGCTTATCAAATTTTGAATCAATATATAATTGAGGCTTTAATCGTTACGTTTATCGGCGGTATTTTAGGTTTGATTATGTCAGCTTTGTTAGTATTTGTATTACGTTCAATTCCAATGCATGGCAAATTAGTTGATGCAATTGGTCAGCCAAAACCAGTGTTGTCTTTATCGGTGATTATAATTGTGGTTTTAGTTTTAGGTTTGGTTGGTTTTCTCGCAGGATTTTTCCCTGCATTGAAAGCTGCACGCATTGATCCTGCAGAGGCGTTAAGATATGAATGATGATCCAGTAATAAAATTAATTGATATATGTAAAACTTATTATACCGGAAAGGTTAGTTTTAAAGCATTGAAAAATATTAATCTTGAAATTAATTATGGCGAGTACGCGGCAATTCTCGGGCCGTCAGGATCAGGGAAATCTACATTGATGCAAATTATTGGCTGTTTATTAACGCCAACGTCTGGTGATTATATTTTGTCTGGCAGAAATGTAAGTAAATTAAAACGTAATGAATTGGCAAAAGTGCGTAATCATCAAATTGGATTTGTGTTTCAAAGCTTTAATTTATTGGCACAAGTTTCATTATTAGATAATGTTGCATTGCCATTGTTATATCAAGGTGTGAGTACCAGCGAACGGCATGCGCGTGCGAAAGTTTTATTAGAAAAGCTTGGGCTTGGTGAACACCTTAATCATTTACCAAATGAATTATCTGGCGGACAACAACAGCGTGTAGCAATTGCGCGAGCTTTGGTTAATGATCCGGAGGTTATTTTAGCAGATGAGCCTACCGGTAATTTAGATAGTAAGTCAGGACAGGATGTAGTTAATTTATTTGAACAGTTTTCTTTACAAGGTAAAACAGTAATTTTAGTTACCCATGATTTAAAACTTGCTGAACGTGCCAAGCGAGTTATTGAGATTCATGATGGTGAAGTGAGATAATAGTAGGTAACATCAATTATCTATAGATTATTAGTTCTTGATGCAGTTTCAAATGATTGGCATTATTAATTTTATTCCAGTGTTCTAGCGCAGCTACGCTTACTTTATTGTGCATGGCGATAGTAGATAATGTATCACCTGCGCGTACGTGATAAATGATCCTTTTTGGCGGGTGATATGTTGGAATTCGCTGAGTTTTATATTGTGTAGTTTGTCGTTCGATTAATAAAACTTGTCCTATTTTAATTTGATTCTTTTTTAAAGAATTTAATTTTTTTAGTTTCGTAGCAGTAGTATGATAATGATGAGCAATTAAATCTAACGAATCACCGCGTTGTACTTTGTAATGCATTTTATAAGTTATAGTATGAGTGTGTTTTACCGGAGGCCAAATAATTAATCTTTGGCCGACTTTTAAATCAGTATATTTTTTCATACCATTCCAAAAAATAATTTGTTGCGGTTTTACCTGATATTTTTTAGCAATTGTCCATATATTATCATTGGGTTTGACTTTATATTTGGTAATTTTTATTTCCGGAATTTTACGTTGCAATAGAAAGTTAGTGTGTTGTGAGGTTAAAGCTGACCGCGCAAATTTATTTGTTGTGGTTGGGATTAATAATGTTTGGTTTTGATAAATTTGATTGTTTTTTAAATTATTAACATGTCGTAATAAGGAGACAGTGGTTTTGAATTTATGTGCAAGGTTCGATAACGAGTCTCCATTTTTAGTTGTATAGCGTTTCCAAGTAACTAGTTTTGATTTGGGCAGTCGACTTAATTTAATTTTAAAACTTGCTGCTTTATCAATCGGCAAAAGCAGTTTATGGCTGCCATCCGGGTCAGTAGCCCAACGATTATATGCAGGATTAAGTTTGATTAGCTCTTCTAAACTAATGTCAGCCATTTTGGCTGCTTGAGTTAAATTAATTTGTGAGCCGACATCTACTTCGGCTAAATATGGAGTGTTTTTAATCGGAGGCAAATTAATGGGATATTCTTTAGGGTATTTAATAATTGTTGCTAGCGCTAGTAATTTTGGTACATAGCTTTTTGTTTCCCGTGATAAAGGTAAATGCCAAAAATCTGTTGATTTTCCAAGTTTAGCATTATGACGAATTGCAGCATCAACTGTTCCGTCTCCAGCGTCATAAGCGGCAATAGCCAAAATCCAATTGTTACTAAAAAAGTTTCCAAGATAAGAAAAATAATCGAGTGCAGCGTTGGTTGATGCTTTAATGTCACGACGCCCATCATACCACCAATCAATTTTTAGGCCAAAACCCGATGCAGTACCTGGCATAATTTGCCATAATCCGGCAGCGCCGACTTTTGAATAGGCAAGCGGTTGATATTCACTTTCGACAATTGGCAACAAAGTTAATTCTGCTGGAAGATTGCGTTTTTTTACTTGTTGAAAAATATAATATAGATATGGTTCGGAACGTTTAGCAATTTTGATTAAATAAGTTTTATTGCTCATGTACCAGTCAATTTGTCTGCGTACTTCTGGATTTATTGGGGTTTCATCAGGAAGTTCGAACTCGGCGGCCAATTTATTCCAGATATTACCGGCAAAGTAATATGATTTGGGATAGACTGGATTGGCAAGACCATTGTAAACTGGTTCAGTAGCGGCGCATGCGGCCAGATAGGTAAATGTACTAAGTAGTATCAATATGACTGCTGTTTTACAAAAATTCCGCACATTGCTGGAATCCATCCATAGTTCCCAGCCCTTACGGGGTATGCTTTGCATTTTACAAATTTTAATTATTTTGATCATTCATGGATATTACGGAGAGGCAAAGGTGAGGTCAAGTGAAAAAATGCACAAGTTTCGCAAAACTGCGTGACATGAGATTTTGAGTGATTTATACCATATATATCGGTAGAATACTCGCATGAATATGCAATATCAACAATTTGCCGCGTGGCTTAGGACCTCATTAGGTCAAACTTTACTCAAAATAGAACGAAAATGTTTGCAGCCTTTTTGGGAATATTTGCGTGACGATTATTTGTATACTTTGGGGGTTAGGACACAGACTTCTTTAACTGAAAACAGCAAAGTTAGAAGAAATATTATTCTTGCGCCAAATAGGTCAATTATTGGTAAGCATGATGTTGTAGATGGAACAGAAGATTCTTTATCAATTTTGCCGGAGAGTGTCGACGATATTTTTTTGCCGCATACATTGGAATTTGCTGCTGATCCTTATCAGATTTTGCGCGAAGTTGATCTGGCATTACGTTTGGATGGTCATGTTATTATTGTTGGTTTTAATCCTTTGAGTATGTGGGGATTGAGGCGATTTTTTTCGTTTAAGAAAAAAGCGCCGTGGGGTGGTGTATTTAGACGTTCATCGCAAATTAAAGATTGGTTAAAATTGTTAAATTTTGAAATTATCCGTTGTCAGAATTTTATTTATCGTCCGCCGATCGCGAATCAAAAGATATTTAAGTGGTTAAAATTTTTGGAATATTTTTTTAAATATTTGTTACCAATGTTTGGCGGAATATATATTTTAATTGCGCGCAAAAAAACTTTTTGTATGATGCCGATAAAAGATCAGTGGAAAGAAGTGTCGCACGCTATGTCTAAAGGTATGATAGAACCTGCAGCCAGAAAGGTGCCATATGAGTAAAGCAAAGAAAATCGTTGAAATATTTACTGATGGTGCATGTCGCGGTAATCCTGGAGTTGGCGGCTGGGGTGTTGTATTGCGTTATGATGGACATGAAAAACATTTGTCTGGCGCAGAGAAAATAACTACGAATAATCGTATGGAATTAATGGCAGCGATTTCTGCTTTGCGTTCATTAAAGCGTTCATGTCATGTTAAATTAACGACAGATTCACAATATGTGAAAAAAGGGATTACTGAGTGGATGAGTAATTGGAAAAAGAAGGGATGGAAGACAGCGAATAAAAAGCCGGTCAAAAATGTTGATCTTTGGCAGCAGTTAGATGATGAAGTTAATCGCCATCAGGTTGAATGGCATTGGGTGCGGGGGCATACTGGTCATCCGGAAAATGAATTGGCTGATGAGTTGGCTAACAGAGCTATTGATGAGTTATTGGGAAAAATTTAAAACATCGGGGTACATAGAGATTGGTTTTTAACGATATCGGGGGTACGTAAAAATGGGGTCAAAGAAGTGGGCGGGACGCTATCTTTACTTATTACAAAGAAGTGGGCGGGACGCGAGCTATTACATAATTACAAAGCCTTGTTTGTTGCTTTGTAATCATGTAAAGCTCCGTCCCCCTGAGATGCTCTAGGTAGAGACTATATAATGAGACAAATAGTGCTTGATACTGAAACAACCGGCTTGAATTTTACTGATGGACATCGGGTGATTGAAATTGGTTGTGTTGAAATGATTAATCGTCGTTTAACCGGGCGTAATTTTCATTATTATGTTAATCCGGAGCATGAGGTGGAGCGGGAAGCGTTAGAGGTTCATGGGATTGATAATGATTTTTTGCAAGATAAGCCTTTTTTTGTTGATATTGCTAAAGAGTTTTGTGATTTTATAGATGGTGCGGAAATCATTGCTCATAATGCTTCTTTTGATGTTGGTTTTCTGAATCATGAGTTAAAACTTGCTAAATTAGGATTAGGGAAGATCACAGATTATTGTACAGTATTTGATACTTTGAGTTTGGCGCGGCAGCTGCATCCTGGGCAACGTAATAATTTGGACGCTTTAACTAAACGATATAATATTACTCATTTTAATCGAAATTTGCATGGTGCATTATTAGATGCAGAAATTTTAGCGCAGGTTTATTTGGCAATGACTGGTGGCCAAACGGCGCTTTTTTCTGAAGAAGCACAGCAAACTCCAGAGAATGTTATGATTCGTGTTGAAAGATCTAATTCGATGCAAAAATCTTTAATAGTACTTAAAGCTAATCAACAAGAATTAGCTGCACATCAAAAAATGCAACGATTGCTTAATGAAACAACAGCAAGTGTTTAATGAGAGCAGTTTAAATTTTTACTGCTCTTACATTAATTTATTTATCTATCGTCTTCTGCTTTTTCTTTAGCCATGGCGACTTTGATTTGTCTGCCGCCAAGTTCTTGACCATCCATTTCAAGAGCAGCTGTAGCTGCTTCAGCAGTATCAAATTCGATAAACCCAAATCCTTTTAATCTTTTTGTGTTGCGATCCCTCACTAAAAAAATATCCTTAATATTTCCATATTTGGCAAACACTTCCTCTAGTTCTTGTTCTTTATAGCTAAACGGCAGGTTTCCCATATAGATTTTGTTTTTCATGATGCAAATTTCTCCAGAAAATTTATATTACGATATTTGCTTCGGATATGGAATCTCACATTGATTACTTATCAGAAAGGCAATACCAAACGTTTGATTTTGATTGTCCATCAAAATCGTAGTTAGTATAACAAAGAAATCCATATAATCCTATGAAATTTTATTAAAACTTGATATTCTTTTTTAAGTAGTGAGGTTGCATTAGTTAAGCTCCGTCCCTCAAAGAATCTAGCTTATCACTATATAATTCTGAAAGAGCGGCTTCATAAACAAAATATAATAGGATTAAATATAACAGGATTTACGTTATGCAGGAATCATTAGTTTTAGTGTTCAATTGTGGCAGCTCATCAATTAAATTTGCAGTAATTAATCCGGTGACTTGTGATAATAAATTAAATGGTTTGGTGCAATGTATTGGTGCGCCGGAAGCTGATTTGACCTGGCGGCAAAATAGCACAAAAAATGAACGCAAGTTACCAAACATCAATTATCAGAATGCAATTGGCAAAATTATGAAGTTGCTTGGTGAAACTGATAATTTATTGGAGAATTTAATTGCCGTGGGGCATCGAGTGGTGCATGGCGGTGAAGCTTTTACTCAGTCTGTGGTAATTGATGATGAGGTTTTAAATCAAATCAAAGCTTGTTCGCATTTGGCGCCGTTACATAATCCAGCTAATTTAGTTGGTATTGAGGGGGCGCAAAAGGCTTTTCCTAAGCTTAAGCAAGTGGCTGTGTTTGATACAGCATTTCACCAAACTATGCCGGAACATGCCTATATTTATGCAGTACCGTATGAATGGTACGAGAAATATGATGTAAGGCGTTATGGTTTTCATGGAACTAGTCATCGTTATGTGACGCATCAAGCTGCGGGTATTTTAAATAAGCCATTGTCTGAGTGCGCATTTATTAGTGCGCATTTGGGAAATGGTTGCAGTATTACTGCGGTGCTTAATGGTAAAAGTGTTGATACTTCGATGGGAATTACTCCATTGGAAGGTTTGGTGATGGGAACCAGGTCAGGTGATGTAGATCCAAGTTTACATGCTTATTTAGCTGATAGACTTGGTTTAGAAGTGCATGAAATTACTAAGATATTAAATAAAGAAAGTGGTTTGCTGGGTGTTTCCGGAGCTGTTTCTGATATGCGTTCAATTGAGCAGGCTTATGAACAAGGTAATAAGCGGGCGATTTTAGCGTTTGAAATATTTTGTTATCGTTTAGCTAAATACATCATGGCTTATACGGTACCGCTTAAAAGATTGGATGCATTAATTTTTACCGGAGGAATTGGTGAAAATAGTCCGTTGGTTCGCAGTAAAACCATTGAATGGTTAGGTATCTTAAATTTTAAGTTGAATGACACCGCAAACAATAGAACCATTAAAGGAAAATCAGGTATAATTACTAAAGATGACAGTTTAATCGCAGTAGTAATTCCAACTAACGAAGAATTGATGATTGCGCAGGATACTTATAAAATAATTGTAAAAAAACAGGACTTACGTAAAAAGATGAGAGGCGCGGCAAAAGCGGGCGAGAAAGCGGAGTTTATATAAATAAATGAGCAGATCGCTTTTTGCGTAAGTCTCGGAGGAAAAGTATGGCTAGAGTATTAATGATTGTCCCAGCTAATATTAATATTAACATGGCAGAGGTGGCTGAAAGTTTTGTTAAAATTATTCAGGAAGAAGAAATTCCAGTAGAGTCCTTTTTGCCAGTTCAGCAAGATGATAACGTGTCATCAGGTGAAGTGGTAGTTTCTGCAAAAAGAATGTTTGATTTATTGAGTCAAGGAGATGTAAACACATTGTTGGATGATGTTGTTGCATGTTATCGTCTTCACGCAGATATTGCTAATCTTGTTGTGGTGCAAGGCTTAACGCTTAAAAATGATCAGCCGTATTTAGATCAGGTAAACATAGATCTTGCTTCTGCTTTGGATGCACGCGTGATTATTGTAGCGCAGGCTGATGGCAAGACCGCAAAATATTTACAACAACAAATTGAAATCATTGCGCATCCTTATGGTAAAAGATTGTTAGGTTGTGTGATTATTAATTGTAATAAAAAAATTTCTGCCTGGAATAACAAAGTAAAATTGCTTGGGTGTGTAAAAAATATGGCAGAAATTCCGAAAAAAGTTAATAGGGATTGGATCAAAATATTAATGTATTATGATTATAAGCATAATACTTCACCATCAGTTTTTTGTTATCGTTTAATTGAGCAAGCGCGCGCTGCTAATAAAAAAATTATTCTTCCGGAAGCAGAAGATATACGTATTGTTGCTGCAGCAATGGTCGCTGCTAATGAAAAATTAGCGCGGTGTGTTTTGGTTGGAGATAAACACAAAATTAAACAGAAATTAGAACAAGTGGCGGCAGACAAAAAACTGCAGATAAGTGATGCAATCGAAATAATTGAGCCAAGCGAGAAGTTAGCAGAAAAATATATTGAGCCAATGGTTGCATTACGTAAGCATAAAGGTTTAACTGAAGCAGTAGCGAAAGTCAAATTACAAGACCCGGTAATTTTAGCTACGATGATGGTGCAGCAGGGTGATGCTGATGGTTTAGTTTCCGGTGCAATACATACTACAGCAGATACAGTGCGTCCTGCATTGCGGTATATTGGTACAGCGCCAAATACGAAGTTGGTGTCATCAGTATTTTTTATGTGCTTGCCTGATCAGGTGCTGGTGTTTGGTGACTGTGCGGTTAATCCTAATCCTAGTGCAGAAAATTTATCAGAAATCGCGATTCAAAGTGCGGACTCGGCTGCTAAATTTGGTTTTGTTCCCAAAGTAGCAATGATTAGTTATAGTACGATTGATTCAGGTTTTGGTCCAGATGTTGATCGGGTAAGAGAGGCAGTTAAAATAGTTAAGGAAAAGCGCCCTGATATCGAAATTGATGGCCCATTGCAATATGATGCGGCGATTAGTGAAGAAGTTGGTAAGCGTAAAGCGCCAAAAAGTACGGTTGCCGGAAATGCTAATGTATTTATATTTGCGGATTTGGATACCGGCAATGCGGTGAGCAAAGCAGTGCAGCGGGCTGCAAATATTGTTGCAATTGGTCCGATGCTGCAAGGTTTAAACAAACCAGTGAATGATTTATCACGAGGAGCTACCGTAACAGATATTGTGTTTACCATTGTGTTAACTGCGGTGCAGGCTATATAGTAGTGTTTATAAGTGTTTTGATGGTGTTTCTTAGCTGTGTGTGCTAAGTCATTATCCAAATGTTTTGACCAGGCTTGCAGTATTGAAATATCTGGCAGTGTGAATGGTAATGGTTGTGATACAAAGGTTCCTCTAAATTCAGTTTTGCATTTTAAAGAGATAGCTATGAAACTAGAAGATATTAGGGTATTAATTGCGAAAGGAGAATCTGATATCCTGGAATTCAAAAAATCCACAGCTCAGCTTAAAAGCGCTGGGGAAACTTTATGCGCTTTTTTAAATAATAAAGGAGGGGTAGTTTTTATAGGTGTTAGCGACAAAGGTGAAATTATAGGACAACAGGTGACTGAAAAAACACGTCGTGAAATTGGTGGAATGTTAGCTAAGCTTGCACCCGAGCATAATGTTGAGGTTTCATATATAGAAATTAATAATGATAAAGAAGTTATTGTGTTGCGAGCTAAACCATATACTGATTTGAAGCCTTATACTTTTAATGGAAAAGCTTATATCAGAATTGAATCAAGTACGCATCCTATGTCGCGAGATCAGTATCAAAGAATGAATCTTAATTATATGCATCAACATCGCAGTTGGGAAAAAGGAATAATTGAAGATGCTGTGTTAGAGAATTTGGATGCCGAGGAAATAATGCGCACAATGACTGAAGGAATTGCAAATAAAAGAATTCCAGCTGATCGGGTGACGAATAAGCCAAAAATAGTTTTGAAAAGATTAGGTTTGTTAAAAAATGATAAGATTACCAATGCTGCAATGATATTATTTGGTAAGGAGCCCGCTTTTTGGCTTCCGCAATGTTCTATTCGATTAGCGCGCTTTAGAGGAATCGATAAGTCAGAGTTTATAGATAGTAAAATTGTTGATGGCAATGTATTTCAATTAATAAATGCTGCCATGCAATTTGCTGATTTATATTTGCCGGTAAGCAGTAAGTTTGGTACTGGTAAAATTGAAAGAATTGATGAGCCTTTATTTCCAATAGATGCTTTAAGAGAAGTGTTTGCTAATGCCATCGGACATAGAAATTATGCTCAATATAAGGCTACTTTGAGTTTCGCAATTTATGAAAATAGATTAGAAGTATGGTCACCAGGTTTACCGCCCGATGGTGTTACATTTGATAACATAAAAATTTTACATGAGTCGATACTAAGAAATCGCCTTATTACTAAAGTATTGTATTATCGCAAATTATTTGAATCTTGGGGCAGAGGTATTCAAAAAATTATTGATTTATGTATACAAGCGGGACATCCTGAACCAGAGTTTATCGAAAGAACTGGAGGAGTATGTGTTATCTTAAGGTCGAAACAATCTATAGGTGCCCCAATAATATATGCCGAAGGTTTTAGAGATATTTTGAATTTTAGATTAACGTCAAGACAAAAAGAAATTTACAATATAATTAAGGAAAGTAAACGAGCAGCTTTGTCTAAAATAATGGATAAATTAATTCATAAAGTTGCTAAACGTACAGTGCAACGTGACTTGTCTGATTTAAAAAAATTAGGGTTGATCACTCTCAAAGGGGGGGCAAGGGGGGCTGTATGGGAGATAATTGCGCCATAATTGCGCCATAATTGCGCCATAATTGCGCCATAATTATTACAACTCGTTGTTTTTAAAGATATTTATATATGATTACCACAAAATACCGCAAAAACTACAAACCATCTTCACACTTAATTGATGCAATCGATTTGACTATTGATTTACATGAAAAAATAACACATGTTACCGCTAAAATGTATATCAGGCAAAATCCTGTTGCTGAAAAAACTGATATTTTAGTTTTAAACGGAGAAAAACAAAAATTAAAATTTGTTAAGATAGATGATGAAAGATTATTGCAGAGGCAGTATGAAATAAATGAGAAAAGTTTGACGCTCAAAAATTTACCGGAAGAGTTTGGATTAGAAATTCAGTCTGATATTAAGCCGCAAGAAAATACCGAATTAATGGGATTATATAAATCTGGTAATATGTTTTGTACCCAATGTGAATCAGAAGGTTTTAGAAAAATCACTTATTATCTTGATCGTCCTGATGTGTTATCAAGTTTTACTGCTACAATTATTGCCGATAAAAAACGTTATCCAATGTTATTGTCTAATGGAAATTTAATTGCGAGCGAAGATATAGATGAAAATCGGCATTTAGCGCAATGGGAAGATCCGTTTAAAAAGCCTAGTTATTTATTTGCTATGGTGGCGGGTAATTTAGATTGTATTGAAGATTCTTTTATTACTAAATCGAACCGCAAGATTACTTTACGTATTTTTTCTGAAAAAGGTAATCAGGAAAAATGTAAGTTTGCGATGCAGTCGGTTAAAAAGGCAATGAAATGGGATGAAGAAAGATTTGGACGCGAATATGATTTAGATATTTTTATGATAGTTGCAGTTAGCGATTTCAATTCCGGAGCAATGGAAAACAAAGGGTTAAATATTTTTAATGCCAAGTGTATTTTAGCTGATCCGTTGACGGCAACCGATGAAGATTATGCGCGCATTGATGAAGTTGTTGCGCATGAATATTTCCATAATTGGACCGGTGACCGAGTGACTTGTCGTGATTGGTTCCAGTTGAGTTTGAAAGAAGGTTTAACGGTTTTTCGCGATCAATCTTTTTCTGAAGAGATAACTTCAAAAGCTGTAATGCGTATTGATGAAGTACAGCGTTTACGTACATTACAATTTCCCGAGGATGCCGGACCATTGGCGCATCCAGTGCGTCCAGATTCATATATAAAAATTGACAATTTTTACACGATGACGGTTTACGAAAAAGGTGCGGAAATTATTCGGATGATGAAGGTTATTTTAGGTAAAGAAAAGTTTCGTAAAGGAATGGATTTATATTTTGAACGGTTTGATGGTCAGGCGGTGACATGTGATGATTTTGTGCAGGCCATGCAGGATGCAAGTGGAATTGATTTAACTCAATTTAAGTTATGGTATAGTCAGGCTGGTACCCCGGGGCTTTATGTTACTTCTGAATATAATTCATCAGCAAAAAAATATAAGTTAACGGTTAAGCAAAATATTCCTGATACTCCGGGACAAAAAAATAAGTTGCCTATGCATATTCCATTGGCGGTTAAAATTTCAGATCAGGAGAAAGTATTAAGCATAACTCAAGACACGCAAACTTTTTTATTTGAAGATATTGATCAACAGCCAGTGCCATCATTATTGCGAGATTTCTCCGCACCGGTAAAATTACATTACGATTATAGTGATGAAGAGTTGGGTTTTTTAATGGCGCATGACGATGATGCTTTTGTGCATTGGGAAGCCGGACAAATTTATGCAGGTAAAATTTTGTTAAATGCAGTATCAGTTTTGTCATCCCGCGGCTTAATCGCGGGATCCGGCATTGTGTTGCCAGACATTTTTGTTGATGCCTTTAAAAATATTTTATTAAATAAAAACTTAGATCAAGCATTAATTGCGCGGATGTTAATTTTGCCTACTGAAATTTATTTAGGTGAATTAATGCCTATAATTAAAGTAGATGAGATTCATGCGGCGCGTGAAAAGATGCAAAGATTATTAGCAGAAAAGTTTACCGAAGAGTTTTTACGGATTTATCATGAAAATGTTGATAATAAACCTTATAAGTATAATGCAAAAGATGCAGCGCGCCGAAGTTTTAAGAATATTTGTTTACATTACTTAATGAAATTGCAGGATGACAAAATAAATAATTTATGTATGCAGCAATTTAGTCAAACGGATAATATGACTGATCGATTCGCTGCATTTGTTGCTTTAGTTAATAAAGATTGCAAAGAACGTGCAATAGCAATCGAAAAATTTTACCAAATGTATCAGGGCGATGCTTTAGTAATTGATAAATGGTTTGCAGTGCAATCAATGTCAATAATTCCAGGGGTGTTAGGCGAAGTCAAAAGATTGTTACAGCATAAAGATTTTACTTTAAAAAATCCCAATCGTGCCAGAGCGGTTTTAACTTCTTTTGCGATGATGAATCCGGTTGCGTTTCATGATATTTCAGGTGAGGGTTACAAATTATTGGCCGATCAAATTTTAAAGATGGATAAACTAAATCCAAAAGTTACTGCGCGATTAGTTAAGCCATTGGTTCAATGGCGCAAATATGATAAACAACGTCAAGCATTGATGCAGATACAATTACACAGAATTTTAGCAGAGAAAAATTTATCTAAAGAAACTTATGAGATCGTGAGTAAGGGATTGCTGTAACTCATTGTATTTTCGATAAGACACTTGCTAACGTTCTAAACGTTAGGTATACTAACGTTCTAAACGTTAGATAAAAGGAGTGGTAATTATGGATGGTGCTGATATCAATCACAATCTTGCTAGGGGGGAGTTGGATTTTCCTAGTATGTTTCCACATTTGGTTAGTTTAAAAGAATCACCATATGTGTTTGATGTTGATTTTGGACTTAAAGAATTGCCTGAGCAGCCTGGTATTTTGTTAATTCGAGGACCAAGGCAATATGGCAAAAGCACCTGGTTAGAGGCTGAAATATTTAATACAGTTAAAAAATTTGGTCCAGCAACTGCTTATTATTTGAATGGAGAAAATATTTTAAGTGCAGATTTACTTGAAGAGAAAATCAGCGAATTACTGCCGGTGTTTTCTAAACAAGCCCCTGTACGCAGAATTTTTATTGATGAAATTACTGCTATTCCACAATGGGAAATAGCATTAAAACGGATGGTTGATCGTGGTCAATTATCCCGAGTTTTGGTTATTACAACTGGATCAAAGGCAACCGATTTGCGGCGTGGTGCTGAGAAGCTGCCAGGAAGAAAAGGAAAATTAGCGAGAACAAATTATCTTTTTACTCCGATATCTTATCGGGAATTTCATAGAAAATGTAGTGCCGATTTAGGCAGAAATACTTTGATGGCTTATTTGCTTTCTGGAGGATCGCCAATAGCTTGTTCAGAGTTGGCGTGTAAAAAAATAATTCCAGAATATGTCATAGAGTTAGTGCGTGATTGGATTGATGGGGAAATGGCTTTTTCTGGGAGATCAAGAATAGCTCTATTGAATATCATGCGGGTGTTATTTAGATTAGGTGGTACACCTATTGGGCAGGCAAAATTAGCTCGAGAAGCTGGCCTTGCAAATAATACGGTTGCAGCGGGTTATATTGAAATGCTTAATGATTTAGGTTGTGTGGTTCCGGCTTATCCGTGGGATCAGCATAAAAAAATATTAATTTTACGCAAGCAATGCAAATATCATTTTACAAATTTATTATCGGCGGTAGCATATTATCCAACAAGAATTCGTTCAGTTGATGATTTTCTTGCATTACCCGAGAAGGTTCAGGGTATGTGGTATGAATGGTTGGTGGCGCAAGAATTGCAGCGTCGCGCATCTATTAGAGGAAGGTCAATTTTGGATCCTTTGGCATTTTGGCAGAATAAAGAGAAAGAGCATGAGATAGATTTTGTTGAAGATCAAAATATTTTTATTGAAGTGAAGCGAGGTGTTTGCTCTGCGCTTGAATTTAGTTGGTTTGCTTATCAGTTTCCACATAAGATTTTAACCGTTATTAATCAGACAAAATTTTGTACCGATAAGGTTAATGGCATTGCATTTGAAGATTTTTTGCTGGAACTATAAAAAGGTGTTATATGAAAACCCGCACGGAAAAAGACAGTTTAGGTTCGATAAAAGTGCAAGCCAATAAGCTTTGGGGCGCGCAAACAGAACGTGCTTTACGGCATTTTTCGATCAATGATGAAATAATGCCGTGTGAGTTAATCAAGGCGCTTGCGATTTGTAAAAAATCTGCGGCTTGTGCGAATTACCAGGTGAAACGACTAAATAAAAGACAAAAAGATTTAATTGTTAAAGCAGCGAATCATATTATTGCTGGTAAATTGTGTGAGCATTTCCCATTGCATGTTTGGCAATCTGGCAGTGGTACACAAACCAATATGAATATGAATGAAGTTATTGCGCATCATGCAGGCCGTACAATTCATCCGCATGATCATGTAAATTTGTCTCAATCAACTAATGATATTTTTTCTACAGCAATGCACATTGCTGCAGCACGTGGTATAACAGAAAAATTATTGCCGTCGCTTGCAACATTAATTGATTCATTGAAGAAAAAACAACATAAATTTAAAAACGTAGTTAAAATTGGTCGTACCCATTTACAGGATGCAGTGCCGATGACTTTGGGGCAAGAATTTTCGGCATTTGTCGCGCAGCTGGATGATAATGTTAAGCGTATTAAATTTGCATTAAATGATTTATCTAGATTGCAGGTTGGTGGTACTGCGCTTGGTACAGGATTAAACGCACCGAAAAATTTTGTAAAAAATTTTATTGCTGAACTTAATAAAATAACTGGAATTATTTTTATTCCAGCTAAAAACAAGTTTGCGCAAATTGCTGCGCATGATGATTTGGTTTTTTGTTCAAGTGTATTAAAAACACTTGCTACAACTTTATTTAAAATTTCTAATGATATTCGTTGGCTTGGTTCAGGTCCCAGGTGTGGTTTAGGCGAGTTAATTTTGCCAGCGAATGAACCTGGTTCTTCAATTATGCCGGGCAAAATTAATCCGACTCAATGCGAGGCAATGCAAATGGTTTGTGCGCAAGTTGTTGGTAATGACGCGACGATTGGTTTTGCAGGATCGCAAGGAAATTTGCAATTAAATACTTTTAAGCCGGTAATTATTTATAATTTGTTGCAATCAATCAATTTATTATCTGATGCAAGTTGTTTGTTTGCAAAATATTTAGTTGACGGATTGAAAATAAACAAAGAAAAAATCGATTTTTATGTGGAGAATTCTTTAATGTTAGTAACGGCTTTGTGTCCGCATATTGGTTATGATCAGGCAACGAAAGTTGCACAGTTTGCGCATCAGCAGAAAATTTCTTTGCGCGATGCTTGCATCAAATTAAAAGTTTTAACTGCGAAAAAATTTGATAAATTAGTTGATGTGGAAAAGATGGTTTAGAGTTGTCATCCCGCGGCTTGACCGCGGGATCCAGAAAAACAGCCTGGATTCCGCGATCAACTTACTGGGTCGCGGAATGACAATTTGTAAGGAATCATTTTATGTCTGTTTTATATATAGTTGCAACGCCGATTGGTAATTTAGGTGATATGTCGCAGCGTGCGATTGATACTTTGCAAACAATAGATTTAATTGCAGCCGAGGATACTCGGCATAGTGCGAAGTTGCTGCAGCATTTTCATATCACCACAAAAATGTTGCCGCTGCACGATTTTAATGAAGAACAACAAACTAAAAAAATTTTGCAAATTTTAAAGCAAGGACAATCAATTGCATTAATTTCAGATGCTGGAACGCCATTAATTAGTGATCCGGGATATCGTTTAGTTTCTGAGGTGAGGAAAGCTGGAGTTGAAGTTGTTTCAATTCCAGGCGCGTGTGCAATGATTGCAGCATTAAGTGCTTCTGGTTTACCATCTGATAAATTTCGGTTTGAAGGTTTTTTGCCAGCGAAACAACATGCGCGTTTAGAACACTTAAAAAATTTGACAGCCGAAACTTGTACGTTGATTTTTTATGAATCTCCGCATCGAATTTTAAAATCATTGCAGGATATGCTTACAATTTTTGGCGAAGATCGTCAAACAGTCATTGCGCGCGAATTAACTAAAAAATTTGAAACAGTTTATGATGACAATTTAAAAAATTTAGTAAAATATTTTACTGACAATCCAGAAAAGCAATGTGGTGAATTTGTGGTTTTGGTTCATGGTGAGACCAAACAAAAAATCACAGAAATCACCGATGAAGATTTGAAAATTTTAAATATTTTATTGGAAGAATTATCGGTAAAACAAGCATCACATTTAGCCGCTAAAATTACTGGTAAAAAGAAAAATACTTTGTATCAGTTGGCACTGCAGCGTGAAAAATGATTTTAAGACTTAAAGTTGTTTAGTTGCTTCATCATTTTTTTTGCATAAACTAAATAAACTTTACGTTCTTTTCTGGGAATTGGTGAAGCTTGCGGTAGTTTTACTTTCATTGGATCATGTGGGATTCCGTAAATGTGAAATTCATAATGTACATGCGGGCCGGTGGCAAGTCCTGTCATGCCAACATAACCAATTACTTCGCCTTCTCTGACGAAACTGCCGACATGTAGTTTGGGTGCAAAGCGTGACATGTGTGCGTACAATGTTGTGTATTTACGGTTGTGGTGAATTATGATTGCTTTTCCATAACCGCCTTTGCGTCCGCGATAAACTATTCGGCCGTCACCTGAAGCTCTTATTGGTGTGCCAAATGACGCTGTTAAATCTACACCTTCGTGTCGTCTTACGATGTGTAAAATTGGATGCATGCGGCGTGCGCCAAATGCTGAGCTAATACGCTTATAATGAAGAGGTGCGCGCATAAAAGCCAAATGCCAATTTCTACCATTCGGCATATAATAACCTGTTGATCTATGTTCGGGTTGATAACGAATGGCATAATAAGTTTTGTTGCGGTTAATTAATTCCGCAGCAATAATATTTCCGGATTTAATTGGTTTTTTATCAGAGTAGTATTGTTCATAAATAATTTTAAACTCATCATGCGGTCGAATTTGTTTGGCAAAATCAACACGCGAATCAAAGATATTGACTAGATTTGCTGTAATTTGTTTTGGAACATGATATTGTTTGGTCGATTGCTCAAATGATTGCTGAATAAAACCATCAATAGTTTTAAGTTTTTTTTCTAGTTCTAAAGTAATGAGGTCAGTTGACCATTTATCATTATTGTGAGTTAATTCAAGATATTTTAATTTATCCAAACGAAAAATAAGTTTAGATAAATTATGTTGTTTGTCGAATAAGAAATAGAAGATTTGCTTGGGGCGTAAGTTAACTAAGAATGATTTGGCATCTTTTAACTTAATGATGCTATAATAAGTATCTTGATCAATACCAGCGCGCGTGAAAATTTTTTGTAAATTATCTTCAGTTTTGACAGTAAAAGTTTTCCACGGCGGCTTTTGCGCATCTTGTAGAGAAATGCGTGAAACCTGTAGCTTTAGATGGTTAAAGGTATGTATAATGCGGTGTTGTGGTTTGGTTACAATGCAAATGCCGGTAATAAACATTAACATGATGGCGATTGCACAACTTATGAACAAAAATGGTTGAAATTTTTGCGTCTTAGTGTTTTGATTGTCTTGTTCGTTACGAAACATATGGGTCACCATAGCTTTTGCGATTGACAAGGTCAATAAAAAAATGGGGTCAAGTCTTGAATTTTGGAATTTGATTTATTTTAAATCAAATTCCAAAATTCAAGACTTGACCCCGTTACGGAGTATCTTATGGTTTCAGTATCAGAAGCTTTAGAAATTATCAAACGCGGTGCTGCGGAAATTATTATTGAAGATGAACTCAAAGAGCGTTTGGCGGGTGGTCGTCCGCTAAAAATCAAAGCAGGTTTTGATCCAACCGCACCTGATTTACATCTTGGTCATACAGTATTGATGAATAAGTTACGTCAATTTCAAGATCTTGGTCATGAAGTAACTTTTTTGATTGGTGATTTTACCGCAATGATTGGTGACCCGACAGGAAAAAATGTTATGCGCGCACCTTTAACTCGTGCAGAAATTGAAGCAAATGCGCAAACATATAAAGAACAAGTATTTAAAATTTTGGATCCGGAGAAAACCGTATTGCGATTTAATTCGGAGTGGATGCATAAATTGGATTCCGCAGATTTAATTCGGCTTGCTTCCAATTATACGGTAGCGCGCATGTTAGAGCGTGATGATTTTAATAAACGTTATACATCAAAACAACCGATTGCTATTCATGAATTTTTATATCCATTGGTACAGGGTTATGATTCGGTGGCTTTGCATGCTGATGTTGAGTTAGGCGGTACTGATCAAAAGTTTAATTTACTGGTTGGGCGTGAATTGCAAAAAGTATATGGGCAAAAGCCGCAAAATGTTCTGATGATGCCGATTATTGAAGGTTTGGATGGCGTGAAAAAAATGTCAAAGTCGCTCAATAATTATATTGGAATTACTGAGTCTCCGAATGAAATATTTGGTAAATTGATGTCAGTTTCCGATGAGTTAATGTGGCGTTATTTAGAACTATTGAGTTTTAGGCCAATGGCAGAGATTAATCAATGGCAAAAAGAAGTAACCGATGGTGCTAATCCAAGAGACATAAAAATTAAATTGGCGGAAGAAATTGTAACAAGATTCCATGGCCAAAAAGCAGCGGATAAAGCACATAAGGATTTTGTTGCGCGTTTTCAACGAGGCGCGATTCCAAAAGACATACAAGAATTGGAATTAGAAGCGCCAAGCGAAGGTTTACCAATTGCCAATTTACTTAAGCAGGCGAATTTGGTTCCTAGCACTTCCGAAGCTTTGCGTATGATTAGAGCGGGTGCGGTTAAAATTGATGGTGAAAAGATTGAGGATACGAATTTAAAAATTCAGGCTGATACGTCGCACGTTTATCAGGTTGGCAAAAGGCGGTTTGCTAAAGTCAAACTGGCGGAAAAGTAGGTTTTTGCTATACTTAATTATCTATCTTGCGACCATAAAGATAAGTTCTGAAAAAATCATTTATCTTTTCCTTGAATTATTGATTGACAAGGACCAATTTTAGACTAAAATGCGTAGTCCTGCCCGGTTGGGTGATGTTGTTGCTGTGCGCAACAAAAAGTACATTTTTTGTACTATGCTCTTTAAAAATATATTTGGTAAACAATACGTGTGGGTATTGTAAATAAGTCAATTTTCATTCCGAGAAGGATTGCTACTAGCCTGATGGCATCTCTAAAAATCAGGATTTTTGTTTCAAGACAAGGCGTACCGTTTTCGAAAAGCGGAGTTTATATAAATAAATGAGCATTTGAGAAAACGGCACAACGAAGTATTGGAACAAAAAGATGATTTTTAGAGGTGTCATCTTAAGGTAGCGCAAACTTTTTATTAGAGAGTTTGATCCTGGCTCAGATTGAACGCTGGCGGCACGCTTAACACATGCAAGTCGAACGGCAGCGGGAGAAAGCTTGCTTTCTCGCCGGCGAGTGGCGGACGGGTGCGTAATGCGTAGGAACCTGCCCTGAAGAGGGGGACAACCCGGGGAAACTCGGGCTAAAACCGCATAATACTCCTTGGAGGAAAGATGCCTCACACTTAAGCTATTTTTTTACCAGGACTTACGCGAAAAGATGAGATGCGAGGCAAAAGCGAGCGAAAGGAGGGAGTTTATAAATGATAAATGACCGAGCTTCCGCGAGCTTTTAACAAAGCAGATCGCTTTTCACGTAAGTCCTGAAAGATAACTTAAGGTGAGGTGTTACTTTAGGAGGGGCCTACGTTGGATTAGCTTGTTGGTGAGGTAAAGGCTCACCAAGGCAATGATCCATAGCTGTTCTGAGAGGAAGATCAGCCACACTGGGACTGAGACACGGCCCAGACTCCTACGGGAGGCAGCAGTGGGGAATATTGGACAATGGGGGCAACCCTGATCCAGCGATGCCGCGTGTGTGAAGAAGGCCTGCGGGTTGTAAAGCACTTTTAATGAGGAGGAATAGTTCCATGTTAATAGCGTGGAGCAGTGACGTTACTCATAGAATAAGCACCGGCAAACTCTGTGCCAGCAGCCGCGGTAATACAGAGGGTGCGAGCGTTAATCGGAATGACTGGGCGTAAAGGGCACGTAGGCGGTTGGACAAGTTAGATGTGAAATATCAGGGCTTAACCTTGGTGCTGCATCTAAAACTGTCTAACTAGAGTTCACTAGAGGGAAGCGGAATTTCCGGTGTAGCGGTGAAATGCGTAGATATCGGAAGGAACATCAGTGGCGAAGGCGGCTTTCTGGAGTTGAACTGACGCTAAGGTGCGAAAGCGTGGGGAGCAAACGGGATTAGATACCCCGGTAGTCCACGCTGTAAACGATGAGTACTAGCTGTTGGAATGCGACGACATTTTAGTAGCGTAGTTAACGCGATAAGTACTCCGCCTGGGGATTACGGCCGCAAGGCTAAAACTCAAAGGAATTGACGGGGGCCCGCACAAGCGGTGGAACATGTGGTTTAATTCGATGCAACGCGAAGAACCTTACCTACTCTTGACATCTATGGAACATCTGAGAGATCAGTTGGTGCTGGAAACAGAACCATAAGACAGGTGCTGCATGGCTGTCGTCAGCTCGTGTCGTGAGATGTTGGGTTAAGTCCCGTAACGAGCGCAACCCTTGTCCTTAGTTGCCAGCACATTATGGTGGGGACTCTAAGGAGACTGCCGGTGATAAGCCGGAGGAAGGTGGGGATGACGTCAAGTCATCATGGCCTTTATGAGTAGGGCTACACACGTGTTACAATGGGCAGTACAGAGGGAGGCAAAGCCGTGAGGTGGAGCGGAACTCATAAAACTGTTCGTAGTCCGGATTGAAGTCTGCAATTCGACTTCATGAAGTTGGAATCGCTAGTAATCGCGAATCAGAACGTCGCGGTGAATACGTTCCCGGGCCTTGTACACACCGCCCGTCACACCATGGGAGTGGGTTGCAAAAGAAGTGGGTAGCTTAACATTGGGCGCTCACCACTTTGTGATTCATGACTGGGGTGAAGTCGTAACAAGGTAGCCGTAGGGGAACCTGTGGCTGGATCACCTCCTTACATTTAAATATTCGGAGTGACTTTTGTTATACGATGCCCACATGTATTGCTTATCAAATACCAGAACGGGGCTGTAGCTCAGCTGGGAGAGCGTCGCGTTCGCAATGCGAAGGTCGGGAGTTCGATCCTCCTCAGCTCCATATTTTGGAGTTGGGGATATAGAGAACAGAGAATAAAATAGTTTTTATTCTCTGTTTTTTATGAAAATAGACAGAGCCAATTAGCTCTGAAGTTCTTTAACAAAGTGGTGATGATACGAGTATCTATTCAAAATTTATTTTGAATGATAATAAAGCGTAATAATAGAAAATTTATTTTCTATTTAATTGGGTATAAGAATATACCATAACCTTTAATGAAGTATTTTAGGTTATAAAGTCAAGAATATAAGCGCATATAGTGAATGCCTAGGCAGTAGAAGGCGATGAAGGACGTGAAAGTCTGCGAAAAGCTTCGGGGAGCTGACAAAAAAGTGTTGATCCGAAGATATCCGAATGGGGAAACCCTTCCGTAAGGAAATCATTAACTGAATTCATAGGTTAATGAGGCGAACGTGGGGAACTGAAACATCTAAGTACCTACAGGAAAAGAAATCAACCGAGATTCTGCAAGTAGCGGCGAGCGAACGCGGATCAGCCCAGACATCATAATAAGTGATTACTTTAGAAGAATAGGTTGGGAAACCTGACCATAGAAGGTGATAGTCCTGTATTTGAAAAGGTGATTGCTTTGGATGTCGAAGAGTAGGTCGGGGCACGTGAAACCCTGATTGAACATGGGGGGACCATCCTCCAAGGCTAAATACTAACTACTGACCGATAGTGAACAAGTACCGTGAGGGAAAGGCGAAAAGAACCCCTGATAGGGGAGTGAAATAGAACCTGAAACTGTATGCGTACAAGCAGTCAGAGCTAAAACTTGTTTTTAGTGATGGCGTACCTTTTGTATAATGGGTCAGCGACTTACTGGTATTAGCAAGGCTAACCAAATAGGGGAGCCGTAGGGAAACCGAGTCTTAATAGGGCGATTTAGTTGATATTAGTAGACCCGAAACCGAGCGATCTAGCCATGGCCAGGGTGAAGGTCAGGTAACACTGATTGGAGGCCCGAACCCACTAATGTTGAAAAATTAGGGGATGAGCTGTGGCTAGGAGTGAAAGGCTAATCAAGCTCGGAGATAGCTGGTTCTCCTCGAAAGCTATTGAGGTAGTGCCTTATGTGATTACGCTGTGGGGTAGAGCTCTGTTTCGGCAATGGGGTATTGAATACTTACTGACCCGAAGCAAACTACGAATACATAGCAGTATAACATAGGAGACACACGGCGGGTGCTAAGGTCCGTCGTGGAAAGGGAAAAAGCCCAGATCGACAGCTAAGGTCCTTAAGTTATGGTTAAGTGGGAAACGCAGTGGGAAGGCACAGACAGCCAGGAGGTTGGCTTAGAAGCAGCCACCTTTTAAAGAAAGCGTAACAGCTCACTGGTCGAGTCGGCCTGCGCGGAAGATGTAACGGGGCTAAAACCATACACCGAAGCTACGAGTCTAGTTTACTAGGCGGTAGAGGAGCGTTCTGTAAGCTGATGAAGGATAACTGAGAGGTTATCTGGAGGTATCAGAAGTGCGAATGCTGACATGAGTAACGATAATGGCAGTGAAAAACTGCCACGCTGGAAGTCCAAGGTTTCCTGTGCTACGTAAATCGACGCAGGGTTAGTCGGAACCTAAGGCGAGGCCGAGAGGCGTAGTCGATGGATAACAGGTTAATATTCCTGTACTTAATAAGTGATGCGAAGGGATGACGGAGAAGGCTAGGTTGGCCAGAGACTGGTAGTTCTGGTTCAAGCATGTAGGCTGAATGCTTTGGCAAATCCGGGCATTCATTAAGGTCGAGATGCGAATACGACCAAACCATGCAAGTGGTTTGGATAGTGACTGATGCCACGCTTCCAAGAAAAGTCTCTAAGCTATATTACTTATTAATCCGTACCGCAAACCGACACAGGTGGACAGGTAGAGAATACCCAAGCGCTTGAGATAACTCGGGTGAAGGAACTAGGCAAAATAGTACCGTAACTTCGGGAGAAGGTACGCCTCTGTTGGTGAGAGTCTTCGCGATTTAAGCTGATGGAGGTCGAAGAAATCAGGTGGCTGCGACTGTTTATTAAAAACACAGCACTCTGCAAACTCGAAAGAGGAAGTATAGGGTGTGACGCCTGCCCGGTGCCGGAAGGTTAAGTGAAGGGGTTATTCCGCCTTCAGATTGTTTTCTCAGCAAGGCAAACAGCGAAAGAG
>JASFHF010000016.1:0-41379 GCA_050123375.1 Gammaproteobacteria bacterium
GACATAAATAAACTCCATTTTTATGTTTTTCATCAAAAAATGTATATTAATAGAGTTTTTTATGAATTTCAAAGACTTAGCGTTACCGCTGATGCAGCTAATTCCTTCCTATTTATGCAACAAAGCCCCGCCGACCCCCTGCTTGCAAAGCAGGTGCTCTTACAGCTACAGACCTAAATTGTTTGCTGGACAATATGTAAAAACTGCCAATTTGTTTTTAAATGCTTTTCTGTTGATAAAGCTTTTGTTTTTGCTGCATGTCTTTGAGCTCATTTTTAAATAATTTAAGATAATATTGTTTCGGCGAAAAATTTTCATTTTGCATGTTTTCCGAAAACTTGAGCGTAATTTGTAATGCAGTACTTTGATCAAAAATCTTATAAAAAGCATCTCCATATGATGTATTAAGACTTTTAACAAATCCAACACCCCCATACGACTTTCCATAAATCTTAATACTATCACAATTTATAAGGTCAATTGTTGCATCAAGAACATCAATATATCTTTGCAAATCGCTATCTGAAATATTTGCAGAACTGTATGTATTTTTCTGTTCCTTTGCTTCAGGCAGCTTTTCAGCTATTATTTTAATCTCATCAAAAATGATTTTTTCATAACTAGTTGGCCCACAAAGACCAAAAAAAATATAACAACAATTTTGCTCATTTCTTAGTTTATATTGTCTAAGCATCTCATTCATATATTTTACAACACACAATCTTAATTCTTCATATACAATTTTTGTCATAATTATTCTCTATTTAAGAATTTGGAGTCAAACCTCGATCCAAGTGCCCAAAATTTGGGGATAACCCAAAGTGTTATGTGTTTAAATAAAAGTGCCCCCAAGATTTAGGGATGACCCTTTCTGTCCTCTGTCCTCTGTCCTCTGTCCTCTGTCCTCTGTCCTCTGAAATGGAGCTAGGCGGGATCGAACCGCCGACCCCCTGCTTGCAAAGCAGGTGCTCTCCCAGCTGAGCTATAGCCCCATAATGAATATGGGTCTGGGTAGATTCGAACTACCGACCTCACCCTTATCAGGGGTGCGCTCTAACCAACTGAGCTACAGACCCATTACGAACCAGTGAATTTTAATTGATCAGCAAATTCTGTCAATGATTTTTGCTAAATTGCTCTTAGCCGTATAGAATATGTTCATTTATTATAGATAGGAAACTTCAAAATGGCGACTCAAACCACAAAAAAATCCACTCTGGAAAAATCCCTGGCCGATCTAGAAAAAATTGTTGAAAAAATGGAATCTGGTCAATTAAGCTTGGAAGAATCGTTAAAACTTTTTGAGCAAGGTGTAAAATTAATTGCATCTTGTCAAAAAATGCTGCAAGACGCTAAACAAAAAATCACTAAATTAACTAATAAAAAAGGTTCACTTGAACTTACAGAATATTTAGAGGAAAAATAACCATTGGATTTCGATTATTTTCTCAAGCAACATCAAACCCGCATCTCCTCATATCTAAATGAAATTTTACCTGATGAAAAAAACAACATCTTACATCAAGCCATGCGTTATTCAGTATTAAACGGTGGTAAACGATTGCGCCCCATATTAGTTTATGCTGCTGGGTTAGCTCTGCATGGCAATCCAAAAAACTTAGATACTTCCGCCGCTGCAGTAGAACTTATCCATTGTTATTCACTAATTCATGATGATTTGCCTGCAATGGACAATGCAGATTTACGCCGCGGCAAACCAACTTGTCATAAAAAATTTAACGAAGCCATCGCGATTCTTGCCGGCGATGCCTTACAAGCTTTAAGTTTTGAAATTTTATCACGCAACAATCAAATGTCCTCAATTTTAAGTCAAACGTGTCTTTATATTGCCGAAGGTCAAGCCCAAGATATTGCTAACCAAACTACGATTTCGCTTGAAAAATTAAACCACATTAATCAACTAAAAACCGGCGCATTAATCGAAGCAAGTGTACTGCTCGGCGCAACATCAGCAAATTGCCAAAATCAAAAAATTTTAGATGCATTAAAAAAATATGCGCAAAACATTGGACTTGCCTTTCAAATTCACGACGATATTTTAGACATAGAAAGCACTACCAAAACTTTAGGCAAACCAACTCAATCCGACCAAACTTTAAATAAACCCACCTATCCGGCTTTAATTGGAGTCACACAGGCCAAACAAAAACTACAACAATTACACCAACAAGCCATAGAATGTTTAAATAAAATTAATTTAGAAAATTCATTATTAGCAGATTTAGCTAATTTTGTTATTACGCGGCATAGATAATTTGTTTAATTTGGTATAATATTTAAAAATATAGTTGTCATACCGCGGCCAAGACAGTTGACCGCGGTATCCAGAAAAATCTATCAAACAGCCTAGATCCCGCGGTCAACTAACAAGGCCGCGGGATGACGTTAGTTTTTAAATCCAGCATCTTCATTGGCGAATGGTATATACAAGGAGACATAAAATGCGCAAATTGCTTATTTCTATAATTGCACTTACTGCAGCGATACTATCAACATACAGCTATGCACAAACACCCAATAAACAAACCACCACACCACAATCTACGACAAAAACCACTGCAACTGAAAACCAAACAGCTACTAATCAACAACAAACCTCAACTGGAATTAATTTGCTATTTATCTTAACCGCAAAAACAGCTATTTTGAAAGCAAACCGATCTGGTTTATACACTTTAACTTTTATTGGCGTGAATCCTTATCTCACTTATTACACCAATCGTCCAAATAGAACTCAAGGATTAGCTGCTGTGGAAAATTTCATGAAAGCATGGAATGTGGGACCCAACAGTTTCCAAACCAACCCGCCTAATGCTGTAATCACTGCAGCTAAAATTAATAACTTAGAAAATAGCGATCAACAATTTTATCTATTCACTTTAACATCGCCTAAATATAATCAACAACAAGGTGCAATACAATTCGTCGCTCAATCACTTTCGCAAAAAATATATTTTAAAGATGTAAGATTTGATAATGTGATGATGGTAATAGATTAGAATTGGGGACGCAATGCTATTATATACCTTCCTGTTTCTCACGAATTTCATCTAGAGTTTTACAATCAATGCAGAGTTTTGCCGTAGGCCGCGCTTCTAAACGACGCAAACCAATTTCTTCACCGCAGCACGTACAATAACCATATTCATCGTTGTCGATCATTTGCAGCGCTTCTTCAATTTTGCGAATCAGTTTGCGTTCACGATCTCTGGTGCGCAACTCTAAACTAAATGTTTCTTCTTGAGTTGCACGATCACTTGGATCAGGAAAATTTGCTGCCTCACCTTGTAAATGACTAACCGTACGATCAACCTCTTCCATTAATTGTTGTTTCCAAGCGATCAAGATCGCACGAAAATGTTCACGCATTTTTGCACTCATATATTTTTCAGTTTTTTTTGGTTTATACGGCGCAATATCAACTACTGCAATCCCTATAGCCGTTTTAGGTTTAGGTGTTTTTTTCTGTGACTTTTTGGCCGGTTTAGCCCGCGCCGTCTTTGTCTTGGTTGCTTTTTTAGGCTTAGTAACTTTGTGTGTCACAGCTTTCTTTTTAACCACTTTTTTTGTTTTAGTAACTTTTGCTTTAGTTGTTTTTTTCGCTGTTTTAATTTTCTTTGCAACTTTAGTTTTTTTGCTTGCAGTTTTTGTACGTGCAACCGACTTTTTAGGTTTTTTTGTTTTTACAGTTTTACTTTTCGTTGCCGTACGCCGTTTAGCCTGCTTTGACGTTTTAGTCATATATATTACCTCTTAAAAGTATAATGGGTATGTTACATGTAATATACAATTAGTCAAACAATTACTTAGCGCTCTTTGACGCTTTTATCATACATAAACCTAATTGTTTTGAACATAAATACTGGTCATCCGGTACATCAGTATATACGGAGTTAGAACACTCAACCCGTCCTTCATCCCATCCCTCAACCAACAAATGTTTATCAAAAGTAACTACTACTGGATTACAATTACCATTGCGCCAAGCCAAAGTTAATGGAACCCCTTCATCAGTATTCGCCCAAGTAGGCGGACCTAATACTTTTATTACCTGTGCTTTGGTCATTCCCACTTTTAAATGTGCTGCCTTTTTCGACAACGTTGTCCTGGCAGGATGAGGCTGTGCAACCGACATAGAACTATCTTGCGCGACAGCTATTAAAGGCAAACCAACAAATATCACCCATATCAAAAACATTATATATTTTAACAAGCTATTCACCTTATATTTATTGGCCACCAATTCGCAAAAATGCCAATTATACAGTACCATCAATGATAATTGCAATTTTATCTACTGAATTTATCATTTATCCAATAGCAGCTTTTTTCAAAAGGGTATGTGGGCAAAATTACCCGATGCCGTTTTTCGTCAGTGTAAAATGACTGCCAATTGACGTTTTGACCACGTAACCATAAAACCGCTAAAGCTTTATAAACCAAGTTGTCTTCTTCATTATTTAATAATGTATTAAACACAGTTATCGCTGCATTATCCTTCACCTGAAACGATAATAAATGTGTTAAAGTATTACCAGGACCTAATTCAAGAAATACATTATAGTTTTCCTGTAATAATGTTTTTACCCCCTCGGAAAAACACATAGTATTATGCAAATGTTTTATCCAATAATCGCTAGTCACCACTTCTTCCGGATCCGCATATTTTCCAGTCACGTTAGAAATAAACGGGATCTTCGGTCTATGCAATTTAATCATGTTAAAATGATCTGCAAATACTGCTAACATAGTATCATCTTTCTGGATACGATTAATTAATTTACTTCTAATTAAAATAATTTTTAACACATCTTCAAGTGAAAATACTCCAGCAATGTGTGCAGCAACATATTCACCAATACTGTGACCAATAAGAACTTTTGGTTCTATACCCCAGTATATAAATAATTTAGCTAAAGCATATTCAACTACAAAAATTGCCAGCTGCGCAAATTCAGTTTTATCTAAGTTGTTTTCTTGATTTGAAAACACTACTTTTTTAAAATCAAAATCTACATAAGGTGTTACAATATCACAACACCGATCAAATTCCTGTTTAAAAACCAATTCCGATTCATATAGTTCTTTTCCCATACCAATATATTGCGCATCCTGGGCAGGAAACATAAAAACAACTGAAGGTTGCTCACCAACGTTTTCAACAGACATACAATCATTAGGATTTTTGCAAAATGTTATTGCTTGATCTACGTTTTTACAAACAATAGCGCGGCGATACGAAAAATCTTTACGCCCCACTTGTAAAGTAAAAGCCGCATCAGCAAAATCTTCTTGGGTATAATCTCCTTGTTTAATTTTTTGAACAAAATAATCACCCAAATTTTTTGTAATTTGTTCCAAAGCTTTTCGGGTTTTTGCTGACAATAATATCATTTGTGTTTTTCTAGACTGCGAACTTTTATTAATCACCGGCGCTTCCTGTAAAATTACATGTGCATTGGTGCCGCCAAAACCAAATGAACTAACTCCTGCTCTTAAAAAACTTTCTGAGTTCCATGGTTTTAACTCAGTATTTACAAAAAATGGTGTTTGTTCAAAATCGATATTAACATTTGGTTTAGTAAAGTTTATGTTGGGCGGAAGCTGGCGATGCTTTAATGCTAATACTGTTTTAATAAAACCTGCTACTCCAGCAGCTGAATCAGCATGACCAATATTTGGTTTTACTGAACCAAGCGCACAAAAATTTTTTTTGTGCGTATAAGCAGCAAAAGCTTTGGTTAATCCGGCAATTTCAATTGGATCACCTAATAATGTCCCTGTTCCATGTGCTTCAACATAACCTATCGATTCCGGGTTAATATCAGCCATCGCAATTGCTTCAGCGATACAACTTGCCTGGCCATTGACGCTTGGAGCAGTAAAACTAACTTTGTCAGCACCATCATTATTAATTGCCCCACCCAAAATAACCGCTTCAATATTATCACCATCCGCAACTGCATCTTCAAGCCGTTTTAACACTACCACCCCAACCCCAGATGACATAACAGCACCATTAGCTTTAGCATCAAACGCACAACAATGACCATTAGATGAATAAATATTTCCTTTTCGATATAAATAGCCGGACTCCTGCGGAGTCCAAATCGAAACACCTCCAGCTAAAGCAATATCGCACTCATAATTTAATAACTGAGTATAAGCAGTAATAATTGCTACTAATGCAGTAGAACAAGCCGTATTTATATTTAAACTAGGGCCTGTAAGATTCAATTTATACGAAATATTGGTGCTGAGAAAAGTTTTACTATTAGCAATTAAAAGTTGATTAATATTTTTATGGTTAACTTTAGTCATATTTTTACGCAAATACTCTATCAAATAACTTGCTTCGCCAGAACCAGCATAAACACCTATAGACCCAAGATATTTTTCAGACGTGTAACCTGCTTTTTCCAAAGTCTCCCATGCAATCTCCATAAATAAACGATGTTGTGGATCGGTAATTTCAGCTTTTGCAGGACTGTAATTAAAAAAATCCGCATCAAATAAATCAACATCATCAATAACGCCACGCGCTTTAATATATTTTGGATTGTTCAGCAATGCTTTATCAATACCAGCATCTGCTAACTCTTGCATGGAAAAATAAGTAATAGATTCTTTTTTTGTAGCAATATTATGCCAAAAAGCACTTAGATCATTAGCACCTGGAAAACGCCCATGCATCGCAATAACTGCAACACAATTATCATACGGCATCGCTTGCGTGTCTGTTGAAACCTGCTCTTCCACCTATACGATTCCTATTCCTGTATATTCTTTGCCGTTTCTTTATGACTCGCTGTTGTATCGCAGCAAGATATAAACACTCATTATTCTTATGGTCAACATATTCTGCTAACAAACGCACTGAATGATGTGTAAATATATCTACCAAACACAAATTCATTTCAAGCTTATCATTTAATAAGTGACATAACTGCACTACTGTTAAAGAATTCAATCCAATTTCAAAGAAATTGTATTCAACGCTCAAATCTTCAATATGCAGCAACTGCTGCAAAACCTGCAAAATTGTACTTTCAGTAGCAGTTTTCGGAAGCGCTTTTGGCGCAGCCGAAATTACAGCCTGCTCAACAAGCTTTCGCTTATCTATTTTTCCATTAGAGGTTAACGGTAATTCCTGCATTTCATAAAAGATTGAAGGAATCATATAATGAGGTATACTTTTAGCCAAAAATAATTTAATTGCATCGATATCAATTGTTTGCTGGGTTTGCAGCACCATGTATGCGACTAATATCTTTGCATCCGCACCAACATTTCTTACAATAACCGCACATTTGTTAACCGACGGATATTTCTCCAAATTACGTTCAATATCTGCCAATTCAATTCTATAGCCTCTAATTTTAACCTGAGTGTCAACCCTGCCAATAAAATCTATATTTCCATCCGGCAACCAACGCACTAAATCACCGGTTTTATATACTTTGCCGCCTATATCATTAATCGGGTTATCAATAAATTTCTGTTTGGTTAATTCAGGCTGACCCACATAACCTTCCGCCAAACCAATTCCGCCAATATATAATTCACCAATAACTCCTATCGGCACAACCCGATGCATTTTATCAAGAATATAGCATTTAACATTATCTATAGGTTTACCAATATGCGGTAATGATTTATGCGCTGCATCAGCAGGCAATACTTCACCACAAGTTGTACACACAGTATTTTCAGTTGGTCCATAATTATTCATTACTTTAAAATTAAATTTTCCACTTGGTCGCTTTGACAATCGATCTCCCCCGACCACTAAATATCTCAGCGCTAATTTGTAATTAGCTGCTACATCAAAAAATAATTCACCAATAGGCGCAGCCAAAACACTTATGGTTATTTTGTGATTTTGCAAATATTCGGCTAATTTAATAGAATCTGTAACAATTTCTCTCGGTAAAATATGCAATGCGGCACCAGATAATAAACAAGGCACAATTTCACAAATTGAAGCATCAAAACTCTCGTTTATCGTCATCGTGATACGATCATAACAATCTATTTCATAAAAACGCTGATGCCAATAAACTAAATTTAGCAAAGAATGTCCAGAAACTTTAACACCTTTAGGAATACCTGTAGAACCGGAAGTATAAATACTATATGCCATATCACTGGTTTCAGTTAAATTATCAGAACTTTCATTGCAAACCCCCTCCCACACACGATCTATCACCAAATCACAACAATCTATATAATTTAACCCAGTTTTGCTAATTAATAATGCAACTTTAGCATCTTTAATAATATATTTTATACGTTCCTGCGGCGCATCAAAACTAATCGGCAAATAAACATATCCAGCCTTAAAAATTGCCAGCATTGCGACAATCATTGCGGGACTGCGTTTAATATATACCGCAATTGAAGCCCCTTTTGACAAATTTAATTTATTCATATATCGGGCTAATTGGTTCGCCCTTTGATTAAGTTCTAAATAAGTGAGATTTTCTTTGTTGTAAACTATCGCAATATTATGCGGTACTAACCCGACTTGTTCTTCAAATAATTGACTTACAGATTTATCAAAAACATACGGCACATTAGTATTATTCCAATCAAATAAAATTTTCTTACGTTCCACGGAAGATAAGCATTCTACATCTACTACCCGCTGATTAGCATTTTGCAGCATATTATTTAAAATATGCATAAAATGATTTAACAATCTTTCTACAATTTTTGCCTGATAAAAATTTGCTGCATAATCAATTCTAAAATTAAAATTACCATCTTCTTGCCAAACAAGCAAAGTTACTGGATAATTGGTTTCGGCAACGTAAAATACTTTACGGTGTTTCCATTTCCCATCCACTTCTTTAAAATATTCTTCTGGTGTTTGCGCAACAAAATTTATTACTGTATCGAAATGTGGTTCGCCATTAACTAAATCTTTATGCTTTTGCATTTTACATAACGATGCACCGATGTGCGGCTCAAACCCGTCATACTGCTGCTTAAGCTTCAATAAATAATCCAATACTGAAATCGACATATTAAGTTTACTTCTTACCGGAAAAAGATTCGCAAAATATCCAGCCAAATTTTCGTTAATAGCTGAGTTAAACGATCTAACATCACCAAAAATTACATCGGCGGAATTTGTATAAATAGACAACAACAAACCCCAGGCGCCATGCACCACAATGTTCGGCAATAAATCATACTTATTACAAAACTGCTCTAATTTATGTGCATTAATACTAACAATATTAGTAGGAACTATTTCACTAATTGCCGTATCGTCTCGATCGTTTCCGGTAAACAACAAGCGCGGCAATGGATGAAAATTCTTGCAGATTTTCTGCCAATATTGATTGGCTGAAGCATGATCTAATTGCTGCAGATGTTCGATAAAACTACCATAAGATTTTACTTCTGGTAATTGTGCTATCTTGCCTTTACGCATTTGATCATATACTTCAAACACTTCATGCAGCACTTTAATCGAAGATTCACTTGATAAAATAATATGGTGATGTGACCAAAGCAAAAAATATCGACTGTGACTTAACTTAATTAATCTCACCCGCATCAATGGAGGGCAATATAAATCAAAACTCTGCTGTAAATCAGTATACAGTAAACGATCCAGTTTATTTTGCTGAACCTGGTAAGAATATTTGGAAAAATCAATAAAATCTACCGCAAAATTCACATAAAGATGAATTGCCAATAATGCAGTATTAATTTCTTTACCATAAACACTGGCTCGTAACATTTCATGCCGCGCAATAATTTGATTCCAGGCAAGCTGAAATACATTAAAATCCATTTTTCCCCGTAACATAACCCGCATTTGCACCACATAAAAACCAACCTGTTCATTGCTGCCGGTATAAGATAGCATCATTTGTTGTACATCTGTCAACGGATATTTATTGGCATACATCAATCCCATATTTGTCACTCTATATTATTAAACAAAAAATGCGAGTCCTTTAATGCTGCATCATAAATAACCAGCAAATTAATTGCAATATAACATTTACAACTATCTTCATCATAAGTATGATGATTATATGTGCACTGGTGACTAAATGAAAAAAAACAGCCTGAATCAAACATTACAAACATTTATGCAAGCCTTTAGCAATGCTCCTTTCAGCATATGCTGGAAAAATATTAATAGGATCTTTGCTGGATGCAACTATAAGTTCACCGCTGAAAATCATAATATCAAATCTGCCTCCGAAATTATTGGGTTATCAAATGCAGAGTTTGCAAAAAAACTTGGCTGGAAAGATATAATGATTGCCAAAATGGATGCTACTGATGATAAAGTGTTAACTACCGGAAAAACCATTTCTTATGAATATAAATTTAAACGAAAAAATATACTCAAAAACCTATTAATCATGAAATGGCCAATAAAAGATCACAAAGGCAAGATAATTGGTATAGCATGTTCTCCTATAGACATCTCAAAAGTTGAACAAGATAAGCTCAAACTTACAACGGTTAAAAAACAAACTGTACTAAACACCAATTTTTTGGAGATATTTAGCAAAACCATAATCGGCAAAAATATTACTGAAAAAAAATCTTTCGACGATACTGCCAAGTATCTCATTTCTTTTCTGGAAAATTTAATTATGAATGCATCTGATCGCGTCTTTTGGAAAGACCGCAATTCAGTATATTTGGGTGGTAATAAGAAAGTTATGGAAGTCACAGGCTTTACTTCACAATCACAATTGATTGGATTAACTGATTTTGATCTTGCAAAAAAATTTAATTGGTCCAAAGAATTAGCTAAAAAATTTCGCGATGAAGATCAAAAAGTAATAAAAAGCGGCAAACCTGAAGTATTTGAAGAAAAGTATAAACAAGCGGATGGCAAGGAAGTAACTGTATTAACCACCAAAAGTCCCATTAAAGACGAACAAGGCAAGGTTATCGGTTTAATCGCGGTCTCTACTGATATTAGCGAAAGGAAAAAACAAGAACGAGAACTCAAGCAAGCTCTAAAAACAGCCAAACAACAAACCGAATTCAACACCAACTTTCTAGAAATATTAAACAACACCGAAATTGGTAAAAGTATTACTCAAAAAAAGTCTTTCGAAGATTCAGCCAAATACCTTATTTCTTTTTTGGAAAATTTAATCATGAATGCATCCGATCGCGTTTTTTGGAAAGACCGCAATTCAGTATATTTAGGTTGTAACAAAAAAGTTCTGGAAATTGCAGGTCTTACGTCACAATCGCAAATTGTTGGATTAACCGATTTCGATTTTGAAAAAAAGTGTAATTGGCCAAAAGGATCGGCCAAAAAATTCCGCAAAGATGATCAAGAAGTAATAAAAAGCGGCAAATCAAAAGTATTTGAAGAAAAATACATAGAAGCAGATGGCAAAGAAACAATCGCATTAACCACCAAAAGCCCAATCAAAGATGAAAAAGGTGCAGTTATTGGTTTAATCGCAGTTTCCACCGACATCAGCGACAGAAAAAGACAAGAACAGGAACTTAAAGAAGCTAAAGAACATGCCGAAAAAGCGAACCGTGCCAAATCAGAATTTTTAGCTATAATGAGCCATGAATTACGCACTCCATTAAACGGAATTATGGGAACTGCACAAATCCTACGAACCCGTAATCTCACCCCAGAACAACAAGAATATGTCGATGATATTTATCAATCGAGTAATATCCTATTATCCCTAATCAACGATATTTTAGATCTCACCAAACTTGAAGAAGGCCGTGTAGCTTTTGCGTCAACACCATTTGATCTAAAAGAACTGATTGATGAAATTGGCAATTCTTTAAAAGTCTTAGCCAAAGAAAAAGGATTAAAATTCTCTATTCAATATCACAAAAGTATTCCAACTAACATTGTTAGCGATCCGCGTAGAATCCGCCAAATAATTTTCAATTTAGTTGGTAACGCAATCAAATATACCAAAAAAGGCAGCATTACGTTAAAAGTTGACTGTCCAAAAAAAACCGCCAAAAAAGCTAAATTTAAAATTTCCGTTAAAGATACCGGCGCTGGTATTCCAAAAGATAAATTGCAATTCGTTTTTGACCGTTTTACCCGATTAGAATCCGCATATAAGGCTAAAACTTCTGGAGCAGGATTGGGTTTGGCTATCGTTAAACAAATTGTCGAATCTATGCATGGAAGTATTCACGTAAAAAGCAAATCACATCAGGGATCAACTTTTTGGTGTGAATTTGAATTTCCGCTAGATCTTAAAAAACCTAAGAAAAAATCTAAAGCGCCTAAAAAATCTACTGGCAAAAGCACAACAACTAAAGAAACTTCTGCTAAACCACTTAATTTAAAAGTCCTTTTGGTCGAAGATAATATAATCAACCAAAAAGTTGCTAAAACTATGCTGCAGGATCTAGGCTGTAAAGTACGCCTGGCGGGTAGCGGTAAAGCTGCATTAAAAGCCATAAATAGAAAGTATGATGTCATTTTTATGGATATTGGCTTGCCCGATATGGATGGATATGATGTAACTGCCGCCATACTGCAAGGAAATTCTAAAAATAAAAACACTCCCATCATTGCCATGACCGCACACGCCTATAAACAAGACAGACAAAAATGCATTGATGCTGGTATGAAAACCGTATTAACCAAACCCATTAATTACGAACAACTTAAAAAAACGTTGAGAGGGGTCAAGTCTTGAATTTTGGAATTTGATCAACAAAGTATCAAATTCCAAAATTCAAGACTTGACCCTAAATGTGTAATTTATGCGCATAAAATTTTGACCTAATAACCCTTATATTAAGGGTATTTTTTAAACTACTGGAATGAAGATAATTTTTAAACAGTATTATGACTAAAAATTAGCCATATATATAGTCATTTCTGTGTTATTATTGTTCAATATTTTATGGTGTGAATAAATTTTAAACAAATTTTTCTTGATTAAACTACAATTAAAAAATAATTTCTAAAAAAATTTTATTTTTATTTGCATATTTTTGGCAAAAAATTCGATTTGTAACATTTAAAATTAATTTTATTTTTTTAAATTTTTTTTAAAAAAATTATAATTTTTATCAAAAAAACGCTAATTTTCGGAAAAAATAGCATTTTTTTAAAAAAAATTTAAAAAAATGCTTAAAAAAACTAGATTTTTTTTTAATTTCTCGATATCCTGTATGGTATTCGTTCATTAAACGGACGGATACGTTTATATTTATATAAATTTATTTTAAACAAAAGAGGACTCTTTTATGAAAAAAGTACTATTAACATGCGCAGCTGCTGGCTTGTTAGTCGGTAGCACTGTTGCTTCTGCTGCTGCTATTGCACCAGCTCCTATGTTTCATCCATGGTATGTCGGTGTCGGCTTAAAATGGAACGCGTTGGTAAACGCAAAAATTGATTATCCTACAGGTCAAGGTAATGGCCAAGTAAAACTTAAAAACAAATTAGGTTGGGATATTTTTGGCGGCTACCTGGTAACACCAAAATTTGGGACTGAACTAGGTTTTGTTGACTATGGCAAAATGACTAGAACCCAACTAACTAATGCTGGTGTTAACAGCTTCAAAATTAATAGCAATGGCTGGCTAGTATATCTCGATGGCATGTATTACGTACCTGTATGCCCACACCTCAAAGTGTTTGCTAAAGGCGGTGTAGATTACATCAATCATCAAGATAAACACTATACTTGGGACGGTGCTGCTTGGGTTCAACCCGGTGCTAATTATACCGACCCAAATGTTAAAAGAGGCATCGTTAGCGGTAACTTAGGCGCCGGCGTACAAATTGATTATAGGCAATTTTCTCTCCGTGGAACCTATACCAACTACGAACTGTTCTTGAATGACAGATATACTAATGCTACTGCCCTAGATGGACGTGACACAGCCTATATTCCAAATCTGTTGAATGTAGACTTCTTGTACCACTTCGGTTGATTGTATTAACCAACTTAAAAAGCCGGGTTCATCCCGGCTTTTTTTTGCCTCCGGGACTTACGCTAAAAGCGATCTGCTTTGTTAAAAGCTCGCTCAAGCCGGTCATTTATTATTTATAAACTCCCGTCTTTCGCTCGCTTTTGCCTCGCATCTCATCTTTTAGCGTAAGTCCTATCTGCAATTTTTATTGCTCACCATGCCCTGATCAGGTAAAATCTGTTTTTAACTGGATAGAGGCAAAAATAACATGGATCTAAAATCATATATCCGAGAATATCCTGATTTTCCGGAACCGGGCATTAATTTTAAAGATATTTCACCAATTTTACGTTCACCTGATGCAATGCGTTACATCACTGATAAGCTTTATGGTCATTTTAAAGATAAAAAAATTGATATTATTGCCGGCGCTGAATCCCGCGGTTTAATTTTCGCAAGCGCGCTTGCTACCCGTTTTGATAAAGGCTTTGTGATGGTAAGAAAACAAGGCAAATTACCCGGCATTACCAATAAAGTTGCATACGATATTGAATACGGCAAAGACATTATGGAAATTCAGCAGGACGCTGTGACCCCAGGACAAAATGTCTGGATTGTAGATGATTTATTGGCAACTGGCGGAACCGCTAAAGCTGCGGCAGAATTAGTTGAGGCTCTGCAAGGTAATGTAGTAGGTTTTTCATTTGTAATCGAATTAAAATTTTTAAAAGGAAAAGAAAAAATCCAAGAATATGATATTCAAACACTGATATCTTACGATCAATAAAAATAGCGAGGAAATTAAAATGTCAAAAGAAAAAATTGAAATTGCAATTATTGGCGGCACTGGGGTTTATGATCCAGGCGCATTAACTGACGCAAAACAAATCAAAATTTACACACCATATGGAGCTACCTCAGAAATAACCACTATCGGCACTTATGCTGGTAAACGAGTAGCATTTCTTCCCAGACATGGAGCGCATCACCATTCACCACCACATAAAATCCCATTCCGCGCTAATATGTGGGCTTTACATGAGATTGGCGTAAAACGCATTATTGCTCCTTGTGCAGTTGGAAGTTTGCGGGAAGAATTACCGCCTGGACACATTGTATTTCCCGACCAATTTTTTGATTTTACTAAAAATCGTGAATATAGTTTTTATGACGGCGGGGAAGTTTGTCATATCAGCGTTGCTGAACCATTCTGCAATGAATTACGCCAGTTAGCAATCGAGACCGCAATGGAAATGAACATTAATTACCAAGACCATGGTACTGCAGTATGTATTGAAGGTCCGCGTTATTCAACTAAAGCAGAATCTAACTTCTTCCGCAATGCGGTAGGAGCGCATACCATTGGCATGACGTTAATACCAGAATGCGTATTAGCGCGTGAAAAGGAAATGTGTTATTTGCCAGTCGCGATGGTAACTGATTATGATGTTTGGCATGAAGAACCAGTTTCTACTGAATTTGTAAAACGAACTATGATAAAAAATCTTGAAACCATTAAAGAATTATTAATTAAACTATTACCAAAAATACCAGGCGATAGATCTTGCGCTTGCGAAAAAGCATTGGATGATGCGTTTATTTAATTTTTTGCTTGATTAATTACTTAATAAACTATAAATTAATCTTCTCTTTTTTGAAAAATTCGATTCTACTTTATTCTAAGATATTTCAAATTATAACTTGATCAACATGTGATTATTACGCAAAAACAACTTTCGCTAACAACCGTTAGCGAAAGTTTATACCATTAAACCCAAGGAATTTACTTATGTCTCTCGCAATACTTTACAGTCGCGCACAAGCAGGAATTAATGCTCCATTGGTAACCATAGAAGCTCATCTATCACATGGCATGCCAAAATTCACCATTGTTGGTTTACCAGAAACTGCTGTAAAAGAAAGCAAAGATCGAGTGCGCAGCGCATTAATTAACTCCGATTTTGAATTACCAATCGGCCGCACCACTATAAATCTCGCGCCAGCCGATCTGCCTAAAGAAGGCGGACGCTTTGATTTAGCAATTGCTTTAGGATTATTAATTGCATCAAAACAGCTTACAGCTAACAATCTATCTCAATATGAGTTTACCGGTGAATTAGCTCTATCCGGAAAATTACGATATATTCATGGAGTATTACCAATAGCATTACATGCAAAACACGCTAATCGTACTTTGATTATTCCGACAAGTAATGCGGACGAAGCAAGTCTAGTTAAAGGATTAAAAGTTTTGCCCGCAAACCATATTTTAGAAGTGTATAATCATTTAAGCGGTAAAAAAACAATCGAGCCGTATGCGCCCGCCCAAACTATTCCTGATAATAACTATGAGCTGGATTTATCTGATGTACGCGGCCAACAACATGCGCGCCGCGCGCTTGAAATTGCTGTTGCTGGAGGACATAGTATGTTATTAATTGGTCCCCCTGGCAGCGGTAAAACTATGCTGGCAAGCCGCATGCCTACTATTTTACCGACAATGACTGATCAGGAGGCAATTGAAGCGGCTACAATCGCCTCAATTAGCCACCATGGATTCCAATATGCGCATTGGAAAAACCGGCCATACCGCGCTCCACATCATAGTGCATCAAGCATCGCTTTAGTCGGCGGAGGCAACCCTCCCCGACCAGGCGAAATATCATTAGCACACCAAGGGGTGTTATTTTTAGATGAATTGCCCGAATTTAGCCGGCACGTCTTGGAAAGTTTACGCGAACCGCTGGAATCAGGAGCTATTACTATTTCTCGGGCAGCGCGCCAATCTGAGTTTCCAGCACAGTTTCAATTAATCGCAGCAATGAATCCATGTCCATGCGGACATGCTGGTGATCCAGCAGGCAACTGCGGCTGCACTTCTGACCAAATCCAACGTTACCGTAATAAAATTTCTAAACCAATGCTAGATCGCATTGATATACACATAGAAGTACCCAGATTACCAATCGAACAACTATCTTCGCAACAACAAAATATTATAGAAAGTAGTCATCAAGTGCGTCAACGTGTTGAACAAGCAAGACAAGTACAACTATCACGTGCAAATAAAACCAATTCACAATTTACCAATAAAGATGTAGAACAATATTGCAAATTAGAAACAAAAGAACAAAAATTTTTTCATCAAGCAGCAAATAAACTAAAATTATCTGCTCGCAGTTACCATCGCACCCTTAAAGTAGCGCGCACCATTGCAGACTTAGCAAAAAAAGAATTAATCGATATTGACTCGTTAACCGAAGCATTGAGCTATAAGGAGCTAGGTCTTTACTAATTACAAGCGTAGTAAGTTGGCGGGACGGGGCTTTACATAATTACAAGTGCCTGTTTGTTGCTTTGTAATCATGTAAAGCCCCGTCCCTCAAAGAAAACAAAAAAACATAGGTCTGCATGCGTAGTAATTACCACATAAATAAACTAATGGATTATATAAACTGAAAAATTACCTATTAAATTCCTGTGGCAGCTACCGCGCATGATGAATATGTGTTCTTTTAAGTTCATTAGATGCTTGCTTGCCAGTGATTTTACAGCAAACTTACTGGTGCTGTAAAATCACTGGCTCCATTTATGCTAACATACATTATGGGGGAACATATCATCAATCAAAACACTGAGCTACAATACAATGAACTTTCTCTAAATCAATTTTATGCAAAAATATATTTTGACTTTTTATATAATTAAAAATATTTTTCAATGCCCGCTTTTCAACTTTGTCTTTAGAATTATAATCTCTTTTTAATTTATGCATGGATTTAGCAATTAAAGTCTGCTCTACTCTTTCAGCAAATCTTTCATTATCAGAAATTAAATTAAACAACAACGGAAATTTATCATTCAAATACTGACGCATTACAGTTTTGCGCAATATACGCAAACCATTAATAATTTTATCATTCCAGGCAGAAACTTTTGTTGCAATACTTTGCGCATCCAACACTGACAAATCAGGATAATTTTGATTAGCAAGCCAACAACAAAATAATATTACATTGCTATTAAGTCTATACTTATCCCGCAAAGCAAAACAAGCGCGTTTAACGTTCTGCTTCGCATATGCTTTTTCCGAAAACATAGGAAAAGAAACTTTTGAGTGAAGTCCAAAATTTAAATAATTATTCATTATTGTTAATCTATAAAGTTATAACGAATGCAATTGTTTTACCAACTTTCCAACATCTTTCTTATATACCGGCCCAATTCTTACTCGATATAATGTACGAGTATTGTGCTTAACCGGAGAAATTTTAAATGATAATTTTGTTTTATCATGCACCAAGTGTGCAACCTTGGTAGCTCGTGCCAAAGTACTATATGCACCAACTTGAACATATTCATAATTTTTTGATAATTTATGTGTATGCTTAACTTTTGCGTGCGCAGGTTTTGATGTAACACGAACAACACGATGTTTTTTTACGACCGCACCTTGAGTATTACGTACACTATTAACTTGTGTATGCGCCGGTTTTGACATAGTACGAACAGCACGATGTTTTTTACTACGTTTTTTTACAGCCGAACGCTGAGTATACGGATACTGTAACCAACCGTTAATCTCAGCTAAATCATTGGCGCTTAAAGTACCTGCATATAACTTTAGACTAATTAAGCTATTAACATAATCATAACGAGAATTCACATACTCCTTTTGCGAATCATACAATTTTTTTTGCGCAACTAACACATCAACCATGGTTTGCGTACCAACTTTATATTCCTCCTGAGTTCCTTTCAATGAACTTTCACTAGAAATAACTGCACGTTGATTAGCCTTAATTGTACTAATTCCCGTTAATACCCCTAAAAAGGATTGGCGTGTTTGATTAACTGTATTACGATAAGTTTGCTCCTGCAGCTGACTAGAATTTTCATAATTTGCAATTGCTTGACGTACCGACGCACTCACTCCACCGCCGGAAAAAATTGGAAAGGTAACTTCCACTCCGGCCTCAGGACCCGAAACACTGGATGTAGTACCATGACTAAAAGTATTAGTGTATGTTTTATCATAAGCAGCATATAAATCTGCTGTTGGGAAATGTCCGCCGCGTTCCGACATAATAGTATCATGTGATGCTAATGTAGTATACCGCGCAGCAATTAATGACCAATTTTGTTTAACTGCCACCCTAACCCATTGATCAATATCGTTTGGCTGCGGATTAACTAACGGTAAATTACTCTTTAATGGAGTTAAATTTTTATATAATATTCCGGTGATCGCACGTAAATCTTCAAACTTATCGGATAAATCATTTTTAGCTGTAATATATGTAGAAATCGCACTTTCATATTGAGCTCTAGCCTGATAAACATCAGTTATAGTTTTTACACCAACTTTATATCCCTGAAAAGCCTGCATATATTGTTGATATAAAGCTTCTTTATTTGCTTTAGTATAACGCAAAATTTCTTTAGATTGTAACACAGCAAAATAAGCGCTGGATGTACGCTGCATCAAATCTTGCGCAGCCGCATTAAAAGTAGCATTGGCTGCTTTCACTGTATTCTTAGCAGACGCCAAATTACCCCAATAAGTAATATTAAAAACTGACTGTGTAAGTTTTAAAGTATACTCATAGCTGCGAGAATTGTAATTGTATTTACTGTATGAAGCCGTCGGTGTATTGCTAGCATTGCTACCCTTACTAACAGCAGCATTGCCGTTCAAATTAAGCTGCGGTAATAAAAGCGCAAGATTGATAGGTACTTCTTCAGCCTTACTCAGTTGTGTTGCAATTGCCGCCTGGTAAGTAGGATCACTTTTTAATGCCTGCTGATAAACCTGCCACAAATTTGCAGCCCCTGCTTGCTGTATAACCAAAAAAGCTATTATTCCAAGACAAGATATTATTATGCGCTTGATCATAAAAACACTCTAAAATTACGTACAAAAAATAATCATTCAATGGGTTTAATAAGAAAAAAAGCAATCCCTTCACAATCCCTCTAATGTATTTTATATATTGTGCAATCGAATCACCAATGTTGCAATAACTTCTTAAAAATATTCATTATTTTTTATTTATAAAAATTTTACATTTTACATAAGTCTTTGTTTTTAAACAAGTTTGATTCAGGCGGGTTTTCTGCAAACGAATAATTGATATACCTAAACATCTAAGATACGATATTAAGGAGTATCTTCATTTTCATCAAATCAAGGAGGTTGCCCATGAAAAAACTCTTCATTTTTTTAACCCTATTAACGGGAGCCTTTATAGTATCTCAAAGCGTTATTGCGTATACCGGCCTTAGCAAGTCCTGGAATAGCAGCTTTCGTAGCCAAACACCATCAAACCCTCGAAAATAGCTCCCACAACTGAACAATCTGGAAAATTGATTATCCAGGTTTTAATCTAACGTAATGAGATGGACTCATCCGTATTTTCCTGATATTTAGGAAATCGAAGCCGTAAAAAATCGACTTCTGCGTAACATCAGTTTTTAATTTCCTAATACAATCAAGTGGTTTTTGACCTGCTTATCAGGTATGATTAGTATATACTCATTGCACTGGGGATGCGAATCATATTTAATAAAACTAATTAGTTTATTTATGTGGTAATTACCGCGCATGTAAAATCTGTGTTTTGTTTTAGTTGTGCAGATGCGCGGTTACTCGTGATTTTACAAAAACAAACTGGTTGTAAAATCACGAGTTCCAATTAAAACAAAGTCACATTAGATATATAATCTCGCATCATTGGCGAAGGGTACATATAACATAATTTGGACGATCGCCAGCAACATGGATCTGATAATGAAGAAATTCATACTTATCATTGTAAGTTTGTGTCTTTGCATAACTCTCAATGCCTATGCAAAAGAACAACAATTGAAACTACCCCCTCCGATTGTCAGTGTTGGCAAAGTCATTAAGAAAAAATGGCAAAGCAGTATCATGGAAACAGGTTCTTTGTCAGCATTTAATGGCATCATGGTAAAAGCAGAAACTTCCGGCCGTGTCACAGATATTTTTTTCAAATCAGGACAATTTGTCAAAAAAGGTGACAAATTGGTGCAAATTTATCCGGATATTTTAGAAGCAGAACTGCAAAGAACCGAAGCAAATCTGGAATTAAACCAAATGGATTACAAACGCTACTCAGTCCTAACCAGCAAACAATTCTATCCGCAATCCGATTTAGATAAAATTCGTACTAAAGTAAAAGAAGACCAGGCCACAATAAAACAGTTAAAAGCAGAACTAGTACAAACTTTAATCCGGGCACATTTTGACGGTAAAATCGGCTTACGCCAAATTAGTATTGGCGACTACCTTTCGCCTGGAGATTCCATTGCTTACTTAGAATCGCTGGATCCTATTCGCGTTGAATTCAGCGTCCCCGAAACTTATCTACAATATCTTAAACTAAACCAAAAAATTTCAATGGCTACCCGCGCTTACCCTAACCAAACATTTACCGGCAAGATCTTTGCTTTTAACTCGACTTTAGACACGAATACCAGAACTTTAGATGTTTGGGCTTCGGTACCAAACTCACAATACCAACTCACGCCTGGCACTTTTGTTGAAGTTACCGTCTACTTTGGTGAATTGCAAGACGTTTTAATGGTGCCGCAAACCGCTATTGTTTACGGAGAAAATGAAAACTTCGTTTATCGGGTAGTTAATCACAAAGCAGTAAAAACCACTGTTATACAAGGTGAAAAACTTAATGACAATATGGTGGTTATTATGTCGGGACTAAAAGAAGGTGAGGAAGTTGTAACCGGTGGACAAATTAAACTCAAAGATGGTTCTCCGCTACTCTCAGAAGAAGAAGCGCAGCAAATGTTTTCACAGCAGCAAGCAAATCAAAACAACAACAAAAAATCATCATCAAAAGCAGCAGCGCAAAAATCCAATAGTAACACTGCACCGCAAGGAAATACCGCAAAATGATTTTTACTGATGTTTTTATTAAACGTCCAATTTTTGCCACAGCTATTAGTTTAATGATTTTGCTGGCTGGTTTCGTTGCTCTTATTAATATCCAAATACGCGAATTTCCCGATATAGATGTTTCTGTTATCACAGTCACAGTAACTTATCCCGGCGCCGATTCCCAGTTAATGGAAAGTTTTGTTGCATATCCAATGGAGGAAGCGATATCCGGCGTTGACGGTATCGATTATATGACTTCGGTTAACCAACAAAATTCCACTAAAATTACCGTTTATATGAAACTAGGTTATGACATTGACCGCGCCTTAACCGAAATTTCTGCCAAGGTAAGTTCAGTACGTTGGGAAATGCCAAAAGACATCAATGATCCTATCATTGATAAAGAAGACCCAAATGCGCAACCAATCTTATATTATTCCTTTTCTGGTAAAAACATGAGTCCGGAACAAATAACCGATTATTTACTTCGGGTTGTACAACCGCAAATGGAAACGGTTAACGGTGTCAGTCAGGCGGAAATTTTCGGAGAACGCAAATATGCAATGCGAGTCTGGCTAAATCCGAAATTAATGGCGGCACAGCATGTCACTCCAACTGACATTAAAGAAGCCATTGAAGCCAATAATGTACAAGCACCCGCCGGCAATCTTAAAGGTTTACGCCAACAATTTAATGTACATGCAACTACCGATCTAAATACAGCAAAAAGCTTTAGCAATATTTTTATTCGCAACGATAACGGCCGCATTGTGCGAATTAAAGATATTGGTGAAGCACAATTAGGTGCAGAAAATGATGATTTTTCCGTTGTCATGAATGGTCAAAACACTACCGTAATCGGCATTATCCCCAAATCTAATGCGAATCCCCTGCAAGTAGCTGATAACATAAAAAAACTGATGCCGAGCATCATTGCACATTTTCCCAAAGACATGCAGGTACAGTTAATGTGGGATAGTTCACTTTTTATTTCATCCTCATTAAAAGAAGTGATCAGCACTCTTATTGAGGCTTGTATTTTTGTTTTTATCGTAATTTTCTTAATGCTTGGTTCATTTCGTGCAGTATTAGTGCCGACAGTAACCATTCCGCTTTCTATTATCGGCACCTGTGCCATCATGATGGTGCTGCATTTCACTTTAAATACCATGACTATGCTGGCATTTGTGCTTGCGATTGGATTGGTTGTCGATGACGCCATTGTAGTTTTAGAAAATGTACATCGTCATTTAGCTCAAGGTTTATCTCCTTTCAAAGCTGCCGTCATTGGCGCACGCGAAATTGCTTTCGCAGTAATTGCCATGACTTTAACACTAGCGGCCGTCTACACGCCCATTGGATTTATGTCCGGTTTAACCGGAGTGTTATTCTCCGAATTCGCTTTTACCTTAGCAAGCGCAGTTCTTGTTTCTGGTTTTCTTGCATTAACTTTATCTCCAATGATGTGCTCAAAACTTTATCGTGAAAATGAAAATATCCATGCCGGCTTTCCCGGTTTTGTTAACCGCTGCTTTGACAAAATCACCAATGGATATAAGCATGCACTAAAAATAACTATAAAAATGCGTTATTTGGTTATCATTGTTGCTGCGGTTATTTACGTCTCATGTTATTTTCTCTATATCAGCACTCCTTCAGAAATGGTGCCAACTGAAGATCAAGGTGCTGTTATGGGCATCGTCGTTGGACCAGCTTCCGCAAACTTGGCATATACCGAATCGCAAACAAAATATTTTTCTGCCATTTATTCTCAAATTCCGGAAATGCAAAATTATGGAATCATTAACGGATACCCTAATGGTGTAAGTTCTGCAATTTCATTTATAGTATTAACTCCCTGGGATCAGCGAAAACGTACTGCAATGCAGATAACTAACTGGCTATTTCCAAAATTTTGGTCAATTCCAGGTGTGTTAGCTTATCCATCAATACCCCCGTTACTGCCGGGAGCATCAGGATTTACTCCTATATCTTTCGTGCTAAAAACTACCAATGATTACGATTATTTAAATAATTATTCACAAAAATTTATTGATGCGTTAAAAAAATGGGGCGGCGTATTAAACATTGATAACGATCTTAAAATCGATATGCCGCAAACATACGTGGATGTCGACCGAAATAAAATTGCCGATCTCGGCATCCCGTCAAACAAAATCTCTACTGCGTTGAGTGTTTTTCTGGGAAAACCAATAACCACCTGGTTTAGTATGCAAGGACGCAGCTACGAAGTATTACCGCAACTCTATCAGGTCTTCAGGTTAACCCCTGTTGCGTTAAACAATCTCAACGTTCGTACTCAATCAGGCCAGCTTGTACCTTTATCCAATTTGGTAAAAGTTACAGAAAAAACTGTGCCGCGTACTTTAAACCATTTTCAGCAATTACGTTCAGCAACGATTACTGCCAATTTGGCTCCCAATGTAACTCAAGGACAAGCCTACAATTATATGCTGAATCTTGCCAACAAAACGTTCCCGACTGATATTCAAACTGACACCGCAGACCAATTGCGTCAGTACGTACAAGCTCAAGGCACAATGGTACAAACCTTCATTTTCGCTATTATTTTTATTTATCTGGTTTTAGCTGCACAATTTGAAAGTTTTCGCGATCCATTTATCGTAATGCTCAGCGTTCCATTATCGATTGCCGGCGCACTAGGTTTGCTATTACCGCTTGGCGGAACATTAAACATTTACACGCAAATTGGTTTAGTAACGCTAGTCGGATTGATTACCAAAAATGGAATTTTGATTGTAGAATTTGCCAACCAGCAACAAGAAAAAGGAATGGAATTTTTAGAAGCGCTCTTAACCGGCGCGTCTTTACGTTTACGTCCTATTCTGATGACAACCTTCTGCTTACTTTTAGGAGTATTACCATTAATTTTTGCCTCAGGCGCAGGCGCTGTCAGCCGCCATCAAATGGGTTTAGTCTTATTTGGCGGCATGAGTTTCGGTACTTTGCTAACCTTATTTGTCGTACCTACTGCTTATTATTTCATGGCAAGCAAAAAAGAACCTGATCCACATATTAAAGAATTAGAAGAAATCGATGAGATTAAAAAGGAATGATAAATTGATGTTGTAACGCTTATCTTTTCATGAATCGGCTCAATCCACCGTCAATAATAAAATCTGAACCAGTAATATAACTTGAATCTTCAGAGGCAAGAAAAAGCACGAGTTTAGCAATTTCATCTGATTCACCCATTCTGCCAATAGGAATTATTTTGCTAAACATATCCAATTTTTCTTGTGGATACTTATCAACATTTGATGTTTTAATTAATCCTGGTGATATTGAGTTAACACGTATATTGCGATCAGTAAGCTCTGAAGCAAAACACTGAGCTAACGTAACAATAGCCGATTTAATTGAAGCATGAATACTCATTTCTGGGCGACCGAGTATCCTTGCAATTGAAGACATCAAAATTACAGAACTATTAGTGTTTAAATAGTTGATTGCTTTATTCACCGTAAAAAACGTGCCTTTGTAATTAATATCGACTAATTGCTCAAAAAAATCTTCATCAATTTCAGCAAGCTTTTTTTTGCCCAAAATTCCCGCATTAGCAAATAACACATCAATTTTTCCAAAAGCATGCTCAGTTTTTTCGTATAAATTTTTAATATCAGCAAGTTTACTAACATCCATTTTTACAGTTAACAAAGAACTATCGTTAATTTCTTTTTTTGCCAATTCTAATTTATCATTATTGCGACCAGAAATCACAACTTTTGCACCTTGCGCTATAAATAATTTAGCAGTTGCTAATCCAATTCCACTACTGCCTCCAGTTATAACTGCAACTTTATTTTTTAATTTAAGCATAATTATCTCCTAAACAATATGAACCTTTTCACCAATACGTCTTTTTTCATCAACTATTTTAGCGTGAAAATTTTGCTGAATACGAATGAATTAGACCAGCTTCGCCGGTTCTAAACAAACAAAGCATCAACAAAAGCTTTAGCTTCAAACGGCTGCAAATCTTCAATGCCTTCACCAACACCAACAAACCTAATTGGTAAATTAAGCTGTTTAGCAATTGCGAAAATAATACCGCCTTTAGCCGTGCCATCTAGTTTAGTTAACACAATACTACTAATATCTACTGCTTGCTGAAACTGTTTAGCTTGCTGTAAAGCATTCTGACCAATTCCAGCATCAAGTACCAACATAATTTCATGCGGAGCTCTTTCATCAAGTTTTTGTAATACACGTTTTACTTTTTTTAACTCTTCCATCAAATTGCTTTGAGTGTGCAGCCTCCCAGCTGTATCTGCGATTAATACATCTATATTTCGTGCTTTTGCCGCACTTAAAGCATCAAACACCACTGAAGCACTATCAGCTCCAATACGCTGCGCAATAACTGGAATTTGATTGCGCTCACCCCACACCTGCAATTGCTCAATCGCTGCTGCACGAAAAGTATCTCCCGCCGCCAACATAACTTTCTTTCCTGCATTTTGTAATTGATTGGCTAGTTTGCCAATAGTAGTAGTTTTACCAGAACCATTTACTCCTACCATTAAAATCACAAAAGGCTTAAATTGAGAATTAACCTCCAAAGGCTGTTCCACTTTAGTTAAAAGGTCAATCATTTGTTGCTTTAATACTTGCAAAACTGCTGTAGCATCACGTAATTGCTTTCGAGCTAAATTTTTGGTCAGATCCGCAATCAAATCTTGCGTGGTTTCTACACCAACATCCGCGGTTAACAAACAAGTTTCAAGCTCCTCAATAATATGACGATCAATTTCTTTTTTTCCTAATAAAGCACTAGCAACGCCTTCACCTAAAGCATGCCGCGTTTTAGCCAAACCATGTTTTAAACGGCCAAACACACCTGGTTGATTTTTTTTCTTGAATATTTTTAGCATTACAATTATACCTCTAGATAGATTTGGGTAACGTCAAGTTTTTTGTATAAATCTCAGATTCTTTCAAGTTACGAAAGGGGACGAAGCATTACATGATTACAAAATCAAATTTAAGCGGGTCGTGAGCTATTACATAATTACAAAGCCATGTTTGTTGCTTTGTAATCATGTAAAGCTCCGACCCTCAATGAACTTAGCTATTACTCCGTAATTATGTAAAGCTCACGCCCCGCCTACTTTATGCTATATAAACCTCAGATTCTTTTAAGTTACGGTGGGGGAACGGAGCTTCACTCATTACATACGCCCTGTATGTTGCGTCATGTAATGAGTGAAGCTCCGTCCCCACCATCATCTGTACATCTATCAGCACATATATTATCATATAAATATAATATCTCCATAAGGATTGCAGATATGTTAAAAAAAATTGGTTATTTGGCCATTATATTATTCTTAACTTTTCATACACAAACAGCTCTTGCCAATAAAATACATCATTATAAACTAAAAAACGGTTTGCAATTATTTGTCAAAGTTGATCACACCGCCCCTGTCGTGGTTTCACAAATATGGTACAAAGTTGGCTCAAGCTATGAACCATTAGGCATTACCGGCATTTCACACGCCTTAGAACACATGATGTTTCAAGGAAGCAAAAACTACCAACCAAAAAAACTAATGCAAATTGTCGCTGCTCACGGCGGTGAACAAAATGCCGCTACTTCATATGATTTCACCTTTTACTACCAAAAACTGCCAGCCCAATATTTAGAATTAAGTTTTAAATTAGAAGCAGACCGAATGTACAATCTCATTTTATCAAAACAACGATTTGCTAAAGAAATACAAGTAGTACGCGAAGAACGAAGATTACGCACCGACAATAATCCACAAGCATTAACTCTCGAACGCTTTTTAGCCACTGCTAATATAGCAACTGCATATCATCACCCAATCATTGGCTGGATGAATGACATTCAACACTTAACTATTGAAGATCTGCGCCACTGGTATAATCAATACTATAGCCCAAACAATGCAATTTTAGTGGTAGTTGGTGATGTAAATCCCAATAAAGTTTATGCTTTAGCAAAAAAATATTTTGCTAAAATCAAACCAAAAACTTTACCAATAATTAAACCGCAACATAATTTGTCTTCATTAGGCAAACGTACTGTAATAATTAATGCGCCAGCAAAATTACCCATGCTCTTTCTGGGGTTTAATGTACCCGTAATAAAAACTGCACAAAAACCCTGGCAACCTTATGCCTTATCTGTAATCGCTGGTATTTTAGACATGGGTCATAGCTCAAGATTTAAAAAAGAATTAATCCGCAAACAACAAATAGCTGCTGCTGCACAAGCACATTATGATCCATTTGACCGTTTGTCCAGTGTATTCATTTTAGCCGGCATTCCAACACCAAAACACAACATTAAAGAACTTGAGCAAGCATTTTTAATGCAAATAAAAAAATTACAAACCATCCAGATTTCAATTAAAGAACTACAAAAAATTAAAACGCAAATAATCGCACAAAATATATTTATGCGGGATTCATTAAGCATGCAGGCTGAAGAAATAGGCAGACTGGAAAGCGTGGGGTTATCATGGAAAATTGGAAAAAATTTTATTGATGAAATCAATAAAATAACGCCTCAACAAATACAAATGACCGCAAAAGAATTTCTAACTGAAAAAAGACTCACGGTAGCAATCTTACAACCGCAGGAATTTAAAAAATGAAATATATGCCACCCTCCAATAAAGTTACTAGATTTATAAAAAATGCTAATGTCAGTTTTAAATGGAACTCGCGATTTTACAACCAGCTTGTTCGTGTAAAATCGCGAGTCAGCAAGCATCTATCAAACTTAAAAAAACACAAATTTACCATGCGCGGTAGCTGCCACTTAAACCAACTAAAAACTTTTGCCAGCTACAAATCCCGCATTTTGAAATGTAATAAGCATATACCTTATTTAATTTTCATTACACTTATTTTCGTTGCAAATGTTATTTATGCCAAACCAACGATAAAAATTCACCATTGGCAAACCAATAACAAAGTACCTGTATATTTCGTACATACAACCAGATCACCAATGCTTGATGTCAGAGTATTATTTAATGCAGGCTCTGCAAAAGACAATAACCTTTTTGGCATTGCTAATTTAACTGGAAATATGTTAGGTGAAGGCACCAACCAATTAAACAACAACCAAATTGCAGAAAAATTTGATGAGATCGGCACACAATTTAACATCAGCGTAAATCGTGATATAAGTGTATTAAGCTTGCGCTGTTTAACCAAAAATAATCTGCTAATTCCATCTATTGAACTATTAAATAACATAATTACTAATCCAAGTTTTCCAGCAAAAGAATTAAAACGCCTCAAGCAACAAATCGCAACAGAAATCGCTGCTGATCAACAGCTACCAACAGTTGTTGCTACTCAAGCTTTTTATCAAACATTATACGGAAATTCACCTTATGCACATACAATTATGGGCACCAAAAAAACCGTTCAAATGATTCGCAGATCCGACGTAGTAAAATTTTATCAACAACACTACTCCACTAAAAACATGATGATAATTTTGGTTGGTAATATTTCCAAAAATACTGCGAACTTATTAGCTAACAAAATTACCACTAATTTACCAAGCGGTATTAAGCACATTCCAGCGCCGCAAGCACAACCAATTACAAAAAATTTAATTAAAAACATTGCGTTTCCAGGCACACAATCCTATATCCGCATTGGATGTTTAGGAATAAACTATAACAACCCAAATTTATTCTCCATGATTGTAGGTAACTACATTTTAGGCAGTGGAGCATTTGTTTCCCGCCTATTCAGCGAAGTGCGGCAAAAATACGGTTTAAGCTATTCGGTTAAAAGTAGACTTATATTTTTAAAAAATCGCGGGCCATTTTATATTTCATTACAAACCAAAAATCAATCCAAAAATAAAGCGCTGCAAATTGCAAAACTTGTATTAAATAACTTTATTCAATCAGGACCAACTCAACAAGAACTAAAAGATGCCAAAAAATTTCTACTTGGTAATTTTGCCCTACAATTATCTAATAACGATAAAATTGCTAATATAATCAGCACTATCGCATTTTACAATCTACCAATAGATTACTTAGATACTTATGCACAAAAAGTGCAAACCATAACTACTCAAGATGTCAAAAAATCTTTCCAATCAATAATTGGCACTCAAAAACTGGTGACAATTATCGTGGGAAGTTGAAGACTGTCTTAATTCAATTATTAACCGGAAAACTTAAGCAAAATTCGGTAAATTCTCCTTCAACGGATGTACAGGCAATATTTCCATTCATACGCTGCATTGCCATTTTGCAAAATGACAATCCTATACCAGTGCCATGTTCCGTTTTAGTAAAAAATTTATCAAAAATATGTGGTAAAATATCTGCGCTAATACCAGTACCGGTATCTTTAAAAATCAATTGATTTCCTTTTTTACCTTTTTTTAGTAAAATAAAAATTTCACCCTTACCAGCTCGAGCAATATAATATAAAGCATTTTTCATTAAATTAAAAAGGATGTGAACAACCAAAGTCTCGTTACCTTTAAATCTAAAATCATTATTTTTATCCCAATTAATCAACCGTCTTTCTTTTTGTTGAAAAGGATAACGATGTAAAGCTGTATCAACACAATTGCCAATTGATAAAACTTCAAATTTACTTTCATCAACATCAATTTCTCTAATATTCATTAACAACATGTCAACAACAGTATTCGCCGCAATACCTTCGTGCTCCAAACGATTAATTGCATCGCGCAATAGTTTTTCGTGTTGCGGATAAATTGGTTCAATATCAAGGCCAGCATTTCTTGCAGTCTCATGTGAATTTAACAAAATCGGTAAAAACTTTTCGATCCCTTTAGCGCTTGCCATAATTGATCGTATTGGTGTTCGCAACTCATGCGCAATTCCAGCCGCCGTGGCTTTCATGGTGTTAATTCGTTCCTCTTGCACCTTGCTTTTTATTTTAGCTTCTTTCAAGGCATTTTCTGCTAGTTTTTTTTCTGTAATATTTAAAGACACCCCAATTAGTCCGGTTACATTGCCATTTGAATCATGCAATGGTGTTTTAGTTGTAAGAAAATATTCTTTAGACCCATCTTCTTTTATTGCTGTTTCTTCTAAAGTTACTACACGATCTTGTTGCATGATTTTTTTATCACGCTCTTTTATAATGGCAATATGTGTTTTTTCATATAAATCTTCATAAGTTTTTCCGACGTATTCTTTAGTAGATTTTAAACCTAGCATATCTAGCTGATGCACATTGCAACCTAAAAATATGCCGTCTTTATTTAGCCAATAAATATTAGCAGGAACATTATCAAAAATTTGCTGCATTTCATTTTTTGATTCAGTGATATCAAAAGAAATACCAACCAAGCCGATTACTTCATCACCTTCAAATATCGGTACTTTACGTGTTAAATAAATTGCTTTAGATTTATTTATACTAACTCCTTCTTCTTCAAATATCATTTCCTTACCGAAAGTTACTACTTGTTTATCATTTTGACTAATGACATCCGCCATATCTTTGTCTAAGAGATCATAATCACTTTTACCTATAATTTCATCTGGATGATTTAAACCCAATATTTTAGCCACATTATCATTACATCCTAAACAAATTCCATCTTTATTTTTCCAATAAATATTGCCTGGTAAAGCAGCAACGATTTTTTCCAAAAATATACCTGTTTTATTCATACAATTTCCTTACTTTTTTAAAATTAATATGAATCCAACCAAGCAAATCTGCGCTTATCGGATCAATCTTATGATGATAAGACGCCAACATCGCCTCTGTACGTTTTCCAGGGTATATATTAAAATTGTAGCGTTTTTCAATCCACATTAAAGTTACTGCACACTCTTCCTTCAAATATTCGATACATTTTTTCTCTAAAAAATCATAATCTATAAGACTTTTTTGTTTCGATTTATACCTATCTATAAATCTCTTGCTTGTTCTTATAAACGCTTCTTTATATTCGTGATTATTTAAAAACAATGAATCAACCATTTTTTTTGAAACATCATATTCTTTTCTTTTTAACCAACAATCCCATCTGATTATTTCACATGGTATTGAAAAATGGTGAATATGATTTTCATTTCTACATAACCACTGATTCCCTAGCTCAATCGCTTTCTTATAAGCATCATCTTCTGATAAATTCTCAATGGCTTGAATTGTATGCCTTTGCAAACTATCGCAAACCACAATATCACAAACTTTAAAATTTGCATCTATCAAATTGATAGTAGCTAAAAATTTTTCTCCTTCGTGATATGATTGCCCAACACTTATCGGATAAACACATGCTGCATCTTTAAACTTTTCTTTATATTTCCCAGCACTCACAAAAAAAGCTCTAGTAATCTTAGTATGTACGTTCATGTTCTTTTAATATAACCATAATATACAATCAATCTTATTATTATTCCAAAAGTAATTAGCGCGCTTACCATATGCTCTACTAAATTACGCACGTAGAATATCTTGTTTTGACGCAAAATTAAAGAATTTTCGCTACATCATAAAAAAATATTGAGCTATTCAACGACGGCAAGTCTCACAGACAAAACAATGGAAATTAACTTTGCCAACAAGTTAATTGAAAGCTAATTTTTACATAACAATCAGCGTGGGAAACGCGCCTCCGCCGGCCAATCTTTAATATGAAGATCCTGCTGCGGGAATGCAATTGTCACATTATTTTCTGCAAATAGCTTATTAACTTTAGTATTTAATTCGCTTTGCACAACATAATGCAAATTAACATTGCGAATAATACAAACTAATTTAAAAACTAAAGAGCTATTTCCAAATTCTCTAAATAATACTGTAGGTTGATAAACCCCTTCGCCCTTAATTACTTCCGGATGCTCTTCTGCTGCCTGCAGCAGAAGTTTTTGCACTAATTCAACATTGCTGCCATAAGCAACACCAACTGTAACGTAAACTCGATAATAAAAATCTCTGAACATTAAATTATTAACCTGTTTAGCAACTATTTCAGAATTTGGAACAATCAAATCAGAATACTGCAAAGTCTTAATTTGGGTTGAAATAATCCTAATTTTTTCCACAAAACCTTCAACATCACCAATAATAATACGATCACCTGGTTTAATTGGACGTTCAATTAATAAAACAATTCCTGCAACAAAATTAGCTACTACATTTTGCAAACCAAAACCAATACCAACTGATAGCGCACCAGCAATAATAGCAAGCCCAGCAAAATTTACTCCGGCAATAATCAACGCAACTAAAATTGTTATAGAAACTCCAATATAAGTTATAATTGCAGACAATGCGGCTTGCGAACTTTGCTCAATACTTTTATACGCTCTTTTACCTAAAATAACCCTTATAAAACGTATAATTAAAAACACTATGACACAAAAGATAAAGGCAGATAAAATTCTTGAAGGCACAATTTCTATACTCGCAACCTTGAAACCATTTATTAACGCATCCATTAATATCTTGAAATTAGTTTCCGACAATACCCAAATTCTTAGCAATACAATTAAAAAACCGCCCCAAATGAGAATATACAAAATAACGCCAAGAAAAACTAACTCAGAAATAACCTTATGTTTTTTTACTCCAAAAAACTGGCGAAAACTCTTTTGCCAACCATCACCATCTTTAAAAAGAGTTTGCATCATCGCTGTAACTATTTTACCTAACACCCATGCAATAAATCCACTAACCAAAGTCAAAACAATACCACTTAACACAAAAGTCACCAATACTTGATAACCCAACCATTCAGCGATTAAAACCGCAATTAAACTACACATCAAAATAACATTAATAGAAATTTGCAGCCCACGATGCTCAATAAGTAATGCGGGAATACGATTAATTAACCAAAAAATACTAATTAAATTAATAGCCAATAAAGTAATAAACAAGGTTCTCGCCAATGCAATAACCGACGCTGGACAATATTGCCCTTGCCACAAAACATAAATTACAAAACTTAATAAAAGTAAAATTAACAATAATTTCAAACGCGTTATTAACGGCCGCGCAATATCTGCAGCAATGCCAGTAATATTATTACGCATACGAAACGGATAAAACAAGAAATGAATTACAGCCAAACCAACAACATAAGCAACCAGACCATAGCTAATCCAACTTAAATATGTTATTTGCTGCGGTAAATTATCAATAATAGTTGCAAAAATTGCCAAAGTTAAAAAAATTAGAAAAAATATAGTATATTTTTTGCTAACAAATAACAAAATCAAACGCAGTTTTTCAGAAAAATTTTCCGGCATTTTAACATTTTGTATGGCTTTGCTGGCAAAATATTTAATAACCACGCCAAATAAAATACTTAAACATAAAAAAATCACCAAAATAGTTAGATTAAATGTATTTAATGCCAACAAACCACTACGAGTTAAAAATAATTTTTTATCAAAGTGCGCCACTACTTTTTTGATCTGCCCTATACTTGCAATCATTTGCCGCAAAAAACCCGGTTGACCTTCTAACAATTTTTTGGTGGTAAGTCGTTGCGCAGATTGGCTAAAAGAATCTATCACCTCATTTGAGCGCAAAATAAATATGCGGCAAACTGAACGCTGTTCAATTAATTGAGATTTTTTGTCTTTCAAATACTTTTGTGCTTCAGTAAGCGCCGCTCCTTCCTTTTCGTCTACTTTAGCTTCTTTCCAAAATTGATTAATAGTCTCAATTCTATCTTGAGCAGTATCTACACATATACTTGCCTGCTCTTGCAATCCAGTTAAAATACCAATTGCTTTTTTATAATCCTTAACGGTAACATCTTTCTGTGTTGAGAACTGTAAATTAAGCTTGTTCAGCGTTTGAGTTGCCTGCTTAACGTTAAAAAAATCATTCGAATTAGAAATCGCAAAATTGATACCACAACATAATAACAAGATTATAATAACCAAAATCCGTATGCCACGATATTTCATATTTATTCCCTCATTTAGGCTCAATTTTAAAAATAACTCATTCTCTAAATATTGTCCAGAGATAGGGGTCGCATCTTCACTCGTTACATGCAGAAATAGCAAAACATAAGGCTGTGCCCTCACTGACATGGGGTCGCATCTTCACTCATTACATGTGGACTATAAGCTAGATTCTTTGAGAGTCGGAGTTTAAATTCTATCATGTAATGAGTGAAGATCCGACCCCATTATTCATATTACCACGCGCGACCTTCCTGACTTTTATCATGTAACGAGTGAAGATGCGACCCCATTGTTCTAACTTTGCTCAATTACAAGACTTGACACCCCTGGTAATTCATTTATGCTTTATTTTTATATTCGTGCCCTATAAAGGATTAATCATGACGCAAATTATTAATGAACCAAACCCTAATGAAGCTGCTGACAAAAAACGACCATCAAAACCAAAAATACATTGGGTATTTTTATTACTATTGCTATTAATCGTTATAGGTTTTGGGTTGGCAACCTTTCAATTACTGAATTTCCAAAAAAAACTTCTTAGCTCCTCACAGCAAATAAACTATTTAAATTTAGCCTTACAACAACAGATGCAGGATACCAACAACAATAGAACAGCGATTTTGCGATTGTCACAAAAATTCAACCAAAACAAAGAAGCCTGGATACTTCCCGAAGTTAAAACTCTAATTTGGCGTGCCAACATGCTGTTAACTTTGGAGCACAACACACCGATTGCTATTAACTTACTCAAAATGGCTGACACATATTTAGCCCAACTGCACGACACAGCCTTGCTAAATTTGCGCAAAATCTTAGCAAAAGATATCGTAACATTACAAGCTTTGCCTAAACTAGACATCACACAAATTTATTTACGTATTCAAACCTTAAGCAACCAAATAAAACAGCTGCCATTAATTGATACGGGCGCTGTCAACAATAAATCTGCTGTTGAAAAAAAACCTGCACCAAAAACAACTCAACCGATTTGGAAAAGATTTTTTACTGGCACCTGGGACACAATTAGCACATTCCTGGTAATTCGCCATCATCAACAGCCAGTTCAGCCATTACTGACCGCACAACAACATCAAATTGCTATAACTAAACTGCAAATACTATGCGCACAAGCTCAATGGGCAGTATTACAACATCACAACAAAATTTACCATAACGTCTTACAGCAAATTCAACAAAAAATTAAAAGCAGTTTTTTACAAAATAACCGTTATACTAAAATGATCTTAGACGAATTATCTGCGCTGCAAAAAATAAATATTGATCTTGCACCGCCGAGTCTTGATAACGCTTTAGCAGAAATAAAAAAAATCACTGCCAACCGGAATAATACAAAAAAATGAAATTACTAATTTACATCGCAATATTACTATTAGCAATCCTAATTGGCCTGCTGATTAAAGTAGATCCAGGATATGTTTTAATTGCTTACAATAAATGGACTGCAGAAATGCCGCTATGGTTTGCTATCGCCGCTATTGTAATTATATTTTTACTTTTCCACTACAGTATACGTATTTGGATTGCAATCGCTAATATTGGTGAACGTTGGCATATATGGAAAATCAAACGGCATTTTTACCGAGAACATCCACTAACTAACCGTGGTTTTATGGATCTGATTACTGAGAATTGGGAAAACTTATCCAAATCATTACCGCAATTAAAAAAATTACGCTTATTAACCAATGATGTTTACATCCAACTTGAAACCAAAATATACTCTCAATTATTAAGCAAACAAAACAGTTTACATGGTATACGCAAAATCTGGCGAAATGTTCCATCGACATTACACAAAAATCCAAAAATAATCTGTGCTTATGCTGCAAGTTTATTAAAACTACAGCAAGATACTATCGCCGCCAGCATGTTAGAAAAAGGATTAAAATCCACTTGGGATGAGTCAATGGTACATTTATATGGCTTAACCAAAACAAAACACCCGTTAAAACAATTAAAAATTTTAGAAAACTTTATTTCACACCATCGTCACAATCCTGAATTATTACTAGCTTTAGGACGCATCGCCACTCAATGTAAATTATGGGCAAAAGCAGATGAATACTTACACAAATATTTACAAAAAAATAGTAATCCAAACGCTTATGCTTTGTTAGGTTATATTTACGAACAACAAGGCGAAGAAAACCAAGCGCTTGACATATATCGTAAAGGGGTGAATTCACCACAATCCTAATTCTTTTAGCGAAACAACGCTAGACGTCCCTACAATCAAATGATCTAATAATTTAACCTCAATAAATGACAAAGCATTTTGTAAAAACTTAGTCAGCTGTATATCTTCATGACTAGGTTTTGGATCACCTGAAGGATGATTATGTACTACAATTATGGAAGTTGCATGAAGATCTAACACCATAGCAATTAATTCTCGCGGGTAAATATTTACATAATCAATACTGCCTTTAAATAATTCTTGAAAGTCAATTACACGATGCTTGCCATCCAAAAAAATCCCCATAAAAATCTCCCGCTTTAAATGACTTAACTTTGCTAATAAATATTCTTTTGTATCTTTGCTGCAAGACAACATTGGATGAGATTGTGCTTTTTCACACAAATAACGTCTGCTAAGTTCCAACACTGCTTGCAACTGCACATACTTTACAATACCTAAACCTCGCTGCTGACAAAATTTAGTTAAATCAGCATCAAACAATTGTTTTAAACTACCAAACTCCAACAACAAATCACGCCCCAAATCTACAGCGGTTTTACCTTTAACCCCAGTACGTAAAAATATCGCTAATAACTCAGCATCAGTTAAATATTCCGCGCCATGTTTTAACAATTTCTCACGCGGTCTCTCATTTTTCGGCCAGGATTTTATCATGACAGGTACTCCTTTGTAGGTAGATTATTTGGGGGACGGAGCTTTACTTATTACAAAGCATGAAGTAGTCGGGACGTGAGCTTTACTTATTACAAGTGCTATGTTTGTTGCTTTGTAATAAGTAAAGCTCCGTCCCCCAAAAAATCTAGCTATTCCTCCGTAACCATATAAAGCTCCGTCCCCCAAAAAATCTAGCTATTCCTCCGTAACCATATAAAGCTCCGTCCCTCAAAGAAACTATATAAAAACTAAGATATAGATAACCCCAAAGAATTACAAATAGTCAAAGAAATTAACCGAAAAGAAGCTATGATAATAACTCACAAATTCAAAAAATACCACTTGTTTTTAAGCACAAAATGAGCGAATATACCAACCATCAACGAAGACGCGAGATTTATGGAAAACACTAATAATCTGCTGTTAAATTGTAACTAGTGATTTTACAAAACAAACATGTTGTAAAATCACTGGTAAGCAAGCATATTTGTAGCTTTAAAATAACACAAGTCTTACATGCGCGGTAGCTGCCACTAAACTAATTAAGTGGTAACTACCGCGCATGGTATATTTGTGTTCTTTTTCAGTTATGTGCATGCTTGCTGACCCGACATTTTACAAAAACAAGCTGGTTGTAAAATGTCGGGTTCCAATTTAAATTGACATTAATATATTTTGTAAATTTCGCATTTTCATTGAAGAACGGTATATATTTCAAAGATTTTACGGGAGATTATCGATGACCAATCTATTCTATGCTCAATCCGGCGGGGTAACTGGAGTAATTAATTCTACTGCACAGGGAGTAATCGAAACTGCTTTCAAAAGTAAAAAAATCAACAATGTCTTAATCGGCCGCTACGGTATTCAAGGATTACTGTTAGAAGAATTATATGATATGCGCAAAGAATCCAAAAAAGCTATTGCTGATTTACATTACATCCCTGGAGGAGCTTTCGGCTCATGCCGCTATAAATTAGCTAATCCCGATGAAAACCGCACTGAATATAAACGTGTTGTCGAAGTATGCCGCGCACACGATATCAAATATTTTCTTTATAATGGTGGTAACGATTCCGCCGACACTACTTATAAAATCTCTAAACTTAGCGCCGAAATGGAATACCCATTAATTTGCATTGGAATTCCCAAAACTATGGATAATGATTTAGCCTGCATGGACGTCAGCCCAGGCTACGGCTCAGTTGCAAAATTTATCGCAACCACCACCAAAGAAACCGGCGTGGACATCAAATCAATGGCGCCAGCTACACAAATTTATATTATGGAAACCATGGGGCGGCATGCTGGCTGGATCGCTGCTGCCAGTGGTCTTGCCAAACAAAAAGAAGAAGATCCTCCACACATTATTTTGTTGCCAGAGATACATTTTAATCAAAAGAAATTTTTAGCTAAAGTTGATAATTGTGTAAAAAAATACGGTTATTGCCACATTGTAACCTCAGAAAGCATTCGTAATGCACATGGCGTACATATGGCTGAAACTGGACAAAAAGACGCATTTGGACATATTCAACTAGGCGGTTTAGCCCCCATTTTAGCAAAAATTATTCATGACAAATTAGGATATAAATACCATCTTTCCATAGCAGGTTATTTACAACGAGCTTCGCGCCACATGGGATGTAAAACCGATTTAGAACAAGCTTATGCGGTTGGCAAAGCTGCCGTTGAATTTGCTTTAGCAGGTAAAAACGGCGTTGCTCCAGTGATTGTGCGCAAAATGCGCGGCAAAAAATATAATTGGACAATTGATGAAGCGCCGCTACAAAAAATCGCCAACAACGAACGCAACATGCCGCGTGATTTTATTACTAAAGACGGCATGGGAATCACCAAAAAATGCTATGATTACATTTATCCATTGATTCAGGGAGAAGACTTTCCGCCATTTAAAAATGGCTTGCCAAAATACGAAGAATTAAAACTAGAACTAACAGAAAAGAAATTACCAAAATTTGAATTAAGAAAATAATTAGGGGGCCAAGTCTTTACTTATTAATACGCGGGTCGTGAGCATTACATAATTACAAGTGCGTTGTTTGTTGCTTTGTAATCATGTAAAGCTCCGTCCCTCAAAGAATCTAGCTATTACATAGAATTAGACCCGACCCCATAAACTTACTTTTTCTCTGAACCAGGCCAAGAGCTAAAAGGATAAGGCTTCTCATCCGTAACATACATCAAATATTTTAAAATATGAAATGAAAAACCGCTTAAACCCTCACTCAAATTAAGTAAATTTTGATTTGGCTTGCCAGCAACTATAGTGATGACAAATTGTACTGCTGCAATTAACCAGCTAACAATTTGCACAAAATAATTAACAATGGCAAATAGAACCATAAATAACAATCGAATCCATCTATCCGCCACCAGCAAAGATGACTTTAGTTTTTTTGTATCCATAAGTTGCTCCTTCAAAACACTTGACTATATTTGATTTATACCACTTTTTAAGTAATCATAAAAGAGTTTTTACTTTGATTTTACCAGGTAAACTTTGCCATAACCGGCGTATGATCAGAAGGCTGCTGTAACTTGCGCGGTGTTTTATCGATCTGACAATCAGCACAATGACTGACCAAAGCTTGGTTAATTAAAATTAAATCTAAGCGCAAACCATGATTGCGGCGAAAAGCCTGCATGCGATAATCCCACCAACTATAATATCCGGTCTCTTGCTGAAATAAACGAAATACATCAACCAAACCAAGCTCCAATAATTTTTTAAGTTCGTCACGCTCTGCATCACTAACCAAAACCTGCCCGGCCCAAGCTTTTGGATCATAAACATCACGATCTTCCGGCGCAATATTAAAATCACCCAACACAATTAACCGTTTATGTTTTTTAAGCTGCTGTTTAACATAAGCCCGCAATTTTGCCAACCAATGCAATTTATATTTAAATTTATCCGAACCAACTGCCGATCCATTCGGCACATATAAATTTAAAATGCGAAAACCATCAATATCGGCACCTAAAAATCTTCGCTGTGGATCAATGATGCCCGGAAGATCGGTAATTATATTTTGCGCTTCATTACGACTTAAAATCGCAACACCGTTATAAGTCGGCTGACCTGCATAAATTACATTGTATTTTGCTGCAACAATTAATTCTGCTGGAAATTTTGTGTCAGGCAATTTAGTTTCCTGCAACACCAAAACATCCGGCTTATGCTGCTTCAACCAATCCAAAACCTGCGGCAAACGCACCCGCAATGAATTAACATTCCAGGTCGCAATTGTGAAGTAGTGTTTTTTCATATAATAGCATTGCGGGACGCGAGCTTCACTTATTACATACGCCATGTTGTTGCGTCATGTAATAAGTGACGCTCCGTCCCCAATTCCTTATTTTGCGGGACGCGAGCTTCACTTATTGGCATGAGTTATAAATTAGATTCTTTGAGGGTCGGAGCTTTACATGATTACAAAGCAACAAACATAGCTTTGTAATTATGTAATAGCTCACGACCCGCTTGACTTCTATCATGTAATAAGTGACGCTCCGTCCCCAATTCCTCTTTGCGGGACGCGAGCTTCACTTATTGGCATGAGTTATAAATTAGATTCTTTGAGGGTCGGAGCTTTACATGATTACAAAGCAACAAACATAGCTTTGTAATTATGTAATAGCTCACGACCCGCTTG
>JASFHF010000017.1:0-40257 GCA_050123375.1 Gammaproteobacteria bacterium
CGTTTGATACGCACAATGGTTACTCTTCTTTACTTCCATTCGCGCATCATACTTGAAAACCTACGGTTTTCAAACTTTCCCTTTAACACCACCCCGCGGCAAGCCGCGGGGAAATATGCAAGTTATATCAACATATGAACCCTTCTTAGGTAAAAAATACTTGAATACTTGCTCTCTTGACTCTGGTGTCTTAAATGTTTCACAAAATATTTCTATTTTCTTATCAAAACATTTTCTTATGTATGCTGTTACAGCTAAACTACTAAAATCGCGGTATTGCTTAACTTTCTTTACCCCAATAGTGTTACTCATCTCAAGCCATTGGTCTTTAGTTAATAACTTTTCTGCGTCTTTAAAAGATAGTGTTTCAGCTTGCGCATAATATTTAATCACATTTGCATAGTCCTTTTTCGCAAAATAACACTGAACAAGATCACCAAGAATGGTTATCTCTTTCGGTTTTACTTTTAAATCGCTCAAATAACACATTATTGCATCATCATAGTTCTCTTGTGATTGATGTTTTTTACCTTCTTTATAGCTCATTATCTTTTCCTCCTGTTTTCTGCTGAGATTAATAATAACTAGACATTCCCCATTTACCAAGAAATATTATTATTTATTACAAATAATAACAGCTAATTCTTAAGGTTTTCTTAACAAATACAAAAAATGCAACTTCCGCAATAGGGATTTTATATCACATCAAAAACAATGCCAAAACACCACTAGTAAAAAACGTGCCAACCGCGCAATAAATCGGTAAATTAACCGATATTTTAGTTAATACTGCTAACGATATTCCTGTAACCAAAAAACCAATCGCACCAACTGCGCCAAGGCCTCCCATCACTTGTCCTTGTTCATTTTCGGTAACTGCGCTAGACATTAATGCCAAAATACATCCATATGCAACAATAAAAAATACTGCAATTAAAAATACTGAAATCCATTCCAATTTAACTTTCAAAATCAATGACGCCAAAAATAAAACCAGCGCTACCATTAACACTGTAAATTTATATACACTTTGCATGGAATAGAATTTAAGTAATTGCGGCTGCAGAAATATCATTGATAATGCCAACCCTGCTCCCAACACAAAGAAAAACAAACCGATTAAATGTGCATTAAAATGAAATATTTTTTCTAACACTAAAGGAATCTGTTGTATATAAAACCCCCAACTCACAACAAAAAAGAAAAAAATCAAACTCATACGTCTTACTCGCGGATCAACAAAAATAAACTTACATGCGGTAAACACCCTACTCCAATGCATATGTTTATGCGGATTGATATGAAAAGTTTCTACAAATACCATTGCAATCCACAACATATTAATCAATGATAAAATGCCGGCAATCCAAAATGGCGTTACAATCGAAAACCAATGAATCATGTCGGATGACCCGGTAAAACTAGAAATCAATGGACCAATAATGACTCCGATTGATCCCGCAAAAGTAATCATACTCATATTTCTAGCTTTTAATTCCGGTGGGCTGATATCAGCAATTGCTGCTTGTGCAATATCATAACTGCCGCCAAAAAATCCAGCTAATAATCGGGCAATCATAAATAACCATAGCGTATGCAAATGAATCGCAACCCCTGCAATTAAATAGCTAGCTGCTACCATCGCTAAACATCCGATCAAGATCCTTCTGCGGCCATATTTATCGGATAATTCGCCCAAATAAGCGGTGCCAAAAAAATTACCTAAAGGCCACATAGCCACCGCAATTGCATAATACCAATAACGACTGACTATACTTGCACCACCAACAACCAACCCATGCGCTGACAAAAATAAGGTCGGCATTAATGGAAAAATTAAACCAAATCCCATCACATCAATCATGATGGTTAACATCAAAACGCTTAACATGCCAGTATGCTTTTTATGTTGTACAATAACTTCAGTTTGCATAAAATTTTCTCACTTTATAGTATACAGAATTGCTATATCGGAGAGTATGACTATTTAAGAAATTCGTGAAATTTAAAAAGTGCTCAAATACGAAAGCCAATATAGCGCAATTAACCCAAATATGTCCAAATTTGTATTTGCTTCATCGTATTTCACACCTCAGTATATGAAAGTTACGTCAGTATAACATCATATTCAAATAAAACAACCACATAATGCAAATTTCATGATATACTACACGACTAATTATGGCTAAAAAAATCAGCATACGCAACGTCAAACTTTATTTGAGAGTACTAAAATATATACGCGACTATTGGCCGTCTTTTATCATCGCTTTAGTTAGCAATGTTATTTATGCTGCAAGTGACGTGTATTTTATTTATTTATTAAAACCCATTTTAAATAAAGGTTTTATCACCCGTGATATTCATTTTATTCGCTGGGTTCCGGTACTTGCTGCTATTGTTTTCCTAACACGAAGTATTAGCAGTTTTTGCGCAAATTATTTTATGGCCAGAACTTCCCGCGGCGTAATTATGCAACTACGCCAGGATATTTTTAAACATTTATTGCGTTTGCCTGCCACATATTATGACAATCATTCTTCCGGCTTTATGCTTGCTAACCTGATTTACAATGTTGAACAAGTTGCAAATGCCGGCGCTGATACCCTAACTACGTTTTTACAATCAATTTGTATGATCGTAGGACTGATTTTCATCATGCTGTCTATTAGTTGGCGTTTGAGCATATTGCTTTTAATCAGCGCACCAATCGTGGTATTTACTGTACGCAAAATTAACCAACGCTTACGTACGTTAAATTTAAAATTACAACACCAAATGGGCGACATCACCAGCATTGCTGAAGAAACTATCGAAGGATATAAAGTGGTGCGCGCATTTGGCGGTCAACAGCATGAAACCGCTAAATTTGCCAAAGCCACCAGAACCAACCGCGGCTTTGAATTAAAAATCACTATCTCCAAATCAATCGGATCGATCATTCCGCAAACAATTGTGGTAGCAATTTTAATTCTAACCGTTTGGTTATCTATGTCACACCAATCAATTTTAATGTTATCCGCTGGGGGTTTTGCCGCACTCTTTGGCGCAATGTTAACTTTACTCAAACCTCTAAAAAACTTCACCAAAGTAAACGCCTTAATCCAACGAGGATTATCCGGAGCTGAAAATGTTTTTGCCGTGATTGATGAACCAATCGAAACTGATAATGGTACTACAAAAATAAAAACAGCTACTGGCGCAATTGCATTTAAAAATGTTAATTTTAGTTATCCCAATACCGAAAAACTCGTACTGCAAGATATTAATTTCGAGATTGCTCCGGGACAAATAGTAGCCTTGGTTGGTCAATCCGGCGGCGGAAAATCCACCATTGTTAATTTATTACAGCATTTTTATGATGGCTATACCGGCGCAATCACTTTAGATAATATAAATATCCGTGATATTGTCCTAACTGATTTACGTGAACAATTCGCTTTCGTTTCACAACATGTATCGCTATTTAATGACAGCGCGAAACACAATATTGCTTATGGTAAATTTGAAAATGCAAGCGAACAAGATATTATTGCTGCGGCCAAAGCTGCTAACGCATGGAACTTCATAAAACAACTGCCGCAAGGACTTGATACTTTGCTTGGTGAAAATGGAGTTTTGCTTTCTGGCGGTCAACGTCAACGAATTGCCATTGCCCGAGCCATTTTAAAAAATGCGCCAATTTTAATTTTAGACGAAGCAACTTCAGCATTAGATACCGAGTCAGAACGAGAAATTCAAACTGCTTTGCAAAAATTAATGCAGCACTGCACTACTTTAGTAATTGCACATCGACTTTCAACGATTGAAAATGCTGATAAAATATTATTAATTGAGCATGGGCGCATTGTAGAATCCGGCAATCACCAGGAATTATTAGCACACAACGGCCGCTATGCGAAATTACATAAAATGCAGTTTAAGGAAGCATAAATGCTGTCGGGTCGCGAGCTTCACATGATTACAAGTGCCATGCTTGTTGCTTTGTAATCATGTGAAGCTCCGACCCTTTGAGATACTATATAAGAACTAAGAACACAAATCTACCATGCGCGGTAGCTGCCACAGAAATAAACTAAGTGGTAATTACCACGCATGCAAGATCGTTGTTCTTTTGAAGCTACACTGATGCGTGGTTACTCATGATTTTACAAAAACAAACTGGTTGTAAAATCATGAGTTCCGTTTAAAACTGGCATTAGCATTTTTGATTGGTATATATGAAAATTTGGTATCGACATTCAATTTTAAGTTATTTACTATTACCACTATCATGGTTATTCTGGTTAATTATTATTATCAGACGCTGGTTATATCAAAAAAAAATCAAAACCATCTGTCATTTCCCGGTGCCAATAATTATTGTTGGCAATATAACTGTGGGCGGCACTGGCAAAACACCTTTCGTTATTTGGCTGGCAAATTTATTAGTGCAGCAAGGCTTTAGACCTGGAATTGTAAGCCGCGGCTATAAAGCACAAAACTTGCGAGAACCACGATTAATAACCTCGACCAGTAAAGTTACAGAATCAGGAGATGAACCTTTAATCATTGCACGACACACCAATTGCCCTATAGCAATTGCACCCAATAGATGCAAAGCGGTTAAATTATTAATTGAGCAATACAATTGCGATATAATCATCAGCGATGATGGATTACAACATTATGCGTTAGCTCGCGATATTGAAATTGCAATAGTTGACGGGCAGCATAAATTCGGCAATGGTTTTTTACTGCCTGCCGGACCATTGCGCGAACCAATATCACGCTTAAAATCAGTTAGTTTTATTATTTACAACACAATTGATATGCACTTACGACCAGCAGTTATGTTAGCTGCCGTAAATGATTCCAAACAACATTTAAATATCAAAGAAATACTCGACCAAACAATTCATGCCGTTGCCGGCATTGGCAACCCACAACGCTTTTTTGCTACTTTGCGTAATTTAGGTTTACAAATTATTGAACATCCTTTTCCTGACCACCATAACTTTAAGCCAAAAGACATTGATTTTGGCCAAGACACATTAGTAATCATGACAGAAAAAGATGCAGTTAAATGTGCTCAATTTTCCGATCAAAGACATTGGTTTTTACCAGTAAATGCCGAATTAGAGCAAGATTTCACTAATAATTTATTGTCACGCATAAGTGATTGTGTTACAAAGAAAGTAAATACATAAAAAATCTAATGTTGACATTAGATGGAACTTGTAATTTTACAACTTGCTTGTTTTGTAAAATTACAAGTAACTAAGCATCAAAACAACTAAAATAGAATGCTAATTTACCATGCGCGGTAGTTGCCACAAGAATAACTAATTAGTTTGTTTCGGTGAACTACCGCGCATGATATACCTGTGTTCTATTAAAGCTATAATTGTGCTTGCTGACTCATGATTTTACAAAAACAAACTAGTTGTAAAATCATGAGTTCCATATTAAACTGACAATAGTATTTTTTAAAATTTCGCATCTTCAATGAAGAACGGTATAGTTACATAAAACTTAAAAAAGGTACTTATGATGAAAAAACTATTATCAATTATCGTTTTCTTAAGCATAATTTGCATTCCACCATGCCATGCTGCATCAAACAAAATGAAAAATTACCTAATCACCAAAGAAAACCCAACACTTACTTTAACTTTACCTTCCAATCCAACTACTGGATATTCATGGTTTTTAATCGCATATAATAAAGCTTTATTAACTTTAGTCAGTCATAAATATACACAATCTAGTGTCGCCAAAAACGGCAAACAATCAATTGGCGCTGGTGGTTATGAAACTTGGCAATTTAAAGCAACACAAAATGCGTTAATCGCCCCGCAAATTACTTATATTAAATTAGCATACGTAAGACCGTGGGAAATTAAAGCAAATTCATTACCAAAAAATTTAAAAACTACGATGATCTACGTCGTAATTAAACCATAAAGATTTGGAGGATTACACATCGATTTGCGCGGGTCGTGAGCTTTACTAATTACAAATTTAGTAAGTTGGCGGGACGGGGCTTTACATAATTACAAAGCAACAAACGAGGCACTTGTAATTATGTAAAGCCCCGTCCCTCAAAGAAGTTAGCTTATTACTTTGTAATTAATAAAGATCTGGACGCTAAAAGGAGATCATATGAACACAAAAACCATATCTGATTTAGAACCAAAACAATTGTGGCAAAATTTTGCGAAACTTTGTGAAATTCCACGCCCCTCACATCATGAAGAAAAAATTTCCGCTTTTATGAAAAATTTTGGTGAGAAACTTGGTTTAGAAACACACATTGACAAACTTGGAAACGTTATCATAAAAAAACCAGCAACTGCGGGTATGGAAAATCGTAAAACCGTCATTTTGCAGGCACACCTTGATATGGTTCCGGAAAAAAATAATGACGTCCAACATGATTTTACTAAAGATCCAATTGAGGCTTATGTTGACGGCGATGTTGTTACCGCTAAAGGCACAACTTTAGGAGCAGATGACGGTATTGGTGTTGCTACTATTATGACAATTTTGCAATCCAAAGATATTAAGCATGGTTCACTTGAAGCTCTATTTACGATTAACGAAGAGGATGGCATGGATGGCGCGTTCGCAATTAAACCAGAGGATTTAAGCGGCGAAATTTTATTAAATTTAGACTCTGAACTTGAGGGCGAAATAAATATTGCTTGTGCCGGCGGCATTTACACCAATGCGAAAATTCCTTATACCACTGAAGCGTCGCCAAATGATGCACAAGCTTACCAAATTGTGGTTACAGGTCTAAGCGGCGGACATTCCGGCATTGACATTCATTTAGAGCGCGGCAATGCGATCAAAATTTTGAATCAATTATTATGGGAAGCAAATAATTCCTATGATATTAGAGCTGCAAAAATTGATGGCGGCAACGCTGCAAATGCAATTCCACGTGAAGCGCATGCCACAATTGTTGTTACAAAAAACAATCAAGAAAAATTTTTGAAGTTTATTGACGAATTTACTAAAACCATAAAACACGAATTTGCAAAAAAAGATGATGGACTAACAATTGAAACATCAACCACCAAAACACCAGCAAAAGTTTTTACCAAAGATTCTTTAGAAAAAATTTGTAAAGCAATTTATGTTTGCCCCAATGGTGTTTTTACCATGTCAGCCGACATCCCGGGATTAACCGAAACTTCCACAAACATAGGTATAATTAAAACTACGGATAAAAATATTGAATTATACACTTTACAACGTAGTTCCACCGAAAGTTTGAAAGAAAAAATTGCTGAGATGGTTACAATTGCGCTTGAATCAACTGGCGGCACTGCCAAACGCGCTGGCAGTTATCCTGCGTGGCAACCAAATATCAAATCGGAAATTTTAAACCTTGCTGAAAAAATTTATAAAAAATTGTTTAACAAGGAAGTAAAAGTGACCGCAATGCACGCGGGACTTGAACCCGCTATTCTAGGTCACACCTTTCCTAATTGGGATATGATTTCGATTGGCCCTACCCTTAAATTCGTTCATTCACCTGATGAAAAAGCAGAAATCGCAACTGTTGATAAATTTTGGAAATTTTTGCTGGAAATTCTGCAAGAAATCCCAGAAAAATAAAACTCCATGGCTGGCAAAAAATGGCTGGGTTTTTGCGGTGATGATTATCTTCATCACCGTGATATTTTACATTGCAAAATTATCTTCTACCACCAAAAGCAGAAAGAATGTTTAACAAACTAATAAACAAATTAAATAAAGCTACATACAGCGTAATAGTTGCCATGATATAATTGCGTTCACCGCCATTAATAATCAAGCTGGTTTGAAATAAAATTATTCCTGAACTTAACAATACAAACGCACAGGAAACCAATAAAGACAACATTGGTAAACTAAAAACTATAGCAACTAACCCCATAATAAACGCAGCAGCAATTCCCACAAATAAAAACGCTGCCAAATAGCTAAAATCTTTTTTAGTAGTCAATGCATATGCAGATAAGCTAAAAAAGATCACTCCGGTCGCTCCAAGCGATGTCATCACCAACTGCGTACCATTACTAAATGACTTGATGTATAAATTCAAAATTGGCCCAAGCGTGTAACCCAAAAATCCCGTAAACGCAAAAATCGCCAACAAACCCCATGTACTATTACGTAATCGTGTAGTAACAAACAACAAACCAAAATAACCAATAAGCAACACAAAAATATTCATCGGTGCAGCATTGGTAATCATCGCAAAATAAGCCGTCACTGCACTAAACACTAAAGTTAAACTTAATAATAGATATGTATTACGCAGCACCTTATTCGCGCTAAGAATTGAATCCCGTGATTTTGTAATAACTTGTTCCTGTAATGACATTTTTCATCCCCAAAAAATTTAAATTAAACATAAGAAATAGTATAGTATTTAGATGATAGTTATCAAGTAATTTTGAACATAAATACCTGTGTTATTTATAAACAAAAGCTGCATAATATATTGAAAATCTTACAATAATGCTTTAATGACTTACAAGTTTGCGGTATGCTATCATAAAAGGCAGTATGCGGTTAAGTGCAAATTGTTACTTTGCCCGGCAAGTGTGAGGTATGAATAACCGAGCTGGCCGCAACTCCATGGATGGCTGCTTGATACAAAAGTTATTCGGAGAAAGTGTGGAGAGGTGGCTGAGTGGCTTAAAGCGGCGGTCTTGAAAACCGTTGAGTCCGTAAGGGCTCCGGGGGTTCAAATCCCTCCCTCTCCGTTTCAAAAGACAGAGAACAGAAGACAGAAAAAGGAAATAAATAGCAATTAATTTAGAGAGCGGATGAGAATCCTCGCAATCGCAAAACGATCCGAGTAACTCTTACCTCTCCAAATCAACAAAAACAATAAACACGAACCATGGAGATGGCTAGTCAACTTACAGGGACACAATATACCAATCACATCTTAAAATCTCACATTTTGAGGTACGGTTGATATATATCAATAATAAAACAATGGAACTCACAAATAATAAAAATGGGAGCAACAAGAGGTTGCATAATATAAACGATTTTGCATGAAGGTGATCATCGTGAGTAATAAAATGATAAAACTCCTCGTGGTAGACGACCACGAATTAGTCCGTGAAAGTATTGCTAGTCAACTGGATAGTCTCAAAGATATGGAAGTTGTTGGAAAAGCTGCTAATGGTGAAGATGCCATTAATTTAGCACGAAAACATAATCCTGATGTAATTCTTATGGATCTACAAATGCCTGGTATGGGTGGATTAGAAGCAACACGTAAACTATTACGCATTATGCCAGACGTTAAAATTCTAATACTAACCGTTTGCGATAATGATGTTTTTCCATCAAGATTATTAGAAGAAAAAGCAGCAGGCTACATTACAAAAAATTGTAAACCCAAAGACCTTATTGATGCAATTAAGAAAGTACATGCCGGTCAACGCTATATTAGCCCTGAAATTGCACAAAAATTGGTGCTAAAACGCAGCTCCAAAGAAGGTTCGCCATTTGATATACTATCCGAAAGAGAATTCCAAGTAATGATCATGATAACTAAGGGACAGAAAGTGCCGCAAATTGCCTCAGTACTGCATTTAAGCACCAAAACCGTCAATACTTATCGTTATCGTATTTTTGAAAAACTTGGAATTAATAATGATGTTGAGCTAACACTCCTAGCATTAAGGCATGGTGTAATTGATAATAATAGCATCAGCTCGGAATAGTATTAATATATTGTATGCATGTTGATCAAACAATGTCACTGGATGTAAAAACATTCATTAAGTCTTTAACTACACGACCTGGTGTTTATCAAATGCTAGATAAACACCAAAATGTACTGTACGTTGGCAAAGCAAAAAATTTAAAACGACGTATCAATAGTTATTTTCGAAAGAATATTAAAGATTCCAAAACTATCGCGTTGATTGCAAAAATTGCTGATATCGAAACTATAATTACCCGCACAGAAAATGAAGCATTAATCTTAGAAAATAACTTGATTAAAAAAAATCACCCACCCTATAATATTATTTTTCGTGACGACAAAAGCTACCCATATATTTTAATATCCGAAGATAAATTTCCCAGCATTACACCCTATCGCGGCAAACGCAGTAAAAAAGGAAAATATTTCGGCCCATATCCAAGCGCTGCAGCAATGCATGAGACCTTAAATTTATTGCAAAAATTATTTCACATTCGCTCTTGCAAAAACTCATTTTTTAATGCCCGTTCACGTCCTTGTTTACAATACCAAATTAAACGATGCTCTGCTCCATGCGTAAAATTTATTTCACAAAATGATTACGTCAAAGACATTCAAAATGCGATTTTATTTTTACAAGGAAAAAGTGATATTATCATTCAGCAATTAGAAGAAAAAATGGATCAAGCTACAAAAAAATTACAATTTGAAACTGCTGCTATCTATCGCGATCAGATTCAAAACTTACGTGAAACCCAAAGCCAACAATATGTAAGTTCTAAGCGTGAAAATACCGATGTTATTGCTGTAGCTGAAAGCAACGGATTTGTTTGCATTTGTATCTTACTAATTCGTCATGGAAGAATTCTCGGCAATAAAAGTTTTTTTCAAAAACTACCACTTGAGGAAAAAACCCAAACTATATTAACGACTTTTATAACTCAATACTATTTAAATAACGACAATGAAATTCCACCTAATATCATTTTATGTCACAAAATTACTAATTTAAAAACACTACAACAAATCATCACGTCGCAAACAAACAAAAACATAAAAATACAATATTCTGTACGCAGTATCAAAAAGAAATGGCAGCAAATAACTAAAATTAACGCGCAAGAATCTCTAAACACTTATTTATTAAGCAAAGCTAATTTACATCAACGTTTTCTAGCATTGCAACAAGAATTAAAACTTCGCTCATTACCTAAACGTCTGGAATGTTTTGATGTAAGCCACACTATGGGTGAAGCAACAGTTGCCTCATGTGTGGTGTTCGATCAAAATGGCCCAATAAAAAATGATTATCGCAAATTTAACATTACAAACATAACCCCAGGCGATGACGTTGCAGCAATGTATCAAGCATTAAAACGCCGCTTTAAATCAAGCGAAAAAAAACTACCGAATATTTTAATTATTGATGGCGGCAAAACTCAACTAAAACAAGCTGAAAAAGTTTTAAAAGAGTTAAACATTTCCGAAATAATTGTTCTAGCAATTGCAAAAGGTATAACACGCAAACCTGGTTGGGAAACCATCTTTATGCTTGGACAAACCAAACCTATAAATCTGCCGCCAGATAGTCATGCGCTACATTTAATCCAACAAATTCGTGATGAAGCGCACAGATTTGCAATTACTGCACATCGCGCACGCCGCGCTAAAAGCAGAAAAAAATCATCTTTAGAAAATATTCCAGGTATTGGAATAAAACGACGTCAAACACTGCTGAAACACTTCGGTGGATTGCAAGGAATCCTAAAAGCAAGCATCGAAGACTTAGCGAAAACACCAAACATCAGCCAACAACTGGCACAAAAAATATACGACAATTTACATTAACAAATTAAATTGCTATCATGAATGTATGAAACTGAACGTTCCTATGACAATAACTTTTCTAAGAATTCTATTAATTCCTATTTTTGTAATTATTTTTTATTTGCCTTTTGGATGGAATCACTTTGCTTCCGCTATTGTTTTTGCACTTGCAAGCGCTACTGATTGGCTCGACGGATATTTAGCACGCAAACTCGGCCAAACAACTGCTTTCGGAGCATTTCTTGATCCTGTGGCAGACAAACTCATGGTAGTGATTGCCTTAGTTTTATTAGTTGGTAATCCATATTTAATTTATATCTCTATTCCTGCCGCAATTATTGTCGGACGAGAATGTGCAATTTCAGCGTTACGCGAATGGATGGCTGAAATTGGCAAACGTGTTAGTGTTGCCGTTACCTATGTAAGCAAATTTAAAACCGCCGCACAAATGCTGTCAATCATCGCCCTTTTAGCTGGCAATCCAAAACATCCAGGAATATTAATTTATAGCGGTTATATATTACTGTATATCGCCGCTATTTTAACCATTTGGACTATGGTGGTTTACATCAAAATTGCCTGGCCAAATTTTGAACTATAGTAATTGCATTCAATAAAACAGCAAAAAATCAAACCCCTAAATCTTTCTTGACTATCAAGCTTTGTAGGCTAGAATAATTCAGTCAGCGGGAATAGCTCAGTTGGTAGAGCACAACCTTGCCAAGGTTGGGGTCGCGAGTTCGAGTCTCGTTTCCCGCTCCAATTTTGGGGGGTCAATTTTGGGGGGTCAAGTCTTGAATTTAGGTTGGGGGGTCAAGTCTTGAATTTAGGAATTTGATCAACAAATTCCCAAATTCAAGACTTGACCCCCATGGCATTGTGGCTGGGTGGCAGAGTGGCTATGCAGCGGCCTGCAAAGCCGTGGACGCCGGTTCGATTCCGGCCTCAGCCTAGTTAATAATAGTGAATGAGTCACCCTGCCCGGGTGGCGGAATAGGTAGACGCAAGGGACTTAAAATCCCTCGGGAGTTAAATCCCGTGCCGGTTCGATTCCGGCCCCGGGCACCAATCACAGCCTAGAGTTTAGCCCCTTTTTATAGTTAGACAAATTTTGAATCTGAGGACTTTTTAACGCTCATGGCACACTGGTGGCATAATTTGATGGGTCATTCCCGAAAACGAAGGCACACTTATTTAAGCATATAATATTCTCACACGAATAAGTTTCTAAAGCCATGAGCCCGATGTTGAATCAATTTCAATAAATTTTTACTTTGCCTTGGTAATCCTTAGCAATAAATTTAAGTAAACCTGCCTGGCCTTTATCACAAGTTGCAAAACAATCTATATATGGCAAGTATGCAAGAGCAATAACAGCATCTGTAATAAATGATTTTTTTATTTCAATTTTTTCACCTTCAAGATATACAGTAAACTGATTTTTTTCATTTTCTGTTCTTTGCAACATGGTAATTAAAGTAAAAAATCGAATATTAAGATAAATTCCAGGACAATTTTCTTTAGCTTGTTCTACAGTTATGCCCTTAATGAAGGGTAATATTTCAGAATATAACAAAGAACCAAATAATTGCTCCTGAAAATTTAAATTATAACAAACATCCTTAAACCATACTTTTTCTTTCCAATCAATGTCACTAACACAATATTTCCGAATTTTTGCTGCATCTGATAAAGATAACATTTGTGACCATATTAACTTTTCTGTTTTATTTCTTTCGATGCTGCGTTCATTCAACTTTTCCAATGCTGCTTCATTCCGTTTTTTATAAAGTTTTTTCCTCCAACGTTGATGTTTATTTGAGCATAAAGATTTTATTGAAGGACTAAACCGTTTATTTTCATAAAAACATCTTTGTTCCTCAATAAGTATTTGCCCTCTAGGCCTAAGAATTTTATATGGTGATTTTTCACCTATGATTTCTTTAAAAATTTTTAAACGCCTTTCCTTTTCATCTGGTTTTAGGCTTGGATTATTTAATTCAAGATCAATCGTTTCAGAGATACACCATTCCCAATCACGAAGAGGAAAAATTTCTAAAATATTACTTAATTTTGCTCTTACAAAAGAGGTATCACAAACTACTATTCTTTTTTTCATTATTGCTCTCCTAATTATTTTTCCTAATTAGCTGACACAACAGGCTCTAGAAGTAAAACCAAATATTTCTGCCAATTTTACTGCAGATATGACTGGATTTTTTTCCTATGCTCATTAAAAATCACCTTCGAACCACTCGAAGAAAATACCGTTTTTGGTTCGGTATACTAGGAAGTTAAATCCCGTGCCGGTTCGATTCCGGCTCCGGACACCATTATATAATACTTGAGATACCTATTTAAGACCAATTCTTTAACATATAGCACAAATCTTACACAATAATCAGAGCTTATTTGGTGGTCAAATATTGGACATTCATCCATAATTATTATTGCGTGAAGCAGGGATTTATGGTCATGGATGACGCTAATTTACGCGCTTAAAAGGAGTCACAAATGACACAAGCTGACCTACAAATCCTAACTTGGCAAGATGCCAGAGAAGATGTTAAACAGGTAAATCCAGAGCTTGCCAGCATTATTGATAATATTAATCCAGACGATAGCTATAAACTATATCGTGTGCGCTATCCGTTCGGTTCAATGATTTTTACTGAAGGAACGGTTAATATTTCAAATCAATCGCACGAAATTGTGCCGATAACTCACCCGACTATTTCAAGCAAAATACGTGAAGATTTAACTTATCGCACAATCCCTATGGGTTTAATGTTAAAAAAAGCCGGCGAAGTTCATTTTAATCTCGATCATCGTTTAATGCCGCTAACTGTACTAAATGAAGGAACACTTTTCGGCATATGGGAATCTTTAGATCCAACTTATTCGTACTTTATTCAGCTATCATGGAACGTATCATCTGGCGCGAGATCAATATTTATGCTGCCAAAAATTTCTGAAGCTTCAGGTTATAAACGCCTGCAAAAAACTTTTGGAATTAGACTTAATGCTCCCAAACAATTGAAAGATCAATGGTTAGTATTTAAAAAGATCGCCAATAGTCCAGGTTTTGCATCACCTTGGTTTTCAGAAGTTTTGTTTTTTTCTAAAAAATGGTTTGATAAATTAAATGATGGTGATGCATGGCAAAGTTTAAAGAATTATTTTTATGAAGTTAGCTGGAATCAGTCTATGTATTGGCGTTTTTCTGCAACGTTAAAATTAATCTGGCAGCAATTTGCTGCAATTACCAGACGTGAAAATATTAAATGCGGCGCATATCAGTTAGAAACTCTGAAACATTTAATTTCTGTGGGGGTTGGCGCATTACCTTGTTTTAGCGCAAATAATAAAGATGATGCTGTCGCACCAATTACTAAATTACAAGAAGTTTTCTTAAATGTTTACGAATTGGAATACATACCTACAATCATGTTTCCACAGCATTTGAACGTAAATGGCGAAAAAAAATTTGGTTATTATTCAATTAATGAGCCAAGCTTAATTGAAAGTGTGCCAAGAACGCGCGAAGTTTTAAGCATTATGCAAGCCACCAGAGACATCAAAGAATTATTCGAAGCTTTTAAGCACGAAGTTATAAATAATACGTTGAAAGTTGAAAATACCCCCATATATCGTTTAATCAATAATGCTAACTTTGAATTTATTCATACTGCACCTGATTCATCTGGTCATTTAAAAACCAGTAATAAATTGCCAGAAACTGACTCAGCGTTGATTGATGTAATGAAAAAATATAAGACAAGACACTTTTGCTACACCAGCAACTTTCTTCGTGGCTGTGTCAGAATAGCTATTTAACCCACATCCCTGCTTGCAATAGAAGCCAAAATCACATAAGGTATGCCCGTTGCCATCGTGCATGTATAGCGCAACCATATTGAGGATCATATGGCTTCTAAAAGAGATAAGCTGCTTGATTTCTTAGGCAGTATAATTAACGATGACCGTTACAAAGAACAATTCCAAAATATTATAGATACTTTGCGTCTTACTAAACAAGAAATAGCTGATGCATTTTTGCATTACAATCTTGATTTATCTGATGAAGAAGGCAATGAAGTTTATCGACCACTTCAAAACCGAGTTGTCTTGCATATACATAATCTCATTAGCGGTAGTTGGCACATTGATCGACAACAAGTTGTTATAGATTTAATTAAGCGAGCTAAACCTAATAGCATAATTGATATTGGTTTTGGTGTGCCAAGTAAATATGTGCAAGAATATGTTCTTCCGCGAAGAAAAAAATTAGTTTTTTGTGATTTGTATAATTCTGCTTTTGATTTTGCTAGGGTTTTAATGCCGCATTGGGATAAAAATTGGCAAGACATTGTTTCTTTTAAGAAAACTAATATGAATGATTTAGAATATACGGGGGATTTTGGTTTATACCTAATTCAGGACGCTATAGAGCATACAAAAGACCCGACTGCATATTTATCTATGCTTGTAAAGAAATCACCCGAAACTTCAAAATTTATTGTTTCGTTACCCATTGGCACTATATTTCCAAGACATTTTATGGCATGGTATAGTGATCAGGAAGCTTTAGACTGGCTTGCGAAATGCGGCTTAGTCGTAGAGCAGCAAACATCTGTTTTTGTCAATCCCGAATTTGATTTATTTGCTGATCAACTTACGCCGAGTTATCATGATCTATACACATTGTGCGCTAAGTAGCGTACTAAAATTAAACATAAATGCAATTTTACCTTAAATTTTTATAGGTAAATTTTCCAATATCTTTTTGCTATTCCTTCTTCTTCTATTCTGTCCTATATTAAGCATGTAACGAATATTTTGATCACAACAAAAATAATATAGATCAAAGCAACTAAAGGAAATATGGATATGTTAGTTTTAAGTAGATGCAAGGGTGAATCTATAATTATTAATGACAATATTACTGTATCGTTGCTTAGTAGCAATAAAACCAGAGCGGTTATTGGCATTGAAGCTCCTGATTCAGTTACCGTATTTCGTAAAGAAGTATACAAAAAAAATTTAACCGATTCATCTGAAAAAAATAATAGCAAAAACCACATTCAGGAAGAATCTTAATTTACAAGGAGAAATGTTATGTTAAATCAACGAACGGATGGTTTTTGGATTGGGGGTGATTCGATGGCTTTTGGCAATAACAATCGCAAGATTTATAAAGACACAGAAAAATTTAAAATTTTACTGGTCGAAGATGATGAGCTTATTGGAAAAATCAATTTAACTTTTTTAAAACAACTTGGATATGATGTGGATATTGCACGAAATGGTTGTCAAGCTATTAAGTTTTTAAAAAACGATTACGATTTATTTTTACTTGATGTGGGCTTGCCTGATATCTATGGGGTGAGAGTGTGCGAAATAATAAGAACTATACCAAAATTTTCGCACACCCCCGTGATTTTTCTAACAGCCTTTGGGGAGGGGCTTAAAGCAGAATGCATGGCTGCCGGGGGCGATGATTTTGCGATGAAACCATTACCAATGGAAGAATTAAAAAATCTAGTTGATAAATGGCTGCTCGATAACAATAACAATTCGGAGACTAAATATGGATGCAAGGCTTGAATTGCAAGATGTTATTGATGAACATTTAACAAAAACACACGCTATATTAAATTGCTTATTAGCCGCATGGAACAGCGACCATCATGTTGACCAGGATACTATTTTTCACGCGCTCTGGTCGATGGACGATCATTTGCAGGAAATTAAAAAGCATCAGAAAATTTTTGAAAAACAAAATTGAAAAACAAAAAATCCATGGCACACTCACGGCACACTTCGCGGCAAATTATGGCGACTTTTGGCGAATTATTACAATTAAGAAATTGAAATAACTGATTGCTTTAATTACGGTAATCGGTCGCGCTCGATCGCCAAATATCCAAATAAATAGACTTAAAATCCCTCGGGAGTTAAATCCCGTGCCGGTTCGATTCCGGCCCCGGGCACCAGTTGTTGCAAATTCTGCAACAACTGATCATTATTCGAACTGTTGCAAAATTTGCAACAGTTGCCTATCAACCCTCGTTTAGTACTGTTTCTAACTCCTGCAAGGATCTCATCATCTCATCAAACCCTGGCGGAGATTCATAAAACATCTCTGCTTGGATCATGCTATTAAAATCCTGTGCTAAATTTACCTGATTAGCATCATCTGGAATTAAACGAAATTTACCACTCAAACAATCATCATAATTTGCATAACTTGCATTAAAAAAAGCTTTTTTGTGCCATACAACACTTTTCAAAATATTAATTGATGATAATGCTTGTTTGCCAATATCAGAATTATATAGCATAAACAAATCATACCAATGCCTTGATAATCTTTCAGGATTTTTGTTAAACCGATTACGATGACATTCTACATGCATTAATGTGGCTTTTTCCCAAAAAGTGCGTACAGGCGACAAAATATCAACCTTTGGTTTAGGTAAAATAACATTTCCATCTTCTATTAAATAATCCAAATAAGTAACAACATCGTGTTTTTCGCACGGCTCTGTACTATTTCTAATTCCAAATTCAATTAAAACATGATCGCGCAAATATCCTAATTGTTTATTAACAATACTAGGATAATAAAACTGCAATCGTTCACCATCATCACTTAATATAATCTCGAATGATTTCTTATGTGGAATTTCTAACAATTGTGCGTGCAAATATGGAATCACTGTTTCTGAAACATAAATTTGCAATTGCCCTTTTAATTCATTACTAATTTTTTTAAGTTGCGAACGACTAATATTTGTTAAATCCAACTTTTGCCTAAAATTAGTATAATCAATAGTTATATCTACATCTTCTGAAAAACGCTTAATTAGATTAAAAATTTTAGATAAAGAAGTCCCACCTTTAAAAGCCATTTTAATTGGCAATTTAAATAGTTTTTCAAGCAACCAACACACCCAAAAATCTTTTTCGATAATCATATCTGATACATCAAATTTATTACCAGCTGTATGAATTAAGTTTAATTTTTTCTCTAACGACAAATTTAAAAAGTTTTTATTCATTTTTTTCTCTTTTTTGATAACGATAAAAAACATCTGCCATCCAATCAGGCATGTTTTCAATTAATCCTAATACTGATTTAAATTCTTTTTTGGAAAGATGCTGTTTGATTATTTCTATAGTTTTTGTTGTTACGTGTTCTTTACCCAAATACCACAACGCTGAAATAACTAAACCTGCTTTGGTTCCTGGAGCTACTAAACGACTTGGATTAACGTGTATTAGTTTAGCCGTTCGATTAGCTATTCTCAATGTTCTTGTATTTCCACTGGTATAAAAAACAAGACGCACAGGAACTTGCGTTGTTAATTGTAACTGTCTTGCCGCTTCAGCACCATGCACAACAATTGTCTCACCAAGTGATTTGGTAAGCGTTTTTGCAACCTCCATTGTCGACGGCAACATCTCACCCACTTTCTTTATATATTTGGGCTTTACAAATACCCCTCGAGTCACCCGCTTTAATTTACCAGATTTTACTAAACGATTTAAAATTTGCCGAATATTGGCCGTCTCAGCAAACCGCCGTAATTCTTTTGCTGTAAAAGATTGCCCTTCAGAAAGCTTAGCAATGTATGCTTTGATTTTAGCTATAGCAGTCATAATTCTCACCTCATTTGTCACAAATTATACTATATTTTGTGACAAAGTCAATGAGCAGACCAGAGTTTTCCACAAAATAAACACTATGCTAAAAATTAGGCTAATTTTCAGTGCTAACCAAAGTAATTCTAACTTTCTCCTATGGCACACTTCGATTTCGACTCCGAAACTAGTTAGTGCAAATTTTGCACCAACTTATCTCCGAACTTACACCGAATTTACACTGAACGATCATCACTCATTTAGCTTCCAATAGCCGGTTTTATCTGAACCAATACGTTTTAACATGTTATCAGTTTTTAATTTAGCTAGCCGTTTCTCATCTGTTATAAAAAAAGCTGTTCGAACTGTAATTGCAGAACGTATTGCTAAAAGCAAAAAAAAGAAAAAATAAATATATGCAAACTAATTACGCTGATAATGTTTTTATAAATTGCCCTTTTGATAATAGATATAAGTCTTTATTCCATGCGACCATTTTTTCTATTATCGATTGTGGATTTGTGCCTCGTTGCGCTTTAGAAATCCACGATGGAAGTGAAATACGATTAAATAATATCATCAAAATTATTGCTGATTGCAAATTCGGCATACATGATATCTCACGAATAGAATTAAATCACAATAAATTACCACGAGCTAATATGCCATTCGAATTAGGCATTTCACTTACCATGAGAGTCAAATCTTGAATTTTGGAATTTGATCAATAAATTACCAAATTATCAAATTCGAGACTTGACCCCATGGTGTTTTTATAAAGCCCTGCCTTGCACTCATAAAAAATAGTAACTCTTAAATATAACGATAGAACATGATATAGTAAAAACAGTACTAGGATAAAATCATGAAGGATCAAAAAATGCTGCAAGGTGCAGCGGCTGGCAAAGAAGGAAAAAATCCTATTGGAACTATAGTTTCAGTACATGGTCCGGTAGTACGTATTGCCTGCAAAACATTACCACCAATGCATCAAGCTTTAATAACCAGCACGGAAAATGACAGTTATGTTTTGGAAGTTTATCAGCATATTGACCAATTCCATATTCAGGCAATTACTTTACACCGTGCCACCGGTCTAAAGCGTGGACTAGAAGTCTTTGATACAGGAGCGCCCATCCACATTCCAGTATCAACCAATTGTTTAGGGCGAGTATTAAATTTATTTGGTGAACCACTAGACGGCGAACCTCCAATTAACATTCAGAATTACCGCAATATTCTGGTCAAACCTGCTTCCCTTGCAAAAACTAAATTAAGTCACGAAGTATTAGAAACCGGCATTAAAGCTATAGATTTGCTATGTCCTTTTGTGCGCGGCGGCAAAACTGGTCTTTTTGGCGGCGCCGGCTTAGGCAAAACGGTATTATTAATGGAATTTATGCATTCTATCGTAAAATTACGCATGGGGGTATCGGTATTTGCTGGTGTTGGGGAACGCATTCGTGAAGGACATGAACTTTGGCGTGAAATGCAATCTATAGGCGTAATGCCTGGTACCTTAATGGTTTTTGGTCAAATGGATGAATCACCCGGGGTTAGATTCAGAGTTGGATTGGCAGCATTAACTTATGCTGAATATTTACGCGATAATTTGCAAAAAGAAGTTTTATTTTTAATGGACAATATTTATCGCTTTGTTCAAGCCGGCAGTGAAATTTCTGGTTTGCTTGGCAGAATGCCTGCAACAGTTGGTTACCAACCCACTCTGATGACAGAAATTGCTGAGTTACAGGAAAGAATTATGTCAACACAAAAAGGAACGGTAACATCAGTTCAAGCTGTCTATGTTCCAGCCGATGATATTACCGATCCAGCAGTCAGCGGTATTATAACTCACTTGGATACTGTAGTTATCTTATCCCGTTCTCAAGCAGGCAAAGGTATTTATCCGGCAATTGATACTTTACAATCAAAAAGTAAATTCATGGATCGGCATTTTTTGGGCGAACGGCATTATTCTACTGCTCAAGCAGTGCGTGAACATATTGCCCGTTATCAGGAATTAGAAGACATTATTGCGATGCTTGGTATTGAAGAACTTTCTCCTAAGGATCAAAAAATTGTTTCGCGCGCGCGCAAATTACAAAGATATTTAACCCAACCATTTTATATTACAGCCGAGCATACAGGAATTAAAGGTGTTTCAGTATCATTAGAACAAACATTATCGGATTGCGAAGCATTTCTTCAAGGAAAATACGATCATTTAGATGAAAATCAATGTTACATGATTGGAGCTATGGAACATGCCAATACAAAAGCCAAATCGGAGATTGCTAAATGAAAACTTTTAGTTTGCACCTGCAAAGCACCAAGCAATGTGAAGAACTTGACGATATTATGAGTTTCGTCGGAGAAGATGCATCAGGAAGCTTTGGCATTCTAGCAGATCATGCTAGAATAATGACTTGCTTGAAATTCGGTTTGGCCAGATTTAAATATAAAAATGCAAACACTGATGAAGAATATTTGGCATTGCCTGGCGGATTGCTTTATTTTAATCAAAACATACTAATTATAACCACCAGATATTATTTGCGCAGTAATGATTATGATGAAATCAGCAATGCTTTAGAGGAAAAATCTCGCTCGGAAAGAGAAGATATCGCAAATATTAAGGAAACTCTTCATCGTCTTGATGAAAAAATATTGAAGCGATTATGGGAAATGCAGCAAGGTGGTGCAGAATGAACAACTCAAATACTCAAAACAATCATCGACAATTAAAAAATAAAATTCAATCAGATATTAATAAAATCAAACAAGCTAAAAAAGAAAAACTAACTTTATTAGCTCAAACTGTTTATTTAGGCACATTAGGATTTATATTTATTCTACCAGTAATTATAGGGGCATATTTGGGAGTTTGGCTTGACAATAAACTTGAAAGGTATTTTTCTATTTCATGGACAATAAGTTTGATTTTTTTGGGAGTAATAATTGGCGCCGCGAATGTTTATTTTTTTATTAAAGGAAAATAAATAAATGGATTCAACTGGTTTTTTTAGCAGTTTTATTATAAACATAGGTTTTCTGCATATTACAAAAGCAGTGCTTACCAGCTGGGTGATTATTATTTTATTGCTAATATTTTCTTTTGCTTCAACCCGCAAGCTCCTTTTAAAACCAGGCGGTTACCAAACTATTTTAGAAGGAATTATTACTGCGATGCAAAATGCAGTTTATGCGGTTTTACCACAACAAATCGAATTGGTATTTCCATTTATAGCAACATTATGGATATTTATTTTGTTAAGCAATTTAATTGGCATCATTCCAGGATTCCATTCACCAACTGCAGATATTTCTGTTACATCAGGACTTGCAATTTTAGTTTTTCTTTCAGTGCATTGGTTTGGCATTCGCGCAGAAGGGTTAAAAAATTATTTTCGTCATTATCTTAGACCAAGCCCTATTCTGTTACCATTTCATATTATAAGTGAATTATCCAGAACCTTAGCTATGGCGGTACGTTTATTTGGAAACATAATGAGCTTGCAGCTAGTTGCATTAATTGTATTAATGGTTGCGGGATTTTTAATCCCAATACCTTTGCTAATTTTACATATTGTAGAAGCTTGCATTCAAACTTATATTTTTGGCATGCTGGCACTAATATATATTGCAGGTGGAATACAAGTACAAGAACTTAGAAAAACTAAAAGTAATGAGGAAAAACAGAATTAATATTTTTAAATCGAAAAGGAGAAAACCATCATGACTAGTATGACTTGGGTTGTTGTTGTATCCACAATAGTTGTTGCGTTAGGAATAGCATTGGGAACAATGCTTCCAGCTATAGCAATGGGAAAATCAATCAGCCAAGCTTTAGATTCCTTGGCAAAACAACCTGAAGCTGAAAAATCTATTACCAGAACTTTATTTATTGGTTTAGCCATGATTGAATCGCTAGCTATTTACTGTTTGGTAATCATGCTGATTATTTTATTTAGAAATCCATTACTTGCACATTTAATTACCCATTAAATGATATATTGACAGGATAAGGCGGTTTGCTATGGAAATAAACTGGTCTACATTTATTTTAGAAATAATTAATTTTCTGATTCTGGTATGGATACTGAAATATTTTTTATACGCTCCCATAAAAAAAGCCATATTGCAAAGGAAAACCTCTATTCAAAAAGAGTTAGATGAAGCAAATAAAATGCATAAAGATGCTCAAGAACTGCAAAACAAATATGAAAATAGATTATTGGAATGGGAAAAAGAAAAAGAACGGAATCAAATAAATTTACAACACGAAATGGAAGAAGAAAAAACGAAAAAATTAGCAGATTTGGCAAATGCTTTAAAAAATGAACGAGAAAAAAATCAAGCATTAGAAAAACGGCGAATTGATGAAATTGTTAGCCAAAAAGAAAAAGAATCTATTGCTCAAACAATAAAATTTGCTACTAAAATGCTGGCACAAGTTTCTTGTCCAGAGTTAGAAGATAAAATTATCAATTTATTTCTGGATGATTTTAACAGTTTACCAAAAGAAAAAATACAAATTATGAAGAATGAAATTGGCGATCGTGAAATTTGTAAAATTAGCACAGCTTATCAATTAGCTGAAAAAAAGAAAAACACTATTATTGCAGCAATACAAAAGCAATTTGGTGATAAGTTTTCTTTTAGTTTTGAGCTAAATCCAAAACTTTTTTCAGGTCTTTATGTTGAATTAGGCGCCATAATATTTCATGCTAACTTAAGAGATGAATTAGAATATTTTGCAAAGGCTGCACATCGTGAATAAATCTCCATTAACCAGACAAGACACCTGGATCGACAATTATAAATTTGAATTAAGAATTTCCGAACAAGGAAAAGTTGTTTCAGTTGGGGATGGTATTGTATGGATTAAAGGACTGCCATCGGCGTTTATTGACGAAATTCTTGACATGGAAGACGGTAGTCGCGCTATGGTTTTTCACCTAACCGAAAAACTTGTCGGCGCAATTTTATTAGAACAAACAGAAAAATTGACTGCGGGAACTATTGTTTTCCATTCTGGATCAACTTTAAGTGCGCCAGTAGGCGATAAATTATTAGGCAGAGTAATAAATCCTTTAGGAAAACCATTGGATGAAAAACCGCAAATAGATGCACATGAATGGCGTGAAATTGATGTATTATCTCCTTCGATCACAGAACGTGATTTTGTTAATAATCCGCTTTATACAGGTAACAAAATTCTGGATGCGCTAATTCCTATCGGCAAAGGTCAACGGCAATTGATTATTGGTGATAATGGCTTAGGAAAAAGTTCTTTGGCGCTTGACATTGTTATCAATCAAAAAGATAAAGACGTGTTATGTGTTTACGTAGCAATTGGTCAAGAAAGATCAAGTATTGTAAATACAATTCAAACTTTAAATAATACGGGAGCAATAAACAACACTGTAGTTGTAGTTGCTGAAGCAACAACTTTACCAGGCCTTCAATATCTTGCCCCTTTTGCCGGATGCACCATAGCAGAATGGTGGATGAAAAACGGCCGTGATGTTTTGGTTATTTATGATGATCTGACCACTCATGCTCTAAGTTATCGAGAACTTTCTCTGTTATTGAAAAGGCCGCCGGGACGTGAAGCTTATCCTGCTGATATTTTTTATTTGCATTCCAGACTTCTGGAACGTTCTACATGTTTATCGCATAAACTTGGCGGCGGCAGCATGACGGCATTTCCTATTATCGTTACAAAAGAAGGCGAAATTGCAACATACATTCCTACCAATTTAATTTCAATTACTGACGGCCAAATTTATTTTGATGCAAAATTATTTTCCGCTGGATTTTTTCCAGCTATTGATATTACTAAATCTGTTTCCCGAATTGGCGGAAAAGCGCAACAAATACTAATTAAAAAGGAAGCAGCCAGAATGAAACTGGACTATTTGCAGTTTCTCGAACTAGAAGTATTTACACATTTTGGAAGCAGATTGGAACCTTCAATGCAGAAAAAAATCAAACGCGGACAAGCGCTGCGTGAACTGCTCAAACAGGATTTATTTGAACCGCTGTCTATTGAAGCACAATTAGCATGGCTCATCGCGTATAATGATGGTGTTTTTGACAATATCAACTTAGAAAATATACCGCAACTGCAAAAAAAACTAATAGATTATATGTTGCGAAGCGGTATAACATTATTTGATAAACGTAATAAATGGCAGCAAATTATAAATGTGTGGCAAAAAACAGCAGGTATAACATGACAAAACGTTCTGAGTTAAAAAAACACATTTACAATCTCGGAGAAATAAAAAATATTGTTGCTGCAATGAAAAATTTGTCTTTAATCGAAATTAGCAAAACCACTAAATTCTTAGAAAATCAAATAAAAGTTATTGCTACTTTAGAAGAAGCTTCTAATGATTTCATGCATTTTTTTCCGCGCTTTTCACTTCTTAAAGAAAAATCAACAACTGCATATGTGCTTATAGGATCAGAAAGAGGGTTTTGCGGAGATTTCAATGAAGCTATTATTAAGCATTTTTTAAGCTCAAAAAAAGAAAACAAAGAACCAATTATCCCTTATTTAATAGTTATCGGTCGTAAACTGACAACCAAAATATTAGAAATGGATTTTGCAGCAAAAACTGAAGCAAACAACAAAATAAAACTTCTAGATGGTCCAAGCGCATTTGAAGAAATACACTCAGTTATATTTAACCTGATTAAAACTTTAGAAAAAATTAATGAAGAAACAGAAAAAATTATTTATCCTGGAAGTTGGTCTATTATTTGCAATGTCGAATCACAAAACGTGATACAAACTTTAGAGCTCAACCCTTTTAATAATTTTGGCTTGGTCAATTCAGACGCATCAAACATAAATAAAAAGCTAGAATCTTCATTCGCGCCTTTTCCACCACTGCTAAACATGAAACCTAAACAATTTATCACAGAATTATTAGACCAATATCTTTTTGCTATTTTGCATCAAATATTTTTTAAATCATTCATGGTCGAAAATCGACAAAGATTATTACATATGGAAAACGCAATTCGATGGTTAGATAAAAATAAAAATCAATTGGAACTTCAATTAAATATGCTTAGACAAGAAGAAATTACCGAAGAAATCGAAGTAATTTTGTTAAGCGCAAAAGCTATAATTGAAGAAATGAAATTGGAGGTTTAAATTTATTTCATAGAAGGATTATATCATGGCAAACATGAATTCGGTTAACATTATATATTTATCCACTTTTCCCCCACGCGCATGTGGTCTAGCAAGTTTCACGCATGATCTCGCCAATTCTATTGATTCTCATCTCGCCGCCCCTTCATTTTCTGCGAAAATTATTGCCATGTGTGGCGACAAAAAATTGTCTTATGATAATAGAGTTTTATTTCAAATTAACCAACATCAGCAAAATAGTTATATTAAAGCCGCTGAAATGCTTAATGCTATGCCCAATGCAAAGTTAATTAACATTCAGCATGAATTTGGAATTTTTGGCGGAGAATACGGCTGTTATCTTATTCCTTTTTTGCGCGCACTTAAAAATCCAGTTGTCGTTACTTTGCACACAGTATTACCACAACCTGCAAAAAAATTACGTGAAGTTACGTGCGAGATTTGCAATTACACTAAAACTATTGTTGTGATGAGCGAACGCGCGAAAAATTTATTGCAGCAAGAATATGATATTGCCGAAAGTAAAATTCGCATAATCCCGCATGGAATTCATCAGCGGCCGTATACAACCAGCGCAGCAGCAAAAAAAGCTTTTGGCTTAGAAAATAAAATTGTATTAAGCACTTTTGGGATGTTAAGCCGCGGCAAGGGGATAGAATATGTTTTGCAGGCATTAGTTCATGTAGTAAAAAAATTTCCTAATGTACTTTACCAAATTATCGGCGCTACCCATCCTAATGTTCTCAAAGAAGAAGGCGAAAGTTATCGTGAATTTTTACAAGATACAGTGAATAAATTAAATTTAGCTAAATATGTAAAATTTTACAATCAGCATTTCGACCTAGATGCATTGTTGGATCATCTGGAAACAAGCGATATATATTTAGCTGCTTCTTTAAATCCACATCAAGTTACTTCCGGAACTTTATCATACGCGTTAGGTACCGGCAGACCAGTTATATCAATGCGTTTTTATCATGCAGAAGAAGTGGTAACACCTGAAGTTGGATATATTATTGATCACACTGATAGCCGTGCTTATGCTGATGCAATTTCAAAACTTTTACAAAATGAAACGCTGCGTAAAACAATGGGAAAAAACGCTTTTATCAAAACACGCAATATGATTTGGCCAAATGTTGCCTTACAGTATTTAGATTGTTTTACGCAATATATTCCAATACCAAATTTGCAGCGAAAACGCCCTGCTGTTACACTAAAGCATTTAAAAAAACTCACCGATGATTTCGGCATTTTCCAATTTGCGCAATTCTCTATTCCAGATCCTGCTTCTGGATATACCTTGGATGATAATGCGCGTGCACTAATAGCAGTTGCCTTAGCATACAAACATTACAATAAATTAAAATGCACCAGCAAACAAGAATTGCTGCGTTTAATGCATATTTATTTGGACTTTATTGAATATGTAGAACAAAATCCTGGTGATCTGCACAATTACGTATATCATAACAAAACACTAAATACGCAAGCTAATGCCGAAGAAAATTTAGAAGATGCAAATGGGCGTGCCATATATGCACTTGCTTACGTCGCTGCTGCGCAAGAATTACCACAAAAAATCAAAAAGAAGGCGCGCAAGTTGCTAGAAAAACACCTAACGCATATGCCAAATAAATTACACTCTCCCCGCGCTATAGCATTTTGCGCGAAAGCTATTGCCAAATTAGAAAATGATCATGCAATGCACGCAACATTAGAGCAATATGGAAATCATTTACTGCATTTATATAATCAATATCATGCAGATGATTGGAGATGGTTTGAACCGTATTTAACTTATTGTAATGCGATACTTCCAGATGCATTACTAAATATATACAAAGCTATGCCGCATAAAAAAAATTATTTTAGCATTGCCGAAAAAACTTTAAATTTTTTAATTAAGCATTCTTTTGATAAACATTACATGCCAATAGGACAAAATGGCTGGTTTTATAAAAATGGTAAACGCGCGTTTTTCGACCAACAACCTGAAGATACTTCTTCGATGGTAGAAGCATTACATACTATGTATAGCATAACAAAAAATGAATATTACAAAACGTTAATGCACAAAGCGTTTAATTGGTTTTTAGGTGACAATCAAATACAGCAAATGGTATATAATCCCACCACCGGTGGCTGTTGTGACGGCGTTCGTTCAAACAGCATCAACCTAAATCAAGGTGCGGAATCTACTATTGCTTATTTATACGCACATTTACTTTTGCTTGAAATTAAATAATTAATATTCTCAACAAAAAATTTAAAATACGAAAATCCAAAAATAATCTGGATTAACCGTAACGTACACAAACTAATCTACAGCGATAGTACCTACGAATTACTGGCGTATGATAAACTGTGCAAATCCTGCGAGTTCGATATCTTCGATATCTATAGGTATGAACATACCGACAGACCCTTCTGGTAACATAGGTTCGCCTCGTATAAGTTCTACATATTTTGCGATACTTAAGACAACGCGCACAAACACAAACCGTGGGGATAAGCAAACAAAAAACCAAAACAAATAAGATAAATTTCTTCATAATTAGATCCTTCTAATAATGTTATACGACTCCTTATTTTAGAATACACCCCTAATTTACAATGTGTCAAGCCTTAGAAACCCTCGTGTTCGTTTTACCACGCGTTTTTAAGATGCCGCATAAATCAGACATAACCTTATGATAATTATTCCAAATCTTAATTATTGACACAAGATATCTTAATAATATCAAGAATAAATTGCGCAGCAAAAATATTTTGGTTATAATAAATATATTCTTTCGAGAATAATTATGGATTTTATTATTAAATAGCTTTCAAAGCTTACAGGAAGTAACTTATGGCTATGAATCTAAATATCGATACGAATGTATTGAGTTCTGTTTGCACGTCATATAAACCACAAATCAATAATTTAAATATAATATTAACCAAAAGTAATTTACCATTTGAAAATCATTCTGTACTAAATCCTGCATGTATTCAACATGAAAACATCACTCATATGTTTTATCGGGCGGTACAAAAAACAAATATGCAATCAACTATTGGTTATTGCCAACTTAAAAATAACATTGTCATTAAAAAATCAAATCGCCCAATACTAATTCCCGAATACAAATATGAAAGTCATGGAATTGAAGATCCTAGAATTGTTAAAATAAATGATACATATTATCTTACCTATACAGTATTTGATGGAAAAACAGCTTTAGTCGGTTATGCGAGTAGTACAAAATTACCGCATTTTAATAAACACGGTTTGCTATTCCCAAAGATTTTATTTCGTGAAATAAAAAATATTTTCACACAAACAATAATTGGAAGAGAATTTCTAAAATTCCATAAAAATTATTTAAGTCGACATCTCTTGGCAAATGATCCGATGTGGATGAAAAATATCGTTCTTTTTCCTAAAAAAATAAACGGTAAATATGCATTAATGTACCGAGTATTGCCGGGAATGCAAATCAGTTATTTTGACGATTTTAAACAACTTACAAAAGATTACTGGCTGGAACAATTTAGTCATCTTGATGAACACAAATTATTTTATCCACATTTTGACTTTGAAGCACATCATGTAGCTCCTGGATGTCCTCCTATTGAAACTGCAAGAGGATGGCTTTTGATTTATCATGCCGTTGATAATAGCACTCCAAAACAAAAATATTACGCGTGTGCCGCATTGCTTGACTTAGACAATCCGCAAAAAGTAATTGCGCGCTTAAAATATCCCCTTTTCTCACCGGAAGATGAATGGGAAAAAACCGGAGTTGTTGACAATGTGGTTTTTCCTTCTGGTGCAGTTATCCAACAAGAAAAATTACATATTTATTACGGCGCAGCAGATAATGTAATTGCAGCTAAGTCTATTGATTTAGCTGAATTATTATATTCTCTGGAACGTTCAAAATTACAAACCATTAAATAATGTTTGACATAAAAAATTATCATACTATACTGCGAATATGAATATTAAATTTTTCATCCTGAAACGTAAACGTAACTGACGCTCTTAAGGCTCGTCTTGGGAGTGTATTGTTATGTCTCCCAGGATGACAAAGAATTTTAAAACCCCTGGTAGACACAACTACCAGGGGTTTTTTTATGCCCACAATTAATAGAAAAAAAGGAAAAAAAACATGAATAACGACCAACAGCAATTACAACGAAGACTGCGATCGCGGCACGTTACAATGATCGCAATTGGAGGTTCACTAGGTACAGGATTATTTGTAGCCAGTGGTAATGCAATTTATACCGCAGGCCCTTGGGGCGCTTTGCTTGCCTATGCAATCACTGGTTTTTTAGTATATTTTTTAATGACCAGTCTCGCTGAAATGACAGCTTATATGCCAACCTCGGGCGCCTTTTGCAAATATTGTTCGGATTTTGTCAGCCCTTCCTTTGGCTTAGCCATGGGATATAATTATTTTTTTGATTGGGCCAGTGCAATTGCAGTTGAAATATCAGCAGCTTCTTTTTTAGTAAGATATTGGTTTCCAAATATTTCGTTCACCGCCTGGAGCGCAATATTTTTCTTTGCGATTTTAATCATTAATTTATTTCCAGTACGTATTTATGGTGAATCAGAATATTTTATGTCTTCAATCAAAATAATTGCAATAGTGGCTTTTATTATTGTTGGAACATTATTGATTACCGGCGTAATTGGACATCAACATATTGGCTTTGCTAATTGGCACACTGGACTTTTACATGGTAATTGGAAAACTTTATTAGTGACTTTTTTAGTAGCAGGATTTTCTTTTCAAGGAACTGAATTAGTTGGAATTACTGCCGGTGAAGTTGATAATCCAGCAAAAAATATGCCGCGCGCAGCTCGCAGTGTATTTTGGCGAATCTTTGTTTTTTATTTTTTAACGATTGCGATAATTTGCTTTATTATTCCATCAACTGATAGTCGTTTAATTCATGCCAGCAGTGAACATATAGCGCTTAGTCCATTTACCATTATCTTTTCACAAGCCGGATTAAGACACGCTGCATCGATTATAAATCTTGTAATCCTAATGGCAGTGTTATCTGCATGCAATTCCGATACTTATTCCGCCAGCCGAATTTTATGGCATTTAGCCGATGAAGGTCATGCACCAAAAGTTCTCACAAAAACCAATCGTCATGGCACACCAATCTACGCGGTATTAATCACTGCAGTTTTCGGTTCCCTGGTGTTTTTATCATCGTTTTTTGGAAACGGCCGAATGTTTTTGTTACTAGTTAGTATTTCAAGTTTATCAGGTTTTATCGCCTGGCTTGGAATTGCAATTAGTCATTATCGTTTCCGTAAAGCCTTTTTGCGCCAAGGCAATAATCTTAATATTTTACCCTATCGTGCCAAATTCTATCCGTTTGGTCCGATAATTTGTATAGTTGGTTGTGTGGTTATCATTTTAGGACAACTTTTGGTATTAAAAGTACAAGGGCAATGGAACCTACATAGCATCATTGCAACTTATATTTTAATTCCAATTTTAATTTTACTTTGGTTTGTTAGTAGATTTTTTTATAAAAAAGCCACATAAAATTTAGGAAATAAAGCAGAGAATTTTACATCGTTGCGCGAATTTCAGCAGCAACTTGGTCTGACCATGGTTGTTGGTCACCGGACAGTAACTTACCATGCAAATCCGCAGCTAGATTGTGAGCAGATTCCACCATTAAATCAAACACATCCATTGGATGTAGATGTTCAGCAGGCTCCATAAAGACCACCAGACCACGATAAGAATTCTCACGCATTGAATTCAAATCGAATTTACCCGATTCACTAGCTGAAGCAACACTAAACAATGGTTTATCTAAGTTTTCAGAAGCAGCAGAATAATGGTGAAAAATTTGTTGACCGCCATAATGTAAATCATGAGAAAATAAAGTTTGTAATAAAACACTGCCGGAAAAAACTTGCCCTTTTTCCGGCACAATCATCAACATAATAACATCGTCAACAATATCAGTTTTATCATTAGATATTTCATCAGAAACATTTTCTTCAATCTCATCAACCATACCCAAATTTGGCGTATTCTCTTCAACACTTTCAAATGCATACTCTATTTTTTCACTACTATCTTTTTCCGATTCATCCATATCATTTGCATCATCAGTAGTGATGACATTTCCTTCGCCTCTAAGCCGTTTTTGACGTTTTATTCCATCATATAAAATCCATAAAACAATGATTGCGCCAACTGCAAGTAAAATTAAACGAATTGTTTGTTCCATTGTAACTATTCACTCTTTTTCTAGGAACGCTCATTAACGCCGCATCTTTAGGCGAAAAATTAATTTTTAAATACTCATTTATTTATATAAACTCCGCTTTAAAAATTAATTTTTCGCCTAAATCTGCAGCATTACTGAGCGTTCTCATAAACTGCAATATTAGCGTACTAAATAAATACGCCCCCTTATGCTTACCTTTCTTATCATGCTTCAGCCATAGCAACTGCAGCATCAATATCAACAGACACAATACGTGACACTCCCGGCTCATTCATGGTAACTCCCATTAAATGATTTGCCATCTCAATCGTGCCAGTATTATGACTAATAAAAATAAACTGCACTTGATTAGACATTTCTTTCACTAATTCACAAAAACGACCAACATTAGCATCGTCTAACGGCGCGTCAACTTCATCCAACATGCAAAACGGTGATGGATTAATCTGAAACAAAGAAAAAACTAACGAAATCGCCGTCAATGCTTTTTCTCCACCAGACAATAAATGGATATTGGCAATATGCTTGCCGGGCGGTTTGGCCATTACCGCAATACCCGTATCTAACAGATCTTCACCGGTCATTTCCAAATATGCTTTACCTCCACCAAAAATCTTAGGAAAAAACTTTTGGAAATTTTCATTAACTTTATCAAAAGTTTCTTTAAACTTAGCTCGCGTTTCACGATCAATTTTACGAATTGCATTCTGTAAAGTAGTTAACGCTTCTTCTAAATCATCATGCTGCGAATCCAAATAAGTTTTACGCTCTGCTGCTTCATCGTGCTCTTCAATCGCCGCTAAATTAATTGGACCAAGACGTGCAACTTTAGCTGCAATTTGTTCAATTGATTCCTGCCATGCTTCAATGCCCGCTTCTTTCGGCATTTCATCAATCAAAGTTTGCAACTCATAAGAACTATCCGCTAACTGCTCTTGCAAAGTAGTTTGACGCACTTTAAATTCTTTACCTTGTAATCGTTGTTCCTCTAACTGACCACGTACTTGCTGCACTTTTTCATCTTCGCTACGTCGTTTTTGTTCTAAAGCATGCACTTCGTGTTCTGATTGATTTAAACACTGCTTCGCTTCAGTTAATTCTTTTTCCATTGATAAACGCTGCTCTAACAATTGATTTAATTGCTGTTTAATTTCACCTTCCGGCACATCATCCTGCTTGGTTAAATTAGTTTTAATTGTATCGCGCCGTTCTACCAAAGAAGATATTTGTTGTTCGATTCTGGCAATTGCCTGCTGCAATGAATCAATTTTAGTTTGCGCAGATTGCAAAGCTAATTCTGCGTCATACAAAGCTGTCTGATCAGCTTTAGCACCACTCTTGCACTGATCCAATTTACGCCGACATTCATCACGTTGTTCCAATAATTGCTCACGCACATTATCGTGCTGCGCGACTTTTTGTGCTGCCTGCTGCAATATCTCATTCGCCTTCGCCAAATCATCTTTAGAACTTTCAATAAACTGCTGATATTCACTATATTCTTTAGTTAAACGAGAGGTTAGTTGTTCAATTTGATCCAATTCTGATTGCTTGATTTGGCTCTGCGCCTTAATATTAAGATATTGCTTCTGGGTGTTATTATACGCTTGATGTAATTGCTCACGTTGTTGTTTAAGCTCGACTAATTGTGTACGGCCTTTCTCTAATGCTTTTGTCGTATCATCAAATAATCTTTCAGCTTGTTCAATTTCTGCCGCAAGCTTGGTTAATTTCTTTTCCCGTCCAATTACTCCTGGTTTACTCTGATCTATTTTTGCAATTCGCAGCCAATTTTGTCCGAGCCAAACACCATCTTTAGTAATTAATGACTCATTAGGCAATAATTTCTCACGTAACCTCAAAGCCTCCATTAATGATTCAGCAACATAAACACCTTGCAATAAACCATCTACTGGTAAATCTGTATGCAATTTGGTGCGTAATAACACCAAATCGTTATGTGTTGTCAACGAACTCTGATTACTGCCAACATTTGTATCTAATAAAGTAACTGCACCATGTGTCAGCGAATCCAAAACTTTTGTAATCGAATCAATAGAATCTACACACACTGCCTGCAAATAAGAACCTAATGCCATTTCAACAGCCTGTTCCCAGCCATCATCAACCTTAACTTTTCGTGCTAGACGAGGTTTTTCTGATAACCCATTGTTTTTAAGCCATTTGATGCTATCTTCTCCGCTTTGATCAACTGCAGCTTGCTGCAACACCTCCAGAGATGCATATTGTGCCTTTGTAGCATGCAAGCTTTCGCGTAATTCATCAACTTTACTTTCATTAACACTGTTGGTATTTTTTTGTGCTTCGATCTGCTCACCTAGAGAATCCAAATCTGCAGTAATTTGCTCACATTTCGCATGTAATTGATCTGCTTGGCCATGTATATTACTTAATTCTTTTTCTAAGATTTCAGCATCAACTAATTGTTTTTCCTCAGATATCTTATCTAATTGATCAGAGGTTTTATGTTGCTGTGCTTCTAAATGTTGAATACGAGTTTGTTCGACCTGAACCACCTGAGCTGCTTTCGCAGCACTTGCATTAAATTCATCCCATCTGCTTTGCCAATCATTCATGCGCTGTTCAGCATCATCCAATAAGCTTTGCGATTGCTCAGCTTGATTGCGTGCCTGTTTAGCGCAACTTTCAAGCTCAGCTAAGTTTTGATTAAGCTCGGCAAGCTTCGCATTATCATCGGCAAGACTCTGCTGCGCAGCCTGCCAAGTTTCTTCAGTTTGTTGCAAATCCAAGGTCAGCTGCTGTTGTAATTCTTTTTGGTGCTGTATAGTTTGTTCAAGCCGCGCAATCTCACCGCCAAGCTCATAATATTTAGCCTGAATCTCACGATATTGATCGCCCTGATTCGTAATCAAATCACGCTGCTTTTCTATTGCAGTGTTAATACTTTGTAATTCAGCCAAATGAGACTGCAATAAAGTATCCTGGTGACTAATTGTACTATTAAAATTCCTTGCCTCATCATCCAGCTTCATCCAACGCAAAGCTAATAGTTGGGCTTTTAAGAGACGCTCTTCTTCTTTTAAGACTTTATAACGCTTGGCTGCCCTTGATTGTCTTTGCAAACGGTTGATTTGTAGTCGAAGTTCTTCTCGTAAATCATTGATTCTATTCAGATTTTCTTTAGTAGAATGAATACGGTTTTCGGTTTCACGCCGACGCTCTTTGTATTTCGAAATACCAGCCACTTCTTCCAAATGCGCCCGTAATTCATCCGGCTTGGCTTCTACAAGTTCGGAAATCATCCCTTGCTCAATGATAGAATAGCTGCGGGGACCTAATCCTGTGCCTAAAAAAACATCCCGAATATCACGACGACGGCAGCGTGAACCATTTAAGTAATAGCTGGATTGCGCATCACGCCCTACTTCACGCTTAATTGAAATTTGATTATAACCAGCATATTGACCAGTAATCTTGCCGTCAGCGTTATCAAAAATTAACTCAATTGATGCCTGACCTATCGGCTTACGATTCACTGAACCATTGAAAATAACATCGACAATTGAACTACCGCGCAATTGTTTAGCGGAAGTTTCGCCCATAACCCAGCGCACCGCATCAATTACATTAGATTTGCCGCAGCCGTTAGGGCCAACAATACCCACTAAATTGCTCGGCAGATGAATATTAGTCTGATCTACAAATGACTTAAAACCGTTTAATTTTATCGTTTCTAATCGCATTTTGGGTAATTATTTAAATTGCTAAATTAACATTTTACCTAAAAATTTGCCATTGGTCATTTAGAATTTACAAAGTTTTGGATAATAAAGGGTTATCTTTTTCAGGCACGCTCAAGCACATCCATGTGGCGCTAAGGCTCGACCATCCATGGTCTCGCATTACCTGAAAAAGATAACCCTTTATTATCCAAAATTCTTCTACGCTTGTGCCAATAATGCTAAACGAACTTTAATTTCGCGATTGATTTGGTAAATTTGGTTTTTATATGACTGGCGATCTCTTCTTCGTACCTTAGCCATCTGTTCTTCAAGCTGTCCGCGCTTGATTTGGAGTGATAAAATATCTTTGCCGTATTGTTCAGGACTATTAAATAATTCCCGAGTTAGACGCAAGACTTGTCCGTATAAATTCACCGCCAATTCACATTGCGGATACTGCTTAATCTGGTTTTTCGATATTGTTACGCACTGTTGTAATATCGTTTTAAATTTAGCTGGATGACGCAGCAAATAAGCCTCATTAGTTTGACGATCACAACCAAGCAATAACAACCCAAAAATTATTAAACATAAATATACTAATTTTTTCAACATGTTACAATAAATCCTTAATCTATTAATTTAAGCATTGGCGCGCTGCACTAAATAATAAACAAATGGTAATAAGATAATCGCCACTCCTAAAAGAAAATATACTATCGGGGTACTAATTGGTGTTTCCTGCGGATTCTGACGATAACGCAAATATTTGTTAAAACCCACCAGGATCATTATGATCCCTGCCACATAACAAGCATCATTAATAAAATTCATAATAATAGTTAACGGACCTTGCACCATACTCTCCGCCATAGAACCCAAACCAGTCGTTCCATCTTGCGCCCAAACCATCATTGGACAAAACAAGGCCATACACACAAGCAATACAGCTCGCAGCCAATTCATTAACTTTCGCATAATTCACCCCTCGCTTAACGAATTATCAATCTTACATCAAGATGCAAAATTTGTAACTGACAATTTTCTTATTCTGATTCGTAATATCTCAATAAATGGAGGTAAATTTATAAAATACACGAACATGCTTTCGCGAACCAACGCGCCTGTTAGATTAATATTCTCTTATAGCCCCGCGGAGGCTTGTTAACTCGTGATTTTACAGAACAAACAGGCTGTAAAATCACGAGTTCCAAATTTTTCCAACATTTGTGTTATATTAACTATCATGTAAAATTTGCTATTACCTCCACTTATTAAGATGTTACTCTAATTCTACCCACTTTGCTAACAATCAAACTAATCTTATATCCACCTTTCGCTGCGGTGTAATAAAAAGTACCATTCTGATTATTAGTAAAACCTGACGGCGCCATCTGTAAGTAATGACGTTTAGGAAAGCTATTCCATTCAATCACTCCTCCATCATGCATAGCTGGAAAATATTTAACCAATTTGTCTTCTGGATCAACCTTTCCATCGCCCCGATTATCGATAAACACCAAATATCCATCTTGCCAATTACCTCCGCAATGCAAATGATCATTACCAGGACAAATAGTTGCTATTGCATTATTTTTGATCGCCTCGCTTCTAGTTAGCTGAATCGCACGATACAAACGAAATATTTCAATTTTGGCATGCATTCTGGCAACCAATGTTTGATACGCAGGAAAAGCCACACAGCTGATAATTGCGATTATGGTTAGAACTATTAATAATTCTAATAATGTAAAAGCAAAATAATATTTGCGCATAATTACCCCCTATTCACATTAAGCTTTACGCGATATATAAAATTTTAATATGCCTGCCGAGAAGCTTTGTTTGCAAACACGCCACGAGTACATCCATGTAGGCTTCGTTCGCGCATCCATGCGCTCAAGAGTTTGCAAACAAACTTCTCTCCGGCATATCAAATTTTATATCGCGTCGACTTTGAGCATGGTACAATTAGTTTATGACTACACCACATTTACGAGTTGTACTTGCACAATTAAATCTTACCGTGGCAGACTTTGATGGTAATTTAAAAAAAATATTAAAAGCCATCTATGAGGCACGCGATAAATTACATGCTGATTTAATTGTATTTCCAGAATTAACTATTACCAGTTACCCGTTAGAAGATTTACTGCAACGCGAAGATTTATATATTCATGTAAATAATACTTTATCTCAAATACAAAAACATACGGAAGGAATTGATGTATTAATTGGATATCCGCAAACTAGCAATAAAGGCAATTATAACTCCGCTTGCTGGATTCGCAACAAAAAAATTATTGCAAATTACCATAAACAACAACTACCAAATTATGGCGTATTCGACGAACAACGTTACTTTATTCCTGGAAATAAATCCGCAGTGGTAGAAATTAAAAATATTAAATTCGGAATTTTAATTTGCGAAGATGCATGGCATGCCAAAACTGTAATGCAAACCAAACAAGCCGGCGCAGAATGTTTATTATGCTTAAATGCATCACCCTATCATATTAATAAAGCCGAAAGACGCCTGGAAGTTTTTAAACACCGTATTGCCGAAACCGGCCTGCCAATTTTATACACTAATTTAGTCGGCGGTCAGGATGAATTGGTTTTTGATGGCGGTTCAGTTGCAATTAATCAATATGATGAAATCTGCGCGCAAGCGCCTTTTTTTGCCGAACATTTATTGATAGTCGATTTTGATAAAGACGCAAATATTACCACTCATAATATTTTACCGATTCAATCACAAGCGGAATCAGTTTATCAGGCATTAGTTTTAGGTGTGCGTGACTATGTGCAAAAAAATAATTTTTCTGGCGCAATTATTGGTTTATCCGGCGGAATTGATTCTGCTTTAACTTTAGCAATCGCAACTGATGCATTGGGCGCGGATAAAGTAACTGCCGTGTCCATGCCGTCACAATACACTGCAAACATGAGCAACGAAGACGCTAAAAAACAAGCAGAAACTCTTGGCGTAAAATACGAAGTAATTCCTATTCAAAATATTTTTGAAGAATTTTTGCTTAACTTAAAAGACATTTTTGCAAATACCAAACCAGATACCACTGAAGAAAACATCCAAGCCCGTATCCGTGGAACTCTTTTGATGGCATTATCAAATAAATTTGGAAAAATCGTGTTAGCTACCGGAAATAAAAGCGAAATGGCAGTTGGATATTCTACGTTATATGGCGATATGGTTGGCGGATTTTGTGTGTTAAAAGACATTTTTAAAACTCTCGTTTACCAATTAGCTGAATATCGCAACAAAATATCTCCAGTAATTCCACAACGCGTAATTGATCGTCCACCTTCTGCAGAACTTGCGCCAGACCAAGTTGATCAGGATACATTACCACCATACGATATCTTAGATAAAATTTTATATTTATTCGTCGATAAAGATTTAAGTATTGATGATATCGTACAACATGGTTTTGATCATGAATTAGTTAAGAAAGTAGTTAAAATGGTTTACCGCAACGAATACAAACGCCGTCAAGCGCCTACCGGCGTGCGCATCAGCGAAAAAGCCTTCGGCCGCGACCGCCGTTATCCGATTACATCTGCATATTTAAAAAAAGAGTTAGTGTAAAACATTCATCCGGACAAGGTATCAAAGTTATAACTAAAATTTAGACACACCTACATTCTCAATCTCTTCTAAATGCTTATGGAAATGCTTCTGCTTATCGTTTTCGCAAACCACTGGGATACACCCCGTATTGCCGAAACCTTATAAAATTCGAATTAAGAAAATTTTTGCTTTCGTTAAGAAAACCTTAAGAATTAACGTAAGCCCCTAAAAATTCCCATCTAGATTTTTATTTTATTTTTTATTATTTTACGCAAGTAGATTTCTGTCAATAAACTGCGGCAGTAATTTTTTAGGATCGATTTCTTTGCGGCGCATCTTGTGC
>JASFHF010000018.1:0-39222 GCA_050123375.1 Gammaproteobacteria bacterium
AAACGAAAATATCATGGTTCTAATTTAGGTTAAAAATCTGCTAACAGCATTATTAACAATATAATGAAAATATGCTATATATGCAGCTTCTTTGAAATCGTTGTCGCACTTGAGCCTAGAATCCACCATTTTCTACTACAGATAAGCGCTTGATTATATTGGAATTTTTTTTGATTTTTTAGCGAATTTGGGACAAATCAGCGTGTAAACAACCCCATAGTTTCCACATGCGCAGTGTGTGGAAACATATCCATGATGCCAGCTTTTGCTAATTTGTATCCATGTTTATTTACCAGCTCACCTGCGTCACGCGCAAAAGTTGCCGGATTGCATGAAACGTATAGAATTTTTTTTGGATTAAATGTTTTGATTTTAGCAATAATTTCCGCAGCACCTGATCTTGGCGGATCAAGTAATAATTTATCGTAACTTTTTGCCCAATTGCAATTAGCAAAATCTTCTTTTAAGTTGAATTCATAAAAATTGGCATTTTGTGTATTATTAAACTTTGCGTTTTCATAACCGCGTTCTACCATTTGTTTGCTGGCTTCTATACCAACAATATGATCGCAATATTTTGCTAATGGAATGGTGAAATTTCCTAAGCCGCAAAATAAATCTAATATTTGTTCATCTGCTTGTGGATTTAGTAATTCAATTGCCTGGTTTATCATTTTGCGGTTGATGGCTGGGTTTACTTGAGTAAAATCCGATGGGTGAAATTGTAGTTTTACATTGTGATCGGTTAGAGCATACGATAGTCTTGCATTATTATTTGTCGGCCATATTTTATGAACTGTGTCTGGTCCTTTGGGTTGCAGATAAATTTCAAATTTATGAAGTTTTGCGAATTGAATAATTTTTTCTAAATCCAATATTGGCAAAGGTTGTAGATGACGGATAATTAAGGCTGCTTGTTCATGGCTTACAGCAACTTCAATTTGTGGAATGGTATTAGCATTTTGTAAGGAAGAAATTAATTCGCGCAAATTGGTGATGTTGTTGCTAATACATTCCGGTAAAATTTTACAGCTATTTATTTCGGCAAGATAGCGGCCATTTTGTTCACGAAAACCAACTAAAGCTCCGCCTTTTTTGGTTACAACACGTACTCCTAAGCGTGCTTTATGCCGATAACCAAGATTATCACTAGTTAATGGTGGTAAAATTTCTTGTGGAATAACATTGCCAAAGTGTTGTAGCATTTCCAATATTACTTGTTGTTTATGTTCTATTTGTGCATTAGTTTCTAGATGTTGCAAACAACATCCGCCACACATATCGGTGTGTGGGCAGGGTGGTTCGATTCGTTGCGGTGAAGCAGTTAATATTTGTGTGGCAACAGCTTCATTAAACGATCCATGCACGGCGGTATATTTAAAATCTACCTTTTCGCCGGGCAATGCATTACGAATAAAGGTAATTTTACCGTCAATATGAGTGATGCCGCGGCCATCATGGCTGAGAGATTCGATAGTGGTTTCAAATGTTCCTTCTGGAATTTTTTTGCGGCGTTTTGACATTCTTTTTATTTCCAAAGTTGTTCAAATTTGACTAAGTGTGATTGATTAGAGTTTTTCAGATTTTCACGCGTTTCTTGGCAATATTGTTGGTATTCAGATTCGCTGATTTTACCTTGGATAAGGCAAAAGCGCAGGTAGACTAAATATGTATTTAACACGTCAGTTTCGCAGTAATCACGAATACCTTGGATATTGCCATTCACATAGCTTTCCCAAACTTTACTACCATCCATACCCATTTTGCCAGGCAATCCCAGCATTATAGCGATTTTATCGAGCGGTGCGTTAGCACGGGATTGATACATGGCTAAAACATCCATTACATCAGTGTGGCGATAGTGATAACGATTGAGATAATTATTCCAACGAAAGGTTTGATCTTCGTCACCAGTTTCCCAATATCTTGGTGCAGTAACACCGTGCAATAATGCACGATAATGAATAACCGGCAGGTCAAAACCGCTGCCATTCCAGCTAACTAAAGTAGGCGTGTATTTTTCGATACCGGTGAAAAATCGCTCTAATATTTCTTTTTCATCTGCATCAATATCGCCAAGCGACCAAACTTTAAATATCGAAGGCGTTTTTAATACTACTGAAATAGCTGCAATTCTATGCAAATAAAGTGGTAAAAAATCTGATCCGTTTTTTTCACGTTGTTTGGCAAACATAATTTCGGCAACTTCCGAATCAGGAGTATCATCCGCTAAATCGAGAATTTTCTTGCCGCTTGCAATATCTGGAATGGTTTCAATGTCAAAGGTGAAGATGTTCATATTAAATTGAATTCTAAAGCAAAAGTTTTAGATGTCAAAACTTGATTGTCTGATTTTCACACAAATTCAAGGTCTTATGCCGATTCACATTTTTTGGAACGAAAAAATGTAAAAATTTACACTTTTTGGAACGAATAAATGTAAAAGTTTACACTTTTTGGAACGAATAATTGTAATTTGGCGTAGATTTGATATACTCAGTAACATGGAAAGAGAAGTTTCGCATCAGTTAACAGCATGGAAAAATGCCAAAAATCGTAAACCGCTTGTGTTGATGGGCGCCCGTCAAGTTGGTAAAACAACGAGTTTGCAGCATTTTGGCGCAAGTCAATATGATAATATTGTATACTTAAATTTTGAGGATAGTCCACATTTAAAGCAGTTGTTTGCTGCGGCTCTTAATCCTTATTCAATTATTCAGGCATTGGAGATTGAGACTCACCAAAAAATTATAGCTGGTAAAACTTTAATGATATTTGATGAGGTGCAGGAATGTCCTGCTGCATTGAATAGCTTGAAATATTTTAACGAAGATGCAAATCAATATCATTTGTGTGCTGCGGGTTCTTTGCTTGGGGTTAAATTAACGCATCAAAAAGGTTTTCCTGTTGGAAAGGTGAATTTTTTGGATATGCATCCATTGTGTTTTTGTGAATTTTTAGATGCTATTGGTGAAGCCAATTTGAAAAAATATATAGAAAGTTTGGATTCTATTCAGCCTCTTGCGGGTAATTTACATGAGAAATTATTGAACTATTTGTGGTTATATCTTTATATTGGCGGTATGCCGGAAGCGGTTGCAGAATATGCTGCAGATAGAGATTTGTCGAAAGTTCGTGAAATTCAGCTTGAAATATTAAGAGCTTATGCGTTAGATTTTTCAAAACATGCACCAAATAATCAGATTATGAAAATTAATCAAGTGTGGTCAAATATTCCTAACCAATTAGCCAAAGAAAACAAAAAATTTATTTATTCTGTTATTCGTAAAGGTGCGCGTGCTAAAGAGTTTGAAGTTGCATTGCAATGGCTTGATGAAGCAGGATTGATTCATAAGGTTTATAATATTTCGGCGCCTAAAATACCTTTGAAAGCTTATGCTAATTTTGAATTTTTTAAAGTATATTTAGTGGATGTTGGCTTACTTGGAGCAATGACTAATCTTTCGGCAAAGATTGTATTACAAGGGAATAAATTTTTTCAGGAATTTCGTGGCTCATTTGTTGAGAATTATGTTGCACAAGAGCTGGCGCGTTGTCATAAAGAATTATATTATTGGTCTAGTGAAGGTAAAGCGGAAGTGGATTTTGTTTTTCAACATGAAGGAGTCAATTTTCCTTTGGAAGTTAAATCCGGTAAGGCAACTAAAAAGAAAAGCCTTAAAATATATGCGGACAAATACAGTCCTGATTTGCTGATTCGAGCTTCAACTATGAATTTAAAACAAGATGATCATTTTCTTAATTGTCCGCTTTATTTGTTAAGCAAGTTGCAGAAATTTCTTGATAGCAGGTGATAAAGTTTTATGTCAGTAGATAGCAAAATCATTAAACAAGCAGAGAGGCTGATTAAAGCTATCAGGGAGCATAATTATCGTTATTATGTGCTGGATGCACCTACTATACCGGATAGCGAATATGATCGTTTGTTTCGTCAATTACAGGATTTGGAAGCAAAATATCCGGAACTTAAAACTTCGGATTCGCCTACTCAGCGGGTGGGAGATGTGCCGCTCACATCATTTAGCCAAGTTAAACATGTCAAACCGATGTTATCTTTGGATAATGTATTTACTGAGGAAGAATTAAAGGCGTTTGATAAGCGCGTACATGATCGATTAAAAACTGATCAAATTATTACTTATGTGTGTGAACCAAAGTTGGATGGGGTGGCGATTAGTTTATTGTATGAAGACGGTGTGTTAGCGCGGGCGGCGACTCGTGGTGATGGCGTTACTGGTGAGGATGTGACACAGAATGTAAAAACCATTCAGTCAGTGCCGTTACATTTGCGTGATGATTATCCGCACATTTTGGAAGTGCGTGGTGAAGTGATAATGCCCAAAGCTGGTTTTAATAAATTTAATCGGGAAGCTGTCAAAAAAGGCGAAAAAGTTTTTGCTAATCCGAGAAATGCTGCAGCAGGAAGTTTACGTCAATTGGATTCAAAAATTACCGCAAAGCGGCCGCTGATTTTTTATGCTTATGAAGTTGGGCAAATGCAAGCAGCCCTGGATCCCGGATCAACAGACTGGGTCCGGGATGACAGTAATACAGATAGTGAAATATTAAAACAATTAAAAAAATGGGGGTTGCCAGTTGTTCCTGAAATAGCGGTAGTGGAAGGATGGGAAGGATGTTTAAAGCATTACCATAAAATTGGCAAGCAACGTGATGATTTGCCAATAGAAATTGACGGTGTAGTTTATAAAGTTGATGTGCATGAATTACAGCAAAAATTAGGTTTTGTATCACGTGCGCCGCGCTGGGCAATTGCACATAAATTTCCAGCACAAGAAGAGTTAACTGAAGTTCAAGCAGTTGAATTTCAAGTGGGACGTACCGGTGCGTTAACTCCAGTTGCACGTCTAAAACCAGTTAATGTTGGCGGAGTGGTGGTTAGTAATGCGACTTTGCATAACATGGATGAAATTGAGCGCAAAGATATTCGTGTGAAAGATTTTGTAATTATTCGGCGCGCAGGAGATGTAATTCCAGAAGTTGTTTCTGTGATCAAAGAACGGCGACCGAAAAAAACGGAAAAAATAAAATTACCTAAGCATTGTCCAGTATGTAAGTCTTTGGTGGTGCGAGCAGAAGGTGAAGCGATTGCGCGTTGTAGTGGTGGTTTATATTGTGCAGCTCAGCGCAAAGAAGCCATAAAACATTTTGCGTCCAGAAAAGCGATGGATATTGAGGGATTAGGGGATAAGTTGGTTGATCAGTTGGTAGATGAAGGGTTGGTTAACCATGTTGATGGATTGTATCGCTTGAAATTAGATCAATTAGCTGGTTTAGAGCGCATGGCGGAAAAGTCAGCGCAAAATTTATTGGATGCATTAGAAAAAAGTAAAAAAACTACTTTGGCGAGGTTTTTATATGCTTTAGGAATTCGTGAGGTTGGTGAGGCAACAGCTCGTAGTTTATCATTGTATTTCAAAGATTTAGATTCGATAACTAAAGCAGATGAAGAAGAATTGCAACAAGTTGCAGATATAGGGCCAGTGGTAGCCAAGTATATTTGTGTGTTTTTTAAACAAAAACATAATTTAGAAGTAATTAAGGCGTTACTAAAAGCTGGAATTCATTGGCCGAAAATGGAAGAGCGTAAAGGTGCGCAGCCTTTAGCGGGAAAATCAGTGGTTCTAACCGGTGCATTATCTTCGATGACGCGTGAAGAGGCTAAGGAAAAACTACAGCAGCTTGGCGCACATGTAAGCTCGAGCGTTTCTAAAAATACTGATCTGGTTATTGCTGGTGAAGCTGCAGGATCTAAATTAAACAAAGCATTAAAGTTAGGAGTTAAAGTTATAGATGAAGATAAATTTTTAAGGATGTTGAAATGAAAAAAATTAGAAAAATAGCAATTGCAGGGTTTGTATTAATTTTAGTTTTATTCGCTATTTATTTTTTCTTTATTCGTTTTAATTTTCATACAGTGATTTCCGGGCAGGTTTATCGTTGCGCTCAGCCTTCAGCTAAACAGTTGGCAAAGATAAAAGAGAGATATAAAATTCGTTCAGTTATAAATTTGCGTTCCTTGCATTTTACTGATTCAAGATATCAAGCAGAAGCGCGCGCGTGTCATGCATTAAAAATTTATTTGTTTCATTTGAGAATGTCACCTAAAGATTTTCCTAGTGTGGTTAAATTAAAAGAACTAGTTAATCTTCTGAGGACAGTGCCAAAACCAATGTTGATTCATTGTAGAGCTGGGGCGGATAGAACTGGCTTAGCTTCGGCAATTACGTTAATTTTGCATGATTATCCGATTCAAGCGGTAACATATCAATATTCATATCATGATTTAGCTTTGTCACCTAATAGTGTAGGGAAATTAGTGATTCCATATTATATTTGTTGGTTAAAGCAACATAATTTAAAAAGCAGCCGCAAAAACTTTTTGATTTGGCTGCATCAACTGAAACCAGGAGTTAATTTTCCTTTACCAGGCGATAGCCCAAATGATTATCGAATTTCATCTGATAATTGCAAACTTCAGTTTACAAGTAAATTTAATGTCACGAAAGAAAAATTTCGGTAATATATAACGTATGTCTACTATTATGGAACAAGAGACGCGAGAGGCGCCTAAAGTTGTAGCCAAACAGCTGCAAGAGAATTTGCAAGTTTTGCAATCATTATGCGCACAGGTTCGTCATGTTCAGCCTAAATTTGCGGTAACTGTCGCGCGCGGCAGTTCTGATCATGCTTGTACTTATGCTAAATATTTATTAGAAACCAAGTTGGGTTTAGTCACTTCTTCTGCAGCTCCGTCAGTAATTACTACATATTGTGCTGATTTGCAGCTTGCTGATGCTTTGGTGATTGGTGTTTCACAGTCTGGAAAAAGCCCTGATATTTGTGCCATGATGGAGGCTGCGCGTGCTAAGGGAGCAATTACAGCAACAATTACTAATAATCCCGAATCACCATTAGCAGAGGCAGCAGAATTTGTTGTGCCAATTTGGGCTGGGGAAGAAAAAGCGGTAGCAGCAACTAAAAGCTATATTGGATCATTGTCAGCGATAGCTCAATTTGTTGCTTTGTTGTCGCATGATGAAAAATTACTGGATTGTTTACACGAGTTACCTGGGTGTTTAACTAAAGCATTAGCATGTGATTGGTCGCTAATATTACCAGAATTGAAAGAAATTGAGCGCACTTTTGTGATTGCGCGCGGTTATGGTTTTGGTATTGCGCAAGAAGCAGCGCTTAAACTTAAAGAGACCGCAGTAATTCAAGCTGAAGCATTTAGTTCGGCGGAAGTTTTGCATGGCCCATTTGCTTTAGTAAGACGTGATCGTCCATTTTTGTTATTGACACAAAATGATCGTTCTTTACCTGGTATGATTATGTTGGCGAAAAAAATCAAGAATTTGCATGGCGTGCCTTTTATGGCAATTCCACACAATTTAGTTTTTGATGATGAATTAGCTGATGTTTTGTCAATGGCTTTGCCGTTACCGGAATCATTGCATCCTGTTTTAGATCCATTAATGGCAATTCAGGCTTTTTATCCAATGGTGGCGCAATTAGCAGTGCTGCGTGGTTACAATCCTGATGCGCCAGAGAATTTGCAGAAAGTTACTGAGACTCGGTGATATAAGAAATGAAACGCAAGAAGTTGAGTATCTCAAACTGGTGATGACAAATCTGTAATATTTCATAAAATTTTGTCCCCCTACAGAGAGATTTGGCATAAAAACCCCTTTTCTTAAGCTTTCTTTAAGGTTCAGATAAATATACTCGGAAATATTGGCAGTGTCAGGGCAACATGTTATACTTCATCCGCTGCGCACCAGGAGAGCCGAAGGCGAAGGCGCGTAGTACACGTAGAGCCGTCGACGGGGATGGCCGTGGCATTATTAACTTGTCGTGTAATTCGCATACGTTTTGGGGTCAGGATGGCCAAAACGTTTATTGTGAATAGCGACACAATCAATAAGGGCAACATAACATGTTTAATAATAAAAAATATCCAAGCTTTAAACAACTTGCGACTAACAAGGATTTACAACCCTACTTTTTTTGTAGGAACGGAGCATTAAAACTTTACCAGGATTTCATTAAATTGTGTAAAGAATATGAAGGACGGGAAAATGGCTATTTTAAATCGTTAAAAGAAGCTGTAATTTATATGAAAAAAAAACCATCTAAAAAGTTAACAATATCATTTATTAAAAAGCTTCATTATAAAGCAACCAGTAAGTGTGATGATAATTTTTACTCAACAACACAGGGAGAAACTGATTTTTTCGAAAACATATATAATGCGGTTGCTTTTAGCAATTATACAGAACGTGGACTCATAGACAATTTTAATATAGTGTATTACTTATTCAAAAAAGTGAATGATGAGAAGAGTACATTTTCGATTCGAAGGCACATTGTACCTATTGATGGAGATGTCATAGACTTTAAAAAAACTCATAGAAAAATCATAGAAATTAGCAAAACTTCAAATATTGAAGGCACCATAAATAAATTGAAAAAGAAATTTAATGAGCAGAAAATACGAGTGAATTATGATGATATTTCATGGGTTGTAAAATCAGCAAGTAGTACAATCCGGAAAGAATTGGTTAAAATTGTACTTGATCAATATAATAATGAGATTGATAATTTAGTTAACAAAGATGATAAATTAAAATTAATTATTAAAACAGTTAAATCGTTAGGATTGATACGTCCATTTCCAAAGGGCAATTGTCGCACTTTTTTTATGTTGTTACTTCAATTTTTACTCAAACAAAACAAACTTAGCCCATTTGTCTTAAGTTTTAATCCCAATGATCTGTATGGTATTAGTCTTGACGAAAGCATAAAAAAAATCAAGAAAGGACAAACTGAGTATAAGAAATTACAAAAATCATGTTTATTAAATAGAATTTTTTATTTTTCATCATTGACTAATGATTTTTGGCGCATAACTTATCCAAAAAAGAAAAAACTTGCTAAAAAAGAACAAAATTTATTAACTTTACTCAATAAGAAACAGTGGAGAGAAGTCTCTAATCTAATCAAAAAAGATGAGGAAGGCACATTGGTAAATTCGCTTTTTATAGAAGCAACTCATGAAAATTCTATTGCTGTGCTTTTAGCACGAAGAATAATAAATTTGATATTACGGTGTAATAGTAGTCCATTTATTAAAGAAAGTAATGAATTTTTTAAAGAAAGTAATGAATTAAAAAACACACTACAAACGATAATTACTCACAAAAAATATAAAAAAAATAACATAACTAATGTAAATAAATTTTTAACCTTTGTTGTTAATGTATATAATGTATATAATAAAACTCATCAAGACTATTTATCAATATTTAAAACACTAAAAGAGCTTGAGTTTTTAACTTTTGATCGCTTTAATTTGATAATTAAAAATATATCAGATGTATTAATTATAAAAAAAATGCTGGGAATGCTTAAAAACTCTGATTTATTAGTCAATTATAATATTGATGTAATAATTAAAAACGCGCCAAAAATCACCGATGATGTACTAAAAACACTGGAGCAATTAAACAAGGCCACACTGTTAAATCAAAACAATTTTGATAAAATAATTAAAAACGCGCCAAAAATCACCAATGATGTACTAAAAATACTGGTAAAAAAGGAGTCAATTTTGAAGCCAACTTTTCGTGTTTAATATGCATAAAAAGTGCGCAAACGAATGAAACTTTGCCTCGCATATGTTTCATTGGGAAGTGTTCACGAAACTGTGTCAATTCTAAACTTTAGTATTTGAGGAATTGGGGAATTGGTATAAAGTTTAGGTTTTTGCCGCCCCAGAGATTAGGTTTATTCGCTTCGCTCATTCACCTAATCTCTGGGGCGGGCGAAAAAGAAATTATTTTTTTTTGCTAAAATATTTTTAATAGTGTAGCTAACTATGGTTTTTGACAACAAATTCAAATCATTCGAAAATGGTATATTTTAAAAAATGCAATGTTATTGTTTCGTCAATTAGTATCTCATTTAATAAATTTTTATTTGTGGTTTTGGGCATTATCAAATTTTTTTGCTTTTTTCATATTTTTTTACATGACGAAACAGAAGAATCACCTAGGGAAAAACAGAAAATCGGTGAATAATCCAAGTTAAATTACTGTTGCATTTGAGGTAAAGTAGGTCTATACTTCTTACATTATGAAAATTATGAATGATCAACAACTGGTTTCATTCAACAGCGAGCCTGCTGCTGTATGCTATTATCTTTTCACTTTTCTATATTTTTTTGGCCTGTGAAGGTCAAATATATCATCATATACAATTTAATCCTTTTTCACACTACAAAATTTTGAGGAATTTTACACATGAATTTAAAAGTAATTGGCGGTATCTTGATGATTTTAGGTACTTCAATTGGCGCAGGAATGCTTGCGCTACCAGTTGCATCGGCGCAAGCTGGTTTTATAAGTTCTGCGATGCTGTTAATCTTATGTTGGTTGGGTATGACCATCGGAGCATTTTTAATTTTAGAAGTTGTTTTGTGGTTACCAGAGAATACTAATTTAATTTCAATGGTGAAACTAACTTTAGGTAAACCTGGTAAGATCATTGCATGGTTAAGTTATTTAATGTTGTTGTATACATTATTATGTGCTTATATTTCCGGTAATAGTGATATATTGCAAAATATATTACATGCCTTGCATTTGAATATACCGCGTTGGGTGGCAACCATTTTAGCAGTAGTGTTACTTGGCGGTATTGTATATCGTGGTGTTTGCTCAGTCGATATAGTAAATCGCGGCTTAATGACGGGTAAAATTTTAATTTATTTGTTATTAGTGTTGGCGATTGCGCCGCATATTAATCCTATGCAGCTAGTCGTCCATCATTCAAGAATTACTATTGTAACTGTAATGGTAATGATTACATCATTTGGTTTTGCGATTATTGTGCCTAGTTTGCGTACTTATTTTAAAAGTGATGTCAAACAGCTTAAAACAGTTATTTTTGTTGGCAGTTTAATTCCTTTGATATTTTACCTTGTTTGGGTGGCGATCGTGCAAGGTGTATTACCGGTCACATTGTTAAAACATTTGGCTGTTTCTGCTCACACTACTACAGGTCTGGCTAAAAACTTAGCTGTAACCGTAAATAGTAATTTAATGGGAAGTTTGATACACGTATTTACTTCAATTTGTGCTTTGACTTCTTTTTTAGGTGTTTCATTATGTTTATTTGATTTTTTGGCTGATGGATTGCAGTTGAGCAAACGTGGTCTGCATGGAATAATTGTAAGTAGTATAACTTTTGTGCCACCCATGTTAATTATTCTTTTATTTCCTGGAGCATTTATCCGTGCTTTAAGTTACGCTGGAATTTTTGTGATTATTATTTTAATGTTGTTCCCGGCAGTCATGGCCTGGAGTGGGCGTTATCGGAAAAAGATCGAAATTGGTAAGTACCGTTTGTGGGGCGGAAAATCTTTGCTGGCTATTGAGATTTTGATATCAATTGCGCTAATTGGATGGAATGTTGTTCATTTGGTGTTATAGTATGGAGCTGGAAAGCCGAATCTTTGAGGGACGGAGCTTCACATGATTACAAAGCAACAAGCAAGGCACTTGTAATTATGTGAAGCTCGCGTCTCGCCGACATTGGAGCAAATAAAAACACATGAATAAATTTTTAGGAAGCACTTTAATTGTAACCGGTACTGCATTTGGAGCAGGGATGTTGGCTTTGCCAATGATAAGCGCAGCTGCAGGTTTACTTCCAGCCTTAATTTTATTAATAGCAATTTGGGTTGTGATGTTATTTACTGGGTTATTAACTTTGGAAGTAAATTTAGCTTTTCCGGTTTATCGTAATAATTTTAGCACTATGTCCCGCACAACTTTGGGTATTGGGGGACAAGTAACTGCATGGATCGCATGTATGGCTTTGTTGTATTCGTTAACTGCTGCTTATGTGGCCGGTGATGCTTCATTATTGTCAGTTGGGATAAATTCAGCACTAAAAATTAAACTTCCTGAATGGGTATATGCAATTTTATTTGTTTTGGTTTTAGGTGGTGCAGTATTTTGGAGTGCGCGAGCTGTTGATATTTTGAATCGGGCGTTTATTAGTATTAAAGGAGTTTTATTTGTAATCGCTTTGGTTTTATTAATACCGCATATTAGTTGGCATACATTTGCAAGATCTTCAGGATCGGCTAAATATGTGTGGTCTTGTGCACCGATATTTTTATGCGCATTTGGTTTTCATCATATCGTTCCAAGTTTGACTAATTATATTGGGCCGAAACCAGAAACGTTGAAGCGGGTAATTATTATAGGCGCTTTTATTCCCTTAATAATTTATATTTTATGGTTGATTATTGTTTTGGGGATAATTCCATTATCTGGTAATCATAGTTTTATGATGCTTGCGAAAAAACATGGCTCGGTTGGAGAATTTATGCATTTTTTGGTTTTAATCGCAAATAATCGTTGGTTAACCGCAAGTGTAGATGGATTTTCTAATGTAGCAATGACCACTTCATTTTTAGGCGTAACTTTAGGGCTATTTGATTTTTTAGCAGATGCTTTTAGAAGAGTTAATACACGTGCGGGAAGAGCACAAACCGCTTTATTAACTTTTATTCCTCCGTTGATTTTTGTGCTGTTTTATCCTAAAGGATTTGTGATGGCTTTAGGTTATGCGGCTATTTTTGGTGCGATTTTAACCGTAATTTTACCTGCTTTGATGGTGTATAAATTAAGAAAACATTCTAAGCTGTCTTCTCCATATCGTGTTTTTGGCGGTACACCTTTGTTGGTCGTAGCAATTATGGTTGGAATTTTTGTGATTGGTCTGCAAATTGCAAATGGTTTACATTTACTGCCTAAGTTGTTGTAATTCACTTGACAATATCTCAAGAATTGAGATACTATTTTTATGAGTCAATATTTTCAAATTCATCCGCAAAATCCGCAAGTACGCTTAATTAATCAAGCTGTAGAAATTATTCGTGAAGGTGGAATAGTAGTTTATCCTACAGATTCAGTATATGCAATTGGTTGCCATTTGAATGATAAAAAAGCGCTTGATCGAATTAAATTAATCAGAAATTTAAGTGGTAAACATAATTTTACTTTAGTGTGTCGGGATTTGTCTGAAATTGCAACTTATGCGAAAGTTAATAATCCAAAGTATCGATTGTTGAAATCGTTAACTCCAGGGCCATATACTTTTATTTTGCCGGCAACCAAAGATGTTCCAGCGCGATTGCAGCATCCGAAGAAGAAGACTATTGGAATTCGTGTGCCTGATTGTCGAATTACCTTGGACCTTTTGGAAAACTTAAATGAGCCTTTAATGTCAGTGACTGTAATTTTGCCGAAAGAATCTATGCCATTGTATGATCCGGAAGAAATTTATCGGCGTCTTAGTTCACAAGTTGATTTAGTCATTGATGGCGGCCCATGTGAAATAGAATATACTTCAGTAATTGATCTAACCAATGATAATCCTATCGTAATTCGTCAAGGTAAGGGCGATATAAGTCTTTTTTTGTGATTATTTGTCTATTTTGAAATTTAGGGAAGCATCACGTATTTACCTAATTACCGGGTAATAGCTAATCCCTTTAAGGGACGGGGCTTTACATGATTACAAAACAACAGACAAGGCACTTGTAATTATGTAAAGCCCCGTCCCGCCTACTTAGTTTATTACTCCATATCTACTAAGGAAATATATATGCAAACCAACCAACACCAAACAGGTTTCAGCTTAATTGAAGTTCTAATTGCTTTATGCTTGGTTGCAATTATTTTATTAGAAATAGCTAAAGTACATTTACGATCTGTAAGAATTAACCAGCAGGCAATGTTTATCAACCAAGCAAGCGAACAATTGCGTGCAATGGCAAATACTATTCGTGCCGCTAATGGTGATTATGTGTCATTTTTAACAAAATGGAATCAGGATAATAAAGAATTCTTGCCGAATGGCTACGGCGAAGTTAAAAGAAACGGCGAGCAATACAATATATATTTGTTTTGGCGTTCTGGTAAAAATTCTTTTTGGAGATGCGATATTACACAAAAAGACAAACAATCATGTGTGGAATTAACTTTATGAAAAACAAGAAAATAACATGAGTAAAATAATAGGGTTTTCATTGCTGGAATTATTATCTGCTATGTTGATCGGCTTAATTCTTCTTATGGTAATTAGTGAAGTATTCATTGAATTTGATCAAACTCATAAAATTGAAAGTGCTTTATCGATGATGCAGGAAAATGCGCGTTTTGCCGCGCATATTATTCATAGTGCAGTTGCATCAGCGGGTGTAATTGGTCCTGCTAAATTAACAAATTATTTTCCTATAACAGATACAGGAGTTACTGCAATTAACCAAATTAATGCCAGCAACTATTTTGTGGTATATAAAGGCATAAATAATATTTGGACACCAGTTTTACCAAAAACTTTTAACATTACACCTAAAAAAAATACTGATGTGATTGCGGTAAAAAATATCGAGCCAATTACGGCTGTTTTAACGCAAGATTTAGATGGTAGCAATCAAATTCATGTAAGTTTTAATCCGAAATTTAATGAAAAAGATGATATTATAATTGCGGATTGTTTTCATGCGGTATTAGCGCATGTGCAGTCAGTGTTTCGTTCGGCAGTTACTAAAAAACAGGTTTTAACTACGACGCGCATAATCAATGATAAATTTAAGGTTGGCGCTGAAGTTGGCGCAGTTCAAACGCAAATATTTTATATCAAAAAAACTGCAAATTCAGCTTCATTATACTATGTTAATTCCAATGGCAGAACAGATGAGTTAATTCCTAATGTATCTGATTTACAGGTTTCCGATTGGATTAAAAATAAAGTCATGAAAATTAAATTACTATTGAATTCACCTGATTGTGTAAAGCTGGAACCTAAACATTTTCAATTTAATGCGGAGTTGTTTAATCATGAATAAAGGATTGATATTAATTTCCGTATTAATTTTTATGAACTTAATAATGTTGTTGGTGGCCATTGGTTTTACTGCTGATGAATTACAATGGCGCATGAGCAATAATCAATTGCAGCAAGCGCAAGTGATGCAAACGGCACAATTTGGTTTAAAAGCTGCGTATTTACAATTGAAGCAGCAGCATCCGGGAGATTGTCAAATATCTAAGTATTCTTCGTATGAATTATCGATAAAATCAGCATCATGGTGGCATTCAGCTAAAACTTGTCACGGTGAAGTTGCCGGACAAAATTATTATTATGTGATTGAGCCATTAGTAATTGATAATTGTTTGTCAATTAATGGCAGTCATGCAGTTAAGTACTGGCGAATTACGGTTAAAGCAGAGCAAGCAATTAAAAATGGCGCAACAGCGATGTTACAAGCAACCATAGTTTTGCCAATCAAGCCGACGGATAAATGCCCAGTTTCGCGACATCAGGTTACTTCTTATTTGCGGTCTTGGCGTCAGTTACGTTGCGGTTAATACTTAAATATAACTTCGATTTTTAATCCTTTGCCTGTTTTTGGAGTACTGAGATTGATTTTTGCGTTATGTAATTCGGCTATTTGTTTTACGATTGGTAAGCCTAAACCACTACCGGAGGTTTTGGTGCCTAGAATGCGATAAAATCTTTCAAACACTTGGGAATAAAGTTCTGGGGGAATACCAGGGCCGGAATCGATAACTTGTAATGCTATACCGGAAGGCATATTAACTATTTTTACGGTTACATCACCGCCTTTTGGAGTATAGCGTATAGCGTTATCAACCAGGTTACGAATTAAAATGCTTAAAGCTGTTTCATTAGCGACAATTTTTTGGTGTTCTTTAGGTTTGATGAAAGCAAGATCAATATTTTTGCTTAATGCAAATGGCGCTAATTGAGCTAACATGTTTGTTGTAAGTGCCACCAAGTCTAAAAGTTGCATGTCGCCTAAGGTTTCTTCTTCACTTAAACGACTTAAAGTGAGTAATTGCTGCACTACATGTGTGCATCGGTTGGTTCCTTCAATTACTTTTTGAATGGTTTTTTTGCTGTCTTCCAGATTTGAAGCAAGTAGAGCAACTTGTGCTTGCGTTTTTAAAGCGGCTAGCGGCGTGCGTAATTCATGTGCGGCATCACCAGCAAAACGTTTATTACGTTCAAACGCTTTTTGTAATCTGGCAAATAAGTTATTTAATTCATCTACAATTGGTCTAATTTCAGTAGGCATGTTTTTGCTTTCTAATGCTTTTAGTGCTGTTGCTGAACGGCGTGATACTTTTTGTGCCAATATTTTTATATTTTTTAAACCGTGGCCTACAATTAGCCAAATTAAAACTCCGAACAATAAGCAAGTAACAACTAGAACTTCGAGATAATTAAATGCGATAGTTTTTCTTAATTTTTTCTGTAATTGATATGATTCACCAACTTGAATAATAATATTAGCTGCTTTAAAATTTTTGGTGTAGAATCGCCAATAACGTCCATTGATCTTTATATCCTGAAAACCTTCTTTATGATCACCAGGTGTTGTAGAAAAAATACGCTGCGAGCATACAAGTAGTTTGCCTGTATGATCCCATATTCTAAATTGAAATGGAAATGTGTGCGGAAAACCGCAATTTTTACATTGCAGCAATTTGTGTTGAAGATCTTTTTGTTGTGAATAGCTTAAAAATTTTGGGCATGATAATGTTACGGATAATAATAATTCAGCATTATTTATTAAATGTTCGTCAGCATGTTTACGAATATCGCGTTGGTATAAAAATAAATTACCGATAAAAGCTAATAACGATATGATAATTATACTTAATAGTAAATTGAATAATAAAAAACGTTTTATTGATGAAATCATTCTTCTTTGTCAATCATGTACCCAATCCCTCGGACAGTACGGATAAAGTTGATACCAAATTTCTTACGCAAGTTATGGATATGAACCTCAAGGGCGTTGCTATCAACATCGTCCTTCCATCCATAAAGGTTTTGGGATAAATATTCACGCGATAATACTCGCCCCACATTTTCCAGTAATTTTTGCAATAATGAGAATTCACGCCTTGGCATATTAACAATTTGATCATCCAGAGTAACCACATGTGCTGCAGGATCCAATTTAATGTTCTTATGTTCAATAAGTGGAACGGCGCGTGAGCTAAATCTTCGTTGCTGCGCTCTTAAGCGAGCACATAATTCATCTAGATCAAATGGTTTTACCAAGTAATCATCGGCTCCGAGATCCAATCCGCGAATACGATCTTCTACAAGTTCTCTAGCGGTGACAATTAAAATAGGGGTGCTGATTCCGCGATTGCGGGCTTTTTCTAATAGCTCAAATCCTGACATTTTAGGTAAATTGATATCTAAGACTACAGAATCAAATTCTTCATTTATGAGAGCTTGATACGCTTGCAGGCCATCTTTAGCCCAGTCTACAGTATGCTTATGGTGACGCAAACCTTCGACCATAGCTCCTCCAAGTGCGAAATCATCTTCTACAATCAGAATTCTCATTAATATCCCTTCCATTTTTAAATTAACTATATGATATATAGCGCATTTTGGCAATTTGTGTAGTAAAAATTTTAAAAAAGTTGTATTTTATAGCCACATTTTTACTTAGCATGCTATAAGCTATTGATTTAAAAGGAAAAATGTAATATCAGATCTTGGGCAAAAACTGCACTTTTTACACATATCTCAGTTTTTACATATTTTCTCTAAGGGACGTGAGCTTTACATAATTACAAAGCAACAAGCAGGCCTTGTAATTATGTAAAGCTCACGTCCCGTCAATTTATTCCTTTTCTCGTTTGGTTTCAACCTGAACCATATCAGTAGGAGCTTCAATTTTGGTTTTAGGGAATTCTTTAGGTTTTGTTGGCGCTGCTGCTTTTGGCGGCTCGGTTTTCGCAGGTTCTGGTTTGCTAATAGCCTGTTGTTGCGGTTTTTTTACAGTTGGAGCAGTTGATGGTTGCTGTTGTTGCCGATTGTCACCATGCTTCTGTTGCTTGCGCGGGGGTTTAGTTGTAGATTTGCTGCGGTAACCTTTGTCAGTACGGCTACTGCGGTGTGATCTTCTATAACTATCACTACGCTTTTTGTATTTGGTTGAGCTGCGATGTTTGCTTCCGCGATTACCTTTGTATGATTTATATTTGTATTTTTTTGTGTGTGTTGGTTTCTTTTTTGTTTTTTTAGCAGGAAAAAAGAAATCGTAAATTCGTTTTAACAATCCGGATTTTTTTTGCTGCTGACGTTTTGGCGGCGGAGTAGTTGTTTTTAGCAGGATGTCTTTGACTGCCGGCATGGTTTTTTCAGCAATTATTTGTTCTGTGGATTCATACGCAACTTTTGGGGTTTTTACTAATTCGTAACTTAAAGACTCTTGGTCACGTGATTTTTTACGTTTTCCTTTACCAATTGCTTCGATTTCATAGTGCGGCAATTCTAAATATGGATTAGGAATAACAATTATTTGTGTGTTGGCATGCTGTTCAATTTTCATGATAGTATCACGATGCTCATTAATCAAATAGGTTGCTAATTCAAATGGCGCCTGTAATTGAATTTGACGCGAATTCTCTTTTGCAGCTTTTTCTTCGATTAAATGAATCACTGATAAAGCCAAAGATTGAATATTTCTAATCGTACCTTGGCCATGACATCTGGTACAAATTATTTGTGATGCTTCATTTAACGCTGGACGCAGACGTTGTCGTGACATTTCTAATAAACCAAATCTGGAAATGCGTCCAACTTGGGTGCGTGCCCGGTCAGCTTTTAATACTTCATGCGTATATTCTTCAACTTTACGTTTATTCTCTGGTCGTTCCATGTCGATGAAATCAACAATAAATAATCCTCCAAGATCACGAATACGTAATTGAATAGCAATTTCTTTTGCTGCTTCCAGATTGGTGCTCAATGCAGTTTCTTCAATATCAACCCCTTTGGTTGCCCGGGCAGAATTGACGTCGATAGTAGTTAATGCTTCAGAGCGGTCAATTACTATTTCTCCGCCGGAAGGTAAGCGCACTTTACGTTGAAATGCTTGCTCAATTTGACTTTCAATTTGGTAGCGGCTGAATAATGGTGAAGAACCTTCATAAAATTTAATTTTATCCACAAATTCCGGCCTAATGATCTCAACATAGGCTTTGGCTTTTTCATAAGTTTCTTGGTCGTCAATAATGATTTCGCTAACATCCGGCCGCAAATAATCCCGAATTGTGCGAATAACTAAATCACTTTCCTGGTGAATTAAATAGGGAGCGCCGTGATTTTTGCTGGCAGATTGAATTGCTTCCCATAATTTGACTAATCTATCCAAATCCCATTGCAATTCATCTAGTGTTCTGCCTGCGCCATTGGTGCGCACAATTACACCCATACCAGCAGGAATTTTTAATTGTGATAAAATAGCGCGTAATTCATCACGATCTTCGTTTATAATGCGTTTTGAAATTCCTCCTGCCTTTGGATTATTTGGCATTAATACCAAATAGCAGCCCGCAAGAGAAATAAAAGTAGTCAATGCTGCTCCTTTGGTGCCTCGTTCTTCTTTATTGACTTGTATTAATACTTTTTGACCAATAAATAAATCATTAATATTGGCTTCGCGAGCAGAACCTTCAGGGTTTTTAGCTTGTAAATATTCAGGGGCAACTTCTTTCAGTGGAAGAAAAGCATTGCGAGTTGCTCCAATATCCACAAAAGCTGCTTCAAGACTTGGTTCAATACTAACGATTTCACCGTTACAAATACGATCGACTTTTTGGTTCTGGTCAATACTTTCGATTTCCAAGTCATAAAGTTTTGTGCCAATAGTACAAGCTACGCGTAATTGCCGCATAGATTTATTAATCAATATTTTTTTCATTTCTTCTGTCATGATTACACCTATATGTTTAGGCGCTCGTTAGACAAGGTAGGGCAAGCAAAGATAGATTAGAATTCACAAAAATTGTGAATTTTAGGTATGCTGTATTATTTGTGTGCAGCACATGGTTCTGTACATCTATGAAATTCGTTAACATTTAATTTAAAATTCTTTAACTTTGCTTGCGCTTGTTTTGCTTGAGCGCAGATTAATATTTTTTTGACGCCAATTTCTATATGTTTTCAATATGTTACATTCTATATTTAATGTAACTTTAAAAGTTCGGGCGTCTTACTCTCAAATTTAGCTTATTTTGCTAAATGCTTAAGTTTGTGACATTTTTTCAATCAGTTACAGTTTGTCTACAAACTAGTATTAATATAGCAGTATTTACAGTATTCATCAACTAAAAATTTTTAACACCAAAATCTATTGTAAAGCCTGTTCGATATCAGCAATAATATCTTCGTAATGTTCTAATCCGGTAGAAATTCTGATGGTATTACGTTCAAATCCAAATTCCTTTAATTTTTCTTCTGGATAAGCCCGGTGGGTCATTAATGCAGGTACATTAACAAGAGTTTCTGCGTCACCAAGACTTACTGCTAGTTTTATCATACGCAAATTGTTGACAAATTTCTCTGCAGCAGCAGCTTGTCCAGCGATTTCAAAGCTCACAATACCGCCAAAGCCTGACATTTGCTGGCACGCTAGCTTATGGTTAGGATGTTGTGATAAGCCGGGATACATTACTGTAGTTACTTTTGGGTGATTGGTCAAAAAATCGACTAAAGCTTTGGCGTTTGCTTCATGTTTTTGCATTCTTAGTTCCAGAGTCTTTAAGCCCCGCAATAACAACCAGGCATTAAATGGACTGAGAACTCCTCCTAATTCGCACATATAGCCAAATTTAAGGTTTGCGATGTAATCTGCATCTTTAGCAATTGCTACTCCTGCAACCGCATCACCGTGGCCGGAAATATATTTAGTTGCGCTATGTACTACTACATCTGCGCCTAATTCTAATGGACGCTGAAAATATGGTGTGGCAAAAGTATTATCAATAACGATTTTTATTCCGCGGCTTTTTGCTATCGCAGATATTTTTTTTATATCAATTATATCTAATGATGGATTAGAGGGAGTTTCAAAAAAAATGGCTTTTACTTCAGGAGTAAGTATTTTTTCCAGTTCTTGTAAATCAGTGAGATCGGTGAATTTAGTTTGTATACCGAAGCGTGGAAAAACTTGAGAAATAGCTGAATATGAAGATCCATATAAATTACGATGAGCAATTATGGTTTCTCCATTTTTTACCAATGATAATAATGTGGTGGTAATTGCAGCCATGCCGGAAGCAAAAGCCACAGCGTCTACGCCATTTTCCAAATCCGCTATGCGGCGTTCAAATAAATTAATCGTGGGATTGCCACCACGGGTATAAACATACGCTTTTCTCTTAAAACTAAAAGTATCATCCGCTTGCTGCACATCTGTGAAAGTAAAAGTTGATGACATATAAAGCGGCGGATTAAGTGTTTGATGAACGTCGTTTTCCTGATGTGCATGAATTGCACGAGTAGCAAAATTTTTTGGTTTCATGGTGTGGTTCCTGCAAAATATTTAAACTGGTATTTTACTCTTTTTTATAAAAAATAATAGTTTTTGATAACTAAAGTTTATATACTGCTCTCTATTGAAAATACGAAATTTATAGAAAATACTGATGATCTGCTGTTAAATTGGAACTAGTGATTTTACAGCATGTTTGTTTTGTAAAATCACTAGTAAGCAAGCATGAAAATAAGGGAAAAAGAACCCAGATTTACCATGCGCGGTAGTTGTCACAGAAATTTAATAAGTAATTTGGCAGTTACAATTCTCGCATCTTGAGGTAAGAGTGGTATATATTTGAGGATAAATTAATTGAGGAGTGAATTTATGTGGCATGAAAAATTCGAACATATTGGTAAGAAGCTTTTTTTACGCGGATGTAATAATTCACATAGTGGTAATATTAGCGTTCGTGAAGGAAACAGGATTTTTATTAGCAGAACTGGTTCGATGCTGGATGAAATCACAGAGCAAGATATTATTGAAGTGGGTTTATTACCAGATGAAATAAAAGATAAACAGGCTTCAATGGAGCTATTAAATCATCGTGCACTTTATTTGGCGAACGAAAATATTAACGCTATTGTGCATGCTCATGCGCCATATGCGATAGTTATGGCTGATGGACAACAAGCAATAAAGCCGTATGATCAGGAAGGAGGGTATTATTTCGAACGCATTCCTGTGATAAATGCACAGAACACTATAGCATCTACAGAAGTTGCTGAAAAAATCAAGCAATATGCGAACACATCTCATGCAGTTGTTATACAAAAGCATGGAGTGTTTTCCTGGGGCAAAAATCTTGAAGAAGCATATCATTTTTTAACAGTAGTGGAATCGGCTAGTCGTGTAAATTATTTATTGGAGGTAAAAAATGCTCCCAAAAACGATTCAAATTAAAAATAAAAAAGTATTCCTGATTGACCAAACGATTATCCCCAAAAAATTAAAAATTATAGAAATAAAAACTTGTAATGAAATGTTTGATGCAATTAAAACTATGGTAGTGCGCGGGGCGCCTGCGATTGGAGTTGCCGCAGCAGCAGGTATGGCACTATTCATTGATCAGTTAACTGCATTGCAGCAAGACAAAATTCAACAAGCCGGAGAGTTTTTAAAAAAAGCCAGACCAACTGCAGTAAATTTAATGTGGGCAGTAGATAAAGTTATTGCACATTGTGGAAATTTTAATGATCTTAATACTTTAAAAAATGCAATTTGGAATTTGGTTGAAAAAATGGCGCAGGAAGATGAAGCTATTAATCGTGCTATGGGAAAAAATGGAGCGGATTTAATTCCTAAAAATAAAAAAGTTAATATTTTAACGCATTGTAATGCTGGTTCATTAGCAACAGTTTATTGGGGCACTGCTTTAGGAGTGATTAGAGAATTACACCAACGTAGCCAGGTCAAACATGTTTATGCTGATGAAACCCGGCCGCGATTGCAAGGCGGCAAATTAACCGCGTGGGAGTTGTTACAGGATAATATTCCTGTGACGGTGATTACTGATAATATGGCAGCGTATATGATGCAGCAGGGCAAGATTGATGTTATTTTTGTTGGCGCCGATCGTATTGCCGCAAATGGTGATGCAGCTAATAAAATTGGTACGTTTGGTTTAGCAATTGTGGCGAATTATCATAAAGTGCCTTTCTATGTTGTGGCGCCAAAATCTACGATTGATATAAAACTTGCAACAGGAAAAGAAATTGAAATTGAAGAACGTGATTCTACAGAAGTTACGCATATAAATAATCAAACAATTATGCCAAAAGAAGTTGATGTGGCGAACCCTGCTTTTGATGTTACTCCACATGAATTAATTACCGGGATTGTTACAGAAAAAAAAGTTATAGTTAATAATTTACATGCAGAGATTTGTGATTTGTTTTCATGAAAAAAATTAATCAATCCGCGATACAATATATCGAAGTTAATGACGAACATATTGACCGGCGTATCGATAATTTTTTGTTAAATAAATTAAAAGGTTTACCAAAGAGCCGTTTATATCTTTTATTACGTAAAGGTGAAATTCGGGTTAACAAAAAAAGAATCAAACCATCTTATCGGTTGCAAATGGGAGATATTATTAGGATTGCTCCTTTGTATTTGTCTCCTAAAACTAAACCAGCCAAGCCAAATAAAGAATTATTAGAAAAATTGGCCAAAAGAATTTTATATGAAGATGCAGATTTATTGATAATCAATAAACCGGTGGGAATTGCGGTACATGGCGGCAGTGGTATTCGATTAGGTTTGATTGAGTTGCTAAGAATTATGCGCCCAAAAGAACCTTATTTGGAATTGGTGCATCGTTTAGACAGAAATACTTCTGGATGCTTGGTAATTGCCAAAAAACCTAGCGTATTACGTAAATTGCATAATTTATTACGCGAAAATAAGATGCAAAAAATTTACATTGCATTAACCTTAGGTCATTGGCGTAAAAAGATTAATAAAGTTGATATTGCTTTACGTAAAAACGTATTAAGTTCTGGTGAACGTGTGATCAGAGCATCAGATCAAGGTAAAGCAGCATTTACGGAATTTAAAGTCGTCAAAGATTTTAGCGTAGCGTCATTGGTAGAGGTTAAACTGCATACTGGTCGAACGCATCAAATTCGCGTACACGCGCAAATTTCCGGTCATCCGATTGCGGGTGATGATAAATATGGTGATCGGGCTTTTAATCGTATTATGAGGGATAAAGGTTTACGTAGAATGTTTTTACATGCTGAAAAAATTGCATTTACTTCTACCTCTGGTAAAAGAATTTCTATTACTGCGCCTCTGGATAATGAATTATCAGATGTTTTAAAACAATTGTAAATACAAACAAATCATATTATTATTTTAATATGCCATTACAAATTATCAAAATTATTACCGAAGCCAAATTTGCTGATAAACTGCAAGATTTTGTGCAGAAGCAGGATATAATTGAATCTTGGAAAAGTATTGATAACGATCGTTTTTATATGAACATTATTGTTCTGCCGGAAAATATCCAAAAAATGCTGGATAAAATTGAAACAATTTGCGGCCGTACCAGTAATTCGCACATTTTGGTTTTACCAGTTACTGCAGCTTTGTCGCCTGAGATTAAAAAAATTGCCAAAAAGCGGCATAAGATTATTAGCCGTGAGACTCCCGTTACACGCGAAGAACTTTATCATAAAATTATTCTTGGTACTAAGCTTGATACTGATTTTATGTTATTAATATTATTGTCAGCTGTGGTTGCAGCAATCGGATTGTTGGAAAATAGTGTGACCGTAGTGGTCGGCGCAATGGTGATTGCACCGTTATTAGGACCAAATTTAGCAATGGTTTTGGCGATGACCCTGGGCGATCAAAAATTAATGCGCCGTTCAATGCGTATTGGTTTAGTTGGTGTTGTTATTTCTGTGACTTTAGGCTTTTTGATTGGTTTTCTTTGGCCGCATGAAGTTAACAGTGCCGAGTTATTATTGCGTACCAAAGTAAGTTATGACAGCGTAGTTTTGGCTTTGGCATCAGGTGCGGCTGCGGTGTTATCAGCAACTTCGGGTTTGTCCAGTATTTTAGTCGGCGTGATGGTTGCAGCAGCATTGTTACCGCCGTTGGTTACATTTGGAATTATGTTAGGTGCTGGAGCGTTTGATAATGCAGCTGGTGCGGGATTGTTATTTGCGGTTAACGTAGTTTGTATTAATTTAAGCGCGAACTTAACTTTTATTTGGAAAGGAATTCGGCCATATCGTTGGTACGAAAAGAAAAGAGCAAAAAGAGCGGTACGCCGCAATTTAATGTTTTGGACGATTTTGTTATTAATATTAGCAGTTATCATTTATCTGCGCCACGGTTTGGTATTTAAAGCGATGGGTTAAAAATTATTTATGACCAAACATGCAGGGCTTATGCTAAAAGATGAGATGCGAGGCAAAAGCGAGCGAAAGATGCGAGTTTATAAATAATAAATGAGCGGCTTGAGTGAGCTTTTAACAAAGCAGATCGCTTTTAGCGTAAGTCCTGACCATAAAATTTTTGTAATGCTTTCAACATAATATATACTGGTGATTGTTGTGCAAAAGGTGAGTGTAAATCATCAGTCCATTTTTTTGTTACTCTGTTTACTAATATGGTGTTAGTTTTATTTTTCGTAGGGTAAAACGCTAATATCCAGTTGCCGCGATAAATGGCGCGTTGTTTGTTTCGTAAAAGTTGCGGCAATATTTTATTATTTAGTAAAATATTATTGCTGTGAGGAGATATACGAAACATCATCATAGATTGCTGTAAAACTTTGATTGAATCTATATTTTCAGTTTTTGCTGCAGGGGGGGTGTAACCGCTTTCTACAAAAATAATTCTGTTTTTTTTAGGTGTTAAGTTTTTGTTTAACATATATGGCAATAAGCTAATACCATCTGAATCTTTATCGGGTAATCGCAAATAATCTAAAATAGTTGGCTTAATATCAATTAAAGATGTTGGTGTGAGTATTTTTTTTGTTTGATGAAAATTGTGTCCGTAGATGCGAATGGCCATTAAATTATTGATAGCACTAGGACTTAATACATCATGTCCATGACCGTAAACAATATCCAGACGATTATTTTTATTTGGTACAGCAATCATTTGCTTAAATATATTAGGATTACTAAGCTGGCCTTTTATATAATTTTTTTTGGCAATTAATCTATCTCCTGGCTGAAATAAACCTTCTCCATGATCAGAGATAACAATTACGATGGAATTATCCAGGAGCTTATGTTGTTTTAATATTTTCATTAAATCACTAAATTGCTTATCTACCCGTGTGCTGTCTGCTTTATATATTTTTGTTAATGGTATTGATGTAGTTGTTTTTTTAGGCATTCCATCCCAAATATAAGGCCAGTGTGGTAAACAGAGATGAATACATAAAAAAACAGGCCTATGTTGGATTTGATTAAGATTTTTTTGTAATAATTTTAAATAGCTATTTGGTTTATATAGCCAGGCTGTTTCGCGATTGCCGTAATTGTATGGAAATAAGATGGATCCAATATGAGTATTCACCAGTAAATTTGATAGTGGAAAATCGTTGATAGATCCTAAAAGAAAGTTTTTAATTTCCTTAGATGTTCCAATTAATTGTGTGAAATCAAAATTTTTATTGATTACAAAATAACGCCATCCGTCTGTAGAAAATATGGTCGTATATGATTTTTTACGTAAAATCTCTTCCAGAGAATTAGGAAAACTTATATGTGGTTTTTCTGCAAATGGGAAACGCACATTATGATGTTTTGGATATTGTCCGGTTAAAATGCTGACCCAAGCTGGAGCAGTTTGTGGTTGTGGTGTAATTGAGTCTATAAAAGTAGTAGATTTAGACAAAAATTTGCTCAAAGCCGGCATATATTTAACATGATCTGGTCTTAAAGCATCAATTCCAATAATTATAACGTTAGGCTGCTTGCTATACAAAGGTGTTATTTTTTTAGGTTTATTAAAATAACTAAAGTAGATTAATACTGATATTCCCAATATTATCGTGATTTTAAGCCATAATTTCGTTTGCCAAATTATTTGTAATATCCTAATTGCTGCAAGTGCACAAAAAACACATAAGATAGAAGTAATTACTATCAAAAGTGGTTTTATGATGATTGTTGGTAGAAAAGACGCTATTGTTTTTGCAAAAATGGAAAATGGAAAATATAAAGAATTTGCCAATAAAATGGCGCATACAGCCAAAATCCATAGAAAAAAACCTAATTGGCAGGTTCGGTTCCAGGTTAACTTTAAAAATTGTCCTGACAATCTGCTAATTCCCCAAATTATCAATGTGAACATAATGTAGAGCACTAATTGTAATAATGTATACCAGATACAGTATTTCCAGATTTTATTTAGATAAGCTGTATGATGTTTGGATGCTATCATCATTATTGCAGTTATCATTTCGTTATTATGTTTAAAAATAATTATTTGCGCCAGGATGAATAAGCCAGATAAGATAAACAGATATGGTAATAGTCGATGCTTTTGCATTTGAGTATTGTATAAGAATTGCGTATAAACAACAAATAGTATTAACACATCTAACAGTCTTTATGATAAATTTTAAATATGAATATCTTTATTTGCTCAGGCAATGCCCGATATTTACAAAATCAAAGGCGACGCTGTACAAGCTTATCGCAATTACTATATCGGCATGAAAAGGCCGATTGCTACTTGGAAACGACGACATATGCCTAAATGGTATAAAATTGCCGTAGAGCAGGGTTAATTTAATGAATAATGCTTGACTGTTATGTAATACGTGTTTTAGGATAAAAATTGATTCAGAATTATTCAGAGTTATATGGAGTTTAGCATGAAAATCATTATTGTTGGCGGTGGTGAAACGGGTCTAACAGTTGCGAAATTATTTGAAAAGGAAGCAGATGTTACCATTGTAGAAATAGATAAAATCCTTTGCAAAGAGCTTACGAATAAAACCAGCGCACTAATTTTATGTGGTGATGGTACTGATGTTTCAATCTTAAGAGAAGCTGGTGTCAAAGAAGCCGATGCATTAGTTATTACTACTTCTGATGACACAGTTAATTTAATGATTTCACAAATTGGCATTTTAGAAAAAGTAAAAAAAGTAGTTCCTTTAGTAAGAAAACCGGAAAACGAAGAATTATTTGCTAAACTTGGTGTAAATGGTTATGTTTCTGTTGCTGGAAGTAATGCCAACACAATTAAAAAAATACTTCGAAGTTATGGCGATGCGAGAGTTATTGCTCAATTAGGAAAAGGGGATGTGCAAATAATTCGACAAGCAATTAATAAGAAAAGTAAGTTGATCGACCAAAAAGCTGAGATTAAAAACGCAATTATTGCAACTATCTATAGAGAAGGAGAAGTGATTATTCCTTCTAAAGACTTTATATTAAAAGAGGGAGATGTCCTTTTAGTAGTAGTAAAAACTAAGGATTTGTCAGATGTCTTGGATGATATCAAAGGGGAAGAATGAAGATCTTATTGCGTTATTTAGGATACATTCTGCTTATATCAATCGGATTTAGAATTGTTCCGATTATTGCGGGAATCATTTATGGTGAATCTGTAATTCCATATGTGATCACAGCTTTTATTTCATTAATATTGGGTTTTATTTTCATTTGGTTTAGCAGGCGGGAAAATGCTAATGGTACTTTGTTGGAAGTGTTAAGTCTACCTCAAGCGTTTATGTTAGCCGGAATTGCGTTTTTACTTTTGCCATTGATTAGTTCAATTTCGTTTTTGCCGTCTTTTCATTACAATTTTATCAATGCATTTTTTGAATCAATGTCCGGGTTTACTACAACTGGTTTAACCGTATATAGCTCTTTGGAAAGTTTGCCGCGGAATTTGTTATTATGGCGGGCTGAAACCCAATGGATAGGCGGCATAGGTATAGTCATGATTTTTTTATTCATAATCACCAGATTACAGTTTTATGCTAAGGAAGAACGAACTCAGGTAATATCTACATTATCATTATATGAAGCGTTGGGGTTTTCTCAAAAATTAGAACCGAGCTTGAAAAGAAGCAGTAAAAATGTGGTAGTTATTTATGGGATTTATACTCTCTTGGGAATTATTTTGTTATATTTTTCAGGTATGTCTTTATTTGAATCGATTTCACTTGCCTTTACATCAATTTCAACAGGCGGATTCATTGTTACCAATACTTTAAACATCAATAATTTACAGTTAATAATTTTATGCGTTTTAATGCTGCTTGGATCAACTTCATTTATCGTTCATAACATGCTGTTTCAAGGAAAATTCAAAGAATTTATTTTGTCATATGAAAAAAATATTTTTTTGCTTTTTTTGTTATTAGGAATTGGTATAACTTTTGTAGTATTTACTGATGTAAAAGTGGTTATATTTCAGTTAATTTCTGCATTTACTACTACAGGTTATGCTATAACGAAGATTGCTATATTGCCACATCTTTTTATTATGATGATTGTAATAGGTATGATGATTGGTGGGAGTGTAGCCAGTACTTCAGGAGGCATGAAAGTTGCCAGAATATATTCTTTACTTGCAATGATTCCTTGGATGACTAAAAAATTGATTTCTACCAGACATGTTGTAATTCCTTTAAAAATCCACAAAAAGGTAGTTGAAGATAAAGATTTATTGATCATTGTTATTTTTATAAGTCTATACTTTTTGATATTATTTGCCGGCACAATGATTTTTTTAATGTTGGGATATAAATTTTTCGATGCATCATTTCAAATGGTCTCTGCTTTAGGAACGGTTGGATTGAGGACGATGAATTTGATAGCAGTACCAGTGATTGGTAAGATTGTTTTAATTTTAGCAATGCTTTTTGGAAGATTAGAAATATTTCCATTATTAATTCTAATGATCAGTTTATTTAAATGGTTCGGTAATTTTTCATGGAAAATTTTTACAAATTATCCAAAGTGAACTGGACATAAAAGGGAGGGAGTAAAATAAAATCTCTTTATTGGATCAGAAATGATTTGCGTGTTAATGATAATACTGCATTATATCAAGCTGCGAAACAAAGCCAGGGTGGAATGGTTGCGGTTTTTTTTGTTACTAATGAATTATGGCGAAAAAGAAATTACGGCCAAAATAAAATTAATTTTATTTTGGCTAATTTACAAAGTTTTATTGATAATTTAATAGAACTTAATATATCAGTATTAATTCAATCGGCGAAAACTGAAAAAGAGATAGAAAACAAATTAATTAAAATTGCGCAACAGTTAAAATGTGAATCTTTATTTTATAATCGTCGTTATGAGCTGCAAGATATAAAATTAGAAGAAAGAATTAAACAGCGATTCACCAAACATAAATTAAAAGTTTTCGCTTATAACGATGAATGTATTTTACCCCCTGGAATTATAAAAAATAAGGAAGACAAATATTATTCTGTTTTTACGCCGTTTAAAAAACGATGGATTGAATTTTTTCAACAGCACCAACCAAAAATTCTTGCTCAACCAAAGAAACAGGGAAAACTTATTAAAATATCAAAAAACCCGTTAAAAATAACTAAAAAAGAAAATCATCTTTGGGTATCGGGTGAAAACGAAGCTAAAAGAAAGCTGAAGCTATTTATTAACAATAATATTAAAGATTATGCAAAAAATCGCGATTTTCCCGCAATAAACAGCACCAGTAATTTATCACCGTATTTAGCAATTGGTGCGATTTCTGTGCGTCAATGTCTGCAAAAAGCTTTAAAAGCTAATAACAATCGTTTACACCAAGGTAATTTGGGAATTACGACATGGGTTAATGAATTAATTTGGCGTGATTTTTACAAGCATTTAGTGTTTGGTTTCCCGTATATTTGCCAAAATTTGCCGTTTAGATCATATACGGACAATATTGCGTGGACAAAAAATAAAAAGTTTTTTAATGCATGGAAAAAAGGCAAAACTGGTTATCCAATAATTGATGCAGCGATGCAGCAGCTTAACCAAACCGGCTGGATGCATAATCGTTTGCGTATGTTGACCGCATCATTTCTGACAAAAGTTTTATTAGTTGATTGGCGTTTGGGAGAAAAATATTTTGCCCGGCAATTAATTGATTATGATTTTGCAGCAAACAATGGCGGATGGCAATGGTCAGCATCAACCGGCGCTGATTGCATGCCATATTTTCGTGTATTTAATCCTATGATTCAAAGTAAAAAATATGATCCCAAAGGAGAATTTATTAAAAAATATTTGCCAGAATATAAAGATATTTCAATAAAACAAATTCATTCACCACAAAAAAATGCCATAGTAAATTATAAAATCGCCAAGAATGATGTTATTAGAGCATTTAAAAAAGCTAATAAGTGACATCACATTTGTTTTCAACGAATATTCAGAATTGCGGTAAAAAATTACTCAACTTTACCCATGTGAAATTTTTAAAAATTGCGGACACAAAGCTACAGAAAATCTGGCTAAAGAGGCAATGATGATGTTTTTTCAAAAGAATGACACAATAATAAATTATATAAAATGGCTAAATGGCGCAAATTTTTTAACGAATGTAACACCAGATAAAAGTTTAGGCGAAAATGATGCGAAACAATGTAAAAACTATTTGGCGAAAAAGTTATCTACAGTTAAGAATAAGAACGATTTTTATCGCTTAATAAAAACCACGTTGTATAATAAATACGCATACCCGACCACAGATGTGTTCAATGTACTTATAGAAAAACTTATTGTGTTTAAAGAGATCCAAAAAGCATATAAGTTATATCAAGTTGCGTGTAAAAAAAAGAGATCATCTGGCATATGGTTTTGTATTGATTTTAGAAATAAATGGAAGCTTAAAAAGATAAATTTTAATAAAGGTAATATTTTAACACGGCAATTAGAAACTATCAAAGGTCAATTCGTTACAATAGCAGCTCCAAATACTAATTTATCGAAAATATTATATAGCTGTTATTTGCAGAACCTAATTTATAAGGTTTGCCACATGAATGATGGCTCAGATATTGATAAGGATGGTATTCTTACTGCCATTGTATCTCAAGAATTATTTTTTCATACAATAAACAATAATGTAATTTGTTGGATAGATGGCAAAGAAAGATTTTCTTCGCTTAATGCTGCCAGTAAAGAAGGTCATAAAGAAGTAGTGAAGCTGCTGCTTGAAAAAGCAGATAAAGTATTCAAGCTGGGTAAGAAATATGCTGATCTAAAGGGTTATCGGGAATTTCTGAAACAAGTCAATAAAGATGGATTCTCTTCGCTTAATTCTGCCAGTAAAGAAGGTCATAAAGAAGTAGTGAAGCTGCTGCTTGAAAAAGCAGATAAAGTATTCAAGCTGGGTAAGAAAGATGCTGATCTAAAGGGTTATCAGGAATTTTTGCAGCATCAAGATAAAGATGGATTTTCTTCGCTTAATTCTGCTGCTTGTGCAGGTCATAAAGAAGTAGTGAAGCTGTTGCTTGAAAAAGCAGATAAAGTATTCAGGCTGGGTAAGAAAGATGCTGATCTAAAGGGTTATCGGGAATTTCTGCAGCAAGTTAATAAAGATGGATTCTCTTCGCTTAATTCTGCCAGTAAAGAAGGTCATAAAGAAGTAGTGAAGCTGTTGCTTGAAAAAGCAGATAAAATATTCAGGCTGGGTAAGAAAGATGCTGATCTAAAGGGTTATCAGAAATTTCTGAAGCAAGTCAATAACGATAAATTCTCTTCGCTTAATTCTGCCAGTAAAGAAGGTCATGAAGAAGTAGTGAAGCTGCTGCTTGAAAAAGCAGATAAAGTATTCAGGCTGGGTAAGACAGATGCTGATTTAAAGGGCTATCGGGAATTTCTGAAACAAGTCAATAAATATGAATTCTCTTCGCTTAATTCTGCCTCTTGTGCAGGTCATAAAAAAGTAGTGAAGCTGTTGCTTGAAAAAGCAGATAAAGTATTCAGGCTGGGTAAGACAGATGCTGATCTAAAAGGTTATCGGGAATTTCTGCAGCATCAGGATAAAGATGGATTCTCTTCGCTTAATTCTGCTTCTTGTGCAGGTCATAAAAAAGTAGTGAAGCTGTTGCTTGAAAAAGCAGATAAAGTATTCAGGCTGGGTAAGACAGATGCTGATTTAAAGGGTTATCGGGAATTTCTGCAGCAAGTCAATAACGATAAATTCTCTTCACTTAATATTGCCAGTAAAGAAGGTCATGAAGAAGTAGTGAAGCTGCTGCTTGAAAAAGCAGATAAAGTATTCAGACTGGGTGAGAAAGATGCTGATCTAAAGGGTTATCAGAAATTTCTGCAGCAAGTCAATAAATATGAATTCTCTTCGCTTAATTCTGCCTCTTGTGCAGGTCATAAAAAAGTAGTGAAGCTGCTGCTTGAAAAAGCAGATAAAGTATTCAGACTGGGTGAGAAAGATGCTGATCTAAAGGGTTATCGGGAATTTCTGAAGCATCGGGATAAATATGGATTCTCTTCACTTAATTCTGCCAGTAAAGAAGGTCATGAAGAAGTAGTGAAGCTGTTGCTTGAAAAAGCAGATAAAGTATTCAGACTGGGTGAGAAAGATGCTGATCTAAAGGGTTATCGGGAATTTCTGCAGCAAGTCAATAAATATGAATTCTCTTCGCTTAATTCTGCCTCTTGTGCAGGTCATAAAAAAGTAGTGAAGCTGCTGCTTGAAAAAACAGATAAAGTATTCAGGCTGGGTGAGAAAGATGCTGATCTAAAGGGTTATCGGGAATTTCTGCAGCAAGTCAATAAATATGGATTCTCTTCACTTAATTCTGCCAGTAAAGAAGGTCATGAAGAAGTAGTGAAGCTGTTGCTTGAAAAAGCAGATAAAGTATTCAGGCTGGGTGAGAAAGATGCTGATCTAAAAGGTTATCGGGAATTTCTGAAGCATCAGGATGAATATGGATTCTCTTCACTTAATACTGCCTCTTGTGCAGGTCATGAAAAAGTAGTGAAGCTGCTGCTTGAAAAAACAGATGAAGTATTCAAGCTGGGTGAGAAGGATGTTGATTTAGAGGGTTATCGGGAATTTCTGAAGCATCAAGATAAATATGGATTCTCTTCGCTTAATTCTGCTAGTAAAAAAGGTCATAAAGGAGTAGTGCAGCTGTTGCTTGAAAAAGCAGATAAAGTATTCAAGCTGGGTGAGGAAGATGCTGATCTAAAGGGTTATCGGGAATTTCTGAAACAAGTCAATAAAGATGGATTCTCTTCGCTTAATTCTGCCAGTACAGGAGGTCATATAGATATAGTTAAAGAGTTAATTGCAGCGGCAAAGAAGGCTTTTGGTAGAGATAGTTATCTATATATTTATAATTTCGAATCAGGAAGCTATTATACTGAGAAAGACATATTTTTCGTTTTTATCGATCAACCGAATAAACGAAATTTTACACCGTTAAACAACGCAGTTTTTAATAATCATTCTAAGATTGCCAAATTGCTTTTAAATAATGGTGCGAACCCTGATTTTTGTAATAACAAATGTTGGTCAGCAAGAAAGAATGCGAAAGGCAAGAGTAACTTTGGGTTTTTTAAAAATGCTAAAAGGTTAAAGCCTAAGGATATTAACCGACGAAATCTTATTCTTCGCACGCTATTTTAGCAAAAATTAGCATACAAGCAAGCTAAAATTAATTAACGCTGTTTTTTTAAATCACGGTAAAAATTTTCGTGAACGCCTAAGCTCAATAAAAATCGTTGGTGTGGATTCCATTGTAATATAGCAAGTTTAACGAAAATTAAAACACTTATTTGGAAATTTACTTTGACATGTACGTCATTATGACGTACACTTAATAATAACTAATTTATAACGGTGAGTAATTATGCAACTAAGACACACAAACACAAAATCTAAACGACTTGAAGCGCGTATTTCTACGGAGCAAAAGCGTTTGTTTCAGCATGCAGCTAATTTATTAGGTCAATCTTTGACTGATTTTGCAATTAACATTTTGCAAAAAGAGGCGAAGAAAATTATCAAAGAACACGAAATTATGCAGCTGTTTTTTCGTGATCAAGAAATTTTTATTGATGCAATGTTAAGACCACATAAGCCTAATAAGCGATTGCAAAAGGCGGTGAAACATTATAATAATAAGGCACCGAGGGATGAAAACGCTTAAATATCGGATATTACCATTTGACAAAAAACACGATAAAAAGGGATTCTCTTGCGGTATTGAAGCATTAGATCGTTATATTATGCAACAAGCAGGGCAAGATAAACGTTGTTCTGTAACAGCTACTTATATTCTTTCGGAGAAAAATCACGATGCTATTCTAGGATATTACACACTATCGGCTACTAGTATTCTATTAACAGATTTGCCTGAAAAAACAATAAAAAAATTGCCAAGATATCCAACAATTCCTGCAACTTTGTTAGGCCGTTTGGCTGTTGATAATAAATATCAAGGCAATAGACTAGGAGAATTATTATTAGTTGATGCGCTAAAACGTAGTTTAGATATCAGTAAGAGAGTTGCATCATTTTCCCTTGTAGTAAACGCCAAAACTGAAAACGCTATAGAGTTTTATCAACGTTATGGGTTTATTCAATTTCCTAGCCATAAAGCCCGATTATTTTTACCAATGGCTACTATAGCGCAAGCATTTTTGGAAAACGTAATAAAATAAAATGGTTAAAAGATTTTGCTCCCCGTTCTCAACGAATTTCGAACCTATAGCGATGAAATTATGGAAACCATGAAAGATGTAAAACACTTATCATGTTATGGGTTCTCATATTTTAATTATTATTGATTTTTCATTGATTTCAATTGTAATAATAAGAAAAAAGGGGCATTATGGCTTTTTAGTTAATCTCGCGAAACAGCAAAAATGCTATTTGGCGAGATTTTATAACCACTTCATTTTATTAAGGAATATAGGATGCCAAAATTTATAGGGCGAAAAAATGAAATAAAACGGCTTGTGGATTTGTTACAATTAGATATAGCCGTGTTTATTGTACTCAAAGGTCGTCGCCGTATTGGCAAGAGCCGCCTATTAGAAGAATACAGTAATAATTTTGCTAAAATATTTGTTTTTAGCGGCTTGCCTCCAGAAAAAAATACGACTAATGAAACACAACTAAAAGAATTCTTAAAGCAATTAACCAGGCAGTTACCAAGCAAAAATTTTACAATGGGTGATTGGGGAGATTTGTTTTGGCAGCTATCTAAGTATACAAAGGAAGGGAAAGTTTTAATCGTCCTGGATGAAATAAACTGGATGGGGTCTAAAGATCCAAATTTTCTTGGCAAATTAAAAAATGCATGGGATTTATATTTTAAAAAAAATGATCAATTAGCTCTTGCTGTTTCAGGTTCGGCTGCTTCTTGGATCGAAAAAAATTTATTGAATAGTACAGGTTTTGTGGGACGTGTTTCACTCGACATGACATTAGAAGAAATGCCATTAAAAGATTGCCTTGAGTTTTGGAAAAATAAACATTATGTGTCCGTTTTTAATGCTTTGAAATTATTATCGATTACAGGCGGAGTTCCTAGATATTTAGAATTAATTAGAGCTGATTTGTCAGCGGAAATTAACATTAAAAATCTTTGTTTTACAAAAGATGGGGTGTTGTTTTCTGAATTCGATGAAATCTTTCATGATTTATTTTCTAAACGTAGAGGTTTGTATAAACGTATTGTAACTATATTAGCTGATGGAGCTTTGGAACCAAAAGAAATTTGCCAAAAACTTGGTATCAAAGCTGGTGGAGATATTTCTGAATATTTAAATGATTTAGTTTGTGCAGGATTTATTACTCGTGATTATACTTGGAATATTAAAAGTGGTAAATTAGCTAAATTTAGCCAATTCCGACTAAAAGACAATTATTCTAGATTTTATTTAAAATACATATTACCCCGTAAACCTAAGATTGAAAAAGAAGATTATATAGATATTTCTTTAGCTGATTTGCCTGGTTGGAATGCAATAATGGGTTTGCAATTTGAAAATTTGGTATTAAGTAATCGTAATTTAATAAAAAAGGTGTTACAGATTAATTTATCTGATGTTATTTACGATAATCCATTTTTTCAACATAAAACAACAAAACAAGCAGGATGTCAAATTGATTATTTAATTCAAACTAGATTAAATACCCTTTTTGTTTGTGAGATCAAATTTTCTAAAAAAACTATTGGTCTAGGTGTTGTAGATGAAGTAAAAGAAAAAATAAATCGTTTAAAAGTGCCGAAAGGTTTTTCGTGTTTCCCAATATTGATACATGCTAATGATGTTAGCGATGCATTAGAGGATAGCGGTTATTTTACTAAAATAATTGATTTTACGAAATTAATTGAATCGGAGTAATGAATGCTTTAAAAGAGAAAGCACAAGAATATGGTGAAGATTAATGGATATAAATATTCAAGATATTGAAGAAGTGAAAGAAGATGTTGACAGAACATTTAAAGCCGCTCTCCATGATATGGATTATCAACTACTACAAACAATACTAGATGGTTCAAAGAAAGCCACAAAAGCGGTAAAGCATCAATTATTTTCGCAAGTTGTATATTATACTAATATTGCATATTGGGAAATAGGCGAGTATATAAATAAAAAAATTATTCGTTACAAAATAATACCAAAAGATTTTTTTGGCAAAATAAGTGATAATATTGCGCGTTATTTAAATGTTAACCAAGATTTTGGGTTTTCACCAGAAAATTTAAAGCGTTGTTACAAAATTGTTGGGATGTTAAAAAAAGAAACATTTTTAAATTTAGCTAAAAATTATAGTTGGGAACAAATAATTTACTTTATTGATAATTCAGACAATGAAACAGAAGTATTAAATGAAGAGTTGGGTGTTTGTCATGCTGTGTGCTATCTGGACTCTAATCTTCACGTTTGATTTTTGGCTGGTGTGATGGCATTATAAGTACGAATCGATTAAGGGGAAATCATGAGGACGATATTACTTTGCGTGCCAATTAAGAAAGATAAGATTGCGGATTTTAAAACATTCGTGAAAGAGTTGTTGGGTTTTAAAAAGAAAGATTACAAGGAACTGCATGTGCGCTATGGTATAACAAATACCAGAATATGGATGCATACCTTAAATGATAAGAGTTATATATTGTTTACTCACGATCTTTCTGATGATCTTGAAACTCATATGAGGAAGTTTGCTAACTCTAAACATCCATTTGATCTTTGGTTCGCAGAGCAACTTGAAGGCTTTTATAACATTGAAGACGTAGACGCGATGTCTGCTCAACCACCAGAATTTATTGGTGAATTCAACCTTCAGAAATAAATTTTAATAGCCGTTCGGTAAAAATAGTGGGTTCTTCTAATGGGGGCGTGTGGCCGCTCTTATTAAACACATAGATTTTTAATTTTTTGAATTTATCTTTAACTGCTACTGGCGTGCCTTTCCCTTCAATATAATAACGTAACTTAAAACCATCATGTATTATTGCATCTTTAATCAAAGCCGTTTTTTTAAATCCCGATAAAAATTTTCGTGAACACCTAAGCTCAATAAAAGTCGTTGGCGTGGATTCCATTCATAAGCTAATAGCATTTGCTTGCTGTGAATTTTAAATTTATGTACAAAAACACCGGATAAATCGCCTTTTTTTTCTTGACCAATTTTTGGATCTTTAACAATGGCACGTATAGCATCGTTAACTTTTATTTTTTCAGGAGGATAAAGCTTTTTATAGGATTTTTTAAAAGCTGGCATTTGTTTTATTGTTATTGTGTCCGTTTTTTTATTCAAAATCAAAATCCTCAGCCAAAGATCTATCTGTATTTTTTGAAATTAAAGTGTCTCGAATAAATTCGATAGGTAAGTCTGGATTATCAAGCGCGCATCGTCCTATCTGTGCCCAATATTCAATTTGGCGTGGTACAGATCGAAATTCTGCATTCGCTGCAATCTTCGCTTGGTTGTAAACTGTTTCATCTATTCTGACTGGAATCCCCATTGTTTCACCTACATATGTTTCATTATGCTACATTTGTAGTATAGCAAGCTCGGCAAAAATTGCAACACTTCTTTGGAAATTTTCTTCAAACAATAACACAATATAATCAATGAGTTAAAACGATTTGGCTCCGGTGGATTCTAGGCTCAAGTGCGACAACGATTTCAAAGAAGCTGCATATATAGCATATTTTCATTATATTGTTAATAATGCTGTTAGCAGATTTTTAACCTAAATTAGAACCATGATATTTTCGTTT
>JASFHF010000019.1:0-38441 GCA_050123375.1 Gammaproteobacteria bacterium
CCAACCTTTTTGTCTATATCTTAGTTCTTAAATAGCATCTCAGGGGGACGGAGCTTTACATATTACAAGGCAACAAACATGGCCTTGTAATTATGTGAAAACTCATCCTGAGTTACCCAACCTTTTTGTCTATATCTTAGTTCTTAAATAGCATCTCAGGGGGACGGAGCTTTACATATTACAAGGCAACAAACATGGCCTTGTAATTATGTGAAAACTCATCCTGAGTTACCCAACCTTTTTGTCTATATCTTAGTTCTTAAATAGCATCTCAGGGGGACGGAGCTTTACATATTACAAGGCAACAAACATGGCCTTGTAATTATGTGAAAACTCATCCTGAGTTACCCAACCTTTTTGTCTATATCTTGGTTCTTAAATAGCATCTCAGGGGGACGGAGCTTTACATATTACAAGGCAACAAACATGGCCTTGTAATTATGTAATAGCTCGCGTCCCGCCTAAATCAGTATATACTTTTTGGTTTAGTTCTTTTTCACTTTTTGCAACAATACATGCAGTAACGGTATCGCCGGAAATGTTGATGATGGTGCGTGCCATATCGATAATACGATCTATGCCGATGATTAATCCAATACCGCTGATTGGCAAGCCGGCTTGTCGTAATACCATAGCTAAAGTAATAATACCAATACTTGGAACCCCGGCAGTGCCGATTGATGCAAGCGTTGCAGTAATTACAATGCCAACATAAGCAGCAAAACTTAAACTAATATGATAAATATGCGCAATAAATACTGCGGCAACGCCTTGCATGATTGCAGTACCGTCCATATTAATGGTTGCACCTAAAGGGATGGTAAAGGATGCAATTGGTAAAGGTACACCTAAATTATTTTCAGTAACTTCTAAGTTAAGTGGGATAGTTGCATTGCTGCTTGACGTACCAAAAGCAAATACCATCACTGAATACATTTTACGGAAAAAAGTTAGCGGATTTAAACGCGCCAAGAAAAATAATAATAAACTATAAATTCCAAATAATTGAATTGCTAAGGTTAAGCCAATTACTGCAATGTATACGGATAAATCTTTGATTAGATCTATGCCTAAATTAGCGAATGCAACTACAATTAAACAAAATACTCCATAAGGCGCAGTCCACATTACAATATCAATTAATTTCATTAAGATGGCATTAAGATTATTAAATATTTCTGCAATGTGTTTTCCTGCTTTGCCTGACATCGAAATTGCAATACCAATTAAAATTGCAAATACAATAATTTGTAACAAATTACCATGCGACATTGCTGCGACGGGATTATTTGGTACCAAAGTAAGCAGCATTTGTTTTATGCTTAATTGAGAATGTCCTACAATGAAATGAGTTGTAGAATGTGGAGGTATGGTTCCGCCGACATTAAAAATAACCGCAAGTAATAATGCAATACTGATAGCAATTACTGTGGTAATCAGGAATAAGCTAATCACTTTAATTCCCAGACGGCCTAATTTTTTTCCGCCGCCTAGACTGCAGGTGCCGCAAACTAGCGATACAAATACAATTGGTACTACCAGCATTTCTAATAATCTAATAAATATTTTTCCGATAATATCAAAAGCTCCATTTACTATATATTGATTTACAAATACTGAAGGTGGAAGTTGTTTAATTAAAAACCCGGCAAATAATCCTAAAAGCATGCCAATTAAAATTTTACTTGCGAGTGAAAGTTTTTTTTCGCGCGGTTCGCGTTTCCAGAGAGGCATAACATTAATCCTTTTGGTTTTAAAATTTATCTGTGGAGACTTTTTCTTGTCTTTTCCAAAAGATTATTATATTTTGAACTATCAATTGATTCCAATAGTTTTGTTATCTTTTCTGCGGTTTCTTTTTGGTTAACAGGGAAATTTTTAGAATGCCATTTGAGTAAATATATTATTGTGGGCGGGATATCTTCGCTTAGCTCATTTTCCTGATTGGTGATTAGCATATCATTTAAGAATTTTATTAGCTGTGAAAATTTCTTTATTTTTTCCATTTTTCCCATTTGCTAAGCCTTTTTTTGATATTTCATCTTTTTAGTATAGCTCAAAAAATTGGTTTTTCATGTAATTGGGACAGTTTTTTTAGGAGGTTCAATATGTTTCGGCTTGAATTCACACCAAAACCATCAAGATGGTTATTTCTTATACTGTTTACCTTGCATGCATTAGCATTTGCGGCTTTATTCTGTGCAAATTTTGCACTGATTTTAAAATTGCTGGTTGGATCATTGCTGCTGTGGAGCGGTTATTATCAATGCTGGCTGCGGGCACTACAGCGTAGCCCAAAGGCAATCGTCAAATGTATTGCTACAAAGGAGAGGTGGCGCTTGATAGATCGTACTGGGCGTGAATATGAAGTGAAATTATCAGGCGAAAGTCTGGTAACTACATGTTTGATTATCCTTAATTTTGGAACACTGCACCCCGCGTTGATCTTATGTCCAGATTCATTAAATTCTGAGGATTTACGCCGATTGCGTGTATTGCTGCTAAGTCATTGATTTTAAAATATCTAATGAGTTGTTTATACAGCAGTATAATGATTGTCGTACTTAGAACTAGAATGTGTTGGGAATTTTTACCTATAACATGTTGATTTTATTAAAAATTAGTCAAAATTGTAAGAAATTAAAAAATCGTTTCATATTTAAGCAAGTCTTAAGATTTATCTACTATACTAAAATTTAGAACTAATTATGAACTAATTATTAAGGTATGTGGAAACAAGTTATGCTTACAGACAAAAAAGTACACCATATTGATTTTAGCAAAACTCTTTCTGAAGATGATAAGAAAATTTTATATGCGATGATCAAGCAAAAAGAATCGGAATTGAAAAATGCAGGGAATAAAAAGAAAGATGAAGACGCACAATTTTTTAAAGATGCTAAGAAAATGTTAGATAAGCTGATTGGGCAAAAAGAGTCGGAATTGAAAGATACAGGGGATAAAAAGAAAAATGAAGACGCACAATTTTTTAAAAATATTAAGAACAGGTTATATAAGCTGATTAAGCAAAAAGAACTGGAATTGAAAGATACAGGGGATAAAAAGAAAAAAGAAGACGCACAATTTCAAAAATTGTTTTCTTGGAAAAAGAAAAAATCTTCTATTAAACAAACATATGAGATATGTTGGAATTTGTTTAATGTACAACAGAAGAGAAATGTTACTATCTCTAATTCGATCTTCAAGTATCAAGATAAGGATACAATATATTTTGTACCTACCACAAAAGAAGAGAAACTGTTTCAAAGTAATTTTGAAATTGGAGCGTCAGTCAAACCAATATTACTTGTATTTTATTTCGATATAACAGGCAAATTCTGTTATATAGAGGACGAGTATATTTATAAAAGAACTAAAATTACTGAGTCATCTGTGGGAGATGGATTTAAAGAAATTTGTGAATCTTTCGAAAGGCTCAAGATAAAAAATACTTATATTAACATGATGAAAAAACTAATTAAAAATTTGTTGTTTAATCTCCGTAAAGAACGTGTTAAAAATGAATCACGAATTACAAACAGCGCCAATTCTGATGAAAATTATATAAATCCTGGGTTTAATTCTCAAGAGATGACGACTTGTTTGCTATTAAAAAACAGAGGCATAGAAATTTACGATCATATAAAAAAATTACAACAAAAGAATACATTCACATTATTAAAATGTATTCAGTTATGTAGAGAGTGTGCATATTCTTTAAAAGAACAACTTCACGACAAAAAAATTTTTCACGGTGACATTAAATGTGATAACATATTGATTGGTCTCAAAGAAAAAAAAATAAGGCATATAGATTTTGGCAGTTCTTTCTATATTAATAACAAGAACGGAGAATATATTAGTAGAGGTTGGTATAGCTCGCCTAATATGTTCTGCGTTGATAAAGAACAAGAAAAACGTATTTATGAAAATACGAATAGCCATCTCTTGAAAAATGATATTTATAATCTGGCATGGGTGATATTAGAAATTTTAGCTATTTTCAAAAGAGGTAACTGTTATAGATATATGAATCGTCAGGCTATGAAAATAAACCAAACGTTAAATGGGCTTATAAGAAATAAGCAAGATGATAAATTGGTGCAAGACATCCATGAAAATGCGATTAGTGAGATGCATATTACAATTACTGGCGCAATAAATTTTTTTAGAAAAGCCCGTAGTTTGTCTAAATATCAACAAATATTTGATGAGATTGAGGAATTATTAATAAAAATGACTCAGCTACAGCCAAAAGATCGTATTGGTATTGATCAAGTTATTGCTGGATTTGATATTATAATTGCACAGAAGAGAGTAATTGATAATTTCCATAATCTTTGTAAGATTATTCCAAAGAGAAAAAGATTTTTCATTAAAAAGCCAAGCTTATTTGAAAAGGAAATGGTTGCTCAACACAAATTATTTGTAGAGATGATGCAGAATATAAATAATAGCAGCACATCAACGGATTTGAAAAAAATTATTGCTAAAAAGTATTTACAACAAGCTGAAGAATATAAAAAACTTCAGGAAGTATATCGTGATTATATTAATCCGTTTAAACAAGCTTTACAAAAAATGTATTTCTCGCGCGATGCAAGAAAAAAAATTAATAATCATTTAAATAGATGCAATCTTGATAATTATAAGTCTGAAATTAAAATAACCATTATGTATATTGTGAATACTTTATGTAAATTGAATCCATATTTTCTTGATAATTTTTATACTATTCTTAATAAACATTGTGAAAAGTTATGCACATCGGATTTGTTAGATGGATTAAGTTTTGAGAGTAATGGGAAATTGCAAAAGGACAATGATCTGTCTTATAAGCAGAAAAAAAATCTTAATCAACCGCAGGATAAAAACATTCCGGCGTTAAAGTCCGCAGATTCGGACAAGATACTTAATGCCATTATTGCTTTAACACAACAAGAAGTTATGCAGTATAAAAATAGAAAATTGCCGTTATTCTTAAGATTATTTAAAGTGATCAGATTCAGAGACAAACAGGCAGAAGCTTTATTAGGAAAAATTACAAAACTTACCAAAAAACTTAAAAAAGGTAAAGTTTCTGAACAAAATAGGTTTTCTGTATTTCTTAAAATAATTAATGAAAGTATAAACGATTCCATTAAAGCTGATCATAAAAAATATAAAGGGAAATGGGTCGAGAAGTCAAGCAAATACCGAAACATTTTAAATCAAATGAAAACATTACTATTTAAATTTGTTCCTGAAACGTATTTTCAAACAAACAAAAATCATTCTACAAGTTTTGTTAAAAGCAAGTGTGACGAAAAAAAGAGTTTGAATCAAGGAAACACAGACAAAAAGAAAAAAGAAGAGGTAATAATAAATATTATTTCTGAAATCAAAGAAGAAACCAGAGAAATACCGAGGAAAATTTTAAGTGTAAGCTTAAGATGTAGTAAAATTTTAATATAGCCACATGCAAGGTGTTGTTCCCTGCATAGCATAGACTTTTCCAGTTAATACTGAAGTTTGAAATCTAGGTAATCGTTTAACAATTTTTCCTTGCGGATTAATAATTGCGGTAATACCGTTATTGGTGCTGAATAACATGTAGCGTCCGGTTTCTAGACAGCGCATTTGGCCAATTTGTAAGTGCTGCGCCGCAGCGATTGATTTACCAAACCACGCATCATTACTAATGGTAATTAACAATTGTGCTTTAGGCAAATTGCGATGTACCAGGTGAGCGTAAGCCGCTTCATAACAAATGTATGGTGCGATTAAAACATTGCCGGCGCGCAATAAATCTTGTTTTTTTGGCCCTTTTATAAATTCAGACATCGGTAAATCAAAAAAAGTAAACAGTCCGCGCAAGATATTTTCGAATGGCACATATTCTCCAAATGGCACCAGGCGTTGTTTGTAATATTTGCCGCTGCCCGCACCAAGAGCAATCGCAGCATTGTAATATTGCGAGTTAATTTGGATCGGAATTCCCAAAATTAAACTGGCATGATGTTTTTTTGCGGTAATAGATAATTGGTTTACAAAAGTTTGCGCGTAAGGTAATGGTAATGGAATCGCAGCTTCCGGCCATAAAATAATATCACTATCCCAATATGGTTGAGTTAGATTTTTATAATGTTGTATTGTTGGTGCAATTTGATTCGGCAGCCATTTTAATTGTTGCGGAATGTTGCCTTGTACAATACTAACGGTAATTGGTTTGCCGATTGGTTTAGCCCAATTGATTGGTGTGAGCAGACCGCCAATAATCCAAATTAGAATTAAAATAATGAAACACAAAAAACTATGCTTGAAATTTCTGGATTCCGCGATCAAGCCGCGGAATGACATGATGATTAATGCGGCACTTAGCGCAACTAAAAAACTTATACCATAAACACCAATGATGGGCGCATAACCGCGTAAGGGGGAATTGGTTTGGCTATAACCGAGTAATAGCCACGGAAAGCCGGTGAATAAATGTGATCGCAGCCATTCAAATAAAACCCAAAAAATAGGAAAGCTTATGACAAATTTTTTTGGCGCAAACCGCATCATGCAATAACCTTGCGCCGCAAAAAATAAGGCAAGTGTAATAATAAATAGCGCGGTAAGAATTGTTGATAATAATATTGATGCACCGCCGAAGCGATGCATGCTGATATAAACCCATGATGCTCCAACGCCGAACAGACCAATCCCAAAGAGCCAGCCATTTAATGCAGCGTGCCAGGGAGTGGATTTTAGCCAAATGTATAGCAAAATTGCTGTGGTTAATGGAGCCAGCCAAAAGTAATGCCAGGGGGCAAAAGCCAGCGGCAGAATACCGCCGGCAATTAAGCTTACAAGGTTTGTTATGTGTTTGATTTTCATGTACAAAATTTTATCAGGTTTGAATTTCGGCAGTTAGTGGATTGCTTTTTCAGACAATGCGAGAACATGGAAGTTCGAGCCTTAGCGCCACATGGATGTGTTTAAGCGTGTCTGAAAAAGCAATCCACTAACTGCCGAAAAAATTACTCATAATTAGTTATGAAAGTAATTATGACACAAATTAGGCAATAGCTTAAACTTTTCATCTTATTTACTTGAATTTTTATACATTCTGCCATAACATCTGCCACTTGGTGACTAAATATTGATTACAAAGTAATAAAAATATGAGGCCTATTATGAAACTCAAATCATTGTTATTAGTTGCAGGTTTTGCAGCGTTTATAAGTTCACAAACTTTTGCTGTAACAACTCAGGCTACGCAGGCTAAATTAAATCAATTGCAGGATCAATTGACTGCTTTACAGCATCAAGTGTATTTATTAAAGCAACAAAATAAAAATTATCGAGCAGCAAAACGCCGTGTATATGTAAGCAAAAAAACCAGCAAAAAAAGCGGTAAAAAATGCCGCATGATAAAACACTCACGTTTTTTTGCGTTTAATGATTCAGTAGTGATTGCTCCTTATACAGAACAAACGACTTTTAATACTGGTGATGAATTAATTGTAAATGCTCCGACAATTAATGAAGATGCTAAATTATTATATCTGCGTTATCTTGAACAGCATGCTATGTTGCCATCAGAAAGAGCTGCGATTGCACATCCGCGTCTATTATTAAGCGGTAACATAGAAGCAAAAGCCATTTATGAAGATCCATATACTGGTTCTCACGTATCTGATCTTGATTTATCATGGGCAGAATTTGATATTTTTGCAGAAGTTTCCAAATGGGTTAATGGTTTTATGGCGATAACTTATGATAATAGTGCAATTGCTGCAAATTCAAATAGAATTTCTAATTCCAATATTACATTAGATCGCGGATTTTTATTATTTGGAAATTTTGTTAAATCACATTGGTATGGCAGTGTTGGTCAAGTATATGTGCCGTTTGGCCGTTATGGTTCAAATATGATTTCTGATCCTCTGACCAAATATATTGGTAAAACTAAAGCAAGAGCTATTACGGTTGGATATTCACCAACATGTGAACATAATTCTCCTTATGGCAGAGTATTTGTTTTTCAGGGAGCAAGTAAATATCGTAATAATAATGATATTAATAATGGCGGTGCTGATATTGGTTTTATCGCGGGCAGCGGTAAACTTTCAACCGATATTGGAGTAAGTTATATTTATAATATTGCCGATTCTGACGGTATGCAAAATAATGATGTGGCAACTGCCGGATTTTTTAGAGGATTTGATGTAATTAATTCTGAAAACATTGCACACCGGGTTGCGGGTGGTGATGTTCATGGTATGGTTAAGTATGGACCGTTCAATGTGATTGGCGAGTATGTTTCTGCTTTGCGCAGCTTTGATGTGAGTAATTTAAGCTATAATTCACGGGGTGCGAAACCAAGAGCGCTTAATGTTGAAGGCGCATATGCTTTTATGTTATTTGCTCATCCAAGTTCTGTGGCTATAGGTTATAGCGCTTCCCGACAGGCTTTAGCATTGAATATTCCTAAGCAGCGTTACTATACTTCATTTGCAATGACAGTATTAAATAATACTAAAGCAACATTGGAGTATCGTCATGACAAAAATTATGGCGCAGGTGATACCGCAAGTGGGCAGACTCTGAATGCAGTTGTGAATAATAACCAATTGGGTAAAACTGATAACGCAGTTACTGCACGATTGAATGTATATTTTTAATAAATAATTTGTTACACTTATCGGTATGAAACGGAAGATTGTTATTGCGTTATTGATAATTGTATTGGCTATTGCGGTTGGGAGTTTTTATTTTTATAAAACCTCGCGACCGCTTCATAGTGCTGTAATCAAGCCTAAAATCATCCTTTTTTACGGTCTTGGTTGTCCGCATTGCGCTAAAGTTGAGGCTTTTTTGCGCACACCGCAGGCAAAAAATATTTCTATTATTACCAAAGAAGTTTATTACGATCGTACTAATTTACGTAATTTAATCAGCAAAGCTCAAAAATGCGGCGCAGTTAAAGATGGAACGGTAGCTATTCCATTGTTATGGCAAGGTAATAATCAATGTATTATTGGCGAAGATAAGGTTATGCAATATCTAAAAAATTTGGTAAAAAAACAGTGATATGAAAAAATTTTTACTTGGTGTATCAGTTTTAGTTTTAACATTTATTAAAACTGCTTATGCAGTTTGTCCTTTGTGTACCGTCGTGGTTGGCGCTGGTGTTGGTTTTGCGCAATGGTTTGGTATTGATGATTCGATTACCGGTTTATGGATTGGCGGTTTGACGGTTTCTTTAATTATTTGGACAATTGATTGGCTTAATCGACGCAATATTTGTTTTAAAGGCCGTAAAATTGTAACTATTTTGATTTACTATATTATTCTTGTGGCCCCGCTTTATTATCCTCTGCATATTATTGGTCATCCATTAAATAAGTTATGGGGTGTTGATCGATTGTTATTAGGGATTACTATAGGCAGTATTTTATTTGCTGCAGGTGCGGTTAGTTATAGTTATATGAAAGTGCGCAATGATGGACATGCATATTTTCCATTTCAAAAAGTAATACAGCCAATTGCACCGCTGTTGATTATGAGTGTAGTTTTTTATTTTATTACAAAATATTATTAAAGGAGATAATAATGGCAATCACCTTAGATCATAATCCAATTAAAACCATTCAGGAATTCGTCGAAAAAGTTGATAACATGAAAAAAAAAGAAAAAATGGATTTATCTTCCGATCAGGATCTTTCAATTGCAATTATGAATCTAATTTCCATTGAAGAGCATTTTTATTTTACTGGTGCAAAAACTGGTAAGTCGGAATATTATGATTTGCTTAAAGAAGCGCGGGATATCAGAACCAGCTTGCTCAAGAAAATTATTAAAGAATATGAAGGAGAAGTCTGGTGTATTTCCAAGCATTTATTAGCTGCTTCAATGCGTCTGATGGAAGTTGGTACCAAGCAGCTTTCATTAAATAATAAAAAAGAAGCGGAAGAATTTTTCCAAAAGGCGTTTGAGTTATATAGTTTATTCTGGGGGCTTAATTTAAACGTCATCGGAGAAAAATGATGACTGATCATTTAACTGCCGATCAGGATTATTTAAGCGCATTAGCGCATTTGAATTTAGCGGAAAAATTTGCTGGTGTTTGGCAAAATAATAAAAAATCCAGTATGGTAAAGGAGACACAAGAGTTTTCAGCTTTGATTCAAGAAGTTGTCGAAGGTATAAGAGAATTAGAATACGAAATCATTAGTGAATATAATAACCAAATTTGGAAAATTTCAAGCAGTTTGTTACTGGCGTTTGAAAGATTACAAAATTTAGGTATTTCACAATTGCGTGAAGGCAATCGCCAAGTTGCGCAGGAACATTTCACCAAAGCGCATGATTTGTATAATTTATTTTGTGAATTACATCAAAAATTAAGTGAAGTCCAATCTACCAAAGCAAAAGAAACTAAAGCAGACGAGCAGCGAGCTAAAAAAAGCGGCAAAATTGTTGGAAAACTTAAGGATCTAGTACAAAAAGTCATTGATTGTTGTATTGAGTGACTGAGATTATTAGTGTTTCTATAAATCTCGCATCTTCAAAGGAGATCGGTATATGTTAGTTAATTTTACCCTTATATTCACACAAATCTCTAATAACACATTCTGCGCATTTTGGTTTGCGTGCAACACAAGTGTAGCGGCCGTGTAAAATTAATAGATTAGAAACGTCAGAATGAAATTCTTTTGGAACTAATTTTAGTAATTTTTTTTCAACTTCTTCGGGAGTTTTGCCGGGAGCTAATGGAATTCTATTGGCTAAACGAAATACGTGTGTGTCTACTGCAATAGTTGGTTCGCCAAAAGCGGTATTTAAAATCACATTAGCGGTTTTGCGGCCAACTCCTGGTAATGATTCTAGTACTTTGCGGTCATGTGGAACTTTGCCGTTATATTTTTCTACTAGAATTTGGCTGGCTTTAATAATATTTTTTGCTTTGGAATTATAAAGACCAATGGTTTTGATATATTTTTTTAATCCGGTTTCGCCAAGTTTTAACATTTTTTCTGGAGTATTCGCGCGCGCAAATAATTTTGGTGAAGCTTTATTGACACTAACATCAGTTGCTTGTGCTGATAAAATCACGACAACTAATAATTCGAAATTATTTTTATAGCTTAATTCTATTTTCGGTTTTTTAATTTTCTTTTTTAATAATTCAAAAATTTTTTTGCGTTTTTCTGGATTCATGGTGTATTGTCATCCCGCAGCTTGACCGCGGGATCCAGTGTTAGTTAAGATTGCTTCAATATTTGAAGCTTCAATTCTTTGCATCAAAGGCTTAAACTTATTTATTTGATGATCTAATAAAATATTTTTATGATCTTCCCACATTTGTTCTGGTAAATTTAAAAATTCTTCCGCATTTTTTGCTAATTCCGGCAAAATTGGTTTTAGATAAATAATTAATAATCTGAACATGTTCAAACCAACGCTGCAAATTGTTTGTACTTCTTGTTTGGTATTTTCGTCTTTAATTAGTTGCCAAGGTTTTTTTGTATCAATGTATTGATTTGCCTGGTCGGCCAGTGACATAATCAAGCGTACTGCGCGCGAAAATTCTAAATGTTCATATGCTCTTGCGATTTCATTGCCGGCATCAATAAATTCTTGCAGTAATTTTGATTCAACTTTATCTAACATGCCATCGAAATGTTTAGTGATAAACCCAGCGCAGCGGCTGGCAATATTAACTACTTTGCCGACAAGATCAGCATTAATTTTTAAACGAAAATCTTCGAGATTTAAATCGAGATCTTCTAAAGTATTAGATAATTTACTGGCGAAATAATAACGCAAATATTCTGGTGCTAAATGATCTAAATATTTGCGCGCAGCGATTAAAGTACCGCGCGATTTTGACATTTTCTCGCCATTAATCGTTAAAAACCCGTGAACAAAAATTGCAGTTGGGGTGCGTAAGTTCGCGCTCATCAATACTGCCGGCCAAAATAAAGCATGAAAATACATGATATCCTTGCCGATAAAGTGATACAAATCAATGTCGCTATTTTTTTGCCAATATTCATCAAAATTTAAATCATCACGTTTGTCGCAAAGATTTTTGAGTGATGCCATATAGCCGATGGGCGCGTCCAGCCAAACATAAAAATATTTACCAGGAGCGTCAGGAATTTCAAAACCAAAATATGGCTGATCGCGCGAAATATCCCAATCTTTAAGTCCTTGTTCAAACCACTCATTTAATTTATGTGATACTGAATCTTGTAAATGTCCAGCGCTGGTCCATTTTTTTAATTTTTCGGTATAATTTGGGAGGTTAAAAAAGTAATGTTCGGATGATTTGGTAATTGGGGTAGTTCCAGATAAAGCCGAAATAGGGTTTTTTAATTCGCTCGGTGAATAAGTACTGCCGCAAACTTCGCAGTTATCTCCATATTGGTTTTTTGCGCCGCAACGCGGACATTCGCCTTTAACATATCGATCCGGCAAGAAGATATTTTTTTCGGCATCATATGCTTGTTCGATGATTTTTTTATTGATGTCGCCGCGTGCGTTTAGTTTTTGATAAATTTCTTCAACTAGCGTGCGATTTTCGGGAGAATGAGTCGTGTAGAAATTATCGAAGGAAATTAGAAAATCCTGGCAATCTTTAATTTGTGATTGATTAACTTTACTGACCAACTCTTCCGGGGTAATCTTGTCTTTTTCAGCTTGAATCATGATCGGTGTGCCATGACAATCGCTGCCGCATATATAAATACACGAATTACCATGCATGCGCTGAAATCTGACCCAAATATCGGTTTGAATGTATTCCACTATATGACCCAAATGCAGTGGTCCATTGGCATAGGTTAAAGCGTTGGTAACTAACATTTTGCAAGTTGATTTTGACATAGTAAGAGAATTGTAGCAGAATTTTAGTAAACGTTAAGTATATATATGAATTATAGATGAGAAACTGATATGTGGAAGAAATTGTTACTTGTATTAACTATAATTGTTCTTATTATACCTGCAGCTTACGCTAAGGTGTTGAAATTCGGAATGTCTGCGGCACTTACCGGGCCAGCTCAGTCGCTAGGTTTACAGATGAAGACTGGTATTGATGCCTATTTTCAGCGTATTAATAGAATGGGAGGAATTTATGGTAACACCTTGCAGCTTGTTGTATTTGATGACCGTTATGAACCGTATCTGAGTAAGCGGAATGTTTTGCAAATAGCAGATGATACAGCGATATTGGCAATTATAGGGAATGTTGGTACGCCAACTGCAATTGTTAGTGTCCCAATAGTTAATGAAAAGAAAATTTTATTGTTTGGAACATTATCTGGAGCCAAAATATTACGTGACATACCAACCAGCAGATATGTTATAAATTACAGAGCTAGTTATGCCCAGGAGACAGAGGTTATTGTGAAAGCTCTGTTAGATTCTGGTATTAAGCCAAATGAAATGGCATTTTTTACTCAGGATGATTCTTATGGGAATGCTGGTTATTTAGGAATAGTGCAAGCATTGCAATATGCAGGGTATAGCAAAAAAGTTATTGATAAAATTCCGCATGGTCGTTATACCCATAATACCGTCGAAATAGAAGATGGTTTAAATGAAATAATAAAACACCATAAACCAATTAAGGCTTTTATTATTGTGGGAGCTTATAAACCAGTTGCTAAATTTATTAAACAAGCGAAACAGTATTATCCAGAAGCTTATTATCTAAATGTTTCTTTTGTCGGAAGCGAAGCGCTATTAAACAGTTTGTGTAAACAGAATCTTGTGTTATGTGATGAATTTAGTAAAAACATAATTATTACTCAGGTTGTGCCGCACTATTATTCAAAATTACCGGCGGCCAAAGATTTTATCAAGGATCTGCATCAAGCTTTTCCGCATGCTAAACCATCGTTTGTGGCGTTTGAAGGTTATATAGTCGCAAAGTTGTTGGTTGAAGGGTTAAAGAAAGCTGGATCACATCCTACGCGTGAAAATTTAATTGATGCGTTGGAAAACCTTCATAAAATTGATATTGGGATTGGTTTTCCGCTTATTTTGTCTAAAACCAAACATCAGGCAACTGATCGAGTATGGCCAACTATTTTTCAAATCATGAATTCACAGGTTATAATACAACCGATGCCAACGTTTAAGTTAAAAAGGAGATAATGATGACGGCAGATGAAGAGATACGAGAAGAGGAACGGTTAAAACTTACTGATTATCTAACTGCTCATATTACAGAGGCTATTGAAAAAAGAGTAGAAGCTAGAACACAAAAAAATTGGCAGTTAATTAGAATATTAATGGTTGTAATTGCTGTAATTCTGGCTCCAGCTGCATGGTTTTCTATTAAGACTATAGTCCGCCAGGAAGTTGAACGTGAAAGAGCTGGTTTATTGAAAACAGTTGATAATATTCAGCTTACTGTAAATAACAATACTCAAGAATTGAAGAAGTTTATTGATGGCCAATTGCAATATATAAACTTTGCAAATCAGGCTACGATTATGAATTTACAACCTAGTGTTAGCGCTAGTGAAGTGCAAGAGTTGATGGGGGAAGTTGATCAGGTAGTTAAAATACCAGGTATTATGAATCAAAAAACTTTGCCTTTTGTTTTGGATAATGTGGTAGGGGTGTTGGTCAAATTTGGATATGAGAATTATTTGGAGCATATAGAACAGTTATTTCCTACGATAATTGATAAATCAGAAGATATAAATAAAAAATTTATAACTTACTATGGACGTAAGATTTTAAGTATCACGAATCTTGGTGGTTTACAGCAGACAAAATATTATCCGCTGTTTCAGCAGCGGGTTCATATTGCAGAATCAAATAATTCAGAACAGGATAGTTTGCCATTCCAGATTTTGGTGCAGTTTCATTTAGATCATAATTTACGTAGCACAAAAGTAGATAATTTGCTTAATTCTGTTAATAATTTATCAATACGTAAAAGAGCGATTGTATTATGGAATTTAATGCGTAATACCAATCCGCGATTTTGGCAGAAAAATCCGTCGCCTTCAGATTTTAGAATCAGTAAAATCGTTAATAATTTTATAAAAGTTTATCGTACCCCGTTATTGTCGATTGCTCATGCTAATGGAGTTAAAGAGACAATATTGGAATTGTATGAGAATGCGAATACGCCGGAAGACCAAAAATTAGGAAAGTATATTATTAATTATTTTTATAAAATACCACTATCATAGTATTAATAGTGGCAGGATTTTAGGGATAAAGCATGATAAACTTGGTAATTAATTGTTTAAAGTTTATTACATTTATATTAAAATATGATAATATCTTTAAATTCGGTCTAACATTATTAGAAGTTTGTTTGAATGATCAGACAGAGAACATTAAACAATATCATTAAAGCCACTGGAGTAACCGTACATAGTGGCGAGCGGGCAGAGTTAGAACTCAGGCCGGCGCCGGCTAACACTGGGATTGTGTTTCGTCGCACTGATTTTGACGTTCCTGTAGCTATTCCAGCACGAGTAGAATATGTTACGGATACTACTATGTCTACTTCGATTGCCAAAGATGGTGTAAAGGTTTCGACCGTTGAGCATTTGCTATCAGCGCTTGCAGGTCTAGGTATCGATAATGTGTATATTGATGTTACTGCTTCAGAAGTGCCGATTATGGATGGCAGCGCTGGGCCGTTTGTGTTTTTGATCCAATCTGCGGGGATCAAAGAGCAGGATGCTCCCAAGAAATTTATTCGTATCAAGAAACAAATCGAGGCAAAAGCAGGTGATAAATGGGCTGTTTTAGAACCTTTTGACGGTTTTAAAGTAGGCTTTACTATTGATTTTAATCATCCTTTATTCCGCTCATTATCTAATCATGCAGCTGTGGATTTTTCCAGCACTTCATATGTTAGAGAAGTTAGCCGTGCGCGTACTTTTGGGTTTTTGGCTGAGTTTGAGAAAATGCAAAGCATGAATTTAGCTAAAGGCGGAAGTCTGGATAATGCAATTGTGATAGATGATTTCCGTGTACTGAATGAAGATGGTTTACGTTATGAAGACGAATTTGTTAAGCACAAAATTCTTGATGTGATTGGTGATTTATATCTTTTGGGTTCAGGAGTAATTGGCGCTTTTTCTGGTTATAAGTCAGGACATGCTTTAAATAATATATTGCTGCGTAAATTATTGGCTGATGAAAGCGCGTGGGAATATGTCGATTTTGAGGAAATATCCGAGTTGCCAATTACTTATTTGAAGCCGGTTTCGGCGACGGTTGAAATACCGGTTTAGAGTCTCTTGGTTTTTATATAGCATCTCAGGGGGACGGAGCTTTACATATTACAAGGTAACAAGCATGGTTTGCCAAGCAGTTTGGTCAAATTATAACCAATCTCATACTAGTTAATATATGAACAGTCTTGCAAAAAATTCTATAAAAAGCACCTGATTGAATGTTGATCTATTGTCTATAATTAATACAATAATTGTATGTGTAATGCTTGCGATGTCTTACAGCGCGAAGAATAGAAATTTAATGAAAAGCTTAAAAACGCCTACGATAGCTTTAACAGCGTGCGGTATAAATTCTAGCTTGGATTATGATAAATACAAGTTGACGTGTGAAGCTGATTAAATGTCTGTAAAACTAGGTGTGAATGTGATTAAATACATGTAGAGAATAGTTATGTGGCTTTGTTTTATGGAATTTATTTATGGTAAAAAAATCAACATGTGAATCTAAATTAAAGCAGGAGCATAACAAGTGTGAAAAACAGTTGTTGGAATTACGTGAGAAATTAAAGGCTGAAGATATTGAAGTTTTTCGTTTGAAATCTATTCTTGATAGCATACCAGGTAGCATTTACTGGAAGGATAAAAATGGAGTGTATTTAGGGCGTAATTCTTATTCTTCTGAGAAAATGGAATCTGTTGGATTAGAGAGCGAAATTAACATAGATGATATCATTGGGAAAACCGACTATGATTTATTTCCTAAAGAAACAGCAGATCGTTATAGAAAATACGATCTTGAGGTTCTTAAGACCGGAAAAGAAATATCTAATGAAGAACCAGTTACATTACCTAATGGTAGAATTCTAATACAATTATCCACTAAAAGACCTTTGCGTAATGAAAAAAAGGAAATCATTGGTATTATTGGCAATACTGTTGATATCACATACCAAAAAGAAATTGAACAATCCCTAAGAGAAGCTAAAGAACAAGCAGAAGAAGCCTCGCGGGTTAAAACTAGTTTTATTCGTAATATGGAACATGATATCAGAACCCCATTTAATGGTGTATGGGGAATCGCAAATTATCTTTATTTCAACCTTTTACTTTTGCGACCCCTTGCGTTTACGTAAGGTAACCTCCCTGTAAATTCAAATTTATGTTAATTTTACTACAATTTTTAGATTAATGTTAGAAAAATTACTTGTTTAGGCAAGTATACAAGAAAAACAAAGCTCTTTGTAATGTAAAGCTCACGTCCCGTTGGCTGTGGAGTTTTTAGCTAAGTGTAGTAGTGCTTTTTTTAGTTTTTCGTCTTTGATTTCGTTGGCAACTGAGCGCAAAATTTGCGCATTTTCTGATGATATGTTTATTTTTTGTGCTGTTTGTGACGGTTTTGCATTGCGGCGCTGTTGTTTTGGCCTAACAATGCACTTAATTTGCTTAACTTGGCTGAGTTCCGGGATTGTATGCATTTTTTTGATGATCTCAGGTGTGATGTAGCGGATTTTAGTTCCCCAGGATGAATTATCAACCAGCAGGGTTAAAATTTGATTTTCCAGATTTGTGATTTGGCAATGTACGGCTATTTTTGGATCTAAAATTTCAGATAATGATTGATTAAGTTGGTTTAACTGATTAACCTTAGTAATTAGATTTGATAACTGGCTATTAGGTGCTTGTAAGAGATCATTAATATCCATAAGATGAATAATATATGAAGGAATAAAAAATGCTATTTTTATCGACAATTTTTAAAAAAATCTTTGGCAGCCGTAATGAGCGGGTGGTGAGACGCTTATCAAAAGTGGCGCAAAAAATTAATGCGTTAGAACCTGAATATGAGCAATTGAGTGATGAAGCTTTACGCGCTAAAACTGATGAGTTTCGCAAGCGTTTGACAGAAGGTACAAAATTAGATGATTTGTTGATAGAGGCTTTTGCTACAGTGCGTGAAGCGAGTAAACGCACTTTAAAAATGCGTCATTTTGATGTGCAATTAATCGGCGGTATGGTGTTACACCAAAACAAAATTGCTGAAATGTGTACTGGTGAAGGAAAAACTTTGGTGGCAACGCTGGCTGCGTATTTAAACGCTTTGCCGGAAAAAGGTGTGCATATTGTGACGGTTAATGATTATTTGGCTGAGCGTGATGCAGAATGGATGGGACCGATTTATAAATTTTTAGGATTAACCGTCGGGGTTAATTTAACTAATATGAGTCCTGAGGAAAAACGCAGAGCTTATGCTACAGACATCACTTATGGAACTAACAATGAATTTGGTTTTGATTATCTGCGCGATAATATGGCATTTAGCTTAGAAGAAAAAGTACAGCGCGAGCTTAATTATGCGATTGTTGATGAAGTGGATTCAATTTTAATTGATGAAGCGCGTACACCTTTAATTATTTCCGGTCCCTCAGATGATAGTTCTGATCTTTACAAAAAAATAGATGTTTTGATTCCTAAATTAACCGAACGTAAGCAAGAAGATGGCCCAGGGGATTATTATTTAGATGAAAAACAAAAAACGGCTTATTTGACCGAAGAAGGTCATCAGCGTATCGAAGAATTAATGTATAAAGCAGGTCTCATCAAACAAAACGAAAATCTTTATAGTCCGCAGCATATTGGTTTGATGCATCATGTGAGTGCAGCATTGCGTGCGAATAAATTATATAAACGTGATGTAGATTACATGGTTAAAGATGGCGAAGTAGTTATTATTGATGAGCACACCGGGCGTGCCATGCAAGGGCGGCGTTGGTCGGAAGGTTTGCATCAGGCAGTTGAGGCTAAAGAAGGCGTAAAAATTCAAAGTGAAAACCAAACGCTTGCGACGATTACTTTCCAAAATTATTTTAGACTTTATAAAAAATTAGCTGGTATGACCGGAACCGCCGACACTGAAGCATATGAATTTCAACAAATTTATGGTTTAGAAGTAATTGTAATTCCAACTAATAAACCACTAATTCGTAAAAATCATCCGGACAAAATTTATTTAAGCGCCCGTGAAAAATTTAACGCAGTAATTGAAGAAATTAAAGATTGTGTGATGCGGGGGCAGCCAACTTTAGTTGGTACTGCATCAATTGATGCTTCAGAATATTTATCTTCGTTATTAAACAAGGAAAAAATTAAGCATCAGGTATTAAATGCGAAATTTCATGAGAAGGAAGCAAAAATTATTGCGCAAGCTGGTTATCCAGGTAACGTTACTATTGCAACTAACATGGCTGGTCGTGGAACAGATATTATTTTAGGCGGTAATGTTGAAGCAAAAATTGCAGAGCTGGATAATCCCACCGAAGAGCAGATTAAAAAACTCCGTGATGAATGGAAGCAAAAACATCAAGCAGTGATTGAAGCTGGAGGGTTGCATGTGATCGGTAGTGAACGGCATGAATCGCGGCGTATTGATAATCAATTGCGTGGTCGTTCAGGCCGTCAGGGTGATCCGGGTTCTTCGCGTTTTTATGTTTCGTTGGATGATAATTTAATGCGGATTTTTGCGACGGGCAGAGTTGCCGGCATTATGAAGCGGTTAGGAATGAAAGAAGGTGAGTCGATTGAACATAAATGGATTACCAAAGCAATTGAAAATGCGCAGCGCAAAGTTGAAACTTTTCATTTTGACATGCGAAAAAATTTGCTGGAATTTGATAACGTTGCTAATGATCAACGAAAAGTTATTTATAGTCAGCGATCTGAATTAATGGGTTTGGAAGATATTTCTGATACAATTAATAAAATTCGTGAAGATGTGGTTAATCGGGTGATTGATCAATATATTCCGCCGCAAAGTATGGAAGATGAATGGGATGTGGAGGGTCTTGAGCATCAATTAAAAGCTGATTTCAATTTGGATTTGCCGCTTACGGAAATGTTGAAAAAAGACTCGAACTTGCACGAAGAAAATTTGCGTAAATTGATTTTGCAAAAACTTGAAGAAAGTTTCAAAGCAAAAGAAGAATTAGTTGGTTCTGAAGTTATGCGCCAATTTGAAAAGCAAGTAATGCTGCAAAGTTTAGACATGCATTGGAAAGAGCATTTAGCTACGATGGATCATTTACGGCATAGTATTCATTTGAGCGGTTATGCGCAGAAAAATCCGAAACAAGAATATAAGCGGGAATCATTTCGATTATTTTCAGATATGCTGGATAGTATCAAATTTGAAGTGATCAAAATTATTAGTACAGTTCAGATTGAGGAGCCGGATGAGATGGCTGTTATGGAAGCACAACGTCGTCGTCAAGCCCAAGCCAATGCACAACGTATGCAATATCAGCATATTGATACTTTGGCGCCGTCGGATCAAGCACAAAATGAAGCGGAACCAGTATCAGGTCCTCGGATTACTACTTTTAAGCGTGAAGGTAAGAAAATCGGCCGCAATGACCCTTGCCCATGCGGTTCAGGAAAGAAGTACAAGCATTGCTGCGGGAAGTTATAGGGGTCAAGTCTTGAATTTTGGAATTTGTTTAAATTTGAACCGATTGGCTTATGATGCTTGTGATTTTCATTACATCTTTTTGTAACTGTCGGTTTTTCCGTAATGCATTTTTAATATGTGTTGTCGCATATGATATGTTACTATATGTTGTATTTCCGAAAAACACTGTGATTTCTTTCAATGTGTATTTGCAAACATAACGTGCTATATACATAAAAATGCGTTGGTAAAATATCATTTCCCGACGATATTTATGTTTGAGTTTTACAGTATCTAGGTTGTAATAATGTGCTATCAGAAAGTATAAATTATCTAAGCTATATCTATCGCGAATTTCGTTTACTGATGATATTTCATTTGAATATAAACTTTGTTTTACCATTCGTTCTAAAATAATTTTTGATTGTTCATTGCCGAGTATTACTGGTAACTTTATATCTTGATATAATTTATCTAAATCATTTTGTATAATTCCTTCGTGAACAAAAGTTTCATATTTAAGGTGGCAATTTGGCTTTTTAAAATAACTTAGCAGTTTTTCTGTATAAAGCCATTTATTGTTATTTTGCGTAATATAATTTTTATAGCTAGACCAATAATATCCTTCGGGTTTTTTGACTATATTTGCTTTTACTGGATTTAAATGTATATATCGGCTTACATCTAATAGATATTTGAATCCACTAACAACAATAGATTTATACCGGCCTCGGAATAATGATCCATCGCGCCCCTCGATTTTATTGAAACGTTGAGTGTATGTGCTATTTAAATGTCGTATAGCTCTGCTTAAATTGGCTAAAGGTGTTTTTATTAGCAAGTGATAATGATTGCCCATAAGGCAATACGCGTGAATTTCGATAGAATAAATTTCCGTAATGTCTTCTAATAAAGATAAAAAAATTTTACGATGTTTGTTACATAAAAAAATGTTTTGTGCGCAAGCTCCGCGATTCATCACGTGATACCATGCGTTTTTAAATTCTATTCTCAATGGTCTAGACATGTTTTACCTGCGATAATTTATTTTAAATTTTAAAAAACAATGAGCAAATATTTATTTTATTAATGGTTGGTGTGGTATTTGGGTTGCTATATTGATTTGAATGGAGTGCAAAGGCAAAGTTAAGAGGTTTAATAGCTAGGAAGTTAGGAGTGATATATCAAGAAGACTACGATATTTGAGTTCAGGTTGTCAAGTTTTAGATTTTATGTGCTTTATTATATGTTTGATTTGTGAACAAATTCCAAAATTCAAGACTTGACCCCCAGCCAATATTCCCATGAATACAATGGAACGCTGGAAAGCAGTAGTAGTAATTGATAAAACACAATGTTTTTAGTTGTACCGGCAATTGCCCAAAAGGAATAAATAGCGGCGATGATAGCGATAATTATGTGAAGCGTAATTGATCCAGTTTTATTGCCTTCTTTTCTTAGTAAGATAATTTCAGCAATTGCGGTGTAAAAATAAGATATAAGTGATGCAATTACCGCAATTGAAATTATAATTTGAAATTCTTGATTCAAGTCTGGATTGATAGTGATTAACAACAATAAGCTCATGCATATAGAGGTAATAATAATGCCATGAGCAGGAATGCCATCTTTGTTACGTTTAGCGAATATTTTTGGGAATAAGTTATCATCAGCTGCAGCCATCGGAATTTGTGCTTGCACCAATATCCATCCATTCAAACAGCCTAAGCAAGAAATTAATGCTCCCAGAGCGATTAGCCAATTGCCCCATTTACCGAAAATAACATCAGCTGCTGCAGCAAATGGCGAGGTTGAATGCGCTAAAATTGACATAGGGATCATTCCCATAATTACAGTTGCACTTGCAATATATGCTATGGTGGCAATGAGTGTTCCCAGCAAAGTTGCTAGTGGAATATTAATTTCCGGGTTATTGACTGATTCTGCGGGAATAGTTGCCGATTCGATTCCGATAAATGCCCATAAAGTTAATGGGATGGCGTTCGAGAAAATTTTAAAATTAGAAGATGATGTGACATTAAAGTGTTGAGTTAAAAAGCTTGGATGAAAATACCACCAGCCAATAATTGCAATTAAAAAGATAGGAATAAATTTTAATATGGTGATGAATATTTGGACAACTCCGGCTACTCGCATACCAAGAAGATTTACTATGGTAAATAACCATACTAAGATAACGGCAAGTATGCAGCCAATTATAGCGTTGCTGAATATTGGGAAGAATACGATTAAGTAAGCAACTACAGCAATAGCGATAGCGGCATTGCCTACCCAAACGGCTATCCAGTAATTATATGCTGTTTGAAAGCCGATGAATTTGCCGAACCCGGCTTCAGCATAGGCATAAGGACCACCGCTTTTGCGTACTAAAGTGCTTGATTTGGCAAAGGTAATTGCAATACAAAATGCGCCTAATGCGGTGAATATCCAGGCGATGAGGCTAATACTGCCGAGCTTGGCTAAGGTCGATGGCAGCAAAAAAATACCAGATCCGATCATGTTACCGGAAACCAGAGCGGTTAAGGTCCATAATCCTAATGGTTTAGATTGTTTTTGCATAATTATGGTTTTCCTTATGTCGGCGAAAATTGGTACGCATTGTCGCAGATCTGAGGGTGAGAAGCAATAAACTCAGTTGTTTCTGATGTTACACAGGCGAGCATTTTGTATAACATCAGTTGTTTCTAACTTTCCATCCGGTATAATATTCCCCATGCCAATCTACGAATACCAATGTAAACATTGTGGGTGCAAGTTTGAAGCTTTGCAAAAGCATAACGATCAACCTTTGACCAAATGTCCGGAATGCGGCAAAGATGATTTAGAAAAGTGTGTTTCTTTGACCAGCTTTCAGTTGAAGGGTAAAGGTTGGTATGAAACTGATTTTAAAAGCAAAAAGGAATCGGAAAAAACAGCCAAACAGCCTGGATCCCGCGGTCAACAAACTGGGCCGCGGGATGACGGAGGTGCTGGATCACTCAATTCCTCCGGCCAACAAACTGGGGCGCAGGATGGCGGAGAAAGCAATAAAGGAAATAAAACATCATGATGGCAATAATTAGACGTTATTTAATTTCTGGACTACTATTTTGGGTGCCAGTGTGGATAACCTTATTGGTTTTTAAATTCTTAATTGACCTGATGGATAATATCTTCAGGTTGTTGCCGCAAGCGTATCAACCAGATAATTTGCTTGGTTTTCATATTCCAGGACTTGGAATAATTTTTACCCTGTTGGTTTTGTTTTTTACTGGTATGATTGTAGCAAATTTTTTGGGAAGTCGTTTAGTAAGATTATGGGATGCGATCATTGCAAAAATCCCGTTGGTAAGAACTATTTATTTAGGGGTGCAAAAAATCTTAAATGCGGTTTTTAGCCCTAAAGGGCAAGCGTTTCGCAAAGTTTTATTGGTTGAATATCCGCGCAAAGGTTTGTGGAGTATTGCCTTTCAAACTGGTTGTGCCTGTAGTGAAGTGTGTAGTCGTGAAGATGATATGGTTTCAATTTTTATTCCAACTACTCCAAACCCAACTTCTGGTTTTTTAATGATGGTTCCAAAAAAAGATGTTTGTGAATTAAATATGACGATTGATGAAGCATTGAAATTTATTATTTCTCTTGGAGTAGTACAGCCGGAGCAATTTTCGAATAATAAAATTAAATAGTTTGGCGGGTCGAGTGCTTCACATGATTACACGTGTAACGTGTAATCATGTGAAGCTCCGACCCTCAAAAAGAATTAAGAAATTTGGCGGGACTGGGCTTCACATAATTACAAGTGCCTTGTTTGTCGCTTTGTAATGAGTGAAGATCGACCCCCCCCAAAGATTGTATATAAGAATTAAGAAATTTGGCGGGACGCGAGCTATTACATAATTACAAGGCTATGTTTGTTGCCTTGTAATATGTAAAGCTCCGTCCCTCAATGATTATAAATAAAAACTGAGGAACCATATGCGTACATGTTATTGTGGTCAGGTTACGGAAAAATATATTGACAAAAAAGTTGAATTATATGGATGGGTGCATCGCCGTCGTGATCACGGCGGTGTAATTTTTATTGATTTACGTGATCGTGAAGGCATTGTTCAGGTGGTTTTTAATCCTGATGAAAATGCAGAAATTTTCAAAATTGCTGAAGGCATACGTAATGAATATGTATTAAAAATTATCGGTAAAGTTAGAAAACGTCCAGCCGGTTTAGAAAATCCAAAAATTACAACTGGTAATATCGAAGTTAATGCATTTGATCTTGAGGTTCTTAGTATTGCGCAGCCTTTGCCTTTTTCGTTAGACGAATATATTCCAATTAATGAAGATCTTCGTTTGCGTTATCGTTATTTAGATTTACGTCGTCCGGAAATGTGTAATCGTTTAAAGTTTCGCGCGCGCTTGGCGCAAGCAGTGCGTAAATATTTAGACAGCCGCGATTTTTTAGAAATTGAAACGCCGTTTTTAACTAAAGCAACACCTGAAGGTGCGCGTGACTTTTTAGTTCCAAGCAGAATTTATCCCGGGCATTTTTATGCATTACCGCAATCGCCGCAATTGTTTAAACAGTTATTTATGGCGAGCGGTATGGATCGTTATTATCAGATTGTAAGATGTTTTCGCGATGAAGATATGCGTTCTGATCGGCAGTTGGAATTTACCCAGATTGATATAGAAATGTCATTTACCAATGAACAAATAATACAGGATTTAATGGAAGGAATGATGCGTTATTTGTTTTCCGAATTATTGCATATAAAATTACCGCCGTTTCCGAAGATGACTTATCACGAAGCAATGCATCGTTTTGGCAGCGACAAACCAGATTTGCGTATTCCGTTGGAGTTAGTTGATGTTGGTGATTTAGTGCAAAATGTGGAATTTAAAGTTTTTGCTGGACCTGCGAATGATATTCATGGTCGGGTTGCGGTTTTGCGTTTACCAGAAGGATGCGAAAAACTTAGCCGTAAAGCGCTTGATGATTATGTTGAATTTGTGAAAATTTATAAAGCGAGAGGTTTGGCATATATTAAAGTTAATGACTTATCTTCTGGTGTTAAAGGTTTGCAATCGCCGATATTGAAGTTTTTACCGGAAGAAGTTTTGCAAAAAATTTTAGAGCGTGTAAAGGCTGAAACTGGCGACATATTATTTTTTGGCGCGGATAAAAAATCAGTGGTAAATGAAGCGTTAGGCGCATTGCGGATTAAAATTGCAGAAGATTATGATTTAATTGAAGATGGATTTGCACCTTTGTGGATCACAGATTTTCCGATGTTTGAATCAGATGAAGGTTATTGGCATTCGGTGCATCATCCATTCACTGCGCCGCAAACTACAGATGTTGCAGAGCTTGAAAAAAATCCAGGTGAATGTAACGCGCGTTCGTATGATATGGTAATCAATGGTATGGAAATGGGCGGCGGTTCAATTCGAATTAATATTCCTGAAGTGCAGCAGGCAGTATTTCGTTTGTTGGGGATTAGTGATGAAGATGCGCAGGAAAAGTTTAGCTTTTTATTGGAAGCGATGAAATATGGTTTTCCGCCGCACGGAGGAATCGCGTTTGGTTTTGATCGGATTGCAATGTTGATGACAGGTACCGAATCGATTCGGGATGTGATTGCATTTCCGAAAACTGCATCAGCAATTTGTCCGTTAACCAAGGCGCCATCAGAGGTGACGGATGAACAGTTGGACGAATTGCATATAGCAGTTAAAAAAGAGAAGAAAGTGTAAAACACTGTCATCCCGCGGTCTTGTTTGTTGACCGCGGGATCCAGATTATTTTTCCTCGACTGTTTTTAGGTTTTTGTAAAATTAAATCCGTTCTTCAGCGCAGAGGATTATAGTACGTGCTAATAATTTATTTTCAGAAAAATGTAAGTTTCTGAAATATCTGGTTGCCAGCTCGTGTCCCTGCAATAATGATTCTTGAAAATATTTCTTTGCAGATTCAATATCGTTATCACCCAGCTTACGCAAGCCTAATTTAAATAGTCTCTGAGAGATTTGCTTACTTGTTTGTTGATTTTTGGTAGTAGTTTTCATATTGCCTCCATTAGTAGTGTGATCTTACCCCCTCTCCGAATTCGTTTTTTTCAGTTATCTTTTTTTGATAAAGTTCTTCGCGTAAAACTGTAACTGATTTGGGCGCCTGAATGCCGATGCGGATTTGTTAGTCAAAAATTAAAAATTATAGTATATTATTCATAAGCTTAAGGAGTTATGAGCATGCGTTATATTAAAGAATTTACCTGGGATGGTTTAGGAGTGATGTAGAACGTGTTAATCCTGCATTAGCTAACATTATTGATAATCTAAGTTTAGATAAAAAATTGGCACAACTAGAGTTTTAACTGAAAATTCTCTGCCATTTGTTCCTGCTTTTATTTGGAATATGACAGCTGGTGCTCGATCAATTTTTATGTTACCTCGTATTTCAGATTATGTTGGACACAAAAGAATTATGCAGGAATTTAATCTGGATCATGCGCCACCAAAAAATTTGTTAGATCATTGGTCATTATTCAGGAGCTTGATTGAGTGTTCAAAAATTAACACATTTCGTGATTCTATCATTGGAAGAACGGATAAAAAAGAAATTTTTTTAGGAGGATTTTACTATGCAAATACCAATTCACTCAATTTTATGTTCAGAAACTGACCCTAAGCTGTTAAAATATTTGTATTCATGGTATGATCCAAAGCTGTGTGAATAGATTTGGTTTTGGCATGGCCTCCGCAATATGAGGTTGCCTGGAAGCTTAAGATGAGCTAGGAGGTTATGCCAATTTATTTGGATAAGATAGCATTGTGTTTTGTTTTGCCGCAGTTCTTTAGTTCTTTAACGTATTCATGAGTTTTATACAAAGTGTGAAGCTCGTGTTTTAAAGATTTTATGAGGGTTATTATGGCAGGCCACAGTAAATGGGCGAACATTCAGCATCGTAAAGGTGCGCAGGATAAAAAGCGCGGGAAGATTTTTACTAAATTAATTCGTGAGATTACGGTTGCTGCACGTATGGGCGGCGGCGATGTTTCGGCGAATTCGCGGTTGCGTTTGGCAATTGATAAGGCTTTAGGTGCAAATATGCCTAGAGATACAATTGATCGTGCAGTTAAACGCGGTTCTGGTAATCTTGATGGAATGGAATTAAAAGAAGTGATATATGAGGGATATGGTCCAGGCGGTGTGGCTGTGTTGGTTAAGTCGATGACTGATAATAGTAATCGCACGGTAAATGAAGTACGGCACGCATTTAGCAAAGCGGGTGGAAATTTAGGCGCTTCTGGTTCGGTAGCTTATTTATTTGCTGATCGTGGCCGTATCAGTTTTGCAGAGGGTGTGGACGAAGATAAAATTATGGAAATTGCATTGGAATCTGGTGCAGAAGATGTAATTGTGAATGACGATACTTCTATTGATGTGATTACTTTACCGGATAATTTTGTTGAAGTTAGAGATGCAGTGACTGAGGCTGGTTTAACTTTTGAATATGCGGGCATCACTATGATTCCTTCAACTAAAGTTGAATTGGATAAGGAAAATGCGGAAAAAGTTTTAAAGATGATTGATGTATTGGAAGATTTAGATGATACGCAAGAGGTGCATACTAATTCTGAAGTGTCTGATGAAGTGGCGAAGGAGTTGGAGGGTACTTGAATAAAATTATTTTAGGTATTGATCCTGGATCGCGTATAACTGGTTATGGTATGGTTGATTTTGATGGTAAAAAAGCTAGTTATCTTACTAGCGGATGCATTCAAATTACTGCTGATACAATTGCGCAGCGATTGCAGCAAATTTATTATGGTATTCGTGAAGTAATGACGCAATTTCCGCCGCATGAAGTTGCAATTGAACAAGTTTTTATGCATCAAAATCCTGGGTCTGCATTAAAACTTGGTCAAGCGCGCGGTGCTGCGATTGTTGCCGCATCATTGGATGGAATAAAAGTTGCTGAATATTCAGCTAAGCAAATTAAGCAAGCAGTAGTTGGATATGGAGCGGCACAAAAAACTCAAGTACAACAAATGGTAAGAGTTTTATTGAATTTATCAGGGGTGCCGCAAACTGATGCAGCTGATGCATTAGCAGTTGCGTTGTGTCATTGTAATATGGGAGTAGGCGGGACGTGAGCTATTACATAATTACAAGGCCATGTTTGTTGCCTTGTAATCATGTAAAGCTCCGTCCCTCAAAGATGCTACATAAGAACTAAGAGGCAGATAAAAAAATGATCGGATATCTAAAAGGTTTAATTATTGCCAAACATCCGCCGGTGTTATTGATTGATGTGGTTGGAGTTGGCTACGAAGTTTATGCTTCGATGAATACTTTTTATAAGCTTCCGGAAATTGGCAAAGAAGTAACTTTATACACGCATTTAATTGTACGTGAAGATGTGCATGACTTGTATGCTTTTTTTGATTTGCGCGAACGTTCGTTGTTTCGTACTTTAATTAAAGTAAATGGAGTTGGGCCGCGCATGGCAATGGCAATTTTATCCAGCATTGATCCGGATGAGTTTGTATTTTGTGTGGAAGGCGGTGATGCTGCAAGGTTAACGCATATTCCTGGAGTTGGTAAAAAAACTGCTGAGCGATTAATTGTAGAAATGCGTGACCGCTTGAAAGATTGGCGATTGGCAAGTGATAATGGTAAAACGGTTGCCCAAAGTGTAACATCATCTATGGATATTAATAGTACTACCCGCGATGCAATTAGTGCATTAGTGGCATTGGGATATAAGCCGCAAGATGCTAGCCGTGCGGTATCTAGACTGGATGCGGCAGAGTTGACTAGTGAAGAAATTATTCGACAGGCATTGAAAAGTATTTAATGGATATCGGGGTACGTAATAATGGGGTCAAAGCTTGAATTTTACACTTTGACTTAGTGGATAGATGTAGGAGATTGAAGTTTTGAGTTTTAAAATAGAGCATAAAATTCAAGTTTTGACCCCGCTAAGTGGTACCCCTGACCCCGCTACGGAGAACCCGAAGAACCTCACTACGGAGTAAGAATTATGCTAAAAACAGATCGATTGGTAGTAACTGAGCAATTATCTGAAGATGCAGTTGATGATAATTTTATTCGGCCAAAAAAATTAGATGATTATATTGGTCAGGCTTCCGTACATGATCAGATGGAAATTTTTATCGCTGCAGCTAAGAAACGCCAGGATGCGTTGGATCATGTATTAATTTTTGGACCCCCAGGGTTAGGTAAAACCACTTTAGCGCATATTATTGCGCATGAAATGGGAGTAAACTTGCGCACAACTTCTGGTCCGATTTTAGAGAAAGCTGGAGACTTGGCGGCGCTGCTTACTAATTTGGAAGATAGAGATGTATTATTTATTGATGAAATTCATCGTTTAAGTCCTTATATTGAAGAAATTTTATATCCGGCAATGGAAGATTATCAGTTGGATATTATGATTGGCGAAGGTCCTTCAGCTCGGTCAATTAAATTAGATTTGCCGCCGTTTACTTTGGTTGGTGCGACTACAAGAGCAGGGTTGTTAACTTCACCGCTGCGTGATCGTTTTGGTATTGTGCAGCGTTTGGAATTTTATAATGTTGATGAGTTGGCAACGATTGTACAGCGTTCAGCAGATATTTTAAAAATTAAAATTGATGAACATGGCGCAATTGAAATTGCTAAACGCGCACGCGGTACGCCAAGAATTGCTAACCGTTTATTGCGTCGCGTAAGAGATTATGCACAAGTAAAAGCTGATGGTAATATTTCGCAAACAGTTGCTGATCAGGCGCTTAATTTGTTGGATGTTGATTTGCATGGTTTTGATATGTTAGATCGTAAATTATTATTAGCGATGATTAATAAATTTAATGGCGGACCGGTTGGAGTCGATAGTTTGGCTGCAGCAATTAGTGAAGAGCGTGGTACCATCGAAGATATTTTGGAACCATATTTAATTCAAAAAGGTTTTATGATGCGTACCCCGCGCGGTCGGGTTGCAACGCAGCATGCTTATGTGCATTTTGGAATTAAAGTCCCGGAGAATATAACTACGCAAAAAGATTTATTTGAGGGTGATAAGGATTAGGAATTTGACGGGTCGCGAGCTTCACATGATTATAAAGCATGAAGTAGTCGGGACGTGAGCTTTACATAATTACAATGCCTAGCTTGTTGCTTTGTAATCATGTAAAGCTCCGTCCCTCCAAAATCTAGCTATCACCTCATAATCATGTGAAGCTCCGACCCTCAAAGAAGCTGTGTAAGAACTGAGGTGCTAATAAAATGAAACAATTTATTTATGCAAACAGAGTTTATTATTCCGGCACCGATGCTGGTGGCGTGGTTTACCATGCAAATTATTTGAAATATATGGAGCATGCGCGAGCTGCTTGGTTTTTGTCAATGGGGTTTAATTTGCGTGAGCTGCATGATCAAGGTGTAAGTTTTGCAGTATGTGCGGCACAGCTAAGTTATTTAAAGCCAGCGCGACTTTTAGATGAATTACAAGTTACTTGCGATGTCTTAAAAGTTGGCAAAGCTTCTTTGGAGATAAAACAAGTAGTGCGTAATGCGCAAGATCATAATTTGGTTTATTGCCAGGGTGTAATTAAGTTGGCATGTGTAAATGATAATTTGCGTTTACAAAGTATTCCAAATGAGTTATTGCAACAGTTAAAATAAGGAAAAATCTTAATGACAGTAGATTCTTCAGTAATTCAATATTTTTTATCGGCAGGTTCAGTGGTCAAATTAGTGATGTTGATATTATTTTTGGCTTCATTTGTTTCCTGGGTGTTTATTTTTCAGCGTTGGTTTTTCTTGCGTTGGTCGCGTCATGAATTGAATTCGTTTGAAAATCAAATTTGGCAAACGGAAAATCTTAATGCTTTTTATCAAGACTTAAAGACAAAAAACAATCGGCGTGGATTAGAAAATATTTTTTGCGCAGGCTTTAAAGAATTTTCCCGCTTAAGCAATAAACAGCATATTACGCATGATATTGTGGTTGAAGGAGTGCAGCGTGCCATGCGCGTAGCGCATACGCAGGAAACAGATAATTTGGAAATACATTTACCATTTTTAGCTACGGTTGGTTCCATTAGTCCTTATGTTGGTTTGTTTGGAACTGTGTGGGGAATTATGATGGCGTTTCAAGCTTTAGGTCATGTGCAGCAAGCTACTATTTCGATGGTGGCTCCGGGTATTTCAGAAGCATTAATTGCGACAGCAATGGGATTATTTGCCGCAATTCCAGCAGTGATCGCATATAATCGTTATACACATGCAGTAGATAAAATTTTAAATCGCTATGAGGCATTTGAAGAAGAATTTTTAAATTATTTGTTAGGTTTTATGGGGCGTAAGTAATGATAAGTTATCGTCGTAAACGTAATCGTCCAATGGCGGAAATAAACGTAGTTCCATATATTGATGTAATGCTGGTGTTATTAGTTATTTTTATGATTACCGCGCCGCTTTTAAGCCAGGGCGTACATGTTAATTTACCAAAAGCACAAGCTCGTGCATTATCAATTAAACAAAAAACTCCTATTATTGTTTCAATTGACAAAAGCGGAAAATATTATTTGAATTCTTCTGATAATAACAATATTTCTTTATTGCCGCAGCAATTAATGAGTCGTGTTGCAGCAGAATTAGCGATTGCAAAACAAACTGGTAGAGCAATAACCGTATTGGTAAAAGGTGACCAGGCGGTGAGTTATGCAAAAGTGGTACAAGCGATGGTTTTATTGCAGCGTGCCGGTGTTAAGCAAGTTGGTTTGATGACGGTTGATCCGGATAAGGTATGAAGAATAATTTTTATAAAAAATCTTTTATTTTTGCTGCGGTTTTATATGTTATCGCATTTATGGTGTTGTTTGGCAGTTTAAATTTTAAAAATCATTTACACACGGCAGTTTTGCCAAACCCATCACCAAAAATCGTGCATGCAACTACAGTTAACCAGCGGCAAGTACAACAACAAATAAACAAAATTAAAGCAGAACGTCAGGCTAAACATCGCGCCGAAATTGCTCGACAAAAACATTTGCTTGCTTTAGCTAAAAAAGCCAGGCAACAACGGATTGCGGAACAACGCCGCTTAATTAAGCTTAAAGAACAGCAAAACAAAATTGCACAACAACGAAAATATCAGACTGCATTGGCAAAGAAAAAATTATTGCAAATGCAACAACAACAGCAAAAAATGCAGCAACATTTAGACGAATTGAAAAAACGTAATTTAGCTACACAAACTAATGAGGTGGAAAAACAATTACAATCACAAATTGCCGCTAAACAACAGCAAATTACTGCAGCGCAGACTAAACAAGAATTGGCAGAAATCAATAAATATAAATCATTAATTATTAATGTAATTGAACAGAACTGGATTATTCCGTCCAAAATAGATAAAAATTTATCAGCGCAATTATTGATTGATTTAGCTCCGGGCGGCACAGTTTTGGGGGTTAAAATATTAAAAAGCAGCGGCAATGCGGCATTAGATGATTCGGCAGTTACTGCTGTATGGAAATCTTCTCCGTTACCGGTGCCAAATGCTGTGAATATTTTTAATCAAATGCGAAAATTGCATTTAACTGTTAGACCGGAAGGTTATTTGTAGGAAAATCGGGGTACGTAAAAATGGGGTCAAAGCTTCATATAATTACAAGGAATGAAGTGGGCGGGTCGCGTGCTTCACATGATTACAAGGCCATGTTTGTTGCCTTGTAATCATGTGAAGCTCCGACCCTTAAAGGAGTTATGCAAAAACTGAGATATAGGTAAAAGATTATGAAAAAAATTATAACTATAATAACAGGTTTGCTATTGCTAACCATCCAATTACCAGCATATGCAGTTTTAAATCTTGAATTAACTGCGGGTTTAAATCGAGCATTGCCAATTGCTGTTGTTCCTTTTCAAGGACAAAATGATTCATCATTACCGGTTAACATTTCAAATATCATCGCGCAGGATTTAAAAAATAGCGGCAGATTTAAGTTGGTTGATGGAGGTGCTGATATAAAAAATACTGATTTTAAAGCTTGGAAAACGCTTGGTGTAAATGATGTTGTAATGGTCAGTGTTAAAACACAAGCGGATGATAAGGATAAAGTTATTTTTAGTTTATCTAATGTTTATAAGCATGCTAATTATCTTGAGAAGACTTTAAATTTACATGTTAATCCAGTTTTGGTTAGCAAAACTTATGTAATATCATCAGATGACTTACGTCGTTTGGCACATAAAATTGCTGATATAGTTTATCAAAAACTTACTGGTGAGCGCGGTATTTTTTCTACTAAAATTGCTTATATATTGGTACAGCGTTCGCCGAATCAGCCAAGCAAATATTCGTTAATGGTGGCAGATGCTGATGGTTATAATCCACGCGCAATTTTAACGTCAACACAACCAATTATGTCACCAGCCTGGTCACCAAATGGTAAAAGTATTGCATACGTATCTTTTGAAAATCGCAGGGCATCTTTATTTGTTTCTGATATTGCTACTGGTAAACGGCGTTTAATTACTCAATTTTCAGGGATTAATGGAGCGCCGGCTTGGGCGCCAGATGGCCGGCATTTAGCTATAGTGTTGTCTAGAGGTGCTGGGACTAAAATATTTTTGGTTGATTTGCAAAGTGGTAAACTTTCTCAATTAACCAATGGTTGGTTAATTGATACCGAACCGTCATTTGCTCCTGATGGTAAATCAATGTTGTTTACTTCTGATCGGGCGGGTTCACCGCAAATTTATTGGCAACATTTAGCAACTAACATGTTGCAAAGAATAACTTTTGTTGGTAACTATAATGCGAGAGCTTCTTTTACTCCAGATGGGAAAAATATTGTAATGTTGCATCGTGATAAGGAAGGTTTTAATATTGCAATACAAAATTTATCAACAGGTGTGGTGACTGTATTGGTTAATAATTGTGATAATCAATCGCCGAGTATAGCGCCAAACGGCCGTATGGTGATTTATGCAACACATGATCAAAATAATCATGGAGTTTTAGCTTTAGTTTCGACTGACGGCAAGGTAAAATTAACTTTGCCGGAAAGTGATGGTGAAGTGAGAGAGCCGGCATGGGGGCCGTTAATATAGCATTGAGGGACGGAGCTTCACATGGTTACGAAGTAGTAGCTAGATTTTTGGAGGGACGGAGCTTTACATGATTACAAAGCGACAAACAAGGCTTTGTAATTATGTAATAGCTCACGACCCGCCTGATTCCTAACATGTAATAAGTGAAGCTCCGTCCCCAATTCTGAATATAGGGGGTAACAAAATGAAAAAAATACTTTATTTCAGTTTGATTAGTGGGTTGACTTTATTGTTGTGTGGTTGTGCATCGCATTTTGGTTCCATAGCAGCTGGCAGTGCTCAAGGTACTGCGTCGACAGTACAGGCTAAAGGTTTGGGTGAAGTAAATGATTTGCAAGCTTTGCAAAGTTTGCAAACTGATCCTGGTCCGCATAATGGAATTTTAGCAGTGCGCAGTTTTTATTTTGCTTTTGATCGTTATGATGTAAGTCCGCAGGATTTGCCGATTATTCGTGCGCATGCACAATATTTGTTGCAACATCCAGAAAAGCATGTAGTAATAGAAGGTAACACTGATATTCGCGGTAGTCGCGAATATAATATTGCTTTGGGACAAAGACGAGCTGGAGCAGTGCAAAATATTTTACGTATGCAAGGTGTGCAGGCTAGTCAAATTCGTGCAGTTAGTTATGGTGCAGAAAAACCAATTGCTTACGGAAATACAGAAACTGCTTATAGTTTGAATCGTCGTGATGATTTACGATATGAGGATTAAAAATATGTGTATAAAATGGATGAAAATAATTGTTGTAGTGTTATGTTTGATTGCTCCTGCAATAGTATTTGCTGATGAAGCTCCTGTGGTAGATCTCGACTCAAGTACGGCGCAAACTCCAACAGATAATGGAACGACAGGGGATCAACCAGTTGTGCCTTTAGCTAAACAGGTGCAGCCAGTGTCAACTTCTTCCGGAATGACCGATCAGGCAATGCCAACAGATATAAATGGGCGAGTGGCGCGTTTGGAGCAGCAGCTTAATTATCTGCAGCAGTTAAATGTACCGGCTAAGCTGGATCAATTGCAGCAAGCTGTTGCTGCATTGCGCGGTTTAATTGATATTCAAAGTAAGCAGATTCAGCAATTGGAAACACAGCAGCGAACTTTGTATGCAGACTTAGATAAACGGATTGCTGCGTTGTCCGGAAAATCTTCTGTGGTTGCAGCGCAGCAAACTGGCGATACTGCATCAAATGATGCTTCTAAAACTGCATCAACCGCAGATTCAACCACAACAGCGGCTACAGATGCTTCGGCGAAAGAAACCCAAGCTTATCAAAGAGTATTTAGTTTAATTAAAGATAAGCGGTACACAGCGGCGATTTCATCATTAAAAGATTATTTACGCCAATATCCAGAAGGAAAATTTGTTGCAGATGCACATTATTGGTTGGGTGAGCTTTATATTATTGCTGGCGATAGTGACAATGCAATTGTTGAGTTTAATTTAGTGATAAACAAATATGGTAATTCATGCAAAGCCGCTGATTCGTTGTTGAAATTGGCAGATATCGCATTTAATAATGCTCGTTTTAGCCAGGCAAAACAGTATTGGCAGACTATAATAAGTAAATATCCGAATTGCAGCGCTGCTCGCATTGCAAACAGTAAATTACAAAAATTACAGCAGTCGGCGATTGTTAGTTAATTAACTCATGATTCATGGGAGACTAGTTAAGATCAAATTCATCCCAATTTTTATGACCGTGAGTTTTACATACAAAAAAGGTTAAGCCAATACTTATCAACATCAAAATTGGTAAAAATGATAATGCGCGCTGATAGGCTCCTGCGGAATAATAATGAATATTATGTTGTATTTTTCCATCCCAAAACCAATCTAATAGTTTACCAATTAACGGTTGGCAAATAATACCGCCAGCCATAGTTAACAAATTAATAAAGGAAACCGCTGTTGCTGCCACATGAGTCGGGTTGTTTTCTCTAGCAATAACAAAGCATATAATATGAGTACATGAGCCTAACCCAAACAAAAATAGCATAATACAAAGTAGCGGGAAAAACAGAAAGACAGGTTTTAAGATTACTATCGTAATGCTTATTGTTGCAATGATGCTTCCAGCAGTAAGTAATGTTTGATGAGCTTTGGTTTTTTCAGATAGCCATCCTATTAGCGGTGCTCCAATTAGCCAACCAGCAAAAACAGCAGAGCAGGCAAATGCTGCTTTGTGTGGCGTTATTTGATATACACGCTGTAAAAATGATATTCCCCATAGTTCAGCAAATGCAGAAAGTGATAAATATAAAATTCCGGAAATAATTCCTATTAACCACATTTGCGGTTTAGTTACTATTTTCCATAATCCAGCAAAAACTTTGCTATAACTTGTTTTAATTCCGGCATATTCCTGATGCCATTTTGGTGTGTCACGAATCACCGTCCATATTGCCGGCAGCAACACAATTCCTAACATAGTTCCTGCATATATTGCATGTTTCCAGCCGATGAGATGTACTATCGAAGTTAATAAGTTAATTCCCAACATGGCGCCTAAAATACCAAGCGAAACGGTGCAGCCGGTAATTAAGGCAAAATGCTTTTTGGGTAACCATTCAGCAGCAAGTTTTAGCACACCAACAAAAGAGAAAGCACTGCCAGCCCCTATCAACAATCTACCAGCTCCTAAAAGATATATTGAATGGGAGGCGCATAAAAAACTACCTAAAATACAAATAATGCAGGAAGTGGTTAAGATTAAACGCGCGCCATATTTATCAATTAATATTCCTACTATTAATTGCAAAGGTGTGTATGCATAATAATAACAAGCTATTGCAAAACCCAAAGTGCCCGCGCTTGCCTTAAATACATGCATCAAATGTGATAGCATTACGCTAGGCTCAATACGTAATAAATAGCTATAACAATAAAAAATTGCGGCTAAACTACAAACTACCCAGCCAAAAAAAATTGATTGCTTCATTTTTAAAATATAATTCATTTGCTTGACGAGCCATCAAATAAAATTTGGCAATCTAATGCTTTTTCAAACTGGCTGCTGGGAAGCTCGATATTTTTATTTTGTCCTATAATGTCAATAAACCAAAGTTGTAAATAAGCTATGTTTTCTTTTTTAAGTTGTCTCACTGTATTGCTCCTTAGAAATTGACAGAATGACGAAAATATAACAGCAATTTATAAAAAATACCAGTTTTTTAAAAAAATTGCACATAAATTATGCGCAATTGACAATTTTTATCGTAAGTCCATGTTTTTCATTTTTTGCTTTATATTCTGCTATAATTTAACTGACATTATAGCAGAAGAAGTATGTATTTATTGTTAATTGAAGAATGAACTTATGTTAGTTTTGGTGGTGATTTTATCTTATGTAAGTTATCCCGAAAATCTGGTAACCTGCTAGGGTTGACGGATTATTTGGGATCTATTACTATATCGCCTTTTCTTGTATTGGGTCGTTAGCTCAGTTGGTAGAGCAGTAGGCTTTTAACCTATTGGTCGAGCGTTCGAGTCGCTCACGACCCATTTTAAATGTAAGCATCTAATAATTCCCATGTTGTAAGTTTGTAAATTTTTGTAAGCATCTAATAATTCCCATGTTGTAAGTTTGTAAATTTTTTTTAAAATCATGATTTTAAATTTAGTAGGAGGAAAATTGTGATGAGGAAATTATTTGCGGGTTACAGCAAGGCACAGAAGAAAG
>JASFHF010000020.1:0-37999 GCA_050123375.1 Gammaproteobacteria bacterium
ACAAGATGCGCCGCAAAGAAATCGATCCTAAAAAATTACTGCCGCAGTTTATTGACAGAAATCTACTTGCGTAAAATAATAAAAAATAAAATAAAAATCTAGATGGGAATTTTTAGGGGCTTACCAAATAAGGGAAGACATTGTTACATATATGCGTCAATATCTTCGTGATGGTCGCTCCAAATATTCTTCATCAAGCTTGGGTTCCCCAGTTGATCGACTTTTAGATAAAACTTAAATTGTGGGCAACAAGAACAAGCTTGGATATTTGCGATTCAAAAAAAGGCGTCAAATCTTGAGTCTTGAATGTTGCAGTGTTAACTAATTAAATTAATATGTTGAATAAATTATTTTTTGTTGTTATATGCTTGTTCTATATCAGATAAATATTTAGCTCTAAATTGTTTTCCGGTTTTAAGTATCACTTGAATTAAATCGGCATTTCCATCAAATAAATTAAACACAGGATTTTTATTTATACCAAATTCGCGCTGAGTGTATCTACAACATTCTTGCCCAATAGCTTCTATGGTTTGTTTTTTGTGTTCATCGCTAACCTTGTTGTTTTCGAGGTACAACTGAGCTTTTTCGGCTAGTTTTCGTTCCGAATTACTTAAACCTAACATTCTAGACCATTGAACATAACGATAAAATATAGACATTTGCTCTTTAGTATTAGCAAACAGGTTGTTTTTATCATTAACAAAATGCTGCTCTGTTTTGTCTAACCATGACTGTATAATTTTTCTCATTATTTCTTCATTAAAATGATCAATGGATTTACCGTTAAATGTTGTCGGCTCAAATTGTTTTTCTCTCACAGCTGCACCATCAGGATTTTTAAATTGCGAGAAATCATAATTACCATCTTTATTTTTTATTCCAAAAATTGCTAGCAACATACCCAAATAGTCTTCTGACAGTGATAAAAGAGCGTCAGAAATTATTTTTTCAATCGGTATTACTTTTAACAAAGAATATATGATGGTTCCGTAAGGATTGCCTAACAAATTTGATTGTACGGATATTTTATCACACCATAGTGTATTTAATAAATCAATTTTTGGTTGGTTTTTAACAACGATGCCTCCACGATAAAGTTGCTGAGATATATCATGTGCTAATAAATCATTACTTTTTTCTGAATCACACATAAATTGCTCAAGAACGATATTAACATCCTCATCAAAAAATTTCCTAAAAAGAGATAAATCTTCACTAGCCCAACCCAGTATAAATAAACTAAGCTGATATTTTGAATTGGGTATAATTTTAATAAAACTAGTAGCAAATTCCGCAGTTTGTTTATCTGTTATAACACATTTGCAAACTTTTTTTGATAGCTTTACAAAGCTCTTCTGCTTTTTTTCATCTATATTATCATCATCATTGTTTATCCCTAGGAATGCCAAGTAAATGTCATTATCATCTGTATTATCATCAAATTTAACACCATAGTGCGCATCAACGTACCTATTTAGAGAGTAAAATGTATTGTTCAATATTACTTTACCAGCATGACGAATTAGGTTATCTAAAATTAATGGGTGTTTTGAAAATAAAGCTATAAAACTTAGCCACTCCAGCTTATTGTCTACATTAGAAATGAAGTCAGCATTTTTTATTAAATTCATTAACCATTTATTTATATTCCTGAGAGTTGAAAGATACCCAACAATTTCTTGAAATTTTAAAAGTTTGTTTATATCGCTATTTAAGTCGTTTTCTAAAATTTTTATACATTCTTCACTAAAAATTAAATGTAATTTTTTTATTACATACTTAACAGATTTATCTATATTTAACGTATTACATACATCAAACCTTGGCTGGAATAATTTATCAATATAAGAAGTTGCTGAATCGTAATCAGCATATCCTAATGTTTGTTCGGTGATAAATTTTTGAGTAACACGTGTATAATCAAGCGCCACAATACAAATTAAATTATCGAAAATTTCTAGCGTCCTAGTAAAAATTAAAAATTTTAATATTAACTTACTTGGCAATCGATCTATTTCATCAATAATAAGATATAGCGGCCTTTCTTTCAGCGCAACATTAATTGAAGCTATTTTTTCTGAAAATAACTGCGGGTCTTCTTTTTGCCAAAGTTTGATTATATCATCAACATTTTTTTCAAGGTTATAACCTACTCCAGCTTTAGCTTCCACAGGAATCCCTGCGGACAATCCACCAATACCCCCAGAAACTGATAAATTACAGCGACTAAGAAGTATTAAACTTTTGATAGCTTTCTTTACATGCTCACCAATATCAGATGACATGCTAGAATGTAGTTTTAAAAGAAACCTTTCTATTAATTCGTGAATTTCAAACTTGCCTTCTAATATTGGATCAAAATTGATAACGATATTATTTTTATAATTTAGCTCTTGTTGCAGTAAATTTAAAACCGAAGTTTTGCCACAACCCCATTCTCCCATCAAAGCGACTGTACAAGGCTTTATTTTGTCTTGCTGAATCATTTTATACAAAGGGTTAACTACGCGCTCTTTTATGTTAAATTCATCCTGGTCAACATGCAGAATTGGCCTATCAGAAATTTTTTCTTTAATGCTCATATTTACACCTGTTTTATTGCGGAATATTTTTCGCAGTTTTCTTGGGACAGACTTTGCATAATCCATCATTTTGTTAAATTACATAATATTTTGCCCCCAATGAATTGGCAAAGAATAATTTCATGCCTGTATAAGTTACTACAGACATGAAAAAACATAAAGTTATTGTGTAAAATTTTTTATGATTCTTCAGCTAAATGATCTGTCTTTTGAAGCTTACCGTTCATAAGCTCAATCTCATCAAGATAATCCTCAATCGCCCAAACTGCACCATTAAAAATTGCGTGATTGGATTCATGAAGATCATAATCTTGCGACAATAAGCAGCCAGTAATCGCTTTGGCTTTTATCAATCTTTCATCAATAGCATCTTTAAGTTCAAGGGCGGTAGCATACGGTTTTAAGATAAAAATATCGTCCATTGTTTTAACTCCTACGTGTTGTTTTGAATGTGCCAATCAAATAATTGGCGACCGGGAGCTCAAAACCGCACGTAGACGGCGGACTTATTCCTCTTTCGAGTATTTTATTCGCCCACTCCCAGTCATATCAACACTTCGTACTTGTAAATACTGCAACATAACTGGGAGCAGTTAAGCACGCTACGTGGTGTTTTGAGCACATAAACAAGATACTATCGTTTGTAGTATGATGTCAACTGCAAAGACAGGCTTCCATTGGCTAATTTTGCTATTTGGTGGTTTTTTAAACAAATTAGATTTTGAACACAGCATTTTGCTGAATCCAATTTAATCGACCCCAAAAATTTTAAAAAAATCAAATTATGTTCTCGCTTTTCACTATCCTGCTCTCTATAAACTTCTCGACATCGCTTAGTTTGTAACGAACTCGTCCGCCGATTTTGACATAAGGAAGATTGTAGCGATGATTGCAGCGCCAGATTTGTAGTGTTTCAACTTTGATTCCTAATAAATCAGCAACGTCTGCTGGATTTAAAAGATGATTCATCGCTGTTAAAGAAAATTTGTTATTCATATTATTACCTCATTTTATTATTTTTATTTTTTTACCTTATTGGCCTATATAGTGAACTGAAATATACTCGCGGCTATGACCTAACAGCTCCGCGATTTCTAATCTTGCTTGCTTATCTATTATTTTTTGTTCTGGTGTTAAATTTTTTTGTTTTGTGCCGCCGCAAGCTGGACAATCCCAACCAGTTATTTTTTTATAAGTCATTTGAGCATAACGATGCCGTAATCCATGTGCTTTATGAATACCAGTCCGTTGTAATTGTTTTTCGTATAAGCTTTTTTGAGTTTTGTAGGTTTTATCCTCTGGAATTAAAGATAAATTTGGATTTTTCAAAAATTGTTTTATTTTTTCTAAATATTCCCGCTGTTCAGTTGTTGTTATTGGTATTTCCCTTGAGCGACCGCCTTTGCACCATGATTTTTTCAAAAAAATACGATCACCTTTATCGGCAATAAATGGATTGAATTTAATTGATTCTTCACGGCGCAAGCCAAATATTTCTTGCAGTCCTAGACTAAATTTTACATAAGGACAGTTAATCTTCGATAGTTGTTTGTCTGTTACCGTGATTGCTTTGTTTTCATTGTTTCTGTATTTTCTTTTTTCTATGCCAAGTGCGTCATTGCTTGATATAATAGTTTTTTTATCAATTTTCTCGCATATCCAGCGGATAGCTGCCATACGATTTTTGATTGTAGCAGTTGAGATTCCTTGTCGTTGGTAATAATTGACAAGATACTGAATATGTTTAGTTTTAAGCCCATTAATATGTTTTAATCGATATCCGCCTTGAATGACTAAAATTTCACATGCCTGTATGAGTATTTTAGAACGGTCTCGCTGAGTTGCATAAGAACCTTCCTTATTACGCTTAAGTTTTGTGTAAACTGATTGTTGTAATTGTTTTTTTGCGCTCATAATTTCATTCCTTATTAAGCTAAAATTTAAAAAACACCTAAAAGTATCCAAATATAAAAAGCTGTTACTTCACCACCCATTGCCAAAAGGTTAGTGTTTAGCATCCTATGAACAATTGGCGTTGCTCATAGTGGCTTAATTAAAATATCAAGCCACAATGGACACGGATTTTGGTGTCGGATAAAACCCACTAAAGTTTTATCCGAAGAAGCAATTATTGAGGCTTAGATAAAACCTCCTGATTAAGCAGCTGTGAAAACAGTTTTTCAATCAGTTTTTTTGCTTTTTCATTTTTTTCTGTTTTGTTATTAATAATTGTTAGTTTTTATATTGTTTAAGTTGTTATATTTTAATGTTGTTAAATTAAAATAATTTAACTGTGATTTTGTTTGTCTCCTTAATTGTTAATTGCTTAAATTATAAAAAATAAGCTGGTTAATAGTTACGCTGATTAAATTAGCTCAAATTAAATTGATTAAGCTGATAAAATAGCACCTGTATAATTTTATTTATTACATTAATAATTTGGTTTTTTGCAATATTGTGGATTGATAAGTAGTTACTTATGCAATTACTCAATATTTACATTGATACAAATTTATTAATCTTCTATTAATAAATAAAAGTGTGGACGTGTGTTACAAATTTTTAAATGCAAAAAATGCAAATAAAAACCCGCCAAAGGTCTTGGGATTACTCCATCAACTAATTAAACTAATTGATTGATGCCACCAGCCTTTGAGCACGCGGTTCTTGTATAAGCAATGTTATTCGCTTAACTGAACCAATTGCGGTATATCTGGTTATAAAATACTTAATCAAAAATTAAGCCATACAACCAGATGTGCAGTTCGGATACAAACAATACATAAATTGTTTCTCCGAGCCGATTACGGTAAGGTTGTGTATATTTTACTTAATAAATTAAGTAAAATATAGTTATAATCGTGATGTCCAAAAATGAATTTATAAAATAAAAACATTTTCGAATAAAGCCAAAGACTTCTTTCAATTAAACTTTTTAAGCGTAAAAAGTTTAAAAGCTAAAAGCCTCTTCGCATCTCTCATGGCTTCTCTCGCGCTCATCTGGTATTTTATAGTTGAACCAGCAGTCAACTTTCAATCTAATTATTGAAGTAATTAGAGCATATTTTTTGTAAAATGTCAAGAGCTATTTGCTTTTTTGAAAAAGTGCGATGTTAATAATATGCTTGTATTATAGTGTTTAGTAAGTGTAAGCAAATAATATCAAATGATATTAATTAAAGTTAAAATATTAATTTTTGCAAAATTTTTTTTAATTTAAAGTGAAAAAAATAAAAAAATCTATCTATCACTCCGTCATCACGCCATGAAAAAAACAAACCAGCTTTTAATTTATTGATAATAAAAGATTTTAAGCAGGTGTGCGCGTTTGTCACTACGGACAAGCAAACTTATCCGTAGTGACAAACGCTTTTGTTTTTCAAACAAATAAGAAGATTGGTTTTACCCACCCTTTGTCCACAGCACGCAAAATTGAGGTCGCTTTCCTCTGTGGACAAAGCGTGGATAAAACCTACTATTATCGTCTGTCCTGAGTTTGGCCGAAGTTTGGCCGAAGTTTGGCCGAAGTTTGGCCGAAGTTTGGCCGAAGTTTTATCCCTTGATAAACCAGACAACTTTATTGGTATGACCAGCTCGATCTATCAAACCCTTTTCTTTTAGCTTGGTTAATTCTCTGCGTAAAGTACGCTCTGGATAACGGTTGCCTAATAGCTCCTGCAATTCTTTTAGCCTCATTGGATTGCCTTTCTGTTTTATCAAGGTATTTATAATATCTTGCTGTTTGGGTGTCAAATCGGCTGGCAAGCCAAAAGCTTTCTTTTTGTCTGTTTCTACTACTTGCTCCATTAGAGGAAAAATAACTTTAAACTCCATCGTTTCAGTTTCAAAAATAGGTTCTGGTAATCCTGCTGCAGCACAGCCTTGCATCATCTCGTCAATGCCTCTGCCCCAATGTTCTATGTACCCGCATTTATGCAACACAAAAGCTATATGCTTATTTCTAGGATTAGAAAACCCTTTTTTTATTTGCTTGATCGTCATGCCGGATTGCAAACCGCCATTATTTGAAATTTCTATGCGGTTGCTATAAAAAGCCAAACCAACAGAGCCACCCCTCATGCTGTAATTGCGATGGCACAAGGCATTAATCAAGGCTTCTCGGACAACATCATAGGGAATTTGCGGAGTTTCTACACGGCGAAAAGATTCGGAAGTGATTTTGGCGGCTACGGAAATATGCCGTTTTGCAAATAACTCGCCTTCTTCTAACAGATAAAATAAATTACCGTGAATTAAATCGCTGTCTAAAAATTCATGGCGGGTTGTATCCTTGAATCGAGCCATTCTTAATTCACATTGCGGATAACGCGAAAACATATCTTTTCCAAATAAAACAACCGCTGCATTTTTTAATTTGCCGTTTTCTAATAAATGAAATTGTTCAAGAATGTGGTTTAAGTCTTTTTTAATGGTGGAAGCCGGTAATCGCTTTTTCATAATTCCATGATGAACCGCCTCTAAAATTCTTTCTTCATCCAAGTCATTAATAGAGCAGTGCAATGCGGCTTGGTCATCCCATGCGTGATTTAATTGTCCTCGTTCCACTAAAAGCTGTTCATAACGATGTTGCGACATGCGCGAGGTAGAAGATTGATGGCGCACGTAAGCTCGGCCATCATAAACATAAGGACAGTGATCGCCTTTCTTTGTTTGAATAATAATTAATTGTTTACCAGACGGTATTTTTAAATACGAAATATCGAATTGAGCAGAAGGTTCTATTTTAGCAATGTGCGCAGCAATTTCTTGTTTTGTGTTGTCCGTAACATCCTGGCCAGTGATATTGCCCGTTGAAGAAACGCCAAAAATAACTGTACCGCCGTTTTCATTTAAAAATGCGCATAGAGTTTCAAATGCTGATTTTAATTGAGCTGTGGTTTTTTTAAATTCTATAGTATCAGATTCGCCTTTAGCGATAAGTTTTTTAATCTGACTCAAATTTATTTTTTTCATATGCATCCTTATTTGCATTTATTTTATCATCATTGTTCAAAAACTCCAGCATCGCATCAGTCGCTTTATTCATTGATTCTCTAATTGGGTCGAGGTTTAATCTGGCATAAACAGCAGTAGTGCTGGTATTTTTATGGCCGAGGGTTTTGCCTATGATAGAAAGATTCGCGCCAGTAGCAGCTTGCCATGATCCAAGACTTCTGCGTAAATCATGTATGCGCAAATTTTTAATTTCAGCTCTTTCTAATATGCGTACCCAGGCTTTTTTAGGGTCAGCATAATGTCCATGTTTGCCCGTTCCAGGAAAAACCCACGGTGATTCGTCTTGATGATTTTTTCGGTGTTGTAAAATCTCAATAGCAAGATCTACAAGCGGAATTGTTTGTGATTCACCAGTTTTAGTTTCCGGAATCGTCCAGGTTGAGCGCGTAAAACTGATTTCTTCCCAGCGCATAGCTAAAACGTTGGCCTTTCTTGCGCCAGTTAATAAACTCATTAAAATATAATCTCTAGCTGTTTCGTTGGGTTCGTCGTTTAAAGCTTGAAAGAATCTTGGTAGTTCTTCACCTTGAATAAAACGATCTCGGCTTTTTTCTTTAAATTTTTTAATGCCATTAGTTGGATTTGGATATTTCCAGCCCCACTCAATCGCCTTATTAAAAACTGTAGAGAGCAAAGCTAACAATCGATTTGCGGCATAGATGCCCTTCTCATCACGAATTTTTAAATGCAATTTTTGTATTTGAGTTTTGGTGATAAATGATATTTTCTTGGCAGCCCAGGGTTTTAAATATCGTTTGAATTGGCTTTCATCTTCTTTCCACGATTTCTTGTGCGGTTTGGCATGACGTTCCATGTATTGCTGAAATAAACCGGCCAATATTTGCTCATTACGTATTGCGCGTTTTTCCTCATTAGGATTCACGCCCGCAGCAATTTTAGCATTTAACACGTCAACCTGTTTTCTCGCCTGTTCGATAGAAACATCAGGAAAACGACCAATCGTTACCCGCTCTGGTTTGCCCTTGATCTTGCGATAAAGCACAAACGTTTTGACACCTGTAGAACGGATTAGAATTTTCAGCCCTCTTTTGGTAGTATCGTGATAAGTAACAACACCTGAATTCGGTGTCGGCAACGCCAAAATTGTCTTTTTAATGAAATTAAAATGTGTTTTCATATAACATTCTTATTTTAGCCACAAAGGTAGCACTGAAATACAAAGCTACCTATGTGCTACCATAGGCATTAATTTTAGCAAATTTTCAAGGTAGCTTTATTATGCTTAATATATAGTATTTTTATTGATTTATAAAGATTTATTATGTATTATCGATCAGTGAAAATGCTTGGGATTCGAGATTCGTAATCAGTAGGCCGGTGGTTCGACTCACCTCTCCGGCAGTTTAAAAATAGCATTAAATCAATGAGTTATAGCGGTATTGTGATAAAATCAAATTTTCGCTTTTTAGTTTGTGTGTAATTTTGGTGTAATTGTGCAAAACAAAATACAACAACATCAAGCTTATCCGAACTTTATACCGAACTTTATACCGAACTTTATACCGAACTAACTTAATTTCTAATTTTCCAATAGCCAGTTTTTCTTGAGCCAGCACGCTCTATTACCCCATCGTCTTTAAGCTTTGCCAACTGCTTCTCTATGGCTCTTAGTGTTAGATTTAAAGCAATAGCCAATTCTCTCGCTGTAACATTCGGATTTTTCTTGATCTCTTCTAAAATAGCCATTGACGTTTCATCCAACCTTTTCTCGGAAACTTCAGAAGGCATTTGAGTTGTTGGCTCAGTATAAAACGGCCGCTTAAATGTTATCTTAAAAAACAGATTATTTTCAATATCAGGAAATGGCTGGTTTGCAGCTTTCATAATTTTGGCGATACGTTTAAGCCCGAAACCTATTCGCTCTGCTTTATCCATTCGTGCAAATATATCAGCAATAAGTTCATTACGGCGCATAGAAACGCCGCTAATTAATGTTTTAATATCCACCCCTTTAGGAATTCTGCCAGGATTGCTAATAACCACTCGGTCATCATGAACTTCTACCATAATGTTGGTGCCATATACACCATAATCGCGATGTATAATCGCATTGGCAATGGCTTCACGCAACGCATCTAATGGAATTTCATAAATATCTTCTCTATCAAAACCTGTTATTTCAGTCCTGACATTCAAATGCTTCTTTAAAAAGGCTTGTGCTTCGTTATATTGAGTTAGTAAATCATCTTGGATATCGATACGGTCATACATATAGACCCGTTCAGTGCCCTTAAAAGCTGCCATAAACATTTGGCACTGCAAAATTTTACGGCGAGGATTCTTGTCAAAAAACAAAACCCCAGCATTTTTAATCTTATTGCCATCTGAAAGGTTTAAGCTTGCCAAAACTTTTTTAACATCAACATCTGTGACAGAAATATTTGCTGCTTTAAAAAATGCACGAATTTTCTTTTCAGAAATATCATCAAAACTAGCATTTTCATAAATTCTTTCTTCAAAACCAGACTTAAATTTATTCTCTTCAAATACAATTTGAATTTCCTGTTGCGTCATTTTTTGCGTGACAGCATCCAGCCTTCGATAAAAACCATGTGAACAACCATGAGGTTTTTCATCGCTTTCTGCTATTTCAATTACAATTACTTTATCAACTTGCGACACCTTCTTGATAGAGATACTTGGATCACATTTTCTGGCCAAATCAGTAATTTTGGCTTTTAACTCATTCGTTAATTTTTCACCTACAATTTTCCCGTCATCATTTACACCTAAAAACAAATAACCACCTTTGGTATTTGCAAATGCTACAATATCTTTATCAATTTTATTAGTAAAACGCTCTTTAAATTCAACACGTAAGCCTTCACCTTCCTTAATCAAAAGTTTTAATTCATCAATTTTCATTATATTGCCCTTATTAATTCGTTATTATTATACCGAATCATTTACCAAATTATAGCGTTTTTCCAATAAAAGCTATAATAAAGATTACATGAAAACAAACCGGCAGCACCTTTCAATATTTTAACTCCAGATTTGCAAGAAGCTGGAATGCCGGATTTATCCACTCCATCCGATCAAGTTGCAATAGAGTCATTTTTAAAAAACGCGGAATTAATAATAATTGGCACAACTTATTAGAATTCACTAGTAGCACACTGCATTAATCTATTGGCATTGAAGATAATATCTAGTATAAATAAAGTAATTGTTTTTATGAAAAATGGAGGGCGAGACATGAAGACTAATCAATCAGAGATCAACGTTTCTCATGAATGGGGGGCATTGAAAGAGGTTATTTTGGGAATTGGCGAAGATCTTATAGAACCAGAATATAATAAAAGCGTAACATTTATTTATGATAAAAAATATTTGGAGGCGATGAAAAAATATGGCGGTCAGGCAATTAAGGACATAGAACCTGAAATAGCTAAGCAGGTTAAACAGCAAATTGACGGCTTAGCAAATTTATTAGAAAAACGCGGAATAATTGTGCATCGTTCTCATCGATTAAAATCGGAAGAGATGCAGTATTTAACTAATATTCAAAAAGGCGCGATGTTTCTTTATGCCAGAGATCCTATTTTAGTAATTGGTCATCACGTAATTGAAACAGCATTAAAAGTTCCTATGCGCACTAAAGAAAAATTTGCAATACGCCCTATTTTGCAAGAACGATTAAAAAACAATTCGGCTCAATACGTTTCTATACCGTCAGTTTCACCAGCATTTGATGAGAATAATATTTATCTGGAAGGCGGAGACGTTTTATTAAACGGCAATGATATTTATGTGGGTAATTCTGGCAGAGCTTCCAATGGAGCTGGAATTGCTTGGTTACAAAATTACTTAGGTTCTCAATATCACGTACATGAGATTAAATTAAGTTCTGACTTTGAACATCTTGATTGCGTTATGGCTTTGCTGCGGCCCGGTTTAGGAATTATTTATTCTAAAGGTATAAAAAGCGCACTGCCGGATTCTTTGAAAGATTGGGATTTTATTGAAGTCACAGATGAGGAGGTCAAACGGCTGGCGGCAAATGCCTTTGTGCTTGATGCTGAAACAGCCATTTTAGATGCACAACATCACCTCATCGCTGAGGAGCTGAGAAAAAGAGGACATACGATCATTGAGCTGCCTTACGATAAAGTTGCAACTTTTGGCGGAGCGTTTCGCTGTTCACATCATCCTTTGGTTAGGGAAATATAAAGTAATATTAATTTAATGGAACATGTATCTTTATGCCCTATGCAAGTATTCTGGCTTGGTTAACATTAGGTCCTATATTGCTGCAAAATTCACTGCATTTTTCAAGCGTGCAATTTGGTTGGGCTGCTATGGTTGCAGGCCTCACTTATGTTATTGGCGCATTAACTCCATTTCCAAAAATAGCGGGCTTAGCATGTTCTATTTTGGGAACGTTACAAATATTAGGCGGTTTTATTGCAAGCAATGCCTTTAGCTGTGATAATATTGATTTGTGCAATTAGCTGCTTTATTGCTGCCAAAATTGGTATGCGCTCCGCTGATTAAGGCAACTTTATGATTACATTGCAAGACATAGAATTACAACGCGGCACGAAACTGTTGGTTACCAAAGCTAATGCCACTTTTTACAATAAACAAAAAATAGGTATAGTTGGTAAAAATGGATGCGGCAAAACCTCACTATTTTTGTTGTTGCAAAACAAACTCGAACCTTTAACTGGTAATGTTTTAATCACAAAAAATTTACGTATCGTTACTATTGAGCAAGAAATTCCGCAAAGCGATAAAAGCTCTTTGGAATATGTAATTGATGCTGATACCGCTCTTAGAGATTGCCAACATAAATTAACTATGGCAGAAATAAACAATGATGGTTTTAAAATAGCGCAGTTATATGAAACTCTACAAAATCTTGATGGTTTTACCGCAGAAGCAAGAGCCGCAAAAATTTTAGATGGCCTCGGTTTTTCTATTCTTGAAATTACCACCGCTGTAAATACACTATCCGGCGGATGGCGCATGCGTTTAAATATCGCGCGCGCGTTATTTGTTCCATCAGATATTTTGTTGCTTGATGAGCCAACTAATCACCTTGATTTAGACTCAGTTATTTGGTTAGAAAAATGGTTAAAACAATATCCCGGCTTATTGATGTTTATTTCACATGACCGTGAATTTTTAGATGAATTAGCAAATAAAATTGTGCATATCGAAAATAAAAAATTAAATCTATATAGCGGTAATTATTCAACTTTTGAAAAACAACGTGTTCTTGATTTGGCGCAACAACAACAGCAATACGAAAAACAGCAGCAACAAATTCAGCATATGCAAGCATTCATCCAACGCTTTAAGGCTAAGGCAACCAAAGCACGCCAAGCGCAAAGTCGCATTAAAGCTTTAGCGAGAATGCAGGAAATTATGCCCGCGCATATCGACTCGCCCTTTTCTTTTAGCTTCAAAACCCCAAAACATTTGGCTAATCCGCTTTTAACTTTAGAAAAAGTTAGTTTTGCTTATACCAAAAATACGGTTTTAGATAACATCAACTTACAGTTAAATACTCAAGACCGCATTGCTTTACTCGGCAGAAACGGCGCTGGAAAATCAACGTTAATTAAATTATTAGCCCAGGAATTGAAACCAATCAATGGCGAGATTACAAGTAACAAAAAATTACAAATAGGCTATTTTGCGCAACATACTTTAGATAGACTAAATAAAAACAAAAGTCCATTACAAAATTTGCAGTTGATTGCGCCAGATAAGACACCAACAGAACTACGAAAATTTCTTGGTGGTTTTAACTTTTGTGGGGACATGGCGTTAATGCCCGCAAAAAACCTTTCTGGGGGTGAAAAAGCAAGACTTGCGCTAGCGCTTATAGTTTGGCAATCTCCTAACGTATTATTACTGGATGAACCTACAAACCACTTAGATTTGGATATGCGGCAAGCATTAATCATTGCTTTACAAAATTATGATGGCGCGGTTGTGATAGTATCTCACGATAGATTTTTACTAAAACAAATTATTGATGATTATTGGCTGGTCGCAGATAAAAAACTTCAACCATTTAAAGACGATCTCGATGATTATAAATCATATTTATTTTCCAAGAAAAATGTCGATATTAAAAAAGCACCAATAAAAAAGACAAAACCAAAAAACCTACAAAAACAATTAGAAACCTTAGAAAGAAAAATTGAAAAACAACAAAAAGCAATTGCCGAGCTAGAACAAACCATTGCTGAATTAAGCGCTAACCCAACTGAAAATTTAAACAAATTACAAAAATTAAGCGCGGAAAGAACCAAACTCATCCAGCAATGCGAAAAATATGAAAAAGAATGGGTGCTTTTGCAGGAATGAATATATCAGATTATCAGACACTAATTAGCAATTTTACTTGACAAAAACACCAAAAACTATTAAATTATTTAATAGTTTTTAGTGAGAGGTCTTGTTGAAACTGTTATTGAGCAATTAAAATCAATTTGCTAAATCGATTTTAGCAACATCAGTTACTTCTTCTCTAAACCTTTAATATTGTTTACTAATTCCGATAGTTCCTTGATTTTATTTTCAAATACAATAGTATCTATTTTCAATACATGTACATGTCCCTTATCTTTCCGGTAAACAATGTTGTCTTGGATAATGGATTCTTGTAAGCACAGTATGATTGCATCTTCAGGAACCGTATATAGATATTTAACAATATAAGGTATAATCTCTTGATCATTTGTTATGATACATTTTTTATTGTAAAAATTTTTACTCTTTTGCAAAATTTTTTTTATAATTTGCATGACTTTTTTTTCTACTTGGGAAACATTAAACATTTTTCTTTCCTTTTGTTATTTTATCGAAAGTTAAATTATAATGTAAGTATTTAACAAACCGCATGATTTAAATTGGTTTAAATCGGTCTAAAATCGATAGATACTTTGCACTTTGACAACCAATTCAGGGAGCAAAGATGAATATTCACTAACAACCAAATTTCAAACCAGATTCCAATAAATCACCGCAAGCGCATTATAAACCATCAAATATAAATTTCCAGGATTTCCGTAACTATATTCGTATTTCTACTCTGTAGAGATCTGTATTTGTATATACCGATCGCCAATGAAGAAGCCAGATTTATAGAAACACTAATAATTTGCTGTTAAATTGGAACTAGTGATTTTACAACATGTTTGTTTTGTAAAATCACTAGTCAGCAAGCATGAAAGTAACAGAAAAAGAACACAGATTTACCATGCGCGGTAGCTGCCACAGAAATAAACTAAGTGGTAATTACCGCGCATGCCAAATCTGTGTTTTGTTTTAGTTGTGCAGATGCGCGGTGACTCGCGATTTTACAAGAACAAACTGGTTGTAAAATCGCGAGTTCCAAGATTAACACCAAATAACAATTAGTGTGCTACAAATCCAGCATCTTTAGGTAAGATTGATATATATTCTAACTGCTGTTCCTTTGATGTCATCGCGTAAAACTTTTGACGCATTTTTTTTGCATGCGGATGGCCTTTTAAATACCAGCCAACATGTTTACGCCCCAAACTCACTCCTATTCTTTCACCATAAAAATCATACAACATTTGCAAATGCTCGGTAATTAAAGCGCAAAGATCAATCTCAATATCTTCACCTAAAAGTTCTTTAAAAATCCACGGTCTACCTAAAGCAGCGCGGCCAATCATAACACCATCTGCTTGGGTAAATTCCAATACTTCTAACATCTTTGCGCGGCTGTTGATATCACCATTAGCAATGACTGGGATTTTTAATTTCTGTTTAACTAATTTAATTAAATCGTATCTTGCTGGTATGCTATATTTATCAGCACGGGTACGCCCATGAATGGTAATAGCACAAACGCCTGCATCTTCAGCAATACGAGCAATCTGTAAAACATTTTGATGCTCATTATCCCAACCAAGCCGCATTTTTGCTGTAACTGGAATTTCAACTGCAGAAACTATTTTAGATAATAACTCTGCAGCTAATTTTTCATCTTTCATCAAAGCAGCGCCCGCATTTTTACCGCAAACTTTTTTTACCGGGCATCCCATATTGATATCAATAATTTGCGCACCTTCATCCTCACAAAACTTAGCAGCTTTAACCATCACATCAACACGGCTTCCCACAAGCTGTACACAACGGGGAATTTCCTCTTCACAAAAACGCAAGCGCAATTTAGTGTTACGCAGATCACGCACACAAGCATTACAATCCACCATCTCAGCAACGGTCATACCGACGCCAAAACGCAAACATAGTTTACGAAATGGTAGATCGGTGATACCAGATAACGGTGCCAAAATTAGGTTATTCTTGAGATGTATGTTACCAATTTTCAATTTGATACCCTGAATATAATTAAGCTAATGATAACATGACGATATGAAATACTCGAAGCTGCTTCGTCATTATAACTCTAAACATACTACAACAAATCAAGACTTAATAAGTCACAAAAATCAATAATTGAATAGAAATAATCACTGTCTTTAACCTCTTGAGTAATTCCACCAACGTAAATAAGCACTGGCAAAACCACAAATCCTTTGGCGACATTTATTTTGCTTAATTTTTGTTTAACATCCTCAACGACTTTTAAACCAACCTCATTTTTGTAGAATTTTATTTCACATGCAAATAATGTTTTATGCTTTGTTTGAATTAAATAATCTATCTGACATCCTTTTTGTTTCAAAGTTTTACGTTGAAAAAATGGATTATCATTTAATATGTCTTCTGGCTTTAACTTTAACATATTCCATATTAGTTTACGATTATTCAAAACTAAATTCTCAAACTGAAATCCAATAATACTAGACCATCCTGGCAAAGAATTTATCGATAAATCCGCATATTGACCTTTTTTTATTTGATTGATTTTTGGGGCTATATATTTTAGATAAAACCTCAGATAATTATCACATAATCTATATTTACTTAAACTTGTATCCTTTCCAGAATTAATCGCCCAAGTATAATCTCTTTTTATAAATCCAGATATCACTAAATCATTAAGATAATCACTTAATGAACCACCACTGTAATAATTAAGAACTGATACAATTTCTTTATATTCTGCTGACCCATTGCTTAAACATTCTACAATACGTCTGCAAATTTCTCCTTTTCTCCCAAACAAATCATGAAAAATTTTTTTAAACTCATCAGTTAAAATACCATCTTTAAAAAAACATAGCTGTTTTATATTGTTTTCAGCACTTAAAATAGGATTAATTAATTCTATATACCAAGGAATACCTCCTAATACCGATAATAACATAAACTTTTCATAAGAAGATCTGCGAAACCCAATGTAATCTAGCATTTTAACAGCAGAATTTACTGATAATTCTTCTAAAGTTATTTTTAGAGACACTCGACCAAAAAATTCTGACCCACTTAAAATATTTTTTTCAATCCACGATGATACAGAACCACATAAGATAAATATTAATTTAAAATTTTTTTTAAAAAAAGTATCCCATGCATTTTTTAATTTACCAAGAAAATCTGGGTCTTTACTACCTAACCAAGATACCTCATCAAATACTATTATCACTCTCTCTTTATCAACTTTTCCTGCTAACAACAAAAACAGTTTGCTCCAGTCATCTGCTTTAATTTCAGGAAGCCCTGTCTGCTGGCTTAATTGTAGTGCAAATTCATCTCGTTGTGATTGCGCTGTGGTTTCTTTTTGCGGAGCTAACCCCACAAACATAAAACATTTATGCTTTTTGACAAATTCCTCAATCAGCCTACTTTTTCCAACCCTCCTTCTTCCTGTTATAACCACCAAACTAGAAGTTTTCTTGCTGAGTAATTGATCGAGTAATTCCCGCTCCGTCTTTCTTCCAACAAATTTAACATTATCCACAATATCCTCCAAAATTGGCTAATCATAACACTTCTTCAGAACTTGCGCAATATCGCATTTTAGCTTTTTTGCGCAAATTTATGCCTGTAAATTAACTTGCGCAATATCACATGAAAGGTATCGATGAACAGTTGCTAGGAAAATATATTATTTTTCAATAGGTTATAAATTGAGATTTACTGGTTGTCATCCCACAGCTTGCCTATCCTGCGGGATGATCAAACAATAAGCGGCTTTTATTAACTAAAATCTTCTTTTAGCACACTAATCTTTTCACCATAAACCGACATTAATTTATTGATGGTATCAGCCAAATATTGCATGCGAACCTCAGATTCAGCTAAATAGAAATTAAATAAATCGCGTTTAGATTCGTGCTTATCAGCAATTTTGATAAATAACATCAAACGATATGCGATCGAAACCATCTCTACTAAATAATTGCCAACGTAATCTAAAAATTCTTTGGAATCGAGTGATTTAGCTTTTTCAATCGATGCATTACATTGCTCCATTAAATTAAGTACCTGTTCACACTCGTTTTTTAAATTAGAAATTTCCAAAGATTTATATTCTTCCAACACACGATCAAAAATTTTCGAATTAATACTGGCAAGCACTGCTACTACTTGTAATTGCGAAGTTCCTTCGTAAATATTAGTAATTCTAGCATCACGCGCAAGCCGTGATACTGGAAAATCTTTCATGAAGCCGCAACCACCGTGAATTTGCACTGCGTCATAACAAACTTTATTTGCCATTTCGGTTGAAACAAATTTGCTTAACGGCGTTAAAAAATTCGCCATCGCAGTTGCTGCCTGTTTTAATTTTCTAACATCTTCACCACGTTCCATTTTGCGTTCATACATTTCTTGAAGATCAACATAATAAGCAGTATCATATAAAAGCATCCGCGCAGTTTCGACTTCCACTTGTGATTTTTTCAGCATTTGATATACAGCGGGAAAATTCACAATCTTTTGTTTGAATTGTTCACGCTCATTGGCATAACTTACTGCTTCATTTAAAGCTGCTTGCGCAATGCCTAAAGCCTGTGCGGAAATACCAAGCCGCGCACCATTCATTAAGCTCATAACATATTTAATTAAACCGAATTTACGTTTACCAACCAGCTCACATCCAGCCATATTAAATTGCAATTCACATGTTGGTGACCCATGAATTCCCATTTTATTTTCAATACGGCGCACAATCATATTATCATCACGGTAACGTTCATACAGCATCATACTAAGCCCACGCGCATCTTTAGTACCTTCTTCAGTACGCGCTAATACTAACGATACTTCACCACAACCATTGGTAATAAAACGCTTTACACCATCCAAATACCATTTGCCGTCTTTTTCAATCGCTTTACACATTACTGAAGGAAGATCACTTCCAGCATCCGGTTCAGTTAACGCCATCGAACCGCTAACTTCACCCTTAGCAAATTTCGGTAACACACGATCTTTTTGTTCTTCAGATCCAAACTTACTAACCGTAACTGCAATATCCTGCAAACCAAATAAATTCATTAAACTTGCATCAGCCTGTGAAACCATTTCAACAATTACAGTATTAACCGTAACTGGTAAATTAAGCCCGCCATATTTGCGCCCAAGGGTTCCGCCGGTATAACCGGCTTGCGCTAACGTTTTCATATTTTCTTTAGTTCGATCTGCCCAATGCACCACACCATTATCAAAACGCGCACCCAGCTCATCAACTTCTTCGGCGCGCGGCTCGATAAAATTCGCACAAATATCGCCGGCATTTTCTAATGCCATGTTGTACCATTTCCAAGACTCATCAAAAGAGTGTAAAGTGTACGCATCTCTACCCTCAAAATTCTTTTCTAAATCGCGAGCAACTGGCTCTAAATTAATTTGTTCCAAATAAAATTTTCGATTTTGTGTATAGTAGTTCATTCAACTCTCTCCTGAAAACTCTTAAAAAAACAGCATGGATCCCGCGGTCAAGCCGCGGGATGACAACTGCTAACTTTCCTCTTTCAAATAATGCAGCATGACCGGAATAACTTCATGCAAATCACCAACAATTCCACAATGTGCTACGCCAAAAATTGGAGCATCCGGATCTTTATTTATTGCAATAATTTTTTTGGACTCTTCCATTCCGGCACGATGCTGAATTTGGCCGGAAATACCGCATGCAACATAAAGCTTTGGCCGCACCACCGAACCTGTTTGTCCAACCTGATGATCTTTTTCGATAAAACCAAAATCAACCGCAGCACGCGATGCGCCTGCAACACCTTTAAGCGCATGTGCTAATTGATGAATTAAATCAAAATTTTCTTTGCTACCAACTCCAGCACCGCCCGACACCACAATATTTGCTACTGAAAAATCAACTTTTCTCTGCTTAGGAATAATATCTAAAAACTCATTCAATACCCATTCGTCTTTAAAATCAGCATTAAATTTTTCTAGTTTAACCGGATGATCTAATTTTTTTTCTGGTAACAACATTACACCTTCACGAGCAGTAGCCATCATGGGACGATCATCCGGAGTAATAATTGTTGCTAAAATATTTCCGCCAAACGCCGGACGCATTTGATATAAAATTTTTCCTTTATCTTTGTAATCATCAATATAAAGCTGTGTACAATCTGCGGTTAACCCAGCTTTTAACGATGATGCAATTAACGGCGCAATATCACGGCCATTATGAGTTGCACCAAACAAAACAATGTCTGGTTCTTCTGCTTTAATCATTTGCTCCAAAATATTTTTGTATGCAATTGACTGAATGCCCGCCAACTTTGAATTGTTATAGTAGATAACACGATTAATGCCATATTTGAACAATTCTTCAGTATCGGCTGGTAATTCATCACCAACAAAAATACCAATTACTTCACCATTAAAAGACTTCATTAACGAATAAGCCTTATATGCTAACTCTAAACTAACATTACGAAGTTTCTTAGTTAATGGATTTTTTTCTATATAAACAACCGTTTTCATCATTATTCCTCGATATAATCTTTGGTAATATCTTTAATTAACTGTTTAATTCCCGAATGATTTGCATCATACATTTGCATATCGCCGCCAGCTAAAGTTATACTTTTAATTTTATGCACTTTAGTTGGACTGCCTTTTAAACCACAACGATTTTCATCCAAACCCAAATTATCCAAACCTTTTTGCGCAATAATCCAATCGTTTTGTTTTGCAATTTCAACATTATCAATTTTACTTTCTAAATCCGCGCGAAAATATTTTAACATGTTCAAACAATTTGGATATCTAGGTTCGTTGGCTTCACTAGTTACGGTTAACAAAACTGGTAATTTAGTTTTAATAATTTCTGTTTGCACTTCACCATCACGTTCTAATACCAAATAATCATTACCAATTTCTTTTAGACGCGAAACATAAGTTATCTGATTAAAACCTAATTTATCGGCAACTTGAGGACCAACTTGCGCGGTATCACCATCAATCGCTTGACGACCAGCAAGCACTAAATCCACTTTACCAATTTTTTCGATTGCACCAGCTAACACATAAGAAGTAGCAAGCGTATCGGCACCAGCAAATTTACGGTCTGAAATCATCATCACCTCATCTGCACCCATGTATAAAGCATGTTTTAACACTTCAACTGCTTTGGGTGGACCCATCGTAATGACAAAAACCTTTGCATTGGTCTGATCTTTGATTGTCAATGCCATTTCCAAAGCATTTAAATCTTCCGGATTAAAAATAGCAGGCAGATTAGCACGATTTACAGTACCGTCTTCTTTCATGGCATCACCGGTAATATTTGCCGTATCAGGCACTTGCTTAGCAAGCACAACAATGTTTTTCATAAGAATCCCCAAGGTTTGTCTTAAAACAAAGCAGTATATTATATAAACTATGGAGCATCAAGAACGGAAGCAATATTGTTCATTATTTGTGCTATTTTTTATCGGAATTCCACCACTTTACCAACAAATAAGCATATTTATTAAAAGCAGCATGCGCACTTAAAATGGATATCAAAAAACCTTGTTTGCTATCCAAAAAACCCATATCAATAAAATAATTTTTAAAAAAACTGCTGGCGGCATGTAAGACCGCTTGAAATAAATTGGTGCGTTTCCCTTCTTGATAAGCCTTCTCTGCCCAAGCTCTAGCATAATTATTTGACTTTACAAAATAATGATTTAAATCCCGATAAGTAAAATGCCACAAAGGATGTTTTAATTTTACTAGCTTAACATTATCATCCAAATAAACTTTCTCATGCACTAAATCTTCTGCTGCATATTTACCTTTATTTCTTGGATATAAACGCAACACATAATCCGGATACCAACAATGTTTCAATTGCCTGCCAAATACCCACGAAGAACGCGGTATAACATAAGCTGTATCTAAAACATTATCAGATAATTTAGCTTGAATTTCGTGACGTAAATCTGGCGACACTTCTTCATCTGCATCAATCATTAAAATCCAATCACCTGTTGCTTTTTCCTGAGCCAACTCTCTTTGTCTACCAAAACCTTCCCAATTAGGCTGAACAAAAACTTTTGCATCAAATTTTTTTGCAATTTCACAAGTTTGATCGGTACTGCCGGAATCAAACACAATAATTTCATCAACCCAATCAAGAGATTGTAAACATTTCGCAATACGATCTTCTTCATTTTTGGTTAGCACAATCGCGGATATTTGCGCCATAAAATTACCTCACGTTGACTTTACACATTTTGTTTCTTGAATGAAAAACAGACTAACAAACAACGCTAACAAAAAACACAACGGTACAATACTAAGCGCAATTCTATAATTAAACAAGCTATAAATTGGAATATTATTTACTAATTTTCCATTCCACAAAGCGTGTAAAATAAACCCTACCATAGGCTGAAAAATAATTCCACCAACCAAAATCGCCATATTATTAAAACCATTAGCTGTGCCAACAACTGATAACGCATTTATATCTTTAATCACACCAAAAGTAACCACCATTCCTGAAACACTCGCTCCCAGCAAAAATAACCATACATACATCAAATATATTGAAGTATTATTGATGTACAAAATCAAACAAGATGTAATGACACCTAAAAAAGCTGTCATATATAATGGCAAACAACGCTTACCAACATGATCTGACCACCATCCAACTAAAGGACAACCAATTCCAACACCAACCCACACTAGCGATACAGCGAAAGCAGCAACGGATGCGTTGATTTTATAAAAGGTCATGAGAAAAGGCACACCCCACAACACCGCAAATACGGTTACAGGCGCCCAAATAGCAAAAGCATATAAACCAACCCACCAATTTTGTGAATTTTTCAAAACTGCGGATAATTGTTTTATCATATTGATAGATTTTTTATTTTCAATAACTGCGCCTTCAGGATGATCACGCAACAAAGTCCAAAACAATATTGCTAATACAAACCCGATTAACGCCGCTGCTAAATTAGTTCTTTGCCAGCCAAAATGTTTAACTGCAATAGCAATAGGCGCTTCTCCCACAATTGCTCCCGCACAACCAAGCAATTGAACTAAGCCAACAAATAAAGCAAAATATTTATGCGGTAACCAGCGGACAGCTAATACTAAAGCACCAAGAAATGCAAAAGCAGAAGAAAAACCAATTAAAAAACGACCTATCGTTGCAATTATTACGCTATCTGTAATACCAAATAATAGTGTTCCAACTGCGCACATCAACACCATAATAGTTAATAATAATCTTGTACCAATGCGGTCAAACAAAAGACCTGCAGGAATCTGCATCGGCGCATAAGCATAATACAAAATCGCCAACATGATTCCCAGTTTTGCCGCTCCAATATGAAAATGACTCATCAAATCATTGGTCATCGCACTTGGCATAACCCGCAGCAAAAAGTCATACAAATAAAAAAATGATGCCAAACTACATACGATAATAGCTGTGATATTCAATTTACGAATTTTCATATAATTCACCTTATATATACCAATTTTACCTCAAGATGCCGGATTCATAACTGACAAAAGCACTTATTAAATTTTTGTGGTAATTACCGCGCATATAAGATCTATATTCTATGCTAGTTATGCAGATGCGCGGTTACTCGCGATTTTACAAAAATAAACTGGTTGTAAAATCGCGAGTTCCAATTAACACAAAGTTACATTAGGTGTTATAATCTCGCAAGTTCCTTTTAAACACACCAAATACTGCATCAGCCGACAATTTAGTTAAATCATTATCTGGAGCAGTAATTACAACATTAGTATCTCTTGTTAAAGGATATGGTCCAAAACGCTCTGCGGAAGTAGGTCCAAATATTCCAATTACTGGCTTGTGCATCGCCGCCGCCAAATGCATTGGCCCGCTATCATTAGCAATCACCATGCGTGCCTGCGCAATTAAACTGATCATTTGGCGAATATTAGTTTTGCCCGTAATATTAATAAATCGCGGATGTTCTTCCAATTTATCTGCTTCAATCTTTATGTGTCCATTCCAACAAATAAATTCATCTGGAAATGCTGTTAATATTTTATCAGTTAATTCCGCAAATCCCTGCCATTCTTTTTTTGCATTTCTACTGGAAGGCATAATCACAATCGGATTACAGGATGCAAATCTATTATCTATCGAAGTTAAATCTTCCGTTTGATATTGCAAATGCCCAACAAGCTCAGCTTTTAACCCCAAAACCGGCAAAAATTGCAATAAAATATCCATTGCATGAAAAGGTTTTTTACCTTTAGGTAACGAAACTTGTTGCTGATAACAAAATTTACTAAATTCGCGAGCGTCCTTACGCCCTACTTTTTTATTTCCTCTGGCAAAAAGCGTCATAATACCGCTACGCAGCAAACCCTGAAAATCAAACACATAATCATATTGCTTTTGCCTAATCTGCTTAATAAGTTTTTTAAACGCACTTAATCCGCCCTTACGATAATAAATAAATATATCATCCACAGTACTACAACTATCTACAATATCAAAAAAACGCTCGCGCACCACCCAATCAATTGTACAACCAGGCAATTGTTCTTTTATCGATTGCGCTACTTGCAACCCATGGATGATATCACCAAGAGAAGATGGTTTGATAATTAAAATTTTTGGCGCTGAGTCCAAAATGGCCATAACACTTCGCTACCTCTAAACCTAAAGAATTAAGATTATATCACGAGTTTTGCCTCTGGCCAGATATTATTACAGTAAAACAGATAATACTCTAAAGCAATTTTCCTAAAATTTAAAGTTACTAGCTAGATAGAATTTTAGGTTTGAAATTTACATTATCATCTTGTTTTACCATTACTAACTTTGTTAATTCTTCTTTGGATTTATGAAACCAGTCGCATAACAAATTTACAACTTTAGGAAATTTCTCATCTAAAGTCTTAATGTTATTTTTATTCACTACTTTCCAAACAGCATTAACAAAAGGCTGCAAACGAAACATTTTTGCAGAATTATTAATAGGAATATTGTGTGCACAACGCAGGTTAAGCAATTTCTCCAATTGCTCAAAATTATTAATACGCACAACTATTACTTCAAATCGTTTTTCCAATAAAAGCGCAGCTGCCGCAGGAGCCTGTTTATGTAAAACAAAAAATTTGTCTATGTCTATTATCAAGCCACTTAATATTTTTTCAGACACCATCATCCTTCTGACTTTACTTCCAGGCAAAAATGTTTCTGTCAATTGATTACCACCAACAGTTAATAAATGTTTAAAAACATCAGGGGCGTAAATTGCCAGTTTTAATAAGTTATCAAACTCTACAATTATCTTCTTAACAATTTTTTCCTCTAACTCATCAGTAATTTTTTTGCCCAAATCCGGATTATCCATAGATTTTACTAAAAATTTATCAAAATCATTTTGCGGCATTTTAGCATTTGGTAAACACAACCTTTTCTCATGAGTCGTTGTTATTGAGTCTTTGCAAACAAGATCTATATGCTTACGCAAATTAAAACTCTTAATCAATTTTTTTATGTTAGATTCTTTTGATATAGATTCTTTCGAAATTCTAAGATCACATCTATTATCAGAAACATTTGACATGTAGCGCAAAGATGCCAATTGATAAATTAACATTCCCCATTCGAAATGTATTTTATTATGAAAATGATTTATTGCCATATCATAACTAGCATTACTTAAATAATGATCAAATGATGATCCAAATGTTGCTTTTGCCTTGCTAATAAGTTCGTGCGGTGTCCAAAACACATGAAATAAAGGATCATAGATAAAAATATCCTTAAATCTTTTGTCCTTTAACATCTTTAAAGATGGCTCAAATTCACACCACTTAAACCCATCCGGTCGATTTAAAACCACAAACATATGGTCACTTGCACCGTCCTTAGTTTCCACCGTTTCAACAGAATGAATTGCGTGCTGTTTTTCTTTAAACAACATATAACCTGCTAATAATAAAACTGTAATTCTACTGTGTGCACCGCAATTACCCAAATTTGCTTTTTTTGCTATTTGCAAATCAAGATTGCACATCGTAAAAAAATCATGATCCTCTGTGTCACAAAATTCACTACCTAATTTTCTTTGAGTTTTTATAAGTAGACTTTCACTTTCCGGATAAATTTGATGCTTATACTTATACTTAGATCCATAAATATACTGACGATAAGGAGAACCGTTTTTTAGCATTTTTTTTAATACTTCACTTACATTAACTAAAATTGCCTGTACTTGCTGCCGTGGTGAATGTGAATACAATTTTGTAAGCATAAGGCCTCTTTTTTAAAAAAAATCAACTACTTAACCAACATTTTCTATTTGTACAAAAATGACCATTTGTTATAAATATAGCAGTAAATTCTTAACCCCCCCAACAAAGACAAGAAAATGAAAGAAATTACAAACTTTCTATATTTATCATAACCAATTGTTTTAACTACATTTTTATGTGTAGTTGGTTTTTCTTGGCGTTGTTATACCAAAATTATCATAATCTGTTTTTAAAACTTCTTGACTTAGAGCTAACTCTAAGGAGTATAGTGGCTGTGAACCAATCAACGGGAGGAATATAAAATGAAACATAATGATCTTACAAATAAAACTATATTGATTACTGGTGCAACCAGCGGTATTGGCGAAGCCTGTGCACATCATTTTGCGAAACTTAACGCAAAAATTCTAGTTTGCGCACGCCGCGAAGAAAGATTGCGAAAACTAGTCTCCGAGTTACAAAAAAAATATAAAGTAAACGCTAAATATCTCACTTTAGATATTGCTAATAAAAAAGCTGTTATAGACAGCTTTGAAAAACTAGAACCAGAATGGAAAAACATCGACATTCTCATTAATAATGCCGGAACAGCTCGCGGTTTCCAAAAACTTCATGAAGGAAAATTAGATGATTGGGACGCGATGATTGACATAAATCTCAAAGGTCTGTTATATGTAACCAGACAAGTTCTACCTGGAATGGTTGCTAGAAATCAAGGACACGTTATTAATGTGGGCTCGGTTGCAGGACATGAAGTTTATGCAAATGGTACTGTTTATGCTAGTACTAAGCATGCAGTTAATGCGATCACTAAAGCCTTACGTTTAGATTTGTTCGGCACCAAAATCAGAGTAACTACAGTAGATCCTGGGTTAGTAGAAACGGAATTCAGCTTGGTAAGATTTAAAGGCGATCAACAAAAAGCTAAAGATTTTTATGCAGGCTTAACTCCTTTAACAGCAGATGATGTTGCGGATTCAATTCTCTACTGTGCTTCATGCCCTGCACATGTTAACATTAGTGAATTGATAATCATGCCAACTGATCAGGCAAATATCACTACGGTTAACAGGAAATAACATGAAATTAAACAATCAGCAAAGTGTACGGGATTATCCCCGCACACTTTGCGCTACTATGAAAAAATTGTAGAAGAAAAATTAGCCGAGACAAAAAATAACTTAAAAAATATCAAAGATAAACTGATTTTCTATTCGAATAAAGCAAAAGAACTAAGCAAATAGACTAAATCAAAATAACACAAGAAATTGCTAAATAGATGATATTTTCTAGTAAACAAGGAATATCAGTTTAAAAAATAAAATGGACGAGGATTATCATGTACAACGATTCCAAATCAACTATAGAAAAAATAATAAAAATAGTAAGAGCTCTAATGGGCAGAACGTCAAAAGAAAAAATTGAAATAAATATAAACAATGTAGAAGCCATTATAAATAAACCCAAAGAAAAAAATCACCCTCGCACACAAAACATAATCACCACTTTGAGAAATTTGGCAAAACTTAAAACTTTCAACCCTCATAAAAAAAACAAATTCCCAAAGAAATCAAAAAATTTGGAACAGATTTATCAACATTTTAAAAGCCAAAAAAAATTTAAAAATATCCCGGCTATAATTGTTACTCATACAATAAAACCAAAAAAATGGAAAAAACCAAATATTATTGCTTTTATCTTTAAAAACGCTTATATTATAAAAGGCGATTTTGAATATTCTGTAAAAAAACTAACACAAATATGTAAAAAGAATAAAGGATATCTGCCAAAAAATATTGTAATTATAGTTCCTGGTAATATTATAGGCGAACATGAAAAGTCTTTGGATAACCTCTTACTATGGACTATGCTCAAAGAACAATATCCCAACCAAATAATTTTATTACGCGGTAAAAATGAAATAAAATCCTTAAGTGAATATAACGCTTACGAACTTACTGCCTCTCCGCAAGTTGTGTTTACTCAGGTCGAAACAAAAAAAGAAATTGAAAATATAGTTGCAAAAGAACTATCTTTTTCAAATGAAGTAGAACTTATATATTGTAAGAAAAACAAACAGTGGTTTATTAATATCAATCACGGGGATCAAAAATATTGCGCCCAAATAACCAGAACCAGCGAATTCAAAAATATTTTTCCGTATTTACAGATTCAACAAATTAAAAAAAACAACAACAAAATAGCAAATAAAATTTTAGAAATCTTGAAAAATGAAAAATTCATTCAAAGTCCAGATTCAAAAACCAAAAGATATCCACGAGATGAAATATTACATCAAATACACAAAATTACCGCTAAATTTCCTATTTATGCTATCGTTATGCAGAAAATAGAAAAAAAATTATATCCTGTTCTTGTCGCACCACATGCTATACATCGTTGCACAAGCAACGACAGTCTGCATAAAATATTAGGATCAAAAATTTTAATTGATAGCACAAAAAATAATCCATATTATAATATAATAACAACCGAAAAATTTTTGGATGGGGAAAAAATTAAAAAATATGGAAAGCAAAAAGGCATTTATATTGGCAAACAAACCATAAATAGATTAAAAAAATTCGGATTCTTTAAACTCTATGTTGGAGGAAACATAGAAAAAAATAAACTCATGTTTAAAGGGTTTTGCGATAAAATCAGAAATAATAAGACTGTAAACATAAGAAAAAACTTAGAAAACAAAAAATGCATCAATCTGAGTATCCAAACAAAATCAACAACACATGCAAAATCTGACAAATTAATATTGATTTGTAACAAAACTCAAGTAACTGTAAATTGCACTCTCCCTGAATTACTGCACATTATATATGTGTTTCATCGAGGAATACAAAAAAACAAAAAATATACTTATGATCCTACTATAATCACCCCAAAAAACATAGAACAACATATTAAATATTGCGATGTTGAAAAACACGACGGCAATAAGCTCACCATTAAGAAATTAGAACTTCAGCCAAGGCAAATGGTGAGACAAATAGGAGTAACCATTACTAAAAACATCGAAAATATTCTTGAAGTCGATATAACTTCATTTGCTAAGCGAGTAGCAAAGAATAATCCCAAATCAGTTTTTTACCAACTAAAAAGAATTATTATTTATTATAATAATCTTGAAACTCATTTGCCAAAAAAACTTTATCAAAGCTTAATAGCTTTTCCGATATATAAACAACTTTATATTTTATTTAGTAAAAAATTTTTTGATCCGGATGATTTAACCCAATTAAAGCTACAATTAAAAAACAAACTCGAAACTATTGACCTAATTTTTGAAGAAGGCCAAATTATAAATAATAATATTGATGTAAACCAAGTTACTGCAAAAATATTAAAAATTTTTAAATCGATAAAGATTAATAAACCTGATTCATATGTAAAAAACGACCACCCTGATGAAAAAACACCGTTAATTGAAAAAACTGAAAAAGAATATTATGATGATAAGGAAGCCAAAAAAATCTGCTGTTTTTGTTGCCTCAAATTCTGATATTTTAAACACGAATTCAGGATTAAGACTTTCGCACAAGTGCGAAAGTCTTAATTAACTGGCGTTACGCAGACAAGTTCCACTTTTCAGCACACAAAATAATATCACGCGCTAAAGATTTGTCTTCAGTACGACAAAGCAAAATATAATATCTAACCGATAATTCATGTCCGCACAAAAGTGCCTGTTCAAAATACTTTTTTGCAAAATTAATATGGTTATCTGCTAAAGCTTTCAAACCTAACTGAAATAATTTTTCTGTGTTCATATAATACCTCCTAATTATCCTCTCCGGTTAATAAAACAATATTCTTGTTACCTACTTGGTTTCTCTCAGCTCGAATGCGCAACCAAATTTCTTTGCGAAAAACTTCGACCTTTTTAGGCGCATCAATACCCATTTTTACTTGGTTTGCTGAAATTGACAGCACCGTTATTTCAATATTATTATCAACAATAATACTTTCATTGGTTCGTCTGGTTAAAATCAACATAGCTCAATCTCCTTTTAAACCCCTCTCCATTATTTAATTTTTCTCTCCAAATCTATTCTTTAATGACTCTTGATATTCTACAATTTCCTGCAAAATATCACGCGCTGACCAAACCGCGTTATAAATTGTTTTTTTATCAAGCTCCACTTTACTATCTTCTGCTGCCAATAAACAATCCAAAGTCGCTTTAGCTTTAGTTAAGTTTTCATCAATCACATCCTGCAGCCAAAGATGTGAAACAATTGTATTTGTATTGTTAATCGTCGACACACTCATATTTACCTCCTTTCTATATTATAAAACATGTAAAATTTCCAATAACACTTAACCAGGTTAAATAATCTTTAAGTTGACCACTAAAACTAAAATATGTAGCTGCGATTGTACCAAGACAAATTGGAATACCGCTTTTCCAAATAGGTGAAATTGGTAAAAACGCAATCGCTGCACCAATTGATAAAATTATTTCTAAAATAGTGAAAAAAGTATTTTCTTCTAATAAAGCAGTAACAAGTAAAAGCAATGCACCAACTAAATAACAAAGCTTTTTAGTTATAGAAATATCAAAGAAATTTCCAGCTATCGTGATTAACAATCCAATGATTGCTAAAGTGAATGTGATCTGATGTAATCTGCGTCCTTCCAATTTCATAATTCAACCTCCGTATCGGTATGATAACTATAGCATCGCCTCCAGTATTTGGCAACAAAATGTTCAGAAAAATTATTTACATTTTAATGTAAATAAACATTATTAAGATAACATAACTATTTATTACATTTTCATGCTTTTAATCATGGCATTATTGACATAGACCCTTTGTTAGGATATATTAGTTTATAATTATTCTTAACATAAAATAGGGGTTTATTATGGAAAAATCGGTTTTTTTAGAAAAGTTTTTAGCTGATGAATTGGGTTTGTCGAGCAAAGAAATTACTCTTTATATAAATTTAATGCAATATGGAGCGTTAACTATTTTAGAACTTTCAGAAATTTCAGGCATTAATCGAGCCACTACTCATGTTAACGTTGAAAATTTAACCCAAAAAGGCTTGGTTACCCAAGTAAAAAAAGGGCGCGGTTCTCGTCGTATTATTATGGCTGAACCTCCTGAAAAATTATTTGCCATTTTCCAAGAACGTAAAACAAAACTAGAAACAGCAACAAGCAAATTAAACATAATTACACAAGAATTAAGCTCTTTGAAAAAAGAGTATAGATTAAATAGCGGTATGGAAGTTAGGCGTTACTCCGGCAAAAATGAAGTTAATCTTATTTATGACAGTGTATTAAAAGCCAAAGAAATACGTGCCTATGTGAATTGTAAAGAATTGGCTAAAGTCTTTCCTGTTAACACAATAAAATTTTTAGAAACTCATAAAAAACGGCCGGATATGCATATTTGGGAAATTTTGGAAGACTCTAAAGCCGCGAGAGATTATGCAAAAGAAATGCCTGCCGAAAGATATTATGCGCGATTAACAACAAAAAAATTAAATTTGGCAGCTATTGATTATATTATTTTTGACGGAAAAATTGCCGTTATAGATGCTGACAAAGAAATTAGCGGAATTGTCATCGAAAATCACAATTTTTATGAAAATGCCAAAGCTATTCACAAATTTGTATGGGATTCACTGCCGCCTTACACAGGATAATTTGTTGCCCAATACATAATATTTTTTTTAACAGGTTTATATTTATTTTTAAATTCATGGATGCCGGTATCTTCTGAACCGCCAAGATTAATATATTTTGCCCTCTCTTTATTAAACACACCAATAAGACAATAATCAGCTAAATATTTATGCTGTTGTCTGAGCGTAATACAACTATATAAATTAGCCATATCTCCTTTGTTATCACGCATCAAAACATAAAAACCAACGGGTATATCATTTACAATCATTATGTTTTTTTCTAAATTATTATTACACAATGATTTTAAAAAAATCATATTATAATAATCAAAGGGATTTGATATGTTTTTTTTATTGGCAAATTCACTGTATTTTGAAAAATAATCATTAACAATTTTCCAAGCATGTTGTTGAAAATCAGTAGAAATTACTTTTACAGAATTCTCTTTTTCTAATTTTTGGACAGCCCTTAATATACGTCCTAAACGGCTACGTTTAGGCGAGTCAAAAATAGCTTTTTTAGTTTTCTCGCGATCAAAAATCAACTCTGGATAAGTATCATCTTCAGAATGCGCAGAACTATGCCACGGAAATTCTTTCGCGCTCCTAAATCCATGCTGCAGTAAAAATTCATATTGATCCGGAAAAAGTTTTTTTACATAACAACAAATGTTATATTCCCGTTTGATTTTTCCAGACAGCTCTACAATGACCGGCAAAATATTTTCACCCATCGGCCGAATCCAATACATCATTATAATATCAGGCTGTTCTATTTTAGGATAAATTGCGAGCGCACAAAGATTTTTGCCGTCATAATACTTATAGCCTAAATTTTCCGGGCCAATCCCAAAAGTTCCTTGCGTAACATAAATCCAGGAATTACCATAAGTATGCTTTTCTTCCTTAGCAAAAAATTCTTCAAATAATTCATAATCTTTTGCTGTTATCGGAGTTATATTTGGGTTTTTCAAAGCTATATCATGAATTATATTATTTACGTGCTCTAGCTTCTTTTTATATTGTTTTAAATCATTGCACTGCAACACAATAGCACCTCTCTACATCATTGATATTAAGGCATCTATTAACAAGATCCTTTATTATTTTAATTATTATCGTAGCCTGGTATTAACCTTCCATGCTAATATTTATAGATAAAGCTGAATTGTATATTATATAGAATTGTTTAGCAAATGCAGATATTATCATTATGGGGTCAAATCTTGATTCTCACATTCTGACACTTAATGCTTAATTTGATTAATAATAATCGCGATCGCTTTTTTATCATCCTGAGAAAGCATCACATTGCTATAGCTTGGATTGCGGACATACCACCACTGCTTGTCAAAATATGCTTGAAGCCTAGGGTTCTTAAAAACCCGGCCATATTGAGCAAAAATCATATTCTTTAATAAATTTAGCTTTGCCTTGGTAAGTTTTTTTAAAACAGCTTTATCATCTAATATTTTGTAAATAAACCGATAACGCAGATAATCCTGACCAGTCTGCAAACATAAATCAAAATCTTTTGTGGGATGAAAATTTTTAAGATCCCAAACATATTTTCTATTGGCCTTTGAACCAATTATTTTAACACCAGGCGGCGTTGACTCGAAATATTGAGACTCTCGTGCTGGTAATTCACGACACATGCGTGTAGGCACATTCGGAATCACCTCAATCTTCATGTGACCAATTTTGCCTCCTTGCCACATCGCCCCGGTTTTTAACACATATGATACATATGAATGACCAAGAGCATTGACAGTAATACCCGTAGAATATTCATGACGTATTTTAATCGTTTGCCTCGGAGCAAATACAATATTCCAAATATAAGCATGCTTATAATACATTTCTTTATCACGTCTGGCAGCAATTTTATATCGTTTTACCGGAACTAACACGCCGTTAATCCAAACTGAAAAATTATAAACCAGAGGATCACCAATGTTCGCTGAATAACCATAAGGTGTGACTATTTCACCAATCCGCTCCCGTACAGGTAATGGAAAGCCCATTCTGAATTTGAGTATTTTATCCCGCGTGTTTTTAAAAGTAAAAAGGCATGTTACATGCCATGCCCCTTTAAAATTTTTTCGATTAATATCATTACCGCGAAGCGCGATATAATCATTTACCATTTTAACGCCAGACTGCTTGATTGGAAAAGGTAATGCACCAGATCCGCCAAATGCAGTATCATCAGCATTTGCAACTGCAAAATGTAATAAAACCACAACTGATATACAAAACAACAAATTTTTCATCATCACATAAATCCTTTTATAAGGGACAATACAAACACCTTTAAAAGAAGAATAAACAATCCAAACTCAAAAAGCAAGTCATTAAAAAATGTCAAAATGCGAGATTTATAGCCCGTTGTGTCATACTGCGGCTTGACCGCGGTATCCACAAGGATAACACCAATTTTTAAATTTCGCATCTTCTCTTTACATCACTAGCAACAATCTTTACACTATAAAGAGGTTGTTTTTAATTTAACTATGGTTTATCACATCTAAACTTTTGCAACTGTTTGATATATATGACCATGATATTAATGGGATCAGAAACCATGAGACATCATTTTTTGCAATCTTGCCTTCTACTTATTATTGTTATCACATTATCGACGACCACGTACGCAACTTCAACTAAGACAACCAACCAAATTTGTCATACTTTTGACACCTGCATTCCACTAGCTAAAAAAGGTTTTGCAAATTCGCAATCCTCGCTTGGCGTATTATATTTCAAAAAAAAGCAATATGACAAAGCAGCTTATTGGTTCCAACAATCAGCAAATCAAGGGTACGGAATGGCGCAAGCTAATTTAGCTTATCTTTATTTATCCGGCAAGGGCGTAAAACAAAACATTAAAAAAGCTGTTGATTTATACAAAAAATCCGCAAAACAAGGTGTAGCTTTAGGACAAAGCAATCTAGGTTATTTATTTTTACGAGGTGTTGGCGTTGAAAAAAACCCAAAAATTGCCGCATATTGGTTTAAAAAAGCTGCACAACAAAACAATTCATTTGCATTATTTCAATTAGCCCTAATGTATAACCAAGGAATTGGTGTCGCGCAAAATTCCGCAACCGCAATAAAACTATATAAAAAAGCCGCTGAATTAGGCTCTATACACGCTCAACATAATCTTGGTGTTTTGTATTATTCCGGACATATCGTTCAACAAAACTTTAAAAAAGCATTCAAACTTTTTTATCAAGCAGCAAAAAATGGATTACCACAATCTCAATATAATGTTGCTATAATGTATGCAAAAGGCCAAGGCGTTAAACGTAATTATAAAAAGTCAATCTATTGGTTTTCAAAAGCAGCAAATCAAAATATTGCAGAAGCACAAACTGAGTTAGGTGCAATGTATCTTTATGGCAAGGGCGTTAAAAAAAATTATACAAAAGCCCTTTATTGGATGAAAAAAGCAGCGAAAAATGGCTCGACAAGAGCAAAAAAAGTCATACAAATTATCAACAATGAACTTAAAAAGCGCGGCAGCAAAACAAGATTGTGAAAAGGTGTCAAGTCTTATATTATTACGGAATGATAAATTCTGCCATGATAGTTTTTTTCAGATTCAGGTCTTTTTTTAAAGAGGGGAATTTAATTCCCGTTTGTATATCGCTTATTAATCCACTCATACCAGAGTCACGATAAGTAGGGTAAACAATCAAATTGTAATTTTTATCATCCATGTATATTCCGTCTAATAATACAGCAAGTTCATGCAATATGTATTGTCCGAGAAATAATTTCTTCTCTTCCGAAATTGTTTTATTTCTTCTCTCAATGTATTTTTCTGCATAAGCTAACACGGATTTTTTAAAGTCAATGTTTTTATGAAATTCTTCTGTTACTCTCTTCAAGCAGATGAAAAATCGAGGCGATTCAATGCTTTCCCATTTTATTATCTTGAATCGTTGCCGCCTATTTATAGAAAGATTTTTAAATACATCATCGAAAAAAACTTGATATTTATCTCCATCCCTAATAGCTCTTGATAATGAGCCAGGTTTGGTATAATGACTAAATGCTAAATAATTAAATCTGGCGATTTTATCGGCAATCAAAATAGGAATTATGCCCGTGGAATGTTCTTCTGCCCATTCCATATAGGATAATGCAATCTGCTCTGACATAGGTTTAACACCTACACTAATGCCTATAAAAACTGAATGCTTATTTTTTTCTAATTGTTCAACAGTTGTATTAAATATTTTAATGTCCATTATTTTTACCAAATTTATTTGTATTTGCTTGTGAATTTTGTTCATCATCATTACTATTATTAGATACTGGTTTAAAAAATTTCCATTTTCGCTTTATACCTCCAGCATAACTACCACGATCTAAAAACAAACTACCATCGTCCATACCTATATTATCAACCAGGTCTTCTTTAATCTGATATTTTTTATCCCATGGGATTTTTACTTTAAATAATATTGGCACATTATTATATCCTAATCCCAGGGTATTTCTTATTTTTTTCAGGTTGTTGTAATTTAAAAAGTTTTGTAAAGAATACTCTTTTTCTGGATTTTTTTTGTTACAAGTTTTTTTTCCACCATGAATTGTAAAGCAGGCATTTTGTGCACGTATTCTATCTTCAAATTGTGTTGGCAAGAGTGCCACAGGCAATTTTAATGAATCAAAAATTTTTTCATTTAGCTCTCTATTATTGTTAGGATTAATCATCCCTCTAAAAGCTATAAACTGCACAAGTTTTTCTAATTCCTGCTTATTTCCCAGAAGTGTATTGGTTAATTCAGCTCGCACCAAAACAGAATTATCTTTCGGAGTGGCAATGCCAACATGTCCTTCGAGTTTAGTTAGTTCGTTTAAGCGCATTGCGTCTAATATATATAAGTAAGCATCATTCTTTGATATATTTAAGTCAATATGCTGATTGTCAAAAGAGTTTACTAAATTAGTGTCTGATAGTGCAAAATATAATGCAACAGAAAATTTCTTTGTCCAGTCTAACAATCTTGTTGGTAATCCAAAATGTTGCATAATTGCCAATTGCTGAAATTTTGTTAAACTCTTCTTTTTCTCTGTTTCTGATAGCAATACTGAATAAGCCTCATTAAATATACTAGCTTCATCATAATATTCTTCATAATCTATTTCATTAATTTTTATCGTACAAGATCTAAAGACACCTGGAATAAGTGGATAATCCTGAGTTTGCCCTCTAAAAAATAGGTTAAATCCTGGTGGTAACGGAACATCAATAGGGTTACCTGTAATGTTATTGAATATTTTGGTATCAGGATATAGTTTTTTTGATTTCTTTATATTACTTACAAGTTCTAAAGCATTAGCAAAAGAATCGATAGTAAAGCTTGAGCCATCTGAATTACATAATTCTCCAGTTGTTTTGCTTACAAACAGTTCCTTATTATTTATTCCTATATTACCCATTTTAATTAGTTTTGAATAATTTAGTTTTGAATAATTTAGTTTTGAATAATTTAGTTTTGAATAATTTAGTTTTGAATAATTTAGTTTTGAATAATATTGTATAAGCCCTGATCTTAGTAATTTCAAAAATTCTTTCATTGTTTTGTCCTTTTTTAAGTTCATTGTTTAGCGTTTTACGCCAGTAAAAACAAAGTGTCAAGTCTTATATTTTAAGTTTTATTCTTAAATTGTGGTGCAGCTTATATGCCCAATTCCTTTAAAATAAACTTAACAAAATAACTCAAATTATCATAACTTCTCATAATCATTATAGCAATTCACAAAAGCACAACATAAATATTTACTTAATCTGCTAACTTTCCTTTCTGAGGATATTTTTTCTTCTATTTTAATAGTTAAATCTTTTACTTTCCGATTAGGAGGCTGTTTCTCCAATTTATTAAAAGTGCTAATAAACCCACTATAAGACAAACTTGTAGTTTGGGTCACAGAGCCAATAGCCACTATTATTTTTTCAAATGAACTAAGCTGGTTATTCATAATTGTTAAAGCTATATTAATAATACCTACACTTATTGCAGGTGGTAAAGAGATCATGGTTTTGAGAAAAAATAAAATAGTTTGCCCAA
>JASFHF010000021.1:0-37993 GCA_050123375.1 Gammaproteobacteria bacterium
CTCAGCCTCCGGCTGGCGAAAATACAAGTTAAAAATACTGCTTAATTTCATATTCAAAAACAACATAGGCCAACATATCATATCGTTTATAAGGCACTTATTGAGGACGGGTTAAACGAATATTTACTGAATTTTCCTGTAACTCATTGCTTTCAAAGATATTTTTCAGGTGTTTGGTAATGGCTGGCCTTTGCACTCCGAAAAGTTTAGCAATTTTATCTTGAGTCAACCAAATATTTTCATTACGCAATCTGAAAGTGTCAAGTCTTATATTTTAAGATTTGATTTATTTTCGGTCATAACATAAAATATACGACTTGACACTCTATTCGAAAATGTTTTTATTTTATAAATTCATTTTTGAACATCACGATTCCGGCTATATAGTGCTTACTTTAGATAAGCAAAATATACGCCGACCACCTAGTAGCTCTATGGGTGATAAATTATAATTTATATAATTAGTTGAAGTTAACACTTAGATATCTCAAAATTATTTGTTTTATTACTATCCATACCCTTTAATATTTTAAGCATTTTTTTACATCGCTTAGTGGTGGCATTTTTAATAAATTGAATGTAATCGTCCATATCAGAAGGATCAACACTACAGTCACTATTATTTAATCCAGCCTCCGTTATAGTCTTTTCAGTTTTGCATATCCAACGGTTTTCATTATTGAAATCAGCTATCGAAATCCAAGGTATATCACCATTCCAATATTCTTTTATTGTTGATTTTGGAGTCCCTCCACCAATAATCATAGAAACTTTATCTAACGTTGTCTCTTGCCACTTTTCCAACAATTGCTCACTCATCCTGCACTATTTCCTTCGCATTTTTATTGGCTTTTCCCAAATAATTCTCGCTCGAAATCACACTTTGCCCCAATTCTTTTTCTGTTTCCCACCTTGCATTGCCGGCAACTCGGCCGCCGCGCTGCGCTACTTTTTTGTTGGCCGGCATACCACTTGGTTTTTCCTTTTTGGAAATTTCTGTGGTAACTCTTTCGCCTAACATAGTAAAAATCAATTCTAGGTCTGTCATGTTATCCCGTAAATTTGCTTTAGATTTTTCTGGAATACCCTTATGTTTTTTGTATTCTGTTGGCGTCATACCAAAAGTTGCTTTGGAAATCTCACCAGTTAAGATCGCGTAATCTCTCTGGCTTTCAATTCCACGCTCCTTCCATTCATCAGTTAAATTTTGGCGGATTGCAATACCCCGCAATCTTTTGTCTATCCAATCCTGAGGATAACCCTTTTGTTCATAAATTTTTTTCATGCGCTCTTGAGCCAACTCTGGGTTTTCTATTTCATCTATCCTTTCCTTACCCACTTTGGCTAACCAACGCTTGAAAGGCTCTGCTTTGGGACTTGGAATTGATTGAATAATGCGCAAAATTCCTTCGGTATTAGCACAGTCTGTACTATAGTTCTTCCCATCAGCGCTCATTAATTTCAGTTGTCGACAAATTGTCGACAACTGAGCTTTCTCTTCCTCGCTAACCCGTTTCTTCATTTTATGCCAATAATCACGTGGATTTACACTGTCGGTTAACGCACCCACTACATCCACCACCGAATAAAACCAATCATTTTCATGCCAAATTCTTCGGATTTTGCGGTTTTGAAATAAAATGATTTTTTTATGTTGTTCTATCTGATTTTTCATTATCAATTTTCCTTTGTTTTGTATTTTATCCCATGGACACCCACATGTTCCAAAATGGAACTAACTGAATTTTCCTGTAACTCATTGCTTTCAAAAATATTTTTTAGGTGTTTGGTAATGGCTGGCCTTTGCACGCCGAAAAGTTTAGCAATTTTATCTTGAGTCAGCCAAATATTCTCATTGCGCAAAAATACTTCAACCTTTACTTTTTCATCCGGTGTTTTATAAAGCAAAAATTCTGTAAAAGAACTATTTTTTTGTATTGCTTGTTTTTTTGTATCCTTCATAATCTTAACCCTTGCTTTTATTTTGAACTTGTAAGGATTTCTTACAAGTTGCTACAATTATTCCAAATTAAAACCAATTTTCACCAGCTGATTTTTAATCCCCGCATTTAATCTAATTTCTCTGGTCATTTGATCTGCTTGCATTATTAGCCACATATTTTATAATGATTATACCGTCCTCGGAAGCAATTCCTCTCCCAACTTTTAGGTTGGTGATGAACCCGGGGTGTTTTTTTATGTGGAATCAATTTTCACATCTTAAAATCTTTGAAACATCTAAATATGAGAAAGGAATTTAAAAAAGCATCAATGAAAGCAATGATTATTTGAACGATACTTTGTATTATGTCACGTAAAGTAAAACTGTCAATTAATTCATATGGATCAAAAACTGTTACCTATGTCTTCGGTATAATCTGTAACCCATGTCTCCGGTATAGATCAAGTGTGATATCCGCGCCCGGAGGGACTCGAACCCCCAACACCCAGGTTCGAAGTCGTGCAATTTTTATGCTAAGCAAAAGGTGATTTTGCAACCTTTTGATTTTTAATAACTTTTCGGACGCTGTTTATCGCTATGTTATACGAAATTTTCCCAAAAATCACCGCCAATCACAATTTTTCACTGTTTTTCATGGTTCATTTACGTAAATCTCCCGCCAGGAATTTCTTTGCAAAAAGCCTAATATGTAAACTCTGGGTTTACATATTAGACAAAAATTAAAGCGCATATTCTATTGTAACTTTAGTGATTCTCACGAAGCGCTTTACTTAACCTATCCCCTAAAAGTTCAATTTCTTCAATTAAGCCATCGACTGTCCAAATAGCGCCATTAAAAATCGCGTGATTAGACTCATGAAGATCATAATCTTGCGCCAACAAGCAACCAGTAATCGCTTTAGCTTTTATCAATCTTTCATCAATAGCATCTTTAAGTTCAAGAATGGTGGTAAACGGTTTTAAGGTAAAAATACTGTCCATTGTTTTGACTCCTGCGTATAGTTTTGAATTTTGCCAATCTAGAATTGGCGACCGGGAGCTCAAAACCGTACGCAGACGGTGGATTTATTTCCCTTTCGGGTCTTTTATTCACCCACTCCCGGTCATATCACATTTTCGCGCTACGATACTGCAACACAACCGAGAGCAGTTAAAGCACGCTGCGTAGTGTTTTGAACACATGAACAAGATACTATTGTTAACATCATGGTGTCAACTCAAGAATCGATTTCGATTGGATAATTTCTCTGTTTGATGATTTTTTGTTCAATTTTAGAATATGATGAATAAAAATATATACGTTTACTCATGTAATTTTTATCCATATATAACCGCAAAATACTTGCAATTACTTTACAAAAAACCTAATATGTAAACCATGAGTGGACAAAACGTGCAAAAATTAAAGAAACTTTTAAGCAGCTGGCCCAAAAATGCCGCTGTTACTTCTTCGTGGTTAACCAAAAATGGCTTCTATCGTCAGCTTGTAAATAAATATGTTGATGCTGGTTGGTTAAAAAGGGAAGCACGTGGAGTATATTCAAGATTGAATGATAATGTTGGCTGGGAAGGTTTACTATATGCGTTGCAACAAGAATTTTTGGGTGTTTTTCATCTTGGGGCTTATTCGGCGTTAGAACATTCAGGTTTTGCGCACTTTGTTCGTATGACAGATTTCTCTACCCTATTTTTATTTGTGAATGATTCAAAAAGACGACAAAAATTGCCAACATGGTTTAAAGAAGCTATAAAAAACAAGGCTGAAATAGTCTCTGTGCGAAAAAAGCTATTTAATGATGATCATTTTGGTTTAAAAAATCAGGAAATATCTTCTGTCTTATTAAAAATGTCTATACCAGAACGCGCAATATTAGAAATGCTGGCTTTAGTCCCCAAAAAAGAAAATTTTGAGCATGCGCATTATGTGTTTCAGGGATTAAGGCAAATGCGCCCACGCATAGTTCAAGAAGCTCTAGAAAAATGTCTATCCATAAAAGCCAAAAGACTTTTTTTACATTTAGCAGAAAAAAATAATTTCCCCTTGTTAAAGAACCTCAGTCTTTCAGCGGTTAATTTAGGTCGTGGTGATAGAAAAATTGGGGTTGGCGGTTGTTATGATGCAAAATATCACTTGTCTGTGCCAATAATAAAAGGGGAAGAAAATGTATAGCAAAGAATACGAAAAACAAGTGCGATTACTTTTACAATGTTTGCCTTTATTAGAAAAATTAAATCGTTTCGCTTTAAAGGGTGGAACAGCCATTAATTTCTTTTTAAAGAATATGCCACGTTTATCTGTTGATATTGATTTGACTTATTTGCCAATAGAATCACGAAATAAAACTTTTGCAAATATGCAAAATGATTTAAAATTATTTGGTGAACTAATCAAACAAACTATTCCAAACAGCAAAATCTCAATGCAGACTACCCAAACAACCGGACACATAATACGACTGGTTGTTTATGCTAATAGTACGCAAATTAAAGTGGAACCAAGCTTCGTTGTGCGTGGAACGTTATATCCACCGGAATATTTAAATCTCTGTCAAAAGGCAGAGGACGAATTTGAAGTATCAATCCAAAATGTTAAAACCTTATCAAGTTCAGAAATCTACGCAGGAAAAATATGTGCTGCCCTAAACAGACAACATCCAAGAGATTTATTCGATATTAACATTTTACTAAACGAACAAGGAATAACTGACAAAATTCGACAAGCTTTTGTGGTGTATTTAGCCGGAGATGCAAGACCAATACACGAAATGCTGCGCCCAAACCTATTGGATATTGAAACAACTTATCAACGACAATTTCATCGCATGACGCTGCAAGAAATATCTTTGGATGAACTTTTAGCAGCTAGAAAAAAATTAATTAAAAAAATTTCAGAAGAATTAACATTAAATGAACGCAAATTTTTATTATCTATAAAACTTGGTGAACCTCAGTGGGATTTATTATCCTTTAAAAATTTAGAACAATTACCATCATTGCAATGGAAGCTAATAAATATCAAAAAAATGGATAAAATTAAACACCAAAAAATGTTTGATAAGTTGAAAGAAGTATTAGAGCTTTGAAATTCTGATCAACTTGGAATTCTTGGAGAAAATAATATGGACAATGTAAACATGGAATCACAGAATAATAGCTGTTCGGAAACTATAACATCTGGAGAAACTTCATTTATTAAAGAAGTTGCTCGTTATTATATGGATTTCTTAGAAACGGATTTTCATCGACGTAAAAACCCAAAAAGATCAGTACAATATCGAAATAAAAATAACTTATTAGTTGGCATTAATCTCAACAAATATTCTTCTTTTGAAAAAACTATAAACAAACTCATAGAACAAGGATTTAAAAATAATAAAGTCAATATAAAAAAAGGCTGTTATAAAGCTAATATTCCAAATGTACTGTTAAAAATTGTGAATGCTCAATTAGAGCAACTATCGATGTCAGATATTCATGCTCTTGTTGAAGATATTAGCGATCAGTTAATTAATGCAGCAAGAATCTATAAACAAGAACCTGATCAAGCAATATCAACAACAACTGATTTTACGATAAAAACAATAAAAACGCGCATGGTTTTACCGTTCGTAACAACTATTGAAAAGTCACTAAGTAATTTAAAATTTGGCGATGAAAATACTATTTTTACAATGGAAGAAAACTTAACGGAAGTTTTATTTAGATTATTAGAGGAAGAACTCGTATCTCTTGTGGCACAAATTATTGCTGGAGAAAATGTTGACGTTTTTGCCAGATTAAAACGTAACTTTGATTTTGATAATATTAAAATCAGCATTAGAATTTTTTTTGAAGGCTTTATCGCCAGTGATTTATTTACTGAATTATTCGAATTACTAAAAAATAAAAAACTGACTGAAAAACAAATGTTCTATTTATACTTAGGCGAGATGACTTACAATAAAAATAAATATCCAGTATTCTATCTTCCTTTTAATCTTACAAGGATGGGAGAAATTCTAACAATAGAATTTGATGCAAGAATATATATAAACAAAAAAGCACTCGAGTTTGTTGCCGAAGAAATAAATAAAAGCAAAGACCAAGGTGGAAAACTATATTTAGATTCTGACAGAATTATTTATATAAACCATGAAAAAACGGCTTTACTTGAAAAGCTAAATACGATTTTTTCAGAAATAACTCATTTTTTTAATCTAGATAATAACTTATCAATAACAACCACCAAACGACAGGTCGCAAAAAGCTTGCAAGTCAATTTGAGCAACAATTTTTACATAAGTTTATTTGACAATGCTGATGAGGCACTGGTAAATGATTACGAAGAAATATTATGTATACTTGAATCAACAGATAATCCCTTGGCAGCAATGTTTAAGAAAATTATCAAGGCATTCATTTATCAAAAAGAGCCAAAGGTATTCAATCGAACAGTAGAAGAAGAATGGGACAAAAAGGAAACAACTGAAAAATTGAGTTTTATAAGCCCTATACCATTGAATAGTGAACAACTACAAATTTTATCAGCCCTGAACAAAGAAGGATGCAAATATGTAACCGTTGAAGGACCTCCTGGTACGGGCAAAAGCCATACTATTACAGCAATAGCGTTTGATGCCATTTTGAAAAATAAATCCGTTCTTGTTTTGTCAGATAAAAAAGAAGCTTTAGACGTCGTAGAAGATAAAATCACTCAAACAATGAACCACGTACGATTAGATAAGAAATTTCAAAATCCAATTTTAAGACTTGGTAAAAGCGGAAGTAATTATCAACAAATATTATCGCAATCATCCATTAGTAATATAAAAAATCATTACCGCGCTGTTAAAAAGCAAAATGAAAATTTGGAAAATGAGATTGAGAAATACAAAAACACAATAAAAGATGATCTTGGATCCGAAATAATTTCATACGACAATATAGAAATGAATGAAATTATAGAGCTTATTGAGCTAGAAAGGTTTTATGAAACGCAAACAATACCTTTTGATTTAGAAGAAGCGATACAAATTCAAAATATTTCTCAGCGCTTATTTAATCTTAGAAATATACTGATAATTTTGAATCGACTTGTAAAAACAGATGGAGAATATTTAACTTTTCTCAAACGATTTGTCGCTAATGGCAATAAATTAACAAACGTTAACTCTTTAAAAGATGTTTTAACTTATCTAAAAATGCTAGATGAACTACAAAAAGAAGTTAAAGAAAAATTTCCAACCAAATATAATTTAATAACAAAATTACAGCCAGTTTCCGAGAAACAATTTAAAGAATTAAATAATCTATACGAGAAATATTTATCTCTTAAAAAACCAATTTTTGGCTTTTTATTTAACAGAAAAAAAATGGCCACATTAAATAGGAAACTGTTAGAAATCGCGCCAGCATCCAATTTTGATAACCCACACAAAAATTTAGATGATATTTATGAGATTATTAAAATAGGCAATTATATTTTATCTAAAAAAGATATCATAAGTCGCCCGCTTGATTTCTTGAAGACAATTATGATGCTTCTGTCTAATGCAGACTTTACAGAAACGTGTTTGAATTTAATATCAAAGATTGAAATTATTGACATATTCTTTACTGAAATTAAGTTACTTCCACTTTCTATAGAAAAAGCAAAAATATCTGTCAATGACATTAATTCAATAATTGAGAACAAAATTATTAATATGAACGAACACGATTATGATCGATTAGTGCATTTTATTGCTTTAAAGCAAAAAGTTATTAAAGCATTTGGAACTATTCCGATGATCAATTTCTTGAGTCAGAGACGTCAGTTGGAAAACCTGGTTGCTACGCAAATGACTTTTGCACTTGATAAACGAGTTATCAATTTTTATGAAAATAATAAGAATACTGCCGTATCGCTTAGAAAAAATATTCAATCTCAACATCGCTTTCCTAAAGATGATTTTTATAAATTAAAAGAAGCATTTCCTTGTATTTTATCGGGAATCAGAGATTATGCTGAATATATTCCTCTAGAACCAGAAATATTCGACTTAATTATAATTGATGAGGCATCTCAAGTCAGCATTGCACAAGCATTCCCTGCATTGCTTAGAGCAAAAAAGATTTTAATTTTAGGTGATAGAAAACAGTTTAGCAATATAAAAGCCGCACATGCCAGATCGGAAACAAATATTGAATATCTAAGAAGACTCCAGGATACATTTAAACAACTTATCTCCAATGATATATCTAAAATTACTAAATTGGAAAAATTTAATATAAAAACATCAATCTTAGATTTCTTTGAATTTATTAGTAACTTCAATATACAATTAACAAAACATTTCAGAGGTTATAAAGAAATAATTAGTTATTCAAATAAAAACTTTTATGACTACAGTTTGCAAGTGATGAAAATTCGCGGAAAACCCATCAATCAAACAATCAAATTTACAGAAGTTGAGCATGATGAAAAACATGAACTTATTCAAAACACCAACAAACTCGAAGTAGACTTTGTCATTAAAGAACTATTAGCACTAAAAGAAAGTGGACATAAATGTTCGGTTGGCATTATTACACCTCACACAAATCAACAAAAACTTATAGTTGATCAGATACACTTGCTATCTGAAAAAGATTATTTTATTGATGAGCTTAATTTAAAAGTAATGACTTTTGACACTTGCCAAGGAGAAGAAAGAGACTTGATTTATTATTCGATGGTTGCAACAAAAGATAATGACCATTTATGGGGCATTTTTCCTAAAACATTAACTATAGAAACAAACAATGAAACTGGAAACATAAGAAGACAACGATTAAATGTCGGGCTTAGTCGTGCTAAGGAATGTATACATTTTGTATTAAGCAAACCCATAGAAGATTATAGCGGCGCTATTGGTGATGCTTTGCGACATTATGCACAAGCTTTAGAAGATGGAAATAAAGAGCATAGCATAACAGAAGTAGATCAAAACTCTGCTATGGAAAAAGAAGTTTTTAACTGGTTTCATCAAACGCAATTCTACTTAAATCACAAAGATAAAATAAATTTCTCTCCACAATTTGAGCTAGGCAAATATCTTAAACAACTGGATAAAACTTATTCGCATCCTAATTATCGAGTGGATTTTTTGATGTTTTATCAAGATGGTAAAATAGAACATAAAATTATAATCGAGTATGATGGCTTTAAAGAACATTTTGTTAGCCGAGATGAAATCAATCACATGAACTATGATAGGTACTACTCAGAAAAAGATGTTTATAGGCAAAAAGTTTTAGAAAGTTATGGATATAAGTTTTTGCGTATAAATAAATTTAATGTTGGACTCCATCCGGTTAAAAGCTTAAATGCTAGAATAATAGCATTGATAGAGGAAAATACGGCCTTTCAAATACCGTCTTTTATGTCTGAGTATCATCATCGTGTTGAAGGGCTACAAAATGGTGAAATGAAGGAGTGTCCAAAGTGCCGCGAAATCAGAACAATAGAGAGCTTCAAAGATAGTTCATTGATTACTGGATATGGGCGTATTTGCCTAAAGTGCAAAGGCAAATCAGCTTCTTCTAGGACTGAACAACCATCTGCCAAAATTGATGAATGTGATAAAGGAAATAAACTATCTTGCCCAAAATGTAATAATATGATGGTATTGCGAAAAGGCAAATATGGTAAGTTTTATGGATGTTCTAAATATCCATATTGCAGAGGAACTCGACCTTATTTTTAAATTAATGCAAAATAATTGATTAATATGATAACTAAAACAAATTTTTTAAGCTTCCTTCAATGTCCAAAACGACTTTGGCTTGAAGAAAACAACCCTAAAAAAGCAAAAACCAAAACACCAACAGATACCTGGAGATCAGTTCAAGGAAGAGAAGTTGGCGAGTTGGCACAAAAATTTTTCCCCGATGGAATTCGAGTTGATTTCAAGGATAAAACTGCTGCTTGCACACAAACAAAAAATTTAATTGAAAGTGGCAAAAAAATAATTTTTGAAGCATCATTTTTGGCAAACGATTGTTATGCTGCTATTGATATTTTGCAAAAAAATAATAATGGGTGGAACATTGTGGAAGTTAAATCTGCCACAAGCTTAAAGGATGAGCATATCATTGATATTGCTTTTCAAAAATTTGTTGCGATTGCTGCCGGCATAAAAGTTAATAATTGCATATTAATGCATATAAATAAAGAAAACGCATATCCAAATACAAATGATTTATTTATACAAAAAAATATCACCGAAGAAGTAAACGAATATATCAATCTTATTCCAAAGGAAATATTATCTTTCCAAAAAACAATTTCTAACTCCCAAGAGCCAAAAATATTATTTGGCAAATACTGTAAAGAGCCACACCTATGCCAATTTAAAAACTATTGCTGGCAAAATGTCATTAAGTTGCCATATATTCGGCTTCCAAAACAGCTAGAATTGTATACTGCTGGTGTTCGTTGCTACAAAGACATACCAATAGATTATGAGCTATCGCCAAAAGCACAGGCAGCTTTAAATCAAATCAGATCAAATAAAATAACTATAAATAAACAACAAATAAAAGATCAGCTTGAGACTCTTGAATACCCATTATATTTTCTTGATTTTGAATTTGACAATCCAGCAGTACCACGCTTTAACGACTTTCACCCTTATGAAGAATTCCCTTTCCAATTTAGCTGCCATGTGCTAGATAAGACAAACAAATTAAATCATTATGAGTTCATACAACCTGATTTTTCGGATTCAAGGTTAGAGTTAATAAAACAACTTATTGCCTGTATTGGCGAACACGGGCATGTGATAGCATGGAACATAAGCGCAGAGAAAAAAGTATTAAAAAAATTAGCTAAAGAATTCCCCAAATATAGTAATAAACTATTATCCATTGCAAATCGTCTATGGGATCAATTACCAATATTTAGAACAGATTATTTACACCCTGCTTTTATTTGCTCTCAATCAATTAAAAATGTTTTACCCATGTTAGCACCAAATTTAAATTACAAAAATCTATCTGTACAAAGTGGAACAGACGCTCAAGCTATATGGAATAAAATGTTGAGAACTAAAAATAAAAGCAAAAAGGAAGATATGATAAAAAATTTAAAAGAGTATTGTCATCTTGATACATGGGGCATGGTAAAAATCCATGAGGCACTTTTAAAAATAATAGCTTAAATTAAGATGGATTTATCCACGCTTTGTCCACGGGGAAAAGCGGTTCTTAGTTTCGCGGACTGTGGGCAAAGGGTGGATAAATCTGTTTTTTTATCATTAGTTACTACCAATTATTAATCTTTATTAACAGTTAGCACATGGTGATATAACGCTATAATATAGGCATATTCTTAACATGCTACTGCAAAAATTTTCTTGACTTTTTATACAAAATATAATTTAATTCAAATTAAAGTTGTTGTCTGGTAACTTTAAAAATTCAGATAAGCGCGAGAGAAGCCATGAGAGATGCGAAGAGGCTTTTAGCTTTTGAACCTAATAGGTTTGATTGAAAGAAGTTTTTGGCTTTATTCGAAAATGTTTTTATTTTATAAATTCATTTTTGGAAATCACGATTTCGGCTATATAGTGCTTACCTTAGATAAGCAAAATATACACCGACCACCTAGTAGCTCTATGGGTGATAAAATATTCTAAATCGGGTTACTGTATCTTTTTATATTTTATTTTTGAATTAATATTTTGAATATCAAAAAATATTTGCCTGTTTTAGATGTTTTTTGATATTCAAAAATCTTACTAAAAATTAATTACGGATAGTGACGTAAATTTTCATTATTGAAAAGCTTAATAAAAACAACAGATTGCTTGATGAAAAATTAAGTTTTGTCTAATGACGGACGGATGATTTTTTCATCCAGCACTTTTTTAGAATAAAAACTTAAACATTAATAACAATAATGAAAATTTACGTCACTATCCATACACCATATTGAAAGTCTAGTCTGAAGACTAAAAACATCAGATGAGCGCAACTGAAGCCATGAGAGATGCGAGGAGTTCTTTAGCTTTTAAATAAGAAAGAGGGCTTTGGCTTTATTCAAAAATCAGATTGGTTTTTGGACATTTACCTGTTCTGGCTTAGCGGTATTTTTTTATAAAATATTGTTAATCCAGCTTTACTCGCGGTAATAACCAAAATCAAATTAACAAAACTGTTAATTTAAGAGGCAAAATTATCGCGTTTTCGTGAAAACATATTGAAGCGTTGTATCTGAAAAGATACCGGCAATATGTTATATATTGTTACAATGGCAATAACTCATAAACGGTATAAATCAAAATCACTCAATTTATTGGTAAAAATGCTTTGAGTTAACAGATCATGGTAATTATCAGTTTATATAAATATAACATCTTAATTTATAAAAAGTTATAAAAATCATTGTCACAATATCAAATAAGCTCAATTTATTAGTAGAAAATAGTAATAAAAATCAATTAAACCAACTTAATTAATACCAATTAATTAAATAGATATTGAAAAAACATTACAACTTTCAATTTAGTAAAATCGCAGCTTGTAAAATAATATTAATTATAAATTACAAAATAAAAACAATGAGTCAATTAATAACTAATAATTTAATCAATTTAAACAAATCAATAAAATCATTAAAAATAAATCTTTAAGCAATGCGACCACTGAGGGTTAGAACAACCCCTGTTGGCGAGGATTCGATGATCCACTTTTTGCTTCGCGAATAAAATTCCAAATTTTATTTAAGCCCTAATCTTGTATCCATTAATTGTTTTGCGGTGTGACAGCCGTAAGCAGGATGCTTAGCACTAACCGATGTCATTTTTTGGGTTAGAAACAAAAAACCACAAGTTGCTAATAGAGATTAAAAAAATATCTAAATCCCGCATCAAATACGATTGCGGACATTTAAACAAAAACAATAAAAAAGGAAATTACTATGAATTCTACCAAACTAAAATCAAAAAATTCTTACAAGTATTTTTTGAATAATCCTGAAGTTAAACCTCCAGGATATCCGCCAAGAATAATGCGCACTCAGGAAGTGCTGTATTATTTAAGCACCAACATTAATGAATTTAATAAACGTTTCAGACCAAAGCTTTCTGAAATTAAATTAGGCAATCACGCGGTTGGATTTGACCGGCTGCAAATAGATGCATTAATTAACCAAATCGAATCGGCAAGCATTGACTTTGATTCTTCACTTAATAATAATATGAGTCGCGGTAAACAGCGTCCCATACAAACCAAAGGAGGTTCCACATGGGACGAAAACGCACGCCAGGACTCTACAAACGTCGAGGTTACTGGCACATTGATAAAAGAATCTTCGGACAGCGAGTTCTTGAAAATACTGGAACAAGTTCGCTCGTTGAAGCGGAGAAATTTTTAGCAAGAAGATCTGAACAACTTAGAGAAGCGCAAGTTTTTGGGGTACGCCCAGCACGCACTTTCAGGGAAGCTGCAACAAGATACCTGAAAGAAAATATGCATCAATCAAGTATCGAAAATGCTGTGCTTAATCTTGAGTTATTAGATCCTTTTGTTGGCTCTTTAACATTAAATAAAATTCATACAGGTTCATTGCAATCGTTTATTGATGCAAGAAAGCGTCAAGGATGCAAGAACAAAACGATTAACATCGCTTTAGGCGTTGTTAGGCGCATTTTGAATCTTGCATCAATGGAATGGATTGACGAGAACGGTTTAACTTGGTTGGCAAATGCGCCAAGAATTAAATTGCTGTCGACAAAAGACAGTCGTCAGCCTTATCCAATTTCATGGGATGAACAAGATCGATTGTTTAATGAACTGCCCGAGCATTTAAAGCAAATGTGTTTGTACAAAGTGAATACAGGTTGTCGTGAGCAGGAAGTTTGTCAACTTCGCTGGGAATGGGAAACACCGATTCCTGAATTAGAAACAAGTGTTTTTATTATTCCCGCATGGATTGTTAGAAATGGACGTATGCAATCGATGGTAAAAAACGGTGAGGATAGATTAGTTGTTTTAAATGATGTTGCGAAAAATGTCATTGAACAACGACGCGGTATAGATTCAACCCATGTTTTTACTTACAAAGGCCATCCAATTTGCAGGATAAATAATACTGCATGGAGGAAGGCAAAAGAACGAGCTAATTTGCTGCAATTTCGGGTGCATGACTTGAAACATACTTTCGGTAGAAGATTGCGTTCGGTTGGAGTTGCGTTTGAGGATAGGCAGGATTTGCTTGGTCATAGATCAGGACGAATTACGACACATTATTCCGCAGCAGAAGTTAAGAATTTAATTGACGCTGCAAATAAAGTTTGTGATTCAAAAAAGCAAAGTCCGGTGCTAACAATTCTCAAAAGCACACGTAAAATTGAGGAACTAGCGAATTAATAAATCCAGGTTCCGCCAATCTCCCGCCAAGCATAAGGTTATTGGGAATGTACTTCGGGAAATCGCTAGATAACTTTATGATTATTAAAAGAAATCCTAATCGCGCCCGGAGGGATTCACTCGGCACTTCCATGTGCCTCGCCCTCCGGGCAACTTTGCAGAGCAAAGTTGTGCAAATCGGCAATCCTGCCGATTTGTCGAACCCCCACTGCATGATTCGCTACGCTCATCATGCGGGGGTTCTCGTCACCGTGCGTTGAAGAACAAAAGGAGGCATTTCATGCCTCCTTTTGTTCTTCGCGCCCGGAGGGACTCGAACCCCCAACACCCAGGTTCGAAGCCTGGTACTCTATCCAGTTGAGCTACGGGCGCATAATTGAAAAATGCGCTGATTGCAATACAATCAGCGCATCTAAGATAATAAAAACTTCGTCAATTAGCAAGAAATTGATATCAAAACAATCTGGATCCCGAATAATCGCTACGCGATTTCCGGGGTAATTTCTATGTGGTAAAACCACCATCTAAACTAACGTAAGACAACTTATCTTTCCTCGTAGATTTTATTTCTTAATCTACAATGTCAGTTATTTTTTCTCTGTTTTCTTACCAATGTAATGACCGGCGACACCGCCAACTACTGCACCGCCTACGGTTGCAGCGACATTACCATGACTAATCGCACCACCTACCAAAGCACCCGTACCGGCACCAACTGCAGTACCAACATCACGATTCCTGATATTATTACAGCCAACCAGGCCAACCAACATCACTGAACAAAAAATAACCATTAAAGTTCGCATAAAATCCTCCTTAATTTTTTCTGTAGCAATATTTAGCTTACTACGCTTAAATTCATTACGCAACTTTAAACCATATCTAAAACTTTAAACCAGCATAAATCAAGCAATTATTCATAGTGACCTCACCAACTCGATCCCTATTCATCACGCTAGCCGGGATAAAGTAACAAACTATATTTATCACGATTGGATATACTATATTTGACATCAACTATATCGTTGTTAGAATTATAAAAGCTGTTGGTTTGCTTTCTTTAAAAGCATCACAAGAGGGAAGCTGGTGAAATTCTAGCACTGCCCCGCAGCGGTAAGTGGGAACGAACGTCAAACATAGACACTAGTTAACAACTGGGAAGTCTTGACAAGTAGGTTTTTAGCCCATAAGTCCGAAGACCTGCCAATATGCGTTAACTGTGATTTCCGAGGGAGAAATTCAGGAGCATTTTTTATCTATTCTCCTGGACTGCTTTCTCACCGTATTTAATGAAAGGAGTAACCAGGTGGCAATTATTAATTCGAACAATCTTGATTCTTGGGCTATATATAAACGTGACGGAAGAATTGTTGCTTTTGACAGCAATAAGATTACCCATGTTTTATTAAAAGCCGGAACTGCTACGGCAGAATTTAATGAGGATGTATCTCGACAGTTAACAATAAAGGTTGTCGCGATTTTGCAACAGCTTGCTACAAATAAAGCAATCAGCGTTGAGCAAATACAAGATATCGTTGAAGAAGTATTACTCAATACACCCTATAAAAAAACAGCTAAGGCTTATATCCTATATAGAGAGCAGCACGCGCATCTCCGTGAACTTATAAATAAATCTAAAGTAAATTTGATTGATGATTACTTGCAGCATTTAGATTGGCAGATAAATGAAAACAGCAATATGGCTTTTTCTCTGCAAGGGTTAAATAACTATATCTCTAATGAAGTTAGCAAAACATATTGGCTAAACAAAATCTATCCTTCAACCATTAAAGAGGCGCACGTATCAGGAGATTTTCATATACACGATCTTGGTCTTTTATCAGTATATTGTGTTGGGTGGGATCTGCATGATCTGCTGTTATACGGATTTACTGGTGTAGCAGGTAAAGTAGCCAGCGCGCCTGCAAAACATTTTCGCACCGCTTTGGGACAGATTGTTAATTTTTTCTATACTCTTCAAGGAGAAGCGGCCGGCGCTCAAGCATTTTCAAATTTTGATACTTTGCTTTCTCCATTCATTAGATATGATAACTTGACATATAAGGAAGTAAAGCAGGCGTTACAAGAGTTTATGTTCAACATCAATGTTCCAACTAGAGTTGGATTTCAATCTCCTTTTACTAATGTTACGCTTGACCTTAATGTGCCCAGTCATCTTAAAAACCAAGCTGTAGTTATTGGAGGAAAGCTACAAAATTCAGTATATGGAGACTTTCAAAATGAGATGGATATTTTTAATCAAGCATTTTTAGAAATTCTTACTGAAGGAGATACAAATGGCAGAATTTTCACATTCCCAATTCCAACATATAACATCACCAAAGATTTCTTATGGCAAAATCCTAATTTAGATAAATTATGGGAAGTAACAGCAAAATACGGCATCCCTTATTTTGCTAATTTTGTAAATTCTGATATGTCTCCAGATGATGTACGTTCTATGTGCTGTAGATTGCGGATCGATAATCGTGAATTAGAGAAACGCGGCGGAGGCTTATTTGGAGCCAATCCTTTAACAGGATCTATTGGTGTCGTTACTATTAATATGCCTCGTATAGGTTACTTGGCAAAAAATAAAAAAGATTTCATGGAACGACTTAAGGCATTAATGAAATCAGCGAAAGACAGCCTGGAAATAAAGCGTAAAACTTTAGAGAAACTTACAGACGGTGGACTTTATCCATATACAAAATTTTATCTTCGTGATATTAAAAAACGTTGTGGGCGCTACTGGTTCAATCATTTCTCAACTATCGGATTAATTGGTTTAAATGAAGCATGTATGAATTTATTAGGTAACGGTGTAGGAACGGATGTAGGACATCAATTCGCTCTGGAGGTTATGGATTTTATGCGAAGCACATTAATTGAATATCAGCAGGAAACAGGAAATAACTATAATTTAGAAGCCACACCAGCAGAGGCAACTTCATATAGATTAGCCAAACTAGATCAAGAAAAATACCCGGAAATTAGTGAAAAACCAGCCTTTACTAATAACGAATATGTTTATACTAATTCTTCGCAATTGCCGGTTAATTTTACTGATGATGTTTTTAAAATGCTTGATTTGCAGGATGAATTACAATGCAAATATACTGGCGGTACAGTTATACATGTTTTTCTTGGAGAAGCAGTTATTGATCCAACTGCGGTAAAAAATTTTGTAAAGAAAGTTTGTGAAAGTTATCATTTGCCATATTTTTCCATAACACCAACATTTTCAGTATGCGTCACTCATGGCTATCTGGCCGGCAAACACAGCAAATGCCCTACATGCCAGCAACCGACAGAAATATATTCAAGAGTCGTTGGCTATTACCGTCCCGTAGAACAGTGGAACATTGGGAAGCAAGCTGAATTTGCGGCACGTAAACTCTACAAAATAGGTAGAAATTAATGAAAATAGGCGGGATTCAATCTTTTACACTAAGCGATTACCCAGGTTATTGTGCTGCTATTATCTTTACTATAGGTTGTAACTTTCGCTGTCCATATTGTCATAATAAATCTCTTTGTGATGAAAGCGCAGCGCAAATAACTGAAAAGGAAATCATGGATTTCCTGATTACCAAACAAGGCAAGCTGGACGGAGTAGTCATAACCGGCGGAGAACCTACAATCCAAACAGATCTAGAAAACTTTATTCAAAAAATCAAAGAACTCAATTACATAGTAAAGTTAGATACTAATGGCTCTTATCCAAATGTTCTAACGAGACTCATCACAAAAGGATTACTTGATTATATCGCCATGGATATTAAAGCGCCTTTTTCTATCTATGATAAATTAGCCGGCACACAGGTTTCTATTTCCGCCATTTACCATAGCATCAAAATAATAGCATCCAGCGGCATTGAGCACGTTTTTAGAACAACCTGGGATAAAAAGTTATTGACAGAATATGATATCAGCGTAATCAAGTCATTATTACCTGCCGGCAGTAAATTCATCACGCAAAAATGTACACCTATAAACTGTGAACTCTAGAAAATAACGCTTTACAAAATAATATACTTCAAGATGCGGAATTTTATCCCTTAACCACTGCCAAAGGCTTCAATTTCACAACCTTTCTAGCAATATGTGATTTATCGACCACATCAATAACATCTTCGATATCTTTATATGCTTGCGGAGCTTCTTCAATCAAACCTTTCGCTGAACCGCCGCGCACAATAATATTCTTTTTTTGCAAATCGCCCAGCAACTGCTGATAATCAACCGTTCGTTTAGCTTTAGCACGCGACATCTGACGTCCTGCACCATGGCATGCAGAACCAAAACTATTTTCCATTCCATCTTTGGTACCAACTAAAACATACGAAGCAGTACCCATTGATCCAGGAATAATTACCGGCTGTCCTGCTGATTTATATTTATCAGGTAAATCCTGTGAACCCGGCCCAAATGCGCGCGTTGCTCCTTTGCGATGCATAATAAAATGCCTGCCAAAATGTTTTTCAAGTTTCGCAATATTGTGCGCAACATCATAAACAACTCGCAATTGATGTTCCGCACCGCCCAAAATACGCTGCCAGGCACGACGAATATGATTTGCAATTAATTGCCGATTAGTCCAGGCAAAATTCGCTGCCGCTGCCATTGCTGCATAATATTGTTGTCCAATTTCCGATTTAAATGGTACGCAAGTTAATTCACGATCCGGCAAACTAATTTTAAATTCACTTAAATACTTATTCATCAAATGCACGTAATCCGTACAAACCTGATGTCCAAATCCACGCGATCCAGTATGAATCATCACAGTAATTTGATCCTGAAATAATCCGAATACTTGCGCTGTTTTTTCATCATAAATTTCAGTAACTTGCTGAATTTCTAAAAAATGATTTCCTGCTCCTAAAGTTCCTAATTGATCAGCACCACGTTTTTTAGCTTTTTCCGAAACAACTTTTGCATCTGCGACTTTAAAACAACCACGTTCCTCAACAACATCCAAATCTTCTTGCAACGCATATCCATTACTAACTGCCCATTGCATTCCATGCTGTAATACTCGATCAAATTCTTTAGATTTTAAAACCAATTGCCCTCCGCGACCAACCCCCGAAGGAACATCACGCTGAATTTGATGACTTAATTTTTCAAGTTGATCTTTAATCTCCATGAAGTTATATTGGCTCGCTAATAACCGCACCCCGCAGTTGATGTCATACCCGATTCCCGCAGGAGAAATTACACCTTCTTCCGCATCAATCGCCGCAACTCCGCCGATTGGAAAACCATAACCCTGATGAATATCCGGCATTGCCAACGCATATTTATAAACACCTGGCAAAGTCGCAACATTTATTAATTGCTCAATCGCACGCTCATCCAAAATATGCTGCAGCATTTTTTCTGTTGCATAAATACGTGCTGGAACACGCATATCGTGACGAAAACTTATTGGTATTTCCCAAAGATAATCGGAGATTTTTTTGAAATCGCTTAAGTTAATCATATGATAAAATCCTTAAATAAAACTATAGATTCTTTGGGGGTCGGAGCTTCACATGATTACAAAGTAATAGCGACTCGGGACGCGAGCTATTACATAATTACAATGCCATGCTTGTTGCTTTGTAATTATGTAAAGCTCCGTCCCCCAATGAATTTAGTTACTGCTTCATAACTATATAAAGCTCACGTCCCGTCTAACTCTAGAGATCACAAACAAATACAGCTTCCCAAATATCATTATTTTTTTTAACTCTAAGCTCAGAATAAGTGATCGCTTTAATATCATCTTTTGCAGCTGCTGATATCATTCCAACATCAATTACCAATCGCTTTTCATCAAAACTTTCTATTTCGAAATTAACGCAAGCTAAATGATTCGTATCACTCAAATACAAAATCTCTGTTAACCAATTTATGAATAAATCTTCTAAATTATTTGCCTCAACCTGCACTTTTTCTGTTTTAGTTACTTGTGTTTCTTCTACTTCGTATAAAAAATTAGTTATTGCACATGCCGCATTGATAAATAATTTTGGTAAAGTTTTGCCAAACGCACGAACTTTTAAATCTGCCGGATGTTCGAGGTATTCATATTTTTTCATAAACGTTCCGTATTTATTTCGCTACCATAAAAGGCATACCTATTCCTACTTCAAACAACGTTAGCCACTCCTGTGACAACTACCGCGCATGCAGAATTGGTATTTTATTTTAGTCGTTTTTGTGCTTGCTTACTCGTGATTTTACAAAAACAAACTGGTTGTAAAATCACGAGTTCCAATAAATTTTTTATAGACATTTGTTATAAATTTCGCATTTTCATTGGAGAACGATAGATGCAATCCTTTATAAGCTAGCTTTATAAATTTCCTCTATTTCTTTTAAATCAATATCCTGCCGTTCACCCAAAGCGGTAAAACCATGACTTTCAAGCGAAGCCAGCATTGAAGGAATTACATTAGCTTTAATTTTATACTCACTCAAACGAGTTTTAACTCCCAAACTCTCAAAAAACTCCCGAGTTTTATTAATTGCGGAAATAATTTTTTCTTCTTCACTGCCTTGGGTAATTTGCCAAACCCTTTCTGCATATTGTAATAATTTTTCATGTTTATTACCACGTTTAATATATAATAAACTTGGCAATATAATTGCTAAAGTTTGCCCATGATCTAGACCGCACTTAGCGGTAATTTCATGCCCGATAATATGTGTCGCCCAATCTGTCGGCACCCCCATACTAAGTAAACCATTCAATGCCATAGTTGCACACCACATTATATTCGCCCGCGCATCATAATCATGCGAATTTGCCATCGCTTTAGGACCTTCTTCCAACAAAGTCAGCAAAATACTTTCAGCAAACCGATCCTGCAACGGAGCATTTGCCGGAAAAGTTAAATATTGTTCAGTCACATGCACAAAAGTGTCAATAACTCCATTAGCTGTTTGATGTGGAGGTAAAGTAAACGTTGTAGTCGGATCTAAAATTGAAAACTTTGGAAATACTAAAGGATTTCTGAATGCTAATTTTTCCTTGGTTTCTTCCCGTGTTACCACTGAACCACAATTCATTTCTGAACCAGTTGCTGGTAACGTTAATACCGCGCCAAGTGGCAAAGCATCTTTAATTGAACCCCAATTTTGCATAAAATTCCACGGGTCATTAGGATATTTTGCTGCCGCTGCAATAAATTTTGTTCCATCTAATACCGAACCGCCGCCAACCGCCAATAAAAAATCAATCTTTTTATCACGTACAATTTCAACCGCTTTCATTAAAGTTTCATATCTAGGATTAGGCTCAATTCCGCCAAATGCGATTACATCATGATTTTTTAATGCCGTCATTACTTGATCATAAACTGTATTGCGTTTTATGCTGCCGCCGCCATAGGTCAATAAAATACGCTTATCAGCCGGTATTTCTTGCTCAAGCTTGGCAATTTCGCCTTCACCAAAAAAAATTTTAACTGGATTATAAAACTCAAAATTCTGCATTGCTTACACCTCCATGAAAAAAACATTATAATAACTTACGTTGATAAAATTGTTGGTTTATTTTTTTTTCAAGACCAAAATCCTCTAATTGTAATGACGAAACTATTTCTTTCGTCTCTTTTGTAAAATATTGATACACTTTACCACAACAAATTGTCAATTCTTGATAATGCTTATTCAAAACAGTTATTCCTTGTATTCGCTGTTGAGATTCCTTATCAATATATCTTTTCATCCTATTTAAAAACTTCAACTCTTCTTTTTTACGTAAATGATGAACGCAATAATAAAGATTTAACGGTATAGTTGTAATACAGCAAGTAAATACACTTAACAACCCGCCTACACAAAACCATCCCATCGACAAACTGCACTTAATTTTTTTCACGAGCTTATCTATTTTTAAATGCATTGCTTTTTTTAGATCATCATCAGAAATATATTGCTTTTTTTTATATTTTAATGATTTTTTTTGCTCTATATCTAAATCTGAACTTAATATTTGCTCATATCCTTTTTTGTTAATCTTCTGTTTATTTTTTTTACCCTGACAGGCTAATTTATAAGTATCATATAACGTCTTGTATATACCTATTGACCTAAATGAAATCGGCTGCCGATTTATAGGTGAGCTAATTGTCGAAGATACAGATACCATTTTATCAAAAGCAAAATATCTCAGCAATGCCCCAAGCTCATATATCTTATCATCAGTTGAACAATATACCGGAATTTTAATTGCACGTAAAGTAATCGGGCACGTAAAACTTTTTATCAAATTACCTATCTCATTAACACTATACACTTTATCTATTTTTTTGCACAATTGAGAAATATTTTTCCTATCGTTATAACATAACGATATATGCGTTTGAACTTTTTTTTGTAAGTACTCATAACATTCTACTATAGATTCTATATATTTTTCTTCATCTTTTTCCGTATAAATTGCCTTTAATTGATTTCGAATTTTTTCTTTTTCAGTAATTTCCTCTTCAGTAGTTTCCTGCTTATAGAAAAATGACATAATTCCTCCTTTTTATAATTATTATCGATTCTGCCTAGAATATGAATTTAATCTATTCACATTTATGTATTATTGTGGAGCATTTTACTGTAATATAGTATAATTTATCAATAAATTTTGTAAAATATCTAAAACCCATGATAAACTGTTAATCATGAACAACAATTTCATCGAAATCAGGAATCTGCATTTTCAATATCAGGGACGTAAAATCTTTGATGGAATTAATATTGACATTCAGCGCGGTAAAATTACTGCAATCATGGGGCCAAGCGGTTCTGGTAAAACCACTTTATTAAAACTCATTGGCGGACAGCTTTATCCAAACTCCGGAAAGATTATTGTCGACGGCGAAAATATTCATGAGTTATCACGAACTAAACTATATCGTGCGCGCCGTAAAATGGGTATGCTGTTTCAAAGCGGCGCTTTATTTACCAACCTTTCCGTATTTGATAACGTAGCTTTTCCAATCAGAGAACATACCAATTTAAATCCAAATATGATACGCGATTTAGTTTTAATGAAACTAGAAGCTGTTGGTTTACGCGGCGCAAGAAAATTAATGCCAAGCGAATTATCTGGAGGAATGGCGCGCAGAACAGCGCTTGCACGAGCTCTGGCGCTTGACCCTCAAATGATGATGTATGATGAACCGTTCACCGGACAAGATCCAATCACCATGGGCGTGCTAGTAAAATTGATTAAAACATTAAATGATATTTTAGGGATAACCAGCATTATAGTTTCACATGATGTACCGGAAACTATTGCCATTTCTGATTATGTATATGTATTATCTAATGGTAAAGTAATTGGTGAAGGCTCACCGCAAGATTTAGCTAAAACTACATCCGATAATGTAAAACAATTTATGCAAGGATTACCGGATGGACCAGTACCATTTCAATACCCATGTGTTGATTTGGCTAAGGATTTACTTGGATGATTAACTACGTTCGACAATTAGGCCGTACCGGCATACATTTTGGCACCGCATTAGGCCGTTCTGGCTGGTTTTTATTCAGCTCGATTATACGTAAACCAAATTTCAAACATGGATTTCCCAGCTTAATTCAGCAAATTTATAATGAAGGCGTACTATCTCTTATCATCATCATTGTATCTGCTTTATTTATCGGAATGGTAGTTGGTTTGCAAGGTTATAATACTTTAGAAAAATTTGGTACAACTTCTGCATTAGGACAATTATTAGCTCTCAGCGTTACGCGTGAATTAGGTCCGGTAATTACCGCTTTGTTATTCGCCGGTCGGGCAGGCAGTGCATTAACTGCAGAAATTGGTTTAATGAAAGCAACTGAACAATTATCCAGCATGGAAATGATGGCCGTAGATCCGCTGCATCGCGTAATTTCACCGCGTTTTTGGGGCGGAGTAATTTCGATGCCGATTCTAGCCGTTATTTTTAGTGCTATTGCAATTTATGGCGGATATTTAGTCGGCGTAGTCTGGTTAGGTGTTGATAGCGGAACTTTTTGGTCAAACATGCAGGCAAATGTTGATTTCCGTATCGACATTTTAAATGGTATTATTAAAAGTATTGCGTTCGGTATTGTTGTTACCTGGATTGCTATTTTCCAAGGTTACGATTGCATTCCTACTTCCGAAGGAATCAGTCGCGCAACAACCCGATCAGTAGTATATTCTTCTTTAGTTATTTTGGGTTTAGATTTTATTTTAACTACAATGATGATGAAAGGATGGTAATCATGCGAAAATATGCAATTGAATTTATTGTTGGCCTGTTAATGATTGCAGGTATTGTAGCTTTTGTAGTATTAGCTTTTAAAGTAAGCGGGTTTACCACTTTTGGCGATCATGAAACATACAAAATAACTGCTGAATTTACCAACGTCGGTGACCTGAAGGTAAGAGCGCCGGTAACGATAGCCGGAGTTACCATTGGACAAGTCACTAAAATTAAACTTGATCCTAAAAGTTATAAAGCAGTCGTCACCATGAAAATAATGAATGGCCACAATGATATTCCAGTTGATTCTACTGCAAATATTTTTACTGCTGGATTATTAGGCGCAAATTACATTAGCATTACACCAGGTTTTGAAAATGAATTTTTAAAAGAAGGCGGACAAATTGAAAAAACCAATCAGGCATTAATTTTACAAAACCTGGTTGGACAATTGATGTATACTTTGAAGAATAAGGATAAAAAATAATATTGACGGAACAAATTGTAGGCGGGTCGGGTCTTCACTCATTACAAGTGCCATGCTTGTTGCTTTGTAATAAGTGAAGACCCGACCCCCAAAGAAACTAACTATTACACCTATTATAGGAACAAAACACATGAAACTAAAACCAAAACTAATACTATTTTTTATTTGCATCATTTTTAGCACTACAGTTTTTGCACAATCAAACCCAATGGCAATGATGCGCAATCTTTCCGATAGAATGTTAGCTGCACTACGACAAAATCGCGTAAGACTAAGAAGTAATCCTAAATATATTTATACTTTAGTGAAGCGCATTATCGTTCCACATGCAGATCTTCCGGGAATGTCCCGTTCAGTGCTTGGACGCACCGCATGGAAAAGCGCTAACAAACAACAACAACAGGCATTCATCAGAGCATTCACTAACATTATGATCAGCACTTATGCTTCAGCTTTAAATGCTTATGAAGACGAAAAAATTAATTTCTTCCCACTAAGAGGCGGGTATCAAGGTAAAAGACGGGTTAGAATCCAAAGCCAGGTAATCAGATCAGATGGCCCACCAATTCCATTAAATTACAAGTTAGCGTTAATTAAAAATACCTGGAAAATTTATGACTTAAATGTCGAAGGAGTAAGCTTATTACAAAGCTTTTATTCACAATTTCAAGCAAAATTGTCACAAGGCAAAACTGTGGCACAAATTACACGCGAACTACGACAACGTAAAAAATGAAAGCAACACAAGCAAACATAACTGCCAAAACAGAAAATTTCTGGAATGTTGAAGGTGAATTAACTTTCAATACAACAAAGTTATTATTAAACAAAAGTAAAAAATTATTTTCAATTAAAACAAATTCCATCGAAGTAGATTTATCACAAATCACACGCAGTGATAGCTCTGCGCTTGCGTTGTTAACTGAATGGCAACGTTTAGCCGCACAGCATAAAAAAATCATTTTCTTTAAAAATTTACCATCACAACTATTTAATATGGCAAAACTTTCAAAATTAGATAATATTTTAAATATATAGGGGTCGCATCTTCACTCGTTACATGTGGACTATAGCTAAATTCTTTAAGGGTCGGAGCTTTACATGATTACAAAGCAATAAACAGCGCACTTGTAATTATGTAAAGCTCCGACCCGCTTGACTTCTGCTATGTAATGAGTGAAGATGCGACCCCATTATAGGGAACCAAACATGAAACACAAAAACCCATTCAGCGGAATACATTATTTATTTCGTGGATTTAATATGTTGACTACACCCGGCATCAAACGCTTCGTTATTATTCCATTAATTATTAATATTATTTTATTCAGTTTATTAATTGGCCTTGGTTATCATTTTATTAGCTACTTAATTTCGTTATTACCTCATTGGCTGCATTGGTTGAGTTGGTTGATTATTCCAATATTTTTTATTGCCAGTAGTATTATTATCATTTATATCTTTACTATTGTAGCAAACTTAATCGGCGCACCATTTAACAGCCTACTATCAGAGAAAGTACAACTACTCACTACAGGAAAAAAACCGCGCGAAGACGAAGGTTTTAAAGAAGCAATTAAAGATATCCCACGTACTTTAAAACGCGAATGGCATAAAATCGTCTACTATATTCCACGTGCTTTGTTATTATTAATTTTATTTTTTATTCCAATAATCAATGTTATCGCAGGAATTTTGTGGTTTGTTTTTGGGTGCTGGATGATGGCCGTTGAATATGTCGATTACCCAATGGATAACCATAAAAAACCTTTTAAGGAACTACATCATTATCTACACACACATTGTTTACAAAGTTTGACTTTTGGCGCAAGTGTTGCGATTATAAGTATGATTCCTGTAATAAACTTCTTTGTAATGCCAGCGGCGGTCATCGGCGGCACTTTGATGTATTTGGAAAACAGTCAATAGGAGCAAAAATATGCAGACAATACACGCAATTTTTTTAAGTATTTTCAGTTTTTTTCACTTACCAATACACGTTAATATGACACCTTCTACTTCTATTGTAGGATTACCACGAGCAATTGCCAAAGTAAAAAAAACTTCTACACTGCCCGTACTATTTCCTAAAGAAGTCCCCGTTGATCCCGCAATTAAAACTTATTATGCATCAACTTCCCTAACTAATATTCCTCACGGGATTAATTATATTATTAATGTTGATCGTACTAAAAAGTGCAAGGGCGCACATTATTGCAACGTTGGAATGCTGCAAGCAGAAAGTAAAACTAATCCACAAATGTATTATGATAAAAATCACCAAGAAATTACAGTGCCGGTAAAATTAAATGCGGGCTTTAAAGGTTATTTCACACCAAGCCATGCAATGGGTGATTTTTGGCCAGCAATGCTGCAATGGCGCAACAATGGCACCTTGTACACTTTAAGCTGGAATGTGTCTTCACAAACCAAAGAAAAATATGCTTTGATTAAGATGGCAAATTCAATTATTGCGCAGGAAAAATAACAGAACTTATGCAAAAATCAATCTAATAATACCGTCTCAACCTACACTGACAAACTGACTGGCGTGCCCATTTCGTAGTATGCCATTGTCCTGTCCATTGACCACCAGCATGATGACAAATGTTTGGACATGTATTCTCAGCATCCATTTGGCTCCAAATAGGACCTGCATTAATATCCCGCAAAATACCACGTTTGTGCGGGTGCCAAGGACGATGGTGATGACGATGATGGTAATGATAAATATACTGCAGCTGTCCATCATTATTCGTAATGCCCACGCCTCGTTTAACCGTAATGCTGGCATGATGTGGAAAACCATGCTGATCCTTACAAAAACAATCTAAACGACCATTAATTACCGTACAAACATCACAAGAATTTTGATAATTACCTGGAGGCAAATCAAATTGCGCCGCTGCTGCATTTACCAACAACCAACTAACTAAAACTAGCGATATCGAAAATAATAATTTTTTATACATCTCAATCCTCCATTAGTGAAATAATATCACGACTTTTGCACTATGTGCGAAAGTTTTTATCCCATGGGTTAAGAAATTACAACACATTTTTTACGTAACTTGTTGTTTTTCCCAAAAACAATGAAATTATCCACATTTTCTGTGGATAACTATGTGAAAAACTCTTGGAAATTTTACCTGAGACAGCATCTATACGCGCTCTAAGTTAAATTGTCTACTTTTTCTGCATTGGCAATTTATTAATATTTTTCAATGAGTTATAGTTTATCCGCTTATTTTAATATTCAAAAAATAAATTAAATGATAAAGTATTAATCAATATATTTAATCCTGTGTACAACTTTACAAAAATCCGCACTTTTTCAATTTTCTTGTCAAGTAAATTCTTGATTTTTTATAAAAGAGGCTGCGGTAAAGTCATTTTGTGCCATTTCAATGGAAGTCTGCCTTTGACTCCCACATATTTTACAATCATCCTCTTAGCAATAGTACAATTATCATGAGCGCACCTAACCCACATGGTATTCATTCCGCAACCACGATTGCGCCTCACAAAACTGTTATACTTGATATATCCAGCTTTACATTCAATTGTAGTTATATGCAAAGCCTTATGACGGCCATCAAATTTTTGCGCCACCAAACATAGATCCGGATTAGCCCATGCAACTCCTATGGCACTAACACCAAAACATACAACCATACGAAAAATAATCTTAAATAAACTATACACGATTTTTTCTCCTTGAAAATATTACCAACTAATATTACGCAATTGCGAAACCCGTGAATTGTAATGCATCTTCAAACTCCCATGCAAACTAATTTTCAATACATATCAGAGCCAAATTAAATTGACTAAAACAAATAAACTTATATAATTAACAATCCAATAAAGTGCGAGGGGCACACTAAAAAAAATGGGTTCAATAAAAATTAACAATTTAGTTAAAAAAATTTATACCAAAATTAAATCAATACCGTATCTACCAAAAACCGACACAAACGATCAATCTATTTCCAGCAAAACACCAGACATTATAGAAAAAACTTCACCAATAAATACTTCAAATATATTACAACAACTAGAACAAATTCAAACAACCATACAACCTGCTGAAGATGAATTAAATTTTACTTAAGGGCGCCTAAATTCCTTACCTGCTGTTCAATTCCACGCGCAATTGCTGTATAATCGTCAGCTTCTCCCAAAGTAAAACCTTGCTGCTGCAATTCATCCGAAAAATATGGTTTACCAAACTTTATTTTAATTTTATTAAAATGAGGAAAAGCCCTCCCACGCGGCAATGCTTGGAATGATCCATCAATATAAACCGGAATCAATGGGATATTAAGTTCTTTGGCTAAAATTCCGATACCTTTTTTAAAAGGCTGTATCGAACCATCAACTGACCTACCTCCTTCAGGAAAAATACAAATAGCTTTATCATGCCGCAAGACATAACCACAAGCTTGCAAAGCATCTACTAATCTTGCGCCGGGATCTAATGGAATAATTCTGCCGCTCTTAACTAAATCGCGAATGATCGGTACGTCAAAAAAAACATAATATCCCAAAAAAAATGTACGCAATTCCACATGACGCGGCAAAACAGCGGTAATTAAAAACGCATCTAAATAACTATTATGATTAGGACATAATATAAATGCGGTATCTTGAGGCAAATTTTCTGCACCACTAACTTCAATGCGCCAAGCTAATTTTGCAATTGCATATAATCCGCCACAAAACAAAATTGCCGCAAATTTAAGCAGTCTGCTAGGCATCAAATCAATTTTATCAATAATGTTTTTTTCCGGATCAGTACTTAATAAATCTTTCCATAAGGTTTCTTTTGATTTAATTTCAACTTCCGCTACAATTGCAGGACGCTGTTGTTCAAGCAACTTATTAACCGCCAATACTAACTCTTTAACCGTAAAAATATTTGCCATATTCTGTTCATCAATGTGCAAATTAAAGTTTTTCTCCAAAGCTGCAAATAATTCGACACGACTTAACGAATCAAACCCCAAATCAAGACCTAAATGATCAGTTAAAACAATTGATCGATCAATTTGTTTTTCACGCTGAATTATCTCAGCAATTTTTTTAAACGCAGGAGTAACAACCAGCCGCAAATCTTCCGCGCTCATTTCTGGTTCTTGATATATTGCCGGTTTAGCACCACTCAACTGGTCTCGATATCTAGTTTGAATCAAATGACGCTTTAACTTTCCAAGCCGGGTACGTGGTAAATCCTGCTTAGTAATAACAAAACCCATAATACGTTTATACTCAGGGTAATCTTTAGATAAAATTTCTAACTCTACTTTAATCGCGGCTTCTATCTCAATTACACCATATTTGCGCAAATTATTAAAATCAGGAACAATTACTGCTTTTAATTGCTCCACCGCACCTGCTTGTGCTGCAACTAACATAACACATAATTCTTTAATAAACTTACTTTGACTATAATAATCTTCAACAAGTTCCGGTGTAATATTTTTTCCCGAACTTAAAACAATTAATTCTTTTTTTCTTCCGGTAATAAATAAATAATCATCCTGATCCAAATAACCTAAATCGCCCGAATAAAACCACCCATCTTTAAACGCCGAAGATGTTGCAGCTGCATTTTTGTAATAGCCCTGCATAAGATTTGGACCTTTAATCGCTATTTCACCAACACCATGTGAGTCTTTTTCAATTATTTTAATTTCAACATCTGGAAGCGCCTTACCCACCGAACCAATTTTACTTAATAATCCCGGATTAAAAGTAACTACTGGAGCAGTTTCAGTTAAGCCATAACCTTGAAGCAAGGTAAATCCTAATTTATTAAAAAAATATTCAATATCTAAATTAAGTTTTGCACCGCCGCAAACTAAAAACTTAAATTTTTTACCAAAAAGTTTATGAATTTTATATAATAAATATTTATTCAAATTAATCCTGGTTAATTTGCGTATTAACCAGCACATATTAATTATACCGTAAAGCAACCAACGCAAGAAAAAAGGAATATCTTTTATTGATTGTTTCATTGCTGTAGCTAATAAAACAAAAAATTGCGGTACTCCAATCAGTGTTGTTACATCAGCCTCTTGCATACAATGCAAAATTTCTTCACGTTTAAGACTCGATAAATAAGTGATTTTATTCTGAGTAAACAATGGTAAAATTAAACTTACCATAAAAGGAAAAGAATGATGTAATGGTAAAATTGATAAAACATTATGGCTGCCTGACAAAAATTTTAATTTTTCAATACTAGAAAAATTAGCATAAAAATTTGCATGAGTTAATTGCACTCCTTTGGGCTTGCCTGTAGTACCAGAAGTATATAATATTGATGCTATATTTTCAGGTAAAATCTTAGGCCATATTGTATCTGCTTGCGGGCAAGTAAAAAATTTTGCAAAAGATAAAATTTTTGCTTTTATCAAAGAATCAATATTTTGTGATTCTTCATCTAATACAATTATTTTCTCAACTGAAGTTATATTTACCTTTGTTAACGCAGATAATAATTGATTAGAAATAAACACTATTCTGGCTTCCGAATCAGTTAAAAAATAAGTTAAATCTTGTTTATCAGCTTGTGGATCAATCGGAATAGCAATTGCGCCCGCAAGCAAAATTCCAAAATAAATAAAACTCCACTCCGGCCTATTTTCTAAAATCAGAGCGACTTTGTCTCCTGGCTGCACCTTTAACTGCATCAATGAATAAGCGATTGAACACACATGATCATGAAGTTCCTTATAAGTATATTCAATATACTTATTCCCTTTTTTAATCTGCATTACAACCTTATCAGGCGCATCTCTTGCAACTTGAGATAATTTTTCAGTTAACGTTGACATTTAACTCCTTTCCATAAAACTACTAAACCCAACAACAAAAAACCTAATAAAATTAACACCGCTATACGATATTTAATTATGCCTAAAAATCCGAATAAATATACCGAAATACCCCAAACCAACGGTCCAAGAATCGATGCCGTCTTTCCCATTAAGCCGTAAAATCCAAATACTTCTCCCACCATTTCTTTTGGCGCTAATTTTACCGCTAACGCACGCGCACTCGTCCAAGTCGAACCTAAGTTTATTCCTACCATCGGACCAATAATCCAAAATATCATTTTATTAAATGCAATAGCCCCAACAAAAAGCGCAATACACCACAATACTAAAACACCTAACAAGGTACGTTTCGCCCCCAGCCGATCAGTAATAAATCCAGCAGCAAATGCGCCAAAAATAGCAAACACACTTGAAATAACATAAAAAGAAATTATTTCAACATCACCAAAACCTATAACTTTTTTGGTATAAATAGACATAAACACAAATGTTGTATTAATCGCATTAAACGAAATAAATATCGCAAGCAAAAAGTTTAATAATCCTGGGTAATTTTTAAAATTAACAATTGTGTTTTTTATTTTGTTAAAAGATTTTGAAATAATCACCCACCAGCCATCAGTAAACTGTGCTTTTGGTGAAATAAAATTATCTTTAACAAAAAGAAAACATGGTAAAGCAAAAATAAGAAATAACACTCCTGTAGGAACAAATGCAGCCTGTCTGCCAAATTTTATCACAAAAGGACTAACCAAAACCAATCCAGCTATAGTGCCGCAATAACCTAATCCAGTTCCATAACCAGATACTCGGCCAACTTTACCTGCACCGCTAACTTGCGGCAATAATGAATTATAAAAAATATCAGCTGTTTGAAAACAATAATTTGCTAAAGCAAATAACACTAATCCAACAAACAACTGATTAATTAAACCGATTAAAGCAGTAAACATACAACATAACACGGTAAAGAAAATTAAAAATGGCATGCGTTTACCAACACGATCAGATATTGCACCCAAAATTGGTGCTGTAACCGCAGATAGTAACATGGAAAATGAAAGAAAAGAACCATACAAAAGATCCTCACCCCGCATATCGATTGCTACCCATAGCGCGAAATAAAGAGTAATGACATTCATCGCAAATATAGTATTTGCGAAATCATACATCGACCATGAAAATACTATTAATCCTTTACTAACCTTCATCCATTAACACCTTCATCACGATCATTAATACAGTTTACAACTAACCGATAAATAATTAAAGATATTATCCAGATTTGTGCAACTATTCAGACGATTTTCATCATAGGTTTTAGGGGATAATTTTATGTTCTTTAAAGCTTGCCGAGTATCACAGCGTTTTTTGCCGTCAATTGCACAGGATGTGCAATTGAGCAAGGAAAGATGCAGGAATGCAGCTTGCTTGCGACGGCAAAAACGCGAGAAACACAGGGAATCTGACCGCCTTTTAGGCGGTCAGACAAGCGTCCAAGAACATAAAATTATCCCCTAAAACCTTTAAGTACAAAAATCAGTGTATGTTTGCCATTAAAAAACCCCCATGCTATCATGCCAAACTATGAATAAAACGCCGCTATACTTATGCATTCTTACAATTTTCGGTTTAATTATTTTTGCCAGCGGGTTATTTCAATTACCAGTAACTGACCGTGATGAAGCATTATTCGCGCAAGCATCAAAACAAATGCTGGAATCACACAATTTCGGCAAAATTCAAGTACAAAACAAAGCCCGTCACTTAAAACCGCCCGGAATTTATTGGCTGCAAGCTCTTAGCGCAAAAACTTTTGGAACCGCAAAACATCTTTCCATTGGTTTATTTCGTATTCCTTCTGCATTAGGCGCTCTTTTAAGCATCATTATATTATTTTTAGGCATGAAACGTCTGATGGGTGAAACCACCGCGTTTATCGGTTCAATGTTACTTGCTGCCTGCATTCTATTAATAATCGAAGCACATATTGCTACCACCGATGCAATGTTACTGGTAACTATGATTATCATGCAGCTTGGTTTAATGCAAATTTATTGGCAACATCGCGAACAAAAAATAAAAACACTGGATCCCGCGGTCAAGCCGCGGGATGACAATAGTCTTGGATGTATATTATTTTGGTTCGGTATGGCATTAGGAGTTTTAATTAAAGGCATCACGCCTCTGGTTGGATTTGCAACTTTATTTTTCTTAATATTAATTGATAAAGACACATCATTATTCAAAAAAATCAAACCGCTATTTGGTATACTATTTTTAATTTTATTTAGTCTCGCTTGGTTAATTCCATTTAGTATTTTTGGTAAAAGTAATTTTCTATTGGATATGATTCACGGCGATGTTGTGCCAAAATTAATTGGCGGCCAGCAATCACACGGAGCATGGCCTGGATATTTTTTACTACTATTCCCAATTATGTTTTGGCCAGGATCATTATTTATCATCAAAGGTATCGCACACGCGTGGCAAAACAAAACTCATACTATAAGACGATTTTTAATTGCATGGATAATTCCCAGTTGGATTATTTTTGCATTAATCCCAACTAAATTACCACAATATGTATTGCCAGTTTATCCAGCAATTGCTTTACTAATTGCTGCTGGCATTAAACAACAACTAACTAATAAATGGCGTTATGCTGAATGCGGCATGAAAATTATTTGGGGAATATATTCGACTGTTTTATTAGTTTTTTTATGCCTTTTGCCGCGTTTACTACGCGAACCATATTCCTGGATACAAGTTTTATGTTTAATAATCTTATTAATAATAATTATAGTTGGAATGTTATTCTATCATCGTCCGCGCAAAATCTTAATTACATTTTTTATCGGAACTGTACTATTTTATCCGTTATTATTTAGCTTTTTCTTACCACAAATAAATAATTTATGGCTAAGCTGTAAAATAACAAATTATATTCAAAGCTTACCAAAAAATTATATTACTGATAAAAAACCACTATTAATCAATAAATATCACGAACCAAGTTTGATTTTTTTGCTCGGCACCTACAAAATAAAATTTGTCAATGATAAAAATTGGTTACTAAAACAAATCAAACAACATACAAACAACGTAATAATACTAGATCAATTAACTTATCAGGAATTTACTAACCAAATATCGTTACCAATTAAAAAAACCATTATTGGATTCAACTATAATGGCGGCCATTGGATAAAATTGCATGTGATTCCTGGTCAAAATTCACATTAACAAACTTTAACCGGCAACAAACAAATAAATTCCGCACCACAATTTTGCTGATTATCTTTAATTTCGATCTCCCCGCCAATATCTTCTAAAAATTGCTTGATAAACGTTAACCCTAAACCTGCGCTGACATATGATTTATTAAACTTCGGTTTCACACAATAAAAAGGCTGAAATATCATTTCGCGATCATTCGAACAAATCCCTTCTCCAGTATCGCGCACAATTAATTTCATCAACAAATTATCACCTTCTTGCTTTGCTTTAGTCAAAGTAACTGTAATTTCTCCATTTAAAGTAAATTTAATTGCATTGCTTAACAAACCAAGCAAAATATACTCAACACGAAAATAATCCCCTAATAAAATATCCGGTAATTTATCACTATAACTGATTGTCAATTTTAATTTCTTAACCCGTAATGCAATTGACATTGAATTATATAAGCGCTTCAATATTTTTGGAAAATTGATATGAGTTAAAATCGACGGGGGACGCTGCTTTACCATGTGAGCAAAATCAATCAGACAACTAAAATAATGTTCTATTCCTTGTACCGCATGCATCACCTGTCCAAGTTTTTTATTCCTTTCATTAATATTGTTTTCTTCATTCAATTCAATAACTAAATCAGTAATAGCCCGACAGGTAGGCAATAAATTAGAACATATATTAGCAGTAAAAATACTAAGTTGAGCGTAATCTTGCCGTATCATCGATAATTGCTTATCGTGATCCTTATAATTATTATTTGTCATCATTATGCTCCTAATTTATCATTGATATTATTACCATATATTAATTGTTTAATATATGAACAGTATAGCCATAAGTAAGTTGTTCTGTCCAATATGGACAGAATAAAAATGGATTAATATTGTGTAAGTTATGTCGTACAAACAAGCAGGGATAACTAAAATGCCAAGTAACATAAACCCAATAGCAGCTAAAGCAAAAGGCCACAGAATGCAACATTTACGTAACTTGACCGGTTTATCCAGGCAAGAATTCTGCGACAAACACAAGATTAACCGACGCACTTTAAAAAGCTGGGAATTGGGAGATTACAAAGGCATTCCAAAAAATAGCGCCATAAAAGTTCTCGCCACGTATTTTGAGGAAGGCGTTCAATGTGAACTGCAATGGCTAATGCACGGCACCGGCCAACCTCCAACTTTAACCCAAAAAAAACAAATTGAAAAAGAAATAGAAATGTTCAAACAAAATAATCCTGACTATATCATCTTGCTAATCAACGATAGCTCTATGGAACCTTATTTTTATCCCAAAGATTACGTTGCTGGAGTTAAACGCAAAGGAAAAGATATACAGAATTTAATTGGACTAAATTGTATTATAGAAACAACTGATGAACAAGTATTATTGCGACATCTTGAAGCGGGATCCAAAAAAGATCATTATACCATATCATGTGCCAATCAAACTTTAAAAGACGTATTGCTTAAATCTGCTGCACAAGTGATTTGGATGCGCCGTGAAGAGTTACCCGCAAAATCAAGCTGATGGTTTTACATATATAGAATACAAATATTGGTTTATCATAATAGCTGCATTTGTACTTTGTGCTATCTTTTGATTCTTATCCACCCATTTTAACAAACCAAGCCTGATCTTTTCTTCATCCCAATAACGCATATTTTTAGTAAATACCCGCAGATTATGATGATCAAATAAATAATAATTAGCAAAAATCCCGTCAAGTACACCAGAGATATAAGCTCGACAAACATCCATATTATTAGGCTGTTTACATATTTCTAAAAATCGTTGTGCCGAAGTATGCTGATATGGCTGCGCATTGACAACTGGTAACAACAATATAAGACCAAACAATATCCATTTTATTTTTTTCATAATAACGTTTCCATGAAATCCTAAAACATTATTCTAGCAAAAAATCATCAATGATTTTACTACTTTCTTGTGGTTTTTCCACAAAAGTCATGTGTCCAGTATCATCTGCAATCCATAATTGCGTATCAGGAATACGTTCAGCCAAATATTGTGTATCTTCCAGTGGAGTTAAAATATCATTACTCCCAGCAATTAATAAAGTCGGTACAGCGATTTTTTGCAATTCTTCATCAATACTAAAAGACAATAATGCTTCCAATTGACGCTTAAATCCAATTACAGTTTGCGGATATTTTGAAGTTTTTCCATACTCTATACGCGCGGTTACCTCAGGATAATTATCTAAATTAGCTAAAGTAGCATTTGCGTAACCCCAAGGCACAAAAAAATCGCGAAGAATCTCAAGATTGCATTTATAATCAATCATGCGATTAAGAAGATCAAATACCATCTTAGATAAAGCATTAATTTTAGGAAACCCATTAGATAAAATCATTTTGCTGACTTTTTGCGGATATTTAAGCGCAAAATTTAGTGATATTGATGTGCCCATTGAATGCCCACAAATGTAAGCTTGTTCAATCTGCAAATAATCCATCAAGGCTGCTGTATCATCAGCCATAGTTTTAATATTATAAAACTCATCCGGCGCATCACTTCGCCCCACTCCGCGATTATCAAAACGAATAATACGATAATGAGGTTTTAAAAAAGGCAACACCGCATCCCACACCACATGATCAGCACCAAAACCGGAAATCAAAACCAACGGAAAACCTTGACCATGGTCTTCGTAATACAATTTTACATTATTAACTTCTGCAAAAGGCATAATGACTCTCCTTTATATCGTAAGTAAAGAAACCACCTTCTAAGAAGGTGGTTTTGTTTAGCACCCTAAAAGGGTGCTTGCTATCCCCAATATCTCGTTATTAAAATAAATTTCTTTGTTCGTGAAGCTTCTCTTCTTTTGCTTGAA
>JASFHF010000022.1:0-36106 GCA_050123375.1 Gammaproteobacteria bacterium
ATTTTAAATTTCTAAAAAAATAATTTTATTTTTTATCAGTTTCTGTTACCTTCATTACTGATTTAAATTTCGGCAAGGGGACATTTCTATCTTGCTGAAAAGGGGACATTTCTAAATTGCTCTAACAGATCTATTGTGCTTTTCTGCAATACCCAGCCAGGAACCTTTTGATTTTTAATAACAGCCTACATATAATACCCGAGGTCATAGGAGGTTGTATGATTTTTATTAACAGGGATAAATTTTTGTCATTTTGTTTTAAGTCGTTTTTAGTACTTTGCGGATTAATTGCGTTATTTTTTGCTTTAAATTTATTGGTTACAGCCATGCCATTACATAATTATAAAAACCATATAAAGCAAGCATTTGTAGGCGGCGATCTTACACCATCAGATCATGGTGGTTTCGATAGTTTTCGTGGACAACATCAATACGAAGATTGCTTGATTTTACAAGAAGGATTAAAATTGTCGCCAAGCTTTCTACAAAACGCTATTAATGGCCCCAAATATGGGTTGGAAAAGTGTCAATCATTGCAAACCCTGGCTTTGGGTGATAAAAAAAATACTCCCAAAGGAACATCTTTTTTTAGTACAGGTAAAGAGTATCTCCAATATATTAACAGCGTTATTCCAGATAAACCCATACTATACTACCAATACTTACATGGACCTCGCACATTGGCGGTTTTTTCGGTCTCGCTTGCACCTCTTCGCATAGTAAGGTTTGCATATCAAAATACAATTTATATGCTTATTTTCGTGATTTCTCTGTATATATTATTGGCAAAACAATTTATCAGACCTAGGAATATTGTATTTGCGGTGGTGTTTTTCATAATTTTTTCATTTTTCCATGGAGTTAATTTTTTTGGGATGAATTTGACTCATGGACCTGGAGATATAATAGTTTTTGTAACGTTTTTATTGTTACTGATATTTTTGAATAAAGAAAATAAGCAACCGTTTTTGTATACTCTAATTGTTTCAGGCGCTTTTACAGCATATTTCGAACATTTGGTTGGCATATTACCAGGAGTTGTCTGTATGGCCTCCATTGCAACGTTTTTATACCATTTTGCTGCAGGTCTTGATTTCAAGGATGCATTGAAAATATTTGCCGTTGGCACGCTGTGTATTTTTGCAGGATTTTTAATTACTTATTTTTCCTTCATAATTGTAAAAATACTTTTTACCGGATATTCATGGCAAATGTTTCATGGGAATTTTGGTTTAAGAGTAAGTAGAGAAGTAAATCAAAATCCTATTAATTATCTTAATGCCATAAAAATGGTGTGGTCGGAGATATATTGGATTGCTGGCGGCAATCGAACGCTTGCTAGATTTATGACCATGTTTGCTTTTTTTGGCATGATTGGGGTGGGAATATTAAATTTAATTAAACCAAAAATAATAAGTCGTAAAAATAATTATAACACTACCGTTGCTTTAGCATTGTTAGTGTGGGTGATAGTAGCCTTTTGGTATTTTATTTTTGAAAACCATACAACGATTCATCCATGGTTTATGGACAGGCTTGTTTCGTTTCCTATATTATCAGGGATAGTAGTTCTTTTTGGATACATAGTTGATGCGTTACAAAATAAATATAAAACATAATTTAAAATAGAAAATATATAAACTTACATACATATGAAAGATTTTACCATTGCTATTATGCTTCCTTGTTACAATGAAGAATCAGCTATTTCTAAAGTGATTCAAGACTTTCGGCGAGAATTGCCGCAAAGTAAAATATATGTTTATGATAATAACTCTATTGATAATACTAGGTCTGTTGCATTGAAAAATGGTGCAATCGTGCGATCCGCGCCGCGCAAGGGAAAGGGAAATGTGGTTAAACTTATGTTTGCCAACATAGATGCGGACATATATGTGTTATGTGATGGTGACGACACTTATGAAGCTGCTTCAGTCAATAAGATGATTCAAAAATTACTGGATGAAGAATTAGATATGGTTGTAGGTAAGCGTGTTGAGAAAAATCACAGAGATAGTAAAACTTATAGAAAAGGTCATAGATTAGGAAACATTTTGTTCAGCAAGTTTGTGTCTTTCTTTTTTGGTAAATTCTTTACTGATATATTTTCTGGTTATCGAGTCTTTTCCAAAAGATTCGTTAAATCTTTTCCAGTAACAGCAAGTGGGTTTGACATTGAAGCTGATATGGTAATTCATAGTTTAGAGCTAAAACTGCCAGTTGCGGAAATAGATACAAAATATATTGAAAGACCTACAGGTTCTTGTAGTAAGTTATCAACTTACAAAGATGGCTGTAAAATTTTATGGCGTATATTTTTGCTGCTGAAGGATTACAAACCACTACTGTTTTTTTCTAGCATTAGTTTGCTGTTTGTTGTATGCGGTTTTTTGTTTTTGATCCCTATTTTATTGACATATTTTAGTACTGGTTTAGTTCCAAGATTTCCAACATTATTTGTTAGCATTGGTTTATTTGTCGTAGCTTTTGTAAGTTTTGCATGTGGATTGATTTTGGATAATACAGCTAAAGTCAGGCATGAACTTAAGTATTTACAATATTTATCTTTGCCAAAATTGCATAAAGATTATAGAAAACAATAGCATGCAAATTTGCATTATATGGGTTACATTTTAAGAGAGGCAATAAAATATGAATGGTAATAAAAATAAATTTTTATTGTTTTGCTTCAAAGCAACCTTAATGCTTTTTGGTTTAATCACCTTGTTTTTTATTTTAAATATTATTATTACTGCAAGCCCATTATATTACTACAAAAAACATATACAAAAAGCTTTTATTCATGCTGATCTCGTTCCAAATCATCAGGATCTTATTGCAAAACCTGGCGAAGGTTATGATTTTTTCCGCGGCAACCACCAATATCAGGATTGTTTGATTTTAATGCAAGGTTTGAAATTATCACCAAATTTTTTGCAAAATGCTCTTAATGCACCGAAATATGGATTAGCAAAATGTGAATCGTTAGAGACATTAGCTTTGGGTGATAAAAAAACGACGCTTAAAAATACATCTTTTTTTAACACCGGGGAAAAATATCATAAATATATTAAAAGCCTCATCCCAAATGAGCCCACACCGTATTATCAATACTTACATGGCGTTCGCACTCTGGCAGTTGCCATGGTTTCACTTATGCCCCTTCGCACAGTAAGGTTTCTATACCAAAATATAGTTTATATGCTTATTTTTATAATTGCTCTTTACGCAGCATTAGCAAAGCAATTTACAAAACCAAGAAGTATTGTATTTGCAATGGTATTTTTCATAATTTTTTCGTTTCTTCATGGTGTTTCTTTGTTTGGAATGAATTTAAGTCATGGTCCCGGAGATATGGTTACTTTTGGAACTGGTTTGTTGTTATTTTTATTTTTAAAAAATGAAGATAAAAAGTCATTGTTTTATGTTCTCGTAGCTTCAGGAGCCTTTACTGCATATTTTGAATATTTAGTAGGGATAGTACCGGGGGTTGTTTGCATGATCGCGATCGCAGTGCTTTTATATCATTTTGCTTCAAATCTGGATTTTAAAGATGCATTAAAAATATTTAGTGTTGGTACTTTATGTTTTTTTGCAGGATTTTTAATTACTTATTTCACTTTTATCGTTGTAAAAATACTTTTTACTGGCTATTCATGGCATATGTTTCTTATGAATTTTGGTTTGAGGGTAAGCAGGGAAGTGAATCAGAACCCAATCAGCTATTATGCTGCTATAAAGCACATGTGTGCAGAATTACATTGGATTACTGGTGGTAATAGAGGTCTTTCTATAGTGGTTTCATGTTTATCATTTTTTGGTCTATTAATAGTAGGAATCTTAAACCTAATAAAGCCAAAACTAATACGATACAATAATAACTATAATACAGCAATTGCATTGGCGTTGCTGCCATGGATAATTGTAGCAGCCTGGTATTTTGTTTTTAAAAATCACACAATAATTCATACATGGTTTATGATAAGATTAGTTTCGTTTGTTTGGTTTTCAGGATTATTTATTACATTTAGTTATATAACGGATATTCGACTGCGCAACAGATTTTTAAAATAAAGTTTAAAATTTCGCAAATTCATCCATGTTGATTATTTTTGGTGAGTTTTATGCATATAATTTTCACATATTAAAGGCACATTTATTTTATTTCTGGTTGGTGTAACTTGTATATCAATTATATTTTTAAGAAACACATGCAGTTTTTTTCTATAAAAAAATCTGTAATAAATATACTGCAAGTTAAGTTTCAGTAAATCTTTATCTGTATACTTTGATGATAGGATTAAATCAGCTTGTGGTCCGCTAAGATTTACATCGGCATAGTTGGATAGGCGCTGATTATTCTCAAGGCATACCCATGCTAAATTATTCCGCGAGAGCGTTTTCATTACTATTTTAGAGTTTTTAGCTTGATAATTGTTCCACATAGTTGACCAGTCATATATTCCGTAACCAGGATTAAGGATTGGCGGCAGTTTCATCTGATTAAGCCAGCAAATTCTATATTTGGCAAATAGAGGATGTGTGTTGACAAATCTTATAGCAGCTTGTTGTGCAGCTGACTTTGTCGATAAGAGTAAATAATTTTGCCACCATTTTTGCGCAAATGTAAACAATAAAACAATTGTAAATGATATAGCTATGGTTTTGGTGTTTTTATATCTAACAGCAAGCCCAACAATCCCTGCTAGAATTAAAGACATTGACAGCGGGATTAATAAGGCGCACCTGGAAGACAAAACCCATGATTGAGTTTTTATTGGTTTGCCAACCAACACATACGGCAAAATTGCTAGTAATACAGCGATTATTCCAAGCGCTATAAGAAATAAATGAGTTTTAAGAAATGCTGGTTTCGCGTTAAAATAACGCTTATGCATGCGTTGCCAAATTATCAATATCAAGCTTATAACTATAATAAAGATCAAGGTTTTTAGGTGAAAAATGGTTTTAAAGTAAAAAAACACCCCTTCGTGTAAAGACTGATTATACCAACCAAGAAAGTGCTTTAAGTTGCTAGTGGCAATTGCATTGTAATCTTTATACTGCCCTGCCTTTTTAAAATAAATAGTGGTTAAAATTTTAAACACGAATGGTAATGCAAGAAAATAAAAATATTTAACACAAAATTTATATATAGAAGCAAACGATATTAAATCATGCTTGTTTTTTTCGCAAAAAAGAATATACAAGCAGATAATAAAAATTGCAAAATACACCAAAAGCGATTGTAGGGTAAAAGATGCGAAAAATAAAACTAAGCTTATGATGCGCAGTGTTATTCGTGTTATTTTGTTTTTGGAATTTGGAGCCGTTAGACCACAATAGCATGCGAGCATAAATAACGCCATAAATACATAATAAGGAATTGTTGCGCGAAAGAATGTCAGCATGCTTCCTGGAAATGTTATTGCTATGATACCAATTAAAAGCGCAGTCATTTTTGGTATACTTTTGTAAAGCCTGGCTATTTTATAGCTAAATAATCCGGTGCAGTAAATGGAAAAAAACCCTATAGCGTTATATACAAATTGTGAATTGGTTAACCATAATAATCTGTGTAAATAATATGATAAGGGATTGCCCATATCTAGAAACCATTCGTGGAAGAATGCTATATTGTTATTTTTTTGAAATGCATAGATGAGTACCCCGTCCCAAAAAACACCTTTATTTATTAACGCAATTCCATGCACAATGAAAGTTAAAAGTAACAATAGTACCCATGGTGTAGTTATCACGTTTACTATTCTAGGTTTTTCACAAAATTTATTTGTGAGCATAATTAAGTTCTTTCTTTATAATTTACTCAAAAATACACTGCTAGGAATATTAATTATTCTTTGTTCTAAATCACAAGCTGTGCTTAAGCCCATGTGCGGACAATTAGCAAACATAGGTAATTTGTGCATTAATGTCCAGGCAGGTCTGACTTTAATGCCGTTTGCGTGTGCTAATTGTAAAATATCATTAAGTTGCGAGCAGTATTTTTTATCTAAAAATAACGCATTTAACCAGTAATTGCTTTTTGCAAATGCGGGTTCGGTAAAAAAGCTTATGCCTTCTATATCAGCAAATAATTTTTCATATTGTTTTGCTAAATTACGTTTATTTGACAAAAAATTTGGCATTTGCTCTAATTGCGCGCAGCCTAATGCAGCGTTTATATTTGGCATACGATAGTTATAACCAATCTGATCGTGAAAATATAAAAAGTCGTGTGGTTGTTTAGCTGTAGTGGTTATGTGTTTTGCTTGTTTTGCAAGTTTTATATCATCAGTAAGAATTGCGCCGCCTCCGCCGGTGGTAACAATTTTATTGCCATTAAAGCTTAAAGAACCTGCTAAACCTGTATGCCCAACGTGTTTTCCTTTATATAATGAACCGAGCGCTTCAGCAGCATCTTCAATAAGTTTTATGTGATAGCGGTTGCATATTGCAGCAATAGCATCTAAATCTACAGGATGGCCAAAAGTGTGCATTACTATTAATGCTTTAATTGGGCGCCCGGTAAATTTATTTATACAGACATTTTTTTTAACTTCGGCGATATTTTGCAGATAATCTTCAAGTTTTTCAGGATTAACTCCTAAGGTTGTTTCATCCACATCAATAAAATGAGGAATTGCTCCGCAATAACTTAAAGCATTGCAAGTGGCTACAAAAGTTAAAGTTGGCACTAAAACTTCATCATTAGCCTGAATATTTGCTAGCAAATAAATAACATGTAATGCAGCGGTGCCGTTTGCAGTTACAATGGCAAATTTTGCTCCGGTAAAATCTGCTAAATCTTTTTCAAAACGATCAACAAACTTGCCGGCAGAAGAAACCCATCCAGTGTCTAAACATGATTTTACATAGCCCCATTCATTACCGGCGAATTGCGGTTCGTGTAGTGCAAGATAATTTTTATCTTCTGGTAAAAATTTTTTTAATATTGATACAATTTTTTGTGGATTAAATTTTTGCATAATTATACATTGTAAATATTTGTTTTATAAAGTTTCAAATTTTCTGTGTTGGAAAACCAGTCAATAGTTTCTTGTAGGCCTTGTTTAAATCCTTCGATTCCGGCATATTTTGGAGTCCAACCTAAAAGTTTTTTCGCTTTTTGGTTATCCGCCCAAAGCCGTTCGACTTCGCTTTTTTCAGGTCTTAGGCGTTGACCATCTTTTTCAATAATTACTTCTTTTTGCATAATTGAGGCAATTAATTTTGCTGTATCTTGCATGGAAACTTCATAATTACTGCCGATATTTATTACTTCACCTATAGATTTATCCGAAGCTGCTGCAGCAATAAAACCATCGACGGTGTCTTTAATGTAGTTAAAATCACGAGTTGGTGTGAGTGCGCCCAATTTAATGGTAGATGTTTTGGCTAGTTGCGTAATGATTGTGGGAATAATTGCGCGAGCCGATTGTCGTGATCCATAAGTATTAAAAGGACGAATGATGGTTACAGGCAGGTCGAATGATTTATAAAATGATAAGGCAATTTGATCTGCGCCTATTTTTGATGCTGAATAAGGAGATTGGCCTTGTAAAGGATGATCTTCGGTGATTGGAACAAACTGAGCGGTACCATACACTTCACTGGTAGAAGTATGTATCACTTTATCAATATTTAATTCGCGTGCGGCTTGCAGGATATTTAAAGTTCCTTTGATATTTGTATCGACATAAGTATCTGGGGAATGATAAGAATAAGGAATAGCGATTAATGCAGCCAAATGCATTACCAGATCACATCCTTGCATAGCTTGTTTAACTCCATACGGATCACGAACATCACCGCTAAAAACATCGATATTTTCTTTAATATTGTTTGGCAATGTATCTAGCCAGCCCCAAGAGTTAAATGAATTATATAATACAAAAGCACGAACGTTGTATCCTTGTTTTACCAGAGTTTCTGTAAGATGTGAGCCGATAAAACCATCTGCTCCAGTAACCAAAATTTTTTTGTTTGCTAGATTCATTATGTAGTTATCCTGCTATATTAAAATGAGTCGTATTATTCCATGTGTGATGTTGTTAGCGCTGATCCATTATTTGTGATATACAATAATAGCCCACATATTACAATTGCATGCTATCTGAAAGTTTGTTACTAAGCAAGACCAAAATATAAAGCTATTGGCAAGCGACAAACTCGTACACAGCTAATTAATGATAACATAAAAGATATAATGGTTATTATTTTGACGGTTTTGTGGTGTTTGATAGTAGATTTAGCTTTTTTGGCTCCGCATAATATCTTGAGTAACAACATAAAAATAATATAAAGAAGTGGTGATATTTTTGTGGTAAACTTCAATTTTTGCTTAATGAGGTGCGTTATGAAAGCAGTGATTTTGGCTGGGGGATTAGGTTCTCGTTTGAGTGAAGAAACAGATTTAAAGCCAAAACCGATGGTTGAAGTTGGGGGGAAGCCGATTCTTTGGCATATCTTAAAGATTTATTCGTTTTATGGAATCAATGATTTTATTGTCTGTCTTGGATATAAAGGTTATGTGGTTAAAGAATATTTTGCGAATTATTTCTTGCACATGTCTGATGTGACTTTTGATATGCGGGATAATGCCATGAAGGTACATAAACGTCATGCTGAACCATGGAATGTTACTTTAGTTGATACTGGTGATAATACCATGACGGGGGGTCGATTAAAGCGGGTTAAAGATTATATCGGAAATGAAGATTTTTGTTTTACTTACGGAGACGGTGTAGCAAATATCGACATCAATGCTTTGATTGATGTGCATAAAAAAGAACAGCGGTTGTCAACAGTTACAGCGGTGAAGCCGCCTGGCCGCTTTGGTTCCTTGGTTGTGAAAAAAAATCAAGTGATGCGGTTTGAAGAAAAGCCGGCGGGAGATGGAGCCTGGATTAATGGCGGTTTTTTTGTATTGTCGCCTAAAGTATTAGATTATATTGAGGGAGACGATAGTATTTGGGAGCAGGAGCCTATGCGTCGTTTGGCAGATGACCATCAAATGAGCGTATATTTACATGAAGATTTTTGGCGCCCGATGGACACGTTGCGGGAGAAAAAATTGTTAGAAGATTTGTGGAAAGCAAAGAAAGCCCCGTGGAAAATTTGGGATAAATAATGTTTGCTGATGTTTATCGAAATAAAAAAATATTAGTAACCGGACACACAGGATTTAAAGGATCCTGGTTGGTTTTGTGGTTAAAAATGTTAGGCGCTGAAGTGATTGGCCTTGCGCTTGCGCCAAACACCAGTCCTAACCATTTTGAATTAATCAAATCAGAGCTTGAATCGCATTTGATTGACATCAGAGATTACGAATTACTTGCGAAAACCATCAAGTCTATTAATCCTGATATAATTTTTCATTTGGCGGCGCAACCTTTGGTTCGGGAATCATATGTGGATCCTTTAGCTACGATTAATACCAATACCGTTGGGACAGCCAATTTGTTAAATGCTTCCAGATATACGGAAGCTTTGCGAGCCATAGTAGTAATTAGTTCAGATAAGTGTTATGAAAATAAAGAATGGGACAGAGGATATCATGAAGATGATTCCATGGGTGGTTTTGACCCATATAGTGCATCAAAAGGTTGTGCTGAGTTAGTAGTTTCAAGTTTTCGGCGTTCTTATTTTCATCCGGACAAATATGGCAAAGAGCATCAGGTGTTAATTGCGACCGCACGCGGCGGGAATGTGATTGGCGGTGGAGATTGGTCAAAAGATCGTTTAATTCCGGATATTATTAAGGCGGTGGTGGAAAATAAAATCGCAAACATTCGGTCGCCAAGTTCAACACGTCCATGGCAGCATGTATTGGAATGTTTAAGCGGTTATTTGGTTTTGGGGCAGAAGTTGCTGCAAAATAAAAAATTATTTGCCGAAGCTTGGAATTTTGGACCGCTATACAATAGTGATGCTACAGTTTTGGATGTGTTGCGATTGATGCAGCAACAATGGCCAAAAATACAATATGCAATCGAAGAAAATGTCGAGCATCCTCACGAAGCCGGTTTATTAAAATTAGACTGTTTTAAAGCTAATTCAAAATTAAGATGGGATAATTTATGGGATTTAAAACAAACGATACAAAAAACTGCAGAATGGTATAGAGAATTTTATGAAGAAAATAACGTTAGCACGCAAAATCAAATTGAACAATATATTCAGGCGGCTAAACAAAAAAATATTGAATGGGCGAAATAGTTATGAATAAAGCGGACGAACTTAAACAAGAGATTTTTGAAAAGGTTAAACAATATTATAATTTAATTCACGATAAAAGTGAGGAAAACTTTATTCCTGGTGAGTCGTGCGTTAATTATGGCGGCCGTGTATTTGATGAAGCCGAATTATTAAGCTTAACAGAAGCGTCGTTAGAATTTTGGTTAACGGAAGGCAGATTTACGCGTGAGTTTGAAAAGAAATTTTCGGCAAAACTTGGAGTAAAATATTGTACTTTAGTTAATTCAGGATCTTCAGCTAATTTATTGGCTTTTGCAGCTTTGACGTCGCCTTTGTTAGAAGCGAGGCAAATTATTCCTGGAGATGAAATTATTACTATTGCCGCTGGATTTCCAACTACTGTGACGCCAATTATTCAATATGGTGCGATTCCGGTTTTTGTTGATGTGGCGCTCGATGATGGAACCTATAATATTGATTGTTCACAATTATCAGCTGCATTGTCCGACAAAACTAAAGCTGTGATGTTAGCGCATACTTTAGGAAATCCTTTTGATCTGGCCAAGGTGCAGTCATTTTGTAAGCAGCATAATTTATGGTTGATCGAAGATAATTGTGATGCGCTTGGTTCAAAATATAATGGGCAGTATACCGGAACTTTTGGAGATATTGGTACGAGCAGCTTTTATCCGCCACATCATATTACAATGGGCGAAGGCGGGGCGGTTTATACTAATAATCCATTGTTAAACAAAATAATTCGTTCGATGCGGGATTGGGGAAGAGATTGCTTTTGTCCATCAGGGAAAGATAATACTTGTGAAAAAAGATTTATGCAGCAATTTGGCACTTTGCCTGCAGGTTACGATCATAAATATGTTTATTCACATTTTGGTTACAATTTAAAAGCCACCGATTTGCAAGCAGCAATTGGTTGTGTTCAGTTGGATCGTTTAGATGAGTTTATTGAAAAACGTAAACAAAACTGGTTGCAGCTATATGATGGTTTAAAATATTTAGATAATTATTTTATTTTACCTCAGGCAACTAAAAATTCCGATCCAAGTTGGTTTGGTTTTTTGTTAACGGTTAAAGACGATGCCGGTTTTTCGAGGGCAGATATCGTTAAATTTTTGGAAAAAAACAAAATTCAAACCAGAATGTTGTTTGCGGGAAATTTAATTCGTCATCCTTGTTTTGATCAAATGCGTAAATCTGGGAAAGGTTATCGTGTGATTAATGAGCTAAAAAATACCGATAAAATTATGCATGATACTTTTTGGGTTGGAGTTTATCCGGGTATGACACCAGAAAAAATAAATCATGTTTTAAATACATTTAAGATATTTGTTGAACAATTATGAACACAGTCGAATTAGCCAAAAAAATACGTAGGCACGTTGTCGAAATGACAAACCAGGGTAACAGTTCTCATGTTGCTTCGGCATTGTCAATTGCCGATATTTTGGCCGTTTTGTATGGCTCGATTTTAAATGTTGATGCTATAAACCCAAAAATAAATACACGTGATAGATTGATATTGAGCAAAGGGCATGCCGGAGCTGCGGTTTATGCGGTGTTGGCAGAAATGGGTTTTATTGATGTCGAAACATTAAAATCCCATTATCAAAATGGTTCGATTCTTAGCGGCCATGTTTCACATAAAGATGTTGCGGGAGTTGAGATATCAACGGGTTCGTTAGGGCATGGTTTATCTATCGGGGCGGGAATGGCGTACAATGGGAAATTAGAAAATCAAAGTCACCGCATTTTTGTCATACTTGGTGATGGGGAATGTGATGAAGGCTCGGTGTGGGAGGCTGCTATGTTTTCTGCGCACCATAAGTTAAGCAACCTCATTGCCATTGTTGATTATAATAAAATTCAGAGTATGGATGCAGTTGAAAAAACTTTAAATTTAGAACCGTTTGCCGATAAATGGCGCTCTTTTGGTTGGAATACTTTCGAAATTGACGGCCATGATCACGATAAAATATTAAGTGTTTGTGCAGATGCGTCATTATTGAAAGAAAAGCCGATTTGCATAATCGCGCATACGGTTAAAGGCAAAGGGATTTCTTTTATGGAAAATGAAGTGCTTTGGCATTATCGATCCCCACAAGGCGATGATTTTATTAATGCGATGCGGGAGTTAGAGATAAAATCGTGAGAAAAACTTTTATTAAAACATTGTCAGAGTGTGTTGCAGAAAATCCAGATGTATTTTTGGTAACAGGCGATGTTGGATATGGAGTGTTAAAAAGTTTTACGGAAAATTTTCCTAAACAATTTTTAAATATTGGCATTGCCGAACAGAATATGACGGGAATTGCTACCGGCTTGGCGCTAGAAGGTAAAATTGTGTTTACTTATTCTATTGCTAATTTTCCAACTTTAAGGTGTTTGGAACAAATTCGCAATGATGCGGCTTATCATGCTGCAAACGTTAATATAGTTTCCGTTGGAGGTGGATTTTCCTATGGCGCTGCAGGAATGTCTCACCATGCAACAGAGGATTTAGCGATCATGCGATCGTTGCCGATTGTTGTGGTTGCTCCGGGGGATTTATGGGAAGTGGAGCAGGCAACACGCGCGTTGATCAATCATTCCGGAACTTGTTATTTTCGTTTAGATCACTCTTATGCGGACATTTCACACAAAAAAGATGAAAAATTTATTTTAGGAAAAGCCCGAAGAATATTAGAAGGAGATGCTATTACCATAATGGCAATAGGTGGGATTTTAAATACGGCATTGCAAGTAGCCAATCAATTGCGTGAAGAAGCCAACATTAATTGTCGAGTTGTTAGTATGCATACGTTAAATCCTCTTGATACAGAGGAAATTTTTGATGCTGCTGAAAATACAGGTGGGATTGTTACTGTAGAAGAGCATACCGTTTCAGGAGGGCTTGGTAGCTCGGTTGCTGAAGTTTGTTTAGAAAATGGTATTGTGCCTAAAGTTTTCTATCGTTTTGGATTGCGCGAAGGCTTTTCGCAAGTTGTAGGCGATCAGGAGTATTTGAAAAATTATTATAATATTTCAGCAAAGGCGATTATTCCTAAATTAAAAGAGCTAATAAAATGACGAATAATACAAAAAAAATTTTTTTTACAGGGGGCAATGGTTTTATTGGGAAAAATTTTTCCAGGTTGGCGCAAAGCTTTTACAAAATTTATTCTCCGACCAGAGCAGAACTGGAATTAACCAACAGTAAATTAGTTCGCGAATTTTTATCCAACAACAAGTTTGATTGTGTTGTGCACGGCGCTGTCGTTGGTTCGAAAAGAAATTGTCAGCAAAATCAATCGGAATGTTTAGAAGCTAACTTAACGGCATTCGAAAACGTATTTAATAATTGTGGTTCGGATGCTAGATTTATTCAATTAGGAAGTGGAGCGGAATATGGTAGACCATTAGCGATGCCGCGAATAGAAGAAAGTTATTTTGGAAAAAAAATCCCAACGGACAAATATGGTTTTGCAAAATTTAATATGACGCAAAAAATTATGCAAAAATCAGCAAAAAAAGCCGTTAATCTACACATTTTTGCTGTGTATGGGACGTATGAAGACTATCAAACAAGATTTATTTCGAGCGCTATTCTTCGAACTCTTTATGGGCTGCCCATTGTGATTAATCAGGATGTTAAATTTGATTATTTGCATATTGACGATTTGATAAAAATAATTTGCTATTTTATTAACAATCTTCCGGAATACTCCCATTATAATATTGGTTTTGGCTCCTCTGTGAAATTAACCGAAATTGCCGAAATTGTTAGAAAAGTGTTGGGTGGCCATAATGATATAATTGTTAAGAATCCTGGGATTGGATCTGAATATAGTTGCGACAATAATAGATTGTTAGATTTTATTGGTAGAAATTTTAAATTCACAAGTTTACAAGATGGGATTAAAAATTTGGCTCAATGGTATGAAAAACGCTTAGAATCGTTAAACAAGGATTGGATACTAAATCCGATATAAGAATTTGCATACCATCATGATAAAGCAGCTATCTATAAATTGTAAGTTGCGGCATATTTAGTTACACTACGGTTTTTTTAGGCGATAATAGGAAATTATAATGAAACTAATTACTTTTGTATCTCCCTGCTACAATGAAGAAGGCAATGTTGCGGAGTTGTATCGGCAAATTAAGCAAGAAATGAGTAAATTTCCTCAATATAAATATGAGTTTATTTTTATTGACAATAATTCTCAGGATAACACAGTTAAAATTTTAAAAGAAATCGCTGCACAAGATAAAAACGTAAAAATAATTGTTAATTCCAGAAATTTTGGTCACATTCGTTCACCTTATTATGCGTTGATGCAAGCACAAGGAGATGCAGTTGTTTTAATATGTGCCGATTTGCAGGATCCTCCTAATTTGATTGGGGATTTTATTCAAAAATGGGAAGAAGGATACAAGATTGTCAAAGCAGTGAAAGAAGATTGCGAAGAATCATGGCTGATGCGTTTAACTCGAAAAAGTTTTTATTCTATTATTAATAGATTATCGGGTTTACCATTAACTAAAAATTATTACGGCTATGGCTTGTATGATAAAAAAATTATTGAAACATTGAGAAAAATTAATGATCCATATCCATATTTTAGGGGTTTGATCAGCGATATCGGCTTTGAGCATGCGGAAGTTATGTTCAGAAAGCCCGGCAGAAAGAGAGGGATCACCAAAAATAATTTCTATACATTATATGATTTAGCAATGTTGGGAATTGTGAATTATAGTAAAGTGCCATTAAGGTTAGCAACGATGTTTGGTTTTTTAATGGCAGGGTTAAGTTTGTTAATTGCTTTTTTATATATCGTACTAAAAATATTATTTTGGAATTTTTTCCCAGCGGGGATGGCGCCAATGCTTATTGCAATTTTTTTCTTTTCTTCCGTGCAATTATTTTTTATTGGTATTTTGGGCGAGTATATTGGATGTATTCATACGCAAGTGCAAAATCATCCGTTAGTAGTTGAAAAAGAAAGGATTAATTTTGATTAATAGCATTAAGACGCAATTTTTTACTATAAAGTTTTTAAGATTCATAATTTTAGGTTTTTGGAATACATTTTTTGGTATGGGCGTATTTTTTTTACTGTATTATTTGTTTAATCAATTTTGCCGTTACATGATGCTAGTAATAATTGCCAATATCTTGGCAATCACCAATGCGTATATTGTATATAAGCTCTTTGTTTTTAGAACCAAAGGAAATTATTTAAGAGAATATTTAAGATTTTATGTGGTATATGGTTTGGTGTTTGTTATCGCTATTGCATTATTTCCGTTTTTTATGGAGATAGTTATTCCTTTTTTTGCAAAGCATTTTCTGTATTATCAAGGCATATTTAAATACAAAGCATATATATCTCAAATGTGTATCACAGGTGTGACGATGTTTATTAGTTATTTTGGTCATGAAAAGTTTTCTTATCGATGCAGCAGCACAGAGGTTTGAATAGTATGGTATATTATGGTTACATCTTCAGCTTAAGTATGTTCGAGTTATTCGCTTAAAAAGAAAATGCTTTATCCACCACATAAACAACATTGTAAGAACAAGCGCCCAACCCGCCCCAGACAATCCAAACAGTTTGATTCCAATATAATTCAGTAGACAACCTAGAAACAAAGAGACCAAACCAATATATAACAACCACTTTTCTTTGTAAACAATATAAAGTCCATAATGAGGCACCTGCCCCAGTACCGTCACAATGGTTGCCATCAATAAAATATAAAATAACCAGAGATAATGTAAATAAACCGGCTTGTGCACAAAATAAAGAACAACATAAATACCCAAAGCGGCGGCAGGAGATGCGAGCAATAAATACAAGACAATTGTGACATATAATTTTCGCATTTCACCAATTATGGAACTATTATCTTGATAAAATGTCTGAATAATTGGCGGGATCATAAAATTATAAATGGCTATTTGAGCAAAGGTTAAAATAACACCCAGCAAGTTAGAATAAAAAACAAAAATACCAGTCGCATGCAATCCCAGCATAAATTTAATAAAGTAACGACTAAGATAAGTTAAAAGCTGCAAACAAACCGTACCAATCAGAAAAATAGTAGAAATCTTAATTCCTCTTCTGACCCATCGCCACGTCAACTGTTTTTTCCAACCCAACCGCCAAGGTAAGTAACTCAGGAGATAAACCACCAACACTAAAGCAATAATATCGCCACAAAACCAAGCACCCCAAACCCAAGTTAATGTGATGTGACAATGCAAAACATAATAAGCAAACAATAGAAAATAGACCCAAATCCCTGCACGAAAAAACATCACAACGTTTGCTGCTAATGGTTTTGAAAGTGTTACTAGCAATCGGTCAGCTTCTTGCGATAAATGCTCAGTAATCAATAATACATAAAACCAAACCAAAAGCCACCAAGGCAATATTTTTAAAAAGAAAATAAATAGAAATAGCGGGAAAAAGAAAAGATAAGAAATCAAATGAACAACTAATTGGGATTTAATATACAAAATCTGTTCTTCAGACCCAACTTTTAAAATTTCACGCGTATTAAATGCATAAAAATCAAAACCAACAACTTGTAAAGCTATAATGATCGTGGCCGTCAGAATACCATAAAGACCCAAGTCGCTTGGTGTAACCCATTTAGCTAAAAAGCATAACAATATAAACTTACTGACAACCGTAATGCCTCGAAAAAAAATACTACCTAGTTGAGCAGAAAACTTAATCAAGCACCCAAACCCCCTGGGATCGAAATAGCGGTGTCAGGAATTGATGTAGTTTTTTATATTTTCGAGTCAAACCACAACGAGACATTCCATAAGAAACCGTTGTTCCTTGATATCCAAACAATGGCAAATATAATAAAGCCGAACTTGATATACTAATAATATACTTAAACTGCAATTGAGAAGCATAAACTTCTATCGCAATATCTTTCTCAAGCCTAATAGGCTTAAATCCCCAACTCACCAATTCTTCGACCCATTCTTTTTTATCTGCATGATGCGGTTTAAAATAAATATCCTTTATTCCGCGTGCTTTAAAATCTTCCACCATATCTTTCAGCACTTCCCTTAAAATCGCCTCAGGAATATCACGGCCATAGGGTTGGGATAAAAACAATGCTGCGTTTTTTTCACCATAGGCGGCATCACTCTTTCGTATTCGCTGAAGAGAAGGCATAATATATTTTGGCTGGAGCGGCAATATTTCAATATCATAATTTTTATCTTTTAGTAGCTCCGGATAGAAACAATAAATTTTCTTGATATATTTTGACGAATAAGTCTTTTTGGGAAATAAAAGATAATTTGGCAATCCATGCATAGTTAACCAAACAAACTTCATCATTGCCTTTAAAAAAACATCTTCTGAAAAAGTATTGTCATTTACATAAATATGCAGCCCCTCATCAAAAATCATGCAATTAAAATTATCTTTATAAAGGGAGCGTAAAAATGCATAAGCCACTTTATTACAAAGCCATAATAACTCGCTCACATATAAAACTACCTTGGCCGGTTTTATCTTTTCAATTAACTCTCGAATCAACTGTAAATTATCTTTTATGTGGTTCTTAGTATCATGCGTACTCGAACGCGTTTGCTTTCCTTTTAATACATTTTTCCACACCAATGGATCGAGCAAACGGGTCGAACCTTCATCTTCCCACAATAACCAACAATTTTCCGTTGCTGGAAAATATTGCTGCTTAAGATTAGTAACACTCAATATATGCAAGGGAGTATGCGCTAAGAATAAATGTAACGTTTTTTCTCGTTTTATCAAAGCATCTGTTTCTTCATTCATAGTTACTTTTCCAAAATGCTTAGCAACAAATTATTATTTCAAAGGATATTTTAATATCCATTTGCCGTTACGTTTTACCCAAATATCATGATTTCTGAATTTTTCTACCACATCCCAAAATTGTCCTTCGGTAAGGTCATGATAATTTAGAAAATCTTGAAAATACTCTTCTGGAAATTCATCTTGTTTAGCATTAACAAGTTCTACCGCCTCTTCTCTACTCATCCGGCCGTTCCAAATTTGATAACAACATTGATCTGTCGGCCGCCAAAATCCGAATTTAATATATTTCATCCAAATGTTAATTTCGCACAACTTCTCATCTATATTATCGTAGGCTAATATATTCCCAGACAATGGACCTTCCCGCCGCGGAATAAATCCAATGTCTTTGGCTAACTCATAGTTTTTTTTGCCATCCCAATTAACGTAATATCCTAGATAAATACTGCGAACCTTATGCTGTGCAAATTGTTCATTAGAAGGATACTTATAAAAATAGACATCCTCTTCTAAAATATCATCATCCAGCCAATCCAGAATAGTTTTTTCTTTAATTAAATCGTTCTTGTTAATATCTTCCGCTTCGGCTTTTCTTTTATCTGAAGTTCTACCGCCAAACTCAACCGCAATATCCTCGCCCCAAACAATAAGTGGAACATCATAAATCATTGCTACATTAGTTACCGAAGAAAAAACCGCACAATGTTCTGCCCAGTTGGGCTCACCTTGCTGTACAAACGCTTTACGTCGTAATTTACGATAAGTACTTGGCTTAAGGTTCACTTTGATTAAATCAACATCAAGCGCCGTTACCATATTATTTAAATTATAAATACCCTCGTATGTCGGCAAATGAGCAGCCAAACAAACAGTTAACACATTCATGCCATATTTTTCTTTCATTGTCCAAGCCTGGAATGTGCTGTCTTTACCGCCGCTCACAGGAACAATACAGTCATAACATGCCGTATGGTTTTTCTTAATATCCTGACAAATTTTTTCAAGATCTTGCCCTCTTGCTTTCCAATCAATTAACTTTTTTTGCTCTACTGAACGACAAGCACTACAAACACCTTCGCTATCAATATAAACTCCTGGTTTAGTATCTGGCATCACACAACGTTGGCAATATTGCATAACCTATCCTCTTAACTATCTGCTTTATAATTTCTTTCATCAATATAAGCACGCCCCATAAGTAAATATTGATTATCTTCATCTATGGGCTCACGATTATCTGTTTGGACATATTCTTTCAGCTCAACTGGCACTACTAAACGTACCTCATCAACACCCTCCATGTTCTTTGTATCAGCCACAGAACATTTTAATTTCCACTCACTATTTTGACGCTCCCATATATTTGGATCTCTAAACTTATCGATACACACATAAAACTGCTCTTCGGTCATGCCAAGCCACTCAAGAAATAATTTCATATCTTTTGGCTCTTTGTTTTGGTAAGCCAATACCAACTCGATAGCCTGCTCTCTCGTCATACGTTTTAAACGTATATCCCGCGATCCGTGATCAGTAACCTTGCCATAACCATATTTCAAGTATTTAATATAATCATGCACGCCGGCATTATGAAAATCGTAAATAGTCTCATATCGATTAAAAGTTCGCTCCTGAGGACACGTTTCATAATTATAAAGGTCTATCATCTGTTCGGTTTGCTGCTGCGCGTCCCATCGAACAAAATTACCCAAATAAATTCCCCGCACTCGCGAATGCTCCAACTGTTTATCTGAGGGATAAGTAAACGCCTGCATCATTTTGGCAGTAATCTCATCATTTTCCTGCACCATTCGCTGCACATCCCAACCTCTTAGTGCATGCTCCTTTCGCACTTTTTTGGACATTTCCACCAAATCCCAATGAGAAAACATACCCACCTGGTCCAACCAGCCATTCACTCCCCATACAACTAAAGGTATACCCATTTTTGTTGCTACTTGAACCGGAAACGTTTGGCTACCAGCCAAGCAATGCCAATACATATCTCCGAACGCATGCATAGCATGCCAGGTTACCTGCTTCGCAAGTTTTGGATTAACCGTATAAAGCAAGTGATCACAATCAAGCTGCGTTAATAGGTTGGCCATATTTCGAATGCCAATCTTGGTATTATAATGAATATTGTAGGTAACTAATAACGGCCGCAATCCAAATACTTTCTTCATCATGTGAACAACAAAATAACTATCGCCATTACCTGTCACCGGAATCACGCAATCATAAGCTGGATGCTTTCCTTGGTATGTTCGCAATATTGACTCAAGCTCTCCATGCCGGGCTTCCCAATCAATCTCATCATCTTTTTCTTCATGAACACGGCAGCCACTGCAAACACCTTCGTCATCAAAAATAATACCAAGCGGGTGATTCTCTGGATAAAGACAACGTTTACAATATCTCATTTTTTCTCCTAAATGATCCGGCCAACCTCATCGATATCAATATCATCATATTTGACTTGCGAATCTAACCTAACATCAATACCTGCACGCTTTAAGTAAGCCTTGGCAATAATAGTGGAATGCTCTGTGTATTGGAAGATATTTGCTGCAGAAACAGCGTGCGCATTTGCTTTCGTAAAACCCTCCACTAAATGACTCATTTTTCCCACGCCCCCACAAGCAATTACTGGGATATTCACGGCCTCTTGTACTTGCCGAATAAGTTCAAGATCATAACCTTGTTTTGTTCCATCCCGATCGACAGAGTTCAATAAAATCTCGCCAGCACCAAGGTTTTCCGCCTCTTTTGCCCATTGCATCGGGCTCATCCCAGTCAACACCTTTCCGGAATCAATGGCAACTTCATATTCTTGCTGCGCATTTACTTTTACATCAATAGAGACCACTATACACTGACTACCAAATACTCGCGTGCCCTCTTGAATTAATCCTGGAAATCTAACTGCCGCCTGATTAATAATAATTTTATCCGCACCAGCCAACAAAACCTTCCGCATTTCTTCCAGAGAGGTAATTCCGCCCCCTACACTCAAAGGCAAAAAACAGTGTTTCGCAAAATAATTAATGAGCTCATATTTTGGCGGCGTTTTCTTAATACTTGCTTCAATGTCTAACAAAACAATTTCATCCACATCCCAATTCATGAAAAATTCAATTGCAATATTCGCCTGACCAATCGGCAAATAACGCTTAAATTTAATGCTCTGGACGATTTTATCGCCTTTCAAAATCAAACATGGAATTAAACGTTTCTTTAACAACGTACGATCTCCTTTAAGCCTGTAAAGTAACGTGAGTTATGGATAAGGATTTGCTGCAAACGCGAAATATTCGACAATACTGCGTTATTTTTCAATAAGTTAACTCGATGTAGAATAGCTACACCTTCGTTAATTTATCGAAAAATGCCTTGTCTTGCCGAATATTTCGCGCTTTCGCAACTCCTACCTCCCTTTTTTCATAGAGTTAAGTAATCCTTATCCATAACTCACGTTAAAGTATATTGCAAAAATGCGCTTAGTATCTTAAGCCCATTGGAATGACTTTTTTCCGGATGATACTGTACAGCAAAAATATTATCATGATGAATTGATGCTGTTACCTGCTTACCATATTCAACATAAGCATCAATATACTTGCTATCGCAGTCAAAATAGTAAGTATGCACAAAGTAAACCGCCTTGCTATCAGACAATGAAGAATATATTGGCGAGTTGCCGTGAAGGATTAAATCATTCCAACCCATATGAGGCAAACGAAGCGGGCTATCAACATTTAACTTTTTTACATGCCCGGGAATCCAACCCAATCCTCGATGAGTCCCCTTCTCTTCGGAACTTTCTGCCAATAATTGCATACCCAAACAAATACCCAAAAAGAACTTCTTCTTAACCAACACCTGATCTGACAACACATCCACAAAGTGCCGCTCATGCAGATTAGTCATCGCCTCACCAAAAGCCCCAACCCCCGGCAAAATAATTACATCTGCTTTTTCAACATCTTTTGGTTCAAGAATAATATAGGGATCGTGTCCTAAATGTTTAAACACATTGACAACAGAACCTAAGTTTCCCATGCCATAATTTACTATTCCAATCTTTGCAAAATGGGTTTTATTCATTCAACTAATCTCAGCAGCATAAAAGCTTCAGCGTTTTTAACAAACACCTGGCCGCCTCGATAGGTCGCTAATGCACTAATATTTTCAATACTTCGGGGAAATGGATGATCTGCCGCCTCTGTTTTATATTTTAAAAATATCTCTAACTTCTGCTGTAAAAAATCGGTAATATCAACATAAACTGTTGGTAAAAATGTCAAGGCGCCGCTAGCAGGACTCTGGTCTGTCTCCGAAAGCGTTTCATAACTCAATATTTCTTTGATAAAAGGAAAGCGGAACCGTTTCGTACAAGACAATAACACATCAAATGTAATTTTATGGTCAGAATGAATATCACCGCCAAAAGGGATATAAACAATATTTGGCTGAATATCACTAATCACTTTTCCAACCGCACCCACAAGTTGACTTAGGTCATAACTATCCAACATTGCCGCTTTAAAATCCAAAATATGATGGGTTGCAAAAGGATAACTGTTTGCCACCATCTCAATTTGTCTATCTCGTTCCTCCACGAACTGCTGCGAAAAGTGATCATTATCCTTTGGATGTGTCATAATCAACCAATGCAGCTTATCGCCTCGCGAAATGTGTTTTAATAACGTTCCGCCAACACCCAATGTCTCATCGTCTGGATGAGGAGCCACCACTAAAACATTATTCATTTTACCTTCCTTATACAGAACTCACGTTAATAAGTTATATCCTTAATCAACAAATTATCATCATAAGGAGTCTTTGCCAATATATCTGCTATCTTCTCTGAGGCATATCCATCACCAAACGGACATGAACATGCTGTTACTTTATCACGATAAGATTGGTCAAAACAGGCTTTCTTTACTGCAGACATAATAGCCTCAACTTTATGAGGCACAAATTCAACATTACCCGCATTTAAACGCTTGGCCTGACGATTCCCAACATTTACTACAGGCAATTTTACAAAAGGCGCTTCTAAAAATCCCGCTGAAGAATTTCCTATCAAACAACCCGCATGACGAAAAGTATTTACAAACTGAAGCCGCGGAATATTTTCAAAAATTCTTATATATTCATTCCCACGATACTCCTCAATACATTGAATAATCATTTGACTGCCAGCATCAGAATTGGGATAACTAATTACTGTTGGCAGTTGTAATTTTGTAACCGCATCTAACGTTGTTTTCATCTGAGAATAAGCATCGTCAATTTCCGAAGAAATAATATGCTGTATCGTTAATAACAAAGGAAAATCCAACCATTCTTGAGGAAAGTGATACCATTCAAACAACTCAGCCCTACTTAGCTGCGGACTTGTTCTAAAACGATCAATACCTGGATTACCTACGTTAAAAACACGAAAAGGCTGCTCTCCCATCTTAATTAAGCGATCTGCACTTGCCTGACTTGTTGTAAAATGTAAATTGGCTAACTTCGAGACTGCATGACGAATATGGTCATCCACATTCCCAACCACGCGATCACCACCAGAAACGTGTGCTACAGGAATATTAAGATATGCGCCGGTTAAAGCAAACACTATCGATTCTTCCCGATCACCAAGCACCAGCAAATAATCTGGACGAACACGGTCAACGGTTTGTATCACACCCATCAGTTGCACCGCCAAACCTTTAAGCCGAGAAATATCCCGATCACCATTAATTAAGCTTTCAACCATATCAACTATTTCGAAACCGTCATTTTTAACTGAATCAACCGTATAACCATACTGTTTTGACAAATGTGCACCAGAAACAATAAGCGATAACTTAAGTTCCGGATGTGCTTCAATCGCTTGATAGACAGGTAACATGAGGTCATATTCAGAACGAATGCCTGTTATAGCTAAAACATGTTTCACATAATTCTTCCTTCTTCTATATACCGTACACTTTCTTGACCCACATTGAATAAAAGATCAATGATCGATAAATTTTCGATAAACCCTATTTTTGAGTATAATTGCGGATAAGTAACGGCATGATACTCCTGGAACAAAACCTCTATATTATGCAATTTAAAATCATCCATATCCATATAATTTTTACCCCCCTGACCAGACAAATAAACCGAAGCTTGCTGTTCTAAACAAAGATTTCTCACCAACTCACTTCCCTTACCCTCCTTCTTCAGGGTTGATGCAACAATCACTCGACCAGCATAATTCAAATATCGTAATATGCCCAAGGTCGCATCCATGGCTACTTCACTTAAAAAAACGTAAGAACGATTTAAAATCGGCCCTAACCAGTTCATTACCTCATCATAAAAAGGCGCTTTTTTGTAGCTCATTTCCAATGTTTTAAGGTGTTTCTTCAATATTTCAGGCCTAGCGATTTTCGTTTCATTAATTAATTGTCCCAAATGAAATTCAACCGGCACCGTTAGCCAAACATCACCATTCGCGGTTTTTATCTTATTGCGATTTTGCATCCCATTTTTTTGATAACTGACATTATCAAGAAAAATAAATTCATCACTTTGCAAAATTTTGTCAAAATAAGGAACCCACGGTAAATATTGCGGCTGATGAATGCTAACTATTTTACTCACTTAAACTCTCTAATACTTCAGTTAAACTACGGGAAATATAAGCAATATCTTCACGCGTCAAAAAAGGATGAATAGGCAAACAGATAAAATGTTTCATGATCTCTTCTGTCTGCGGCAGATATCCCTCGCTAATATTAAAACGATGACGAAAAACCGGCTGTAAATGTAACGGAGGATCATAAGCCCAATCAACCGCCACACCATTCTCTTTCATCAACTTTTGAACTTCAACCCGATCAAATTGCTTTGCCAAGCCAACAATAAAACGCCAATATGCATGCCTAATATTTTCAGGTTTAACCAGCTTATTCAGCTTTCCTTGCGCAAATAACTCTGCCAAAAACTCACCGTAATAATCAGCAACTCTGTTTCGTTTATCAATAAACTCATTCAAACAGGATAATTGACTTAGCCCTAAAATCGCAGAAAACTCGGTCATTCGGTTATTGGTTCCCAATCGCGAATAACATTCCGCCTTCGCTGACATATCTCGACCTCGATGACGATAACTGTTAGCCAATTCATATAACGACTCATTATTCGTAACAAACATTCCACCCTCGGCTGTCGTCATCACCTTGGTTGGATAAAATGAAAAACAACCAATATCTCCGATGGAGCCAGCCTTCTCCCCATTAATTGCTGCGCCGGGGGCATGCGCTGCATCTTCGATCAACGCAATACCCCGCTCACGACAAAAATCTCGAATTTCAAAAATCTCAGGCGAAATAAATCCTGCCATATGAACAATAATCACCGCTTTTGTTTTTGGCGTTACCACCGCTTGCAACGTCTTCAGCGATAAACAAAAAGTCTCCGGAGAAATACCAGCAAAAACAGGATTGGCACCCTCTCGAAGGATAGTTGCTCCTGTTGCTATGAAAGTTTCCACTGGCACTACAACATCATCACCCGAAGTTATGTTTAAACATCTCAATGCGATTTCTAAAGCAGCCGAACAACTATTGGTAGCCACCGCATAACGACAACCAGTCATTGCAGCAAAAGCCCGCTCAAATTCACGAACAAATTCACTCTGACTTAATGGGCGCTTCCCTTCCAAAATCTCTCTAAACAACGGCAATATCTTCTCTATTTCCTCGTCTGGAAAATACGGGGCAGCCATGTGATAATTAATTTCTGTCATATTGAATTTCCATTTGATCAACGTAATAAATCAAAGCCTCTTCCAGCGATTGAGGAAAAAAACCTAAGTCGTTCTCGATTTTATTTAAATTAAATTTCCAATCAAATTCTACCGACACCTTCTGGTCAACCAATGAAATCTTGGATTGAGAATGTAAACGCTTCGCCATTTTTTCTGCTATTTGCGCCATTGTTAAAGAAGTTTGACTACCCAATAGATAAAGATGGTATCCCTGTAAGTTTGTTTTTAATACCTTAAGTACAGCATCCACAACTGATTCAATAGCAACAATATTGCGCCACAACTTACCTTGTGAAAAAATTTCCAAAGGCTGATTCTTTTTTAATGCATCAAAATAAGTATGCGCTATCCCTCCGATTTGCCCAACACCAAAAATAGATGGAAGCCTAAAACAAAACGCAGAAAAACCTTGCTGTTGCGAGCGACATTGCAACAAGTACTCAGAAAACAACTTCGTTAACGCATAATCGTTTTGAGGATTAACCGCGCTATTCTCATCTAAAACCTGATGCCTGATATTTCCATAGACGGCTGCACTAGAGAAATGTACAACTTTCGCCTGTTTAGAAAGCGTTATAGCATTTAAAACATTTTCTAAAATTTGAACGTTTCCTTTATGATAATCAGCATATGTTAGGTTCGGCCTAGGCTGCTGTGAAGCACAGTGAAAAACAATATCAAACGTAAAGGATGAAAGCTTCTTCAAATCCGCAACATTCGTTAAATCGACTTTTAACGTTTTTATCTTCGGATTATCAGACAGTGAAGGCGAAATTTTGAGGACATCATATCCATGTTCTTCTAACGATTTTGCCAAATAAGAACCAACGAACCCACTAGCCCCTGTAATTAAAATACGCCCCAACAATACCTCCTCCGCTCTAAGAAACAAATTATAACGAAAATCCTTCTATTTTCAAATGAATGGATCGCCCATCAAGCCCTATGAATAATTAAAATTGGCAATAATACAAATATTCAGTATAATTTCCCGCATGATATCTGCTCACAAAAAGAACATTTACATCATGTTAGCCTTTATTTCTTTTGTGTTCTTTGCTCACCTGTTATTTGTTGTAAATACAACATCCTACTGGGATTCTTGTGCATATATTTATAATATCGTTCACGGCAAGTACGATACTTTTATACTCCCCTGGGATCAAAATGGCCGATCTTTAATGGGTGCCATTTATTGGCTAATTGGGCATAATATTGCCACATTACTCCATATAAACAGCTCGTTAATGTTTCGATTATTTTCGCTATTTGGCATAATCCTTAGTGGATTACTCGTATATGCGTTACTACGAAAATTCATGCGGCTTGATAAAATCACCTGCTTTTTTATCATTATGCTCGGGGCCATTTATCCTGCTTATCAAGTACATTTATCTTTTACCACCATTATCTTTGTCTTATGTCTACCGTTTTATCTCATTAGTCTATATTTGGCTCTTCTTCAAGATCAAACTTCCCCGCTTCTTAAAAAATTCTCTATCCGAATTATTAGCATAATATGTCTTCTAATAAGTTTTATTTCCGAAGCCACTATCCCCATGACTTTTATTATTGTTATCATCCTCTTCGCTTATGAATATAAAAGTCATCACTTATCTCGTTTTTTAAACATATTAAAATTTTTAGCTTCTCATATCGATTATATTGCAATCCCTTTCTTGTATTTGTTTTTCATGATGAAATACATGGCACCATACGGACCATATGCTACCTCAAGAACTTTAGATTTATCTTCTTTGGCTTTGTCTAAGATAGCTATAGATTATCTTAGTGTTGGGTTTAATATTGGTACCTTAATCCCTTTTGCTAACTATAGTTTTTATACCTTCAATTTATTCCATATCAATTGGTTAAATATAAATTTAAGTTTATTAGCTTTGGGAGTTATACTACTTCTATATCTTTTTAACAAACACAAGCAATTAACCACTCAAAAACCGATTAAAAACATTCTGCTAAAAAAATATTTTTTACTATTTTGTCTAGGAATAATCGCTTTTCTAATAAGCGTCTCCACCTTTATTGCTGCAAATAGATCACCCACCTTTGATGGATGGGGAATAAGATTTCTAACAATCGCGGCATTTCCTTTTTCAATCACGGTGATTTCTTATATAAAAATACTTTTACTGCTCATTAATAAAAACAAAGCAAAAATTTTTATTGCCATTATGTCAATTATTATCGCCCTGACAACGATAACACTTTACAAAAATTATTTAACCTGGATATCCAGAAATGCAATAGATGAATCCATCACCATCAATTTGCAACGAGACAAATCAATCAGCCGCCCCCCTCCAGCGATTGTAATAAAACAATACTTTATGCCTGTTTTTGGTGAAGCCTACCGTTATTATGAATGGACATACATAGTCAACAAGGCTTGGCCAACAACACCAACTATTGCTTTTTACGATAATCCAACCGGTGCGGTTTCTCTACAAGACATTAAAAAATACATTAAATTTTTCTGCGATCAGGGAGAACATGATCTTGTCCGCGATGTCAACCTAAAAATACCCCCTATGATTATTAGCATCGAAACGTCACGCAATATAAATTGGCTTCTAGGCGGAAAGTATTTAGCAAATAAGCTATTGTTATCTGGCAAAAACTTTAACGATTGGTTACAATCTTTAGTCACCATACATGTAGAAAATGAACATGTTAGGTAATATGTTTACACGCCATATCTGCCAAGGAAACATAACTATATGAGTACCTTAAACTTTGCCTTAATGGGATGCGGAAGAATAGCCTCTCGGCATGCTGAAATTTTATCTAACAAACTTGCGGGGGCTAAATTAACGGCCGTATGTGATACATTACCAGAAAAAGCAAATAAACTTGCGCAAAAATATAAAGTCCCCGCTTATAATAATATTCATGACCTTTTAAATAACGAAAAAATCGATGTTGTAAATATTTTAACACCAAGTGGATACCATGCCAAAAATGTTTTGGAAATAGCCAAATACAAAAAACATATTGTTGTTGAAAAACCAATGGCCTTGACTCTCGACGATGCGGACAAAATGATTGATATCTGTGATGAATACGGCATAAAGCTTTTTGTAATAAAACAAAATCGATATAACCTACCCATCATAAAATTAAAACAAGCTATTTCCGATGGCCGTTTTGGAAAACTTGTCATGGGAACAGTTAGAGTTAGATGGTGCCGAACACAAGAATACTATGATCAGGATAACTGGAGGGGAACTTGGGCACTAGATGGTGGTGTATTAACAAATCAAGCTAGTCATCATATCGATTTATTAGAATGGGTAATGGGAAAAATAGAAAGCGTCTTTGCTAAATCTGCCACGCGGTTAGTCAATATCGAAACAGAAGATACAGGCATTGCTTTACTGAAATTCTGCAATGGTTCGCTTGGTATCATTGAAGCAACGACGGCCACAAGACCTAAGGACCTTGAAGGATCTATTAGTATATTAGGTGAAAATGGTACTGTTGTCGTTGGAGGATTCGCCGCAAATGAACTCATTACTTGGAACTTTAATCAACAAACAGAAAATGAACAACAACTCATCAAACAGTTTTCACAAAATCCTCCCAATGTATATGGATTTGGCCATCTGGCGTATTTAGAAGATGTGATAAAAAGCATTCAAAATAACCAACGAGCCTTAGTTGATGGTTTAGAAGGAAGGAAATCTCTTGAAATCATACACGCTATTTATGAATCTATTGAAACCGGCAAAGAAGTTTTTCTTCGATTTAACCCAAAAAAATGCAAATTAGGAAAAAATGATCATGAGTAATTATATTGTTTATCCAAAAACACAATTGATTACCGAAAAACTTGTAGAAGATTATGTCATCATCGGAAAACCTCTTAATTCTAATAACCAAATAGAAACATTAATCAAAGAAAATGCTATTATACGATCGCATTCTGTCATTTATGAAGGCAACAATATTGGAAAAAATTTTCAAACTGGTCATCATGTCACAATTAGAGAATACAATAACATTGGCGATAACGTTGTCATTGGTACTTCAGTAACCGTAGAACACCATACAAAAATAGGAAATAATGTAAGAATCCATTCTGGCGCTTTTATACCCGAATACACCATCATCGAAGATGATTGTTTTATCGCACCTAATGTTACTTTAACCAACTCAAAATACCCAAGATCTCCTAATGCAAAAAAAGAATTAAAAGGCCCTATTATTAGAAAAGGCGCCATTATTGGCGCTAATGCGACTATTTTACCTGGCATTGAAATTGGAGAATATGCGATAATCGGCGCGGGAAGCGTTGTTAGTAAAGATGTCACAGCTCATACCGTTGTGGCAGGTTGTCCCGCTCATGTAATTAACGAAAGAGCCAATTTACCCTATGAAGATATAGAGATGCTTTAATGATTAAGATTCCTATAGTTGACCTTAATGCTCAACACCAACAAATTCAAAATGAATTAGAAAAAGCGATAGATTGCGTAATTAAAAAAGGTGATTTTATCTCTGGCGATCTTATTAACAAGTTCGAAGAAAATTTTGCGCGCTTTTGTAACGTAAAATATGCCGTTGGATGCAGTTCAGGAACTTCTGCTTTACACCTGGCTCTTTTGAGCTGTGGAATTAAAGCCGGAGACGAAGTAATTACTACACCACATACTTTTATCGCGACCGCTGAAGCCATTTCACAAGTAGGTGCAAAACCTATTTTTGTCGACATTAACGCACAAACTTTCAATATAGACCCAAATAAAATAGAGCAAGCCATCACAAAGAAAACTAAAGCAATTATCCCGGTACACTTATATGGCCAGTGTGCCGATATGCAGCCTATTATAAAAATAGCAAAAAAATATAAGCTAAAAATAATCGAAGATGCCGCCCAGGCTCATGGCGCTTCATATAATCATCAAAATGCCGGTTCTTTCGGGGATACAGCTTGTTTTAGCTTTTATCCAGGGAAAAATTTAGGTGCATTTGGAGACGCCGGTATTGTGGTAACTAACAACAAAGCCCTTGCGGAAAAGATGCGTGTATTAGCAAATCATGGTCGAAAAGCAAAATACGAACATTCAATACTAGGATACAATTATAGGCTAGACACTATCCAAGCGGCTATTCTAAACATCAAACTTAAACACCTATCCAAATGGAACAAAGCGAGAAAACGAATCGCTGAAGTTTACAATAAAAAATTGGCGTCTATTTTAGAGCTATCTCTACCAACGGTACAAAACAATAATGAACATGTGTATCACTTATATGTCATTAAGACAAAACAACGAAATAAATTACAAAAATATTTATCGCAAAAAGGAATAGCAACGGGCATACACTACCCGATTCCGCTACATTTGCAAAAGGCATACAGCTTTTTAGGCCATAAAAAGGGCGATTTTCCAGAAGCAGAAAAAATAGCAAAGCAAATACTCTCTTTGCCTATGCATCCATATTTAAACCAACAACAACAATCTTTTATAGTAAAAAACATTAACCATTTTTTTAAGGACTAAATGATGAATAATATAATTCTAAGCTGGGGCATGGTAATCACTTATGTTGTTCTTAATTCTTTTGGGGCTCTAATAATCAAAGAAAAAATTAATAGAATTGGTGCGGCCGACTTTTCAACTTTTGCGGGTTTTTGTAAATATTTTTTAACTGTATTTACCTCTCCAATTATCATATTCAGTTTTGTTCTTATCTTTGTTTCGGCAGTCGCCTGGATAGCCGCCCTTAGCAGAATGGATATCACTATTGCTTATCCTGTAGCTACCAGCTTAAATTTTCTAATTGTAATTTTCGTTGCGATCTTGATTTTGGGCGAACCATTAACCTTGATAAAAGGAATAGGAATAACTTTAATGCTGATAAGTATTTTTTTAATGACGAAAGCATAAAAAATCCCAGCGATAAAAATTATTCTTGTAATTCCGAAAAACCAAACTCATCCATTACAAAATAAACTGGTTTATTTTTTACGCGATCGCTAATTCTCCATATATATTCAGCTATTATACCAATAGAAAACATTTGCAATCCGCCAATAAACAAAATAAAAACTGCCAATGAAGTCCAACCGCTAGTACCGATACCTGCAAATATTTTTAGACAAATTAAAACCAACCCATAAAACAAACCAAACCCAGCACACAGTAAACCAATAAATGTAATCATCCGCAATGGAAAATATGAAAAACCCACCACGATATCTATGGCACATTTAATACGTTTCCAAAATGGCCAACCACTCTCGCCAGCCAACCGTTTTGCTCTCTTATAAGGTACTCGCGCCTGTTTATATCCCATGGAATATATAGTAAAAAATGGAATAGAGTTTCTATCTTGGCATCTTAGATACTGTTTTATAATATCACGATCAAAAAGCCCGATATCCATTCCATCCGTAGGAAAATCCTTAAAAACAAGCTTGCGAATTCCCCAATAAAATAATTTAGCAAATAAAGCCTTAAAAAATGGATCTTCCCTTTCAGCCCTGACCCCCCAAACAATTTCGTTTCCTTTACGCCACTCCTCAACAAATTGAGTAATCAATGAAGGAGGATCTTGCAAATCGGCTGAAATTGCCATCACGGCATCTCCTTTGGCATAAGTAAATCCTGCTTCAATTGCTGCATAGCTACCAAAATTACGAGAAAAATTGATTATTTTGACGCGCGCATCCTTATTGTGCAATGCCTGAAGAATGGAAAGACTTTTATCAACACTACCATCATTCACGAAAATTAACTCGACATCAAAATCACTTTCTTCAATTGCCTTACAAATCTCTTCATAAAAAATCGGCAAGTTTTGTTCTTCAGAATAAACCGGAACAACCACTGAAATCAGATCTTTTTTACTCATAATTTAATCCTATACACAATTACTAATCATTCACTTAAAGGAGTAGGTACATCAACATCTAAAAATTGTCGATGCAACATTTCAAAACATAATAAAGACCAAATTAAAAATCGATTATTTTCTTCACCGCTAAAATGTTGCATTAAAATATTATTAATTGCTTCACGCCTAAACCAACCACGATCAAAAAACCTCTCAGACAATAATACACTCTCTATGTATGGGCGCGAAAAATTACGAAACCAACTTGCATCAGGCGGAGTAAACCCTTGCTTTCTTCTATACAATACCTCATCATCCAAAATACCTCTTAATGCTTTCTTCAATACCAGCTTTGGTGTAATACCATCATATTTCATTTCTGCAGGCATTTTTAGCACTAAATCAACAACCTCGTTATCTAAAAAAGGAACACGGCTTTCCACAGAAAAAGCCATATTTAGCTTATCCTCAACTGACAATAACCCTTGCAAAAAACCCTTCATATCAAAATATAAAGCTCGATTTAACGCATTATCAGTCAAACAATTTTGCATTACCTTTCGATAGCTTGTCTCAGGAGAAAAATCACTGGCCTCTTTTTTCATTTTTTCTGAAAATACATTCCAGCGAACATCATCATTTAACAGTCTTGACCATATCCTATAATAGCAAGTATCAAAAGCATCAATATTACTAATATCAAGAATCTGTTTATATCGCCAAGGGTATCCTCCAAATAATTCATCTCCTCCCGTACCCGAAAGAACAACAGTAACGTGTTCTTTTATTTTTTTTGCTAAAGCATAATTTTGATAACTAATTCCCACTCGTGGATCTTCAATATGCCAAACAACGCTTGGCAATAATTTAGCAAGATGATAATTTTTAACTTCTATTTCATGATGTCTCGTTCCTAGCTGCTTTGCAAGATTTCTTGCCTCTAAACGTTCGTCAAAGTAAACCTCTAAACCATGCATATTTTTCACATTAAAACCGCATGTAAAGGTATTAAGATTGCTAATTGTAGGCTTAGCAAGAGCACAAACAGATCCTGAATCCATACCGCTACTCAAAAAAGCGCCAACAGATACATCACTAACAGTTTGTCGATTAATCGCTTTTTTTAGACTAAATCTAAGGTCATCAGCAAAATTTTCTACGGTTTTATTGTAATCGGGCTCATAACAAATATCCCAATATTTTACTCGTTTTTTAATCCACGAGGGATTTTCCACATTAAATACTAGAAAGCTTCCTGATTCTAAAGCATTTATACCGTTAAAAATGGTCTTTTCTTGCAAACAAAATTGGAAGTTAAAATGTTCTATTGTTCCGAGCGGATCAATACCTCTCTTCACACCTGGACATAATAATAATGATTTTATTTCTGAACCAAAAATCAAAGAGCTGCCCACAAAGCTATAATAAAGAGGTTTAATACCAAACCTATCGCGCACTAAAAAAAGCGATTTTTTTCGCTGATCCCACAGCGCGATAGCAAACATACCATTTAATTTTTTAAACGCTTCTTCGCCATATTCTTCATAAAGCGCCAAAATAATTTCTGTATCGGTATGACTAATAAAACGGCGTCCTTTGCCTATTAATTGCTGCTGCAATTCTCTATAATTATATATTTCTCCATTAAACACCAGCCAAATGGATTGATCATTATTGCACATAGGCTGATGACCTGCGTGAGATAAATCAAGAATAGAAAGTCGCCGAAAAGCAAAACCCAAATTAGCGCAAAACGAGTTATCAACCGAAGAGGTTTTACTCTGACCTGTATCGGTATTAATGAAAACCTCGCCTCTGTCATCTGGTCCTCGATGAGCAATAATATTACCCATAGATTGAATCAAACCATCCGATATTTTTTGCTTACTGGATTTGAGAACGCCTGCAAAACCACACATTATTTTAACCCTAATTTGAGTTGGAACAGAAAACTATTCCAGCTTTCCTCATTTTATCCCTAGCTGTACTAAAGTATTCCTTTACTTTCCCCTGCGTTCCAATCCATTCAACATATTGATCCAACCCTGCTTCCAATGAGACCTCCGCCTTAAAACCAAGCTTATTAATCGCGCTAGAATCATGCACAAAATGTCTAACATCCCAAGGACGATATTCACCAGAACATTGAGGATCAATATTTTTATGATATCTTTCAGCTAGCGCTTTCACTAACCGCTTAACTGTTACGAATTCTCCTCGACCCACATTAAAGACCTTATAATTGGCTTCTTCATTTTCCATAACAAGAATATTTGCCGCTACATTATCTGCAACATAAAGATAATCACGCGTCTGCTCGCCATCTTCGTAAACTATTGGCGCACAATCGTTTAATAGTTGCGTAGAGAAAATACTGACAACACCAGTATAGGGATTATAAATTGATTGTCTTGGACCATAAGTAACTGCATATCGTAAGGCAACAGTTGGGACTTCAAATTTCCTACCCAAACCCAAAATAAGCTTTTCCTCTGCCAATTTAGAAATACCATAAATAGTTTCGGTATATAATGGTCTATCCTCTTTATTTTTTAAAGGCTTCATTGGCTTACCCGTACGTGGACATTCAATTTCCCAGCGACCCTCACGCAACTGGGCAACTGGTCTCAAATATTCCGGATAAAAGATGCTTCCATCTTCAGCCAAGTACGTTCCCTCCCCGTAAACAGCTTGGCTGGACGCAGCAACTATTTTTTTCACGGGCAAGTTATCTTTAACAATCACTTCAAAAATACGTGCAGTCCCAGTGGCATTCGCATCAATATAATGACTCAATTCTGAGGTAAATCCACCAAAAGCCGCCTGATGAAAAACATACTCCACACCACTCAATGCGCGTCTTAAATCATCATAACTTCTCACATCTCCCTCAATAAATTGAGCCTCTTTATTAATCCAGTCAGGCTTTCCAAAGGGATGGGTTTGTTTATCGAGGTTATCCAAAATAACCACATCTGCCCCTCTCAAAACTAAAGCATCTACCAAATGAGATCCTATTAAACCAGCCCCTCCGGTTACCAAGACTTTTTTTCCATTTAAATTATTATCCGCCATCCATCATACCTCTCATAAAAAAAACAATTAACCACATACACTAGAAACTCAAATTTTAGCCTATCCAGTACGATATAAAAGAAAACAATAATACTATTTAAAGAGCCTCTTTGCTAATTTATTTTATAAATAGGCTATCTAAGCCAGACTAAATAAACAATATAGAATAAAGAATCTAAAAAATGTTAATTATGGGGTAAGCATCTAATAATTCCCATGTTGTAAGTTTGTAAATTTTTTTTAAAATCATGATTTTAAATTTAGTAGGAGGAAAATTGTGATGAGGAAATTATTTGCGGGTTACAGCAAGGCACAGAAGAAA
>JASFHF010000023.1:0-31875 GCA_050123375.1 Gammaproteobacteria bacterium
TTGGGCAAACTATTTTATTTTTTCTCAAAACCATGATCTCTTTACCACCTGCAATAAGTGTAGGTATTATTAATATAGCTTTAACAATTATGAATAACCAGCTTAGTTCATTTGAAAAAATAATAGTAGCCATTGGCTCTGTAACACAAACTACAAGTTTGTCTTATAGTGGGTTTATTAGCACTTTTAATAAATTGGAGAAACAGCCTCCTAATCGGAAAGTAAAAGATTTAACTATTAAAATAGAAGAAAAAATATCCTCAGAAAGGAATGAAAAATACTTGAAATCCTTACAGCCTGCAATATAAGGAAACTTAATGGAAAAATTAATACCAATTTTTATGTTAACTATTTTGGGGTGTCTATGGGGTTTATCTTTTACTTTAGCAAGGTATGCCACTACACACGGGGTTCCTTCCATTGATTATGCTGTTTATCAAACAACAGGAGCCGCGATTTGCCTCCTTGTATATTTCTTTATTGGAAAAGGAAGATCGCTCAAGATAACAAAAAAGATTATTTGTTATTGCTGTGTTACAGGGTTACTGGGAGTAGCAATACCTAATACTAATAAGTTTTTAATCGCCCCACATTTACAGGCAAGTGTTCTGGCAATTACAACAAGCAGTATTCCAATATTTATATACCTATTTGCTATAATATTTAAGCAGGAAATTTTTAAATTTTATCGCTTTATTGGTGTAATTTTAGCTGTAGCAAGTATTGTGCTAATACTTACTCCCGCGATTAACATAAGAAATGGTTACAATTTACACCCAATGTTAGCACTTATAACCCCAATCAGCTTGGCTTTATGCATAATATATGCAATAAAAAATCGCCCTAAAGATTGTTCGGCGAAAATGTTAGCTTTAGGAACTTTGCTCATGGCATCTTTGACGCTTGTTCCTCTAATACCATACACAAAAGCATTTTATGTTATAACTCTACCATTAAGACCAACAGATTGGTGTATTCTATTAGAAATAATTTTCTCCAGTTGCGGGTACATTATTTTGTTCGATTTAATTAAAAAAATAACACCTGTATATTATAGTATGGTAGATAGTATAACAGCAATAAGCGGTGTATTTTGGGGATGGTTGATATTTCAAGAACGCTTAAGTACATTGATAGTAGTTGCCTTAATTTTTATTCTAATGGGGATAAGGCTGGTAACAAAGCATGAAAACAATGTGGTTAAATTATTAGATAATGCATACCAAAACTCAACTACAGGCGAGATGCCTGTTTGAAAATATAGTTAACAACAACAATAATAATAAGGAGTAAAAAAATGATGAAATTATCTGCTTGTAATGATGTCCTAGAAAAAATATCAGGGTACGCTAATAGTAGAAATGGCTTTTTCAACATAATGATTATTAAAAAAAGTATGTACAACTGTATTGCTAATTTCGGGAATTTTTCTTTTGCGGCAATTAGGTATAAGACTTATAAAACGTTGGATAATATAAAGCTATCGCAGAAAAATTGTAAGGATATTATAATTGATTGTAATAATATAATTACGATGCCAAATATACATACATCACAAAGTTATAATTATGTGCAATTAATTGTCAAACAAGAACATAATATAGAAGCAAATATAAAACAGTTAAAAAAACTGTTAAGTGCAATTAAATTATACACAGGAAAATTAAAAAGTAACTATTATTTTAAAAGCACAATTAAAAATCAATTAGAGCATTTATTAAATACGTTGCCAAAAACTATTAAAAGTCTTGCTGGAACCCAACGTTATAGCAATTATGGAAATTTTATCTACAAAAAATATGCTGCCATTGCTAAAGATCTTGGTTATCCTGTTTCTGCTTTCAAAAATATTGTTGCGTATAATAAAAATACGTTATGTGTTATTTTATAAACAGCTTAGTTGATTATTAAAGTTTAACTTTGCAAGCACGATTAAAATTTTAAGAAAAGATGATTGGTTTGCCGTAAATGGTATATTACACCTATAACTAAAAAGCGTAATATTAGCTGATTTTCTATTAGAAGAGTAGAGTGTTACGTTTAGGAGTCAGGGCCACCTCATTAAAAATTAGGCAATAACCGCATAAACTCGTATCATTTCAAGCTTTAACTAAACAAGGAGCTTGAAATGGAAGATAAAAAAGTTGGTTTTCTTGATTTTTTTAAGGAAATTCCCGATCACAGAATCGACAGGCGTAAATTACACGGCGTAGAAGAGATATTGTTAGTGACATTTTGCGGCATGATAGCTGGTTGTGATAGCTGGAATGATTTGGAGCTTTTCGGCAAAACAAAATTGGATTATTTAAGCAAGCATTTGCCCTATGAGAATGGTGCGCCCAGTGATGACACTTTGCGACGATTTTTTCGGGTGCTGGATCCTGAAGTGTTTGAGTCATGTTTTATAAAATGGGTGCGCTCATTTCAAATGGATATGGCCAATAAAATAGTTGCCGTTGATGGTAAAACATCACGCCGCAGCTTTGATGGTGATAGCAAACCAATGCATTTGGTCAGTGCTTTTGTGAGCGAATTAGGAATAACCTTGGGGCAATTAAAGACAGCTGATAAAAGCAATGAAATAACAGCCATTCCAGATTTTTTAGATTTATTGGATATAGCTGGTTCTGTTGTTACCATTGATGCTATGGGTTGCCAAACTAAAATAGTCGAAAAGATTGTAGATAAAAGTGCTGATTATTTGATTGGGCTAAAAGGTAATCAGGGTACATTGAATGAAGATATTCGTTTGTTTTTTAAAAATAAGAAAAAAGGATTTATAACAGAAACTGAGCATGACAAAGGACATGGTCGTATCGAAACGCGCCAATGTACAGTAACCGAGAATATAGCGTGGCTTAGAGAACGTCATCCGAATTGGAAAAATTTAAACAGCATCATTGAGGTCAAAAGCCAGCGAGAAATAAAGGGTGAAGTGGCGGCAGAGATACGTTATTACATAAGTAGTTTACAAGCCAATCCTGAAAAGATATTGAATGCAGTGCGGCAACATTGGGGCGTGGAAAATAAACTGCATTGGGTTTTAGATATTTCTTTTAATGATGATCAATGCAGGATTCGCAAAGGCAATGCGCCGAGAAATATTGCTATTATAAAGAAGACGACTTTAAATTTACTTCAAATAATTAAAAAAAATAAGCCAAGAGTTAGCCTGAAGGCTATGAGAAAGCTGGCGGGATGGGATGATAACTTTCTAGATTCAGTATTAATGGCTAAATTTTAATGAGGTGGCCCTGGTTTAGGAGTGTACAGTGGTTTAATAGTGATTGTTTAAATTGTAGTTATGATAGGAAATTTTATATGAGTTCTTTGCTGGTTGAGAGTTGTATCTTGTGTGTAATTTTGGTGTAATCGTGCCAAGAAAACTAGGGTTTTTAGTGGTGTTTTGCAGAATTATTAAGTATTGCATAATATTATAAATATAAATAAAAACAATTAATTAGAATTATTTTGAAAATTTTAGAAAAATTTTAATGCATACTGAAAATCCTCGTGTCCCTGGTTCAATTCCAGGTCTGGCCATATTTATTATTATTCAGCATTAACATTGTGACAAACAGGTCCGCAGCCATGTCCAATTTGATATGCGGCGCCGGTTTTAATGGCGGTAGTTATGTAATTTTTGGCATTACTTACCGCATCGGTTAGATTATCTTTTTTAGCTAGATAAGCTGCGATTGCAGCAGATAAAGTGCATCCGGTGCCGTGGGTGTTTTTGGTTTTGATTTTGTTGGTTTTGAGCCACAGAATTTTATTTTCATTGGTCACATATAAACAGTCTGAGCTATGGTTTTCTTTTAGGTGTCCGCCTTTGATTAAAACAGCAGATGAGCCGTATTTACAAAGTTCTTTTGCAGCAAATTCTATTTGTTGGTGTGAAGAAATTTTTCGTTGTAATAAAACTTCAGCTTCATGTAGATTTGGAGTGATAATAGTTGCGAGTGGAAATAGTTTTTCTTTTAATGCGTTGATTGCATTTTCTTTTAGTAAAAGATCGCCGCTGGTTGCAACCATTACTGGATCGAGCACAATAGGAACATTATTTAAATTTTGTAAAGTTTTTGCAACTGTTTGAATGATTTCAATATTAAATAGCATCCCAATTTTTATTGCATCAACTCCGATATCAGAAGTTACTGCTTCAATTTGTTGTTGTACAAATTCAGCGGTGGCTGGATAAATTGCGCTAACAGTTTGGGTATTTTGTGCAGTTAAACAGGTAATTGCTGACATACCGTAGCAGCCTAGCGCAGCAAAAGTTTTTAAATCTGCTTGAATACCAGCGCCACCGCTGCTGTCTGATCCGGCAATGGTTAAAGTTTTAATGTATTGTTTTGGTTGCATAAAAAATTTTATTAATTAATTTTATTATAGAATTACCCATCGAATTCTTTATGACAAAAATTCTTCTTAAAATTCTTACAAACTTCATTGGGGTTTTCTGCATTGCAAATTGCTGAAACAATTGCAGCGCCCTGTACACCAGTTTGCATTACGTCATTTATATTGTTCAAATCAATTCCGCCGATCGCAAAAACCGGAATGTTTGCCATTTGGCGAATTTTTTTTAAACTGGTAATGCCTAATGGTTTGGCAGCGTCTTTTTTAGTATTGGTAGAAAAAATCGGTCCAATTCCAATATAATCTACATCGTTATATTGTTTAAGCATGTCAATTTGTGTGGCATTTTCAATACTTAAGCCAATAATTTTATTTGATCCTAAAAATTTGCGCGCGGTTTTATATGCAGTATCATGTTGACCAACATGTACACCATCAGCATCTAATATTTTAGCAGCTTCGATATTATCGTTAATAATTAAGGGAATATTATGAATTTTCAGAAACGGCTGAATGGTATTGCCAATTTGCACAATTTTTTCAGTTGAAGCATTTTTTTCTCTAAGCTGAATAATATCGACACCATTGTTGACAGCCATAGCGACGATATCAAACAAAGAATGATGCGTACAATTTTCGCTGCCAATTACTAAATAAAATTTTATATTAGGATTTAATTTCAATTTTTACCTCCTTGTTGATATTTTCTTGATTTAGTAAATACAGTTGATCAATAAAATTTGTGCGAAAACTTCCGGGTCCCTTACTTTGTGCGGCTGCAAGTTCGCCAGCAATTCCCATGGTTGCCATAGCATTTATGGAAGCTGCAAAATAATCTGAATTTATCGCACAAAATGCACCAACAATTGCTGAAGCAGTGCATCCCATGCCGGTGACACTAGTCATCATTGCATGCCCATTTTTAATTTGCGCAGTATTATTTTTGGTTTGTACCACATCAATTTCACCGCTGACTACAACCACACAATTATATTTATCAACTAAAAATTGACTGGCGTCGTATGCAGCTTCGGTTTCGTATTGACTATCAACTCCTTTGCTTTTGATATTGAGTTGAGCTAACGCCATAATTTCAGCAGCATTGCCGCGCAGTACCGCAATTTGGTTTTCTTTTAAAAAATTTAATATGGTATTAGTGCGAAACTTAGTTGCTCCTGCTCCAACGGGATCTAGAATTATTGGAATGTTTTGTTTGTTTGCGGCTTTAATTGCTTGATGCATGCTGTTGATCCAATTGCGATCTAAAGTTCCAATATTAATTACTACACTAGAAGCTAATGGAATAATGTCATGAATTTCTTCTAAAGCATGTGCCATAATTGGAGAAGCCGAGATTGCTAATAATGCATTGGCGGTTAAATCCATTACGACATAATTAGTTATGTTATGCACGATCGGACGCTTTTCTTTGATTAAAGATAAATCGGCAAACAAATTTGACATGTTTCACTTTCCTCCGTAAGTTTTAACTTAAATCAGGTTCAAGGAATTGAGCAATCCCACATCTTGAGGTAAGATTGGCATATACTCTCTCAGCCAAATGGCACTCCCAGTGAATAAAGAGATTATATTGGTTTTTAATCGTAAATAAAAGCAATTTACCGTAGTTTTTACTGAGTAGTTTTTACGCTGAAATTGGAAAAATTAATATGTTAGTATTTTGTTCTGATTAATGAGCAAATGCGTAGATTTACAGAGCGTACCCGTCAGATTGAGAGAGAAACGAATGAAATGAAAATTGAGATGCGGGCGGAAAAAGCTGAAATGAAAGCTGAAATTAGTAGGATTTTCAATCGTAATATTGTGATAATGACAACCATTATGGGTAGTTTGATGGCATTATTTACTTTTATTCAACATTTGCTGCGTTAGTTTAATTATAAAATATATTATTCGTTTGTTTTTTGTGTTTCATCATTTTTTGCAAATAATATTGTCAAAACACTTCCGGTACAGACTAAAATAATACCAATCCAGGAAAGTAAATCGGGAATTTCGCCCCAAACTTGCCATCCTATTAAGCCGCTAAATATTATACTGGTATACATTAAAGTTGAAACAATGCGGGCATGTGCATATTGCGATGCACGAATTAGAAATTCCTGATAACTGGTGCCAAAAATACCTATTAACAATAACAGAACTAAAATATGCAGATTGGGAGTTTCCCAGTAAAAAATTGAAATTATGCCGCTAAATAGAAATGCCAGAGAAAAATAATAAAGCATACAAGTATGCGGATGATCATAAGTGCTAAGCATTCGAATAATTAAAATAGTTAAGCCTGCAATTATACCTGAGCTTAGGGCAATTAAAGATGCAGGATTAAATAATTCATAGCCTGGCTTAATTATCAAAGCAACACCGATAAATGCCGAAATTATAAATAGCCAATTTTTTTTCTTGGTTTTTTCGTGGAATAACAGTAGGGCAAATATAGGAACAAATAAAGGGCTAGTCATAAATAGCAAATTAGCATCTACTAAATGAATATATGCTAGGGAATAGTAAAGTAGTAACATTATCATCATTGAAGCAATTGCACGTAGAATATGTAATTTAAAATGTTGGGTTTTTACTGGGAAATGCATTTTCTTTATTTTTTTGATTAAGAAAATGCTGAATATATAAATAAAACTAATCATAAAGCGAAAAAAGATTATCATATTGTTATGAATATGCGGCGCAGCAAATTTAACGAACGTAGCCATAATACTTAAAGACAGAGCAGCGCATAGACTGAACAATGCGGCTTTTTTGATGTTTGTATGTGCGTTCATATTTAATTTGCTCTTGTTTTTACATTATTGGACACAAAAATGCTGCAGCAACACCAGCAAGAAAACCAAATAGGTGTCCTTCCCATGAAATACCTTTTTCGCCGGGGATTAATGCCAAAAATAATCCGCCAAAATAATAAATACAAAATGCAGCTAATAATATAGTTGACATGGTTGGTTGGTGATACGCATTGATTAACAAATAACCGAAATAACCCATAATTAGAGTACTGGATCCAATGTGGATTGCGCGTCTGCCAAATAACCATAAAGCCATTCCGCTTAATAATATTATCATAATAGAAATGCAATAAAATTCTGCGCGACCGTTAAATAATATCAAATTGATTAGCAAAAACAGCGGGATAGAGTTAAAAAATAAATGATTAAAATTACCATGCAGGAATGGCGAGCAGACAATTCCCGGTAAACCAAAAAGATGGCGCGGATAAATTCCTAAAAAATTCAAACGATAACGCAAGATGAAATTAATTATTTGAATAATCCATAAAATCGCAATAAGTTTTAATACAAACAAAGAATTAACTTTGATTAATGTAATTATATTTTGTAAGGATGTGCTCAGTTCGTTTAACATTTTTTAATCCTATTATTAATTGTCATTTTCGCACAAGCGGGAATTAAGTGCTAGTGGCTTGTTACATTCTGGATTCCGCGATCAACTGACTGGGTCGCGGGATGACAATTAGTTACGCTAACACAAAATCAATTTGTTTGTCTTCTAAACTTACGCGTGCGACCTTTATTTTTAAGGTATCACCTAAGCGATAAATTTTGCCTGTGCGTTCACCGACTAATTGATGTCTTACCGCATCAAAGAAATAATAATCATCTTCTAGTGCGGTGATATGAATTAACCCTTCCACAAAAATATTTTTTAATTCCACAAAAATACCGAAGCCGGTTACTCCGCTAATAATTCCTTCGTAATCCTGCCCCAGTTTATCCATCATATATTCACACTTTAACCAATCTAATGCTTCGTAGGTAGCATCATCTGCTCGTCTTTCAGTCATTGAACAATGTTCGCCAAGAACTTGTAATTTTTCGTAATCCGGCAAACCTTTAGATTTATGTGATTTGTCAATTACGGCGCAAATAGCGCGATGCACAATTAAATCAGGATAACGGCGTATTGGTGAAGTAAAATGAGTGTATTCATCATAAGCCAAACCGAAATGACCATCATTTTCTGGTGAATAAAATGCTTGTGTCATCGAACGTAATAAAATAGTTTGAATTAAATGTGCATCGGGACGGTTTTGAATTTTTTCAATTAACTTGGCATAATCAATTGGGGTTGGTAAATCACCACCGCCTAATGATAACCCAAGTTCTTTTAAAAATTCTTTTAATTCAGCAAATTTAGTTGCATCTGGTCCATCATGTACACGAAATAATGCATCACATTTATTTTTTAATAAAAATTTTGCGGCACATGTATTGGCACATAGCATGCATTCTTCAATGATGCGATGCGCATCATTGCGAACTATTGGGTATAGACGTTTTATTTTGCGATTTTCTTCAAATTCGACTTTAATTTCCGGCATTTCAAAATCAAGCGCACCCCGTGCGAGACGCACTTGGTGTAATGCTCTATATAGTTCATGTAAGTTTTGTAAATATGGCCAAACGTTTTTATATTGTTTAATTAGTTGTGTATCACCTTCGAGCATTTTCGCAACTTTGGTATAAGTTAATCTGGCATGTGAATGAATAATTGCTTGATAAAATCGATATCGGGAAATTTTGCCGTTTGCCGCAATTGACATATCACAAACAACGCATAAGCGGTCAACGTTGGGTTTTAATGAGCATAAGCCATTTGATAGAACATGCGGCAGCATTGGTAGAACTCTGCCGGTAAAATATACCGAGGTTCCGCGTTTTTTCGCTTCTTTATCTAAAGCAGAATTTGGTTTTACATAATGTCCGACATCAGCAATCGCAACAATTAGACGCCAACCGCCTTTAGGTTTTTTTTCACAATAAACTGCATCATCAAAATCTTTAGCATCTTCACCGTCAATAGTTACTAACGGAAAATCACGTAAATCAGCGCGGCCTTGTTGATCATTGGTTAAGACTTCTTCTGGAAGTTGTTTAATTTCGTCTTGCAATTCTTCAGGCCATTCATGCGGTAAATCAAATGCGCGAATCGCAACTTCAGTTTCCATGCCTGGCGCCATATAGTCACCTAATATTTCAACAATACGGCCAATTGCATAAGCACGTTTGGTTGGTGGGGTTACAATTTCAGCAATGACGATTTGGTCAACTTTAGCATCTAGTTGATCTTGCGGGGGTATAATAATATCTTGTGCGATTCTTGTATTATCTGGTTCAACAAAACCAATTCCGCTTTCAATAAAAAATTTACCAACGATTTGTTTATGTTTGCGTTCTAGAATATCAACAATTATTCCTTCGCGGCGATTACGTTTGTCCATGCCGATAATGCGCACATTTACCAAGTCGCCATCGAAAACTTTACGCATTTCATGCACAGGCAAAAAAATATCTTTGGTTCCATCTTCTGGTCTAACAAAACCAATGCCTTCTTTGTGACCTAAAACACGGCCGTGAATTAAATCACTAGCTTTGATTAAAGAATATTTTGCTTTACGATTTTTTACTAGTTGTCCATCGCGCACCATGGCGCGCAATCTGCGTCGAAACGCTTCTTTTTCAAATGCGGTTTGTAAGCCGAAATGCGTCATTAATTGTTTGCGTGAATATGTACTTTGATGTTGAGTTATAAAATCAAGAATTAGTTCACGCGAAGGAATAGGGTGCTCATATTTGCTTTTTTCGCGGTTTGCAAAGGGGTCTTGTTTGGGATTCCATGTTTTCATAGTTGCAATAATAGCATAAAAGATTGTAAAAATAACTGAACAGTTTACACTATGGTAGATTTAGAACTTACGCTATATTTTATAAACTGATAAGCACACACCCGGAGGGTCGTTTGCAAACGACCCTCGCTTGATGCGCTAAACACAAAAATATTACGTAAGTCTTAATTTTATAAAAGGAGGAAAGTTATGTGTAAAAAAATTATTCAATTAGGATGTTTAGCGGTGTTGTCATTATTGTTGGCAGCTTGTGAAAATAATGCGGTTCATGAATATCATGGCCATGCAATGAATCATGATGCACAGTGTTTAGCTTTGCGGCATGATATTGATGTGATGAATTACCAGCATCATCGGGGGTGGACGAAGCCTCGTATTGAAGCTGATAAAAGGGCGTTGTGGAAGCAATATAATAAATTGGGATGTCCATAAAAGATTATGCTAACTAACAACAAGTTATATGTTTATCATTTATCACCAATTTTTATTGTGCTGCTTATATTGAGCATCATTAGCATTATTATTGGTATTGGCTTTGGCAGTGTTTCTATTTTTAGTCAGACTCATGTGGTGCAGCGCGAAATTATTATGCAAATTCGTATGCCGAGGGTGTTTACTGCTTTCATTGTTGGTGGATTGTTATCACTTTCTGGCGCGTTAATGCAGGTGTTGTTGCGTAATCCATTAGCAGATCCTTATGTTTTAGGTATTTCTGGCGGAGCGGCGGTAGCAAGCTTGTTGGTGATGTTAGTTGGTATTTTTACTAGTTTTATTTATGTGTGGGCTTTTGTTGGAAGTTTGTTTTCAATGTTGTTGGTAATGAGTTTGGTGCGTAATTCACGTAATTTTTCTTCATTGCAGTTATTACTTACTGGTGTAGTAATTGCAGCTGGATGGGCGGCGGTTATTAGTTTTATTTTGGCGATTAGTCCACAATCAAATTTACGCGGCATGTTATTTTGGTTAATGGGTGATTTAAGCTATGCAAAATTTTCTTATTGGCATTTATTAATTTTGGTTGCAGGTTTGTTAGTTAGTTTGTGTTTGGCTAAACCTTTAAATATTTTAGCCCGCGGTGAACTTACTGCAAAAAGTTTGGGAATTAACACGCAGCGATTGAGTTGGTTATTATATTTTATTACTTCGTTACTAACCGCGTGTGCAGTTAGTATTGCTGGTTGTATTGGTTTTGTTGGTTTAATTGTACCGCACATGTTGCGTCAATTTGGCAACAATGATCATCGATTTATTTTGCCGGGGTCAGTTTTATTAGGCGGAATTTTGTTAACTTTAGCGGATACTTTATCTCGTAGTTTGATGGCGCCAATTCAATTACCAGTTGGCGTAGTGACTGCAATTGTCGGTGTGCCGTGTTTTTTATTTTTATTGCAGCGCGGAGTCAAGCAATAATGTTACGTGCGCAGGATTTGACAATCAGCATTGGCAAACAAAAAATTGTTGAGCGCTTACATCTTGAATTTAAACCTGGTGAAATTTGGGGAATTTTGGGTCCCAATGGTGTTGGTAAAACTACTTTTTTGCACACATTAGCAGGATTGCGTGCAGCGGATAATGGTAATATCTGGTTGAATGAAATTGACGTAAAAAATTTTAATCCGAAACAACGTGCGCAAAAAATTGGTTTGCTTGCGCAAGACACAGAATTTTCATTTCCCAGCACAGTTTTTGAAACTGCATTAATTGGTCGTTATCCTTATTCTAAAAAATGGTTTGGTGAAATGCGTGATGATTTTGAGTTTACTAACCAAGCATTAGCTGCTGTGCAATTGGAAAATTTTGCCGATCGTTTGGTGACGACTTTATCTGGAGGTGAAAGGCGAAGGTTGGCTCTTGCAACAGTGTTAACTCAAGATCCAGATATTTATTTGTTAGACGAGCCTACTAACCATTTAGATTTGCAGCAAAAAATTCGTGTTTTATCTTTATTAAAGCAGTTAGCGTTAGCGCAGCATAAAACTATTATTATGGTATTGCATGATATTCATTTGCTGCGTAATTTTTGTGATAAAGTTATTGTAATGCAATTTAATGACAAGTGTAGTTATGGTAATTGTGCACAGATGCTGTCTTTTGAACAGCTTGGCCAAGTTTTTCCAGTCGACGTCTTGCGCCTTTTGCTAGGTTGAAAATAAATATATTATAAAAATGTTAGATTTTTTTCTAACTAAGATCTGCTATAATTTCTTTGAGTCAGCCAGGCAGTCGCTGGGCCAGTTAGGTATCAGACACCATAACGGTGTCTGATACCTAACTGGCCTGGAGGAAAGTCCGAGCTTCATAGGGCAAAGTGCCAGCTAACAGCTGGGGGATGTGAGTCTACGGAAAGTGCCACAGAAAATATACCGCCTAAGAGGATGGGAAACTATTCTCTGGTAAGGGTGAAATGGTGCGGTAAGAGCGCACCGCGTTGCTGGTAACAGCGATGGCAGGGCAAACCCCACTTGAAGCAAGACCGAATAGGGATTCAATCATGTTGCCCGCATGGAATCCGGGTTGGTTGCTTGAGCGTTATGGCGACATAACGCCCAGATGAATGACTGTCCACGACAGAACTCGGCTTATCGGCTGGCTCAAATTTCAATCATATACTGAAATATTCTTGATTTTTTACGTATTTTACCTATAATACCTAAAATAGGTATTATAGGTAATTAGGAGAAATTCAATGCACATATCCGCAACTGCGTTAAATAAACGCCCAGGTACATATTTAGAGAAAGCAATAAAAGACCCTGTAATAGTTGAAAAATCGGGACGACCGATGGCTGTGATAATCTCATATGAGCGATATGAACAGTTAGAAGATGCGTATTGGGGGGAGCTTGCTAGCAAGGCTGACAAGGAAAGATCTTTGAGCTCTAAAGAATCTATGGAGTTTTTACTTAAAGACGATGATTGATATTGTTATTAAACCCAAAGTAAAAAAATTCATTAAATTGTTGCCGCCAAAACATCAACGGCAGGTTAAAGATCGTATATTAAAATTACTAGAAAAGCCTATTCCCCACGATTCCAAGTATTTGACGGGATATAATCCATATATAAGAATTGATATTGGTGAATATCGTATTATTTATAAATTCAATGCCAAGAAAAAACTAATCACGGTTGTATTGGTTGGTAAACGTAATGATGGAGCCGTATACCGGGAATTCAAAAGGTATATAAAAAGCAACAAATAACCAATTCACCGTATAATTCCTATCCAATTCTGCATAAAGCTGTTATTATGTTGCGGTTATGAATTTAGTAAAAGCGGCTGCAGTTCCGATGCGTACAATTGGGCCAATTGAGATAGTTAGTCCATATATCGAAGGTCAAGTTAAGGTTCCTTTGGCTACCTATGAAACGCCTTTATGGGCATCGACTAATCGTGGCGCTAAGGTATCGCGCTCGGCGTGCGGAATTCATGCAGTTATGGTTGATGAGCGTATGACTCGTTCGGTTTTGTTTGAGGCTTCTTGCGCGGCAATTGCTTTGCAGGTAGTACGTGATGCCAAATTGCGCCGCGAAGAAATTGCAAAAGTGATTAGCAAAACCAGCCGATTTACTAAATTATTGGAATTAAATTTTCAAATTGTTGGGAATTTAATTTATTTAAGACTCGAATGTTCTACTGGCGATGCTGCAGGACATAATATGACAACCAATGCGGCTGATCATGTAATGAATTGGATGTTAGTGCAATATCCAAAATTACGTTATATTTCGGTATCGGGGAATTTTTGTGTCGACAAAAAAGTTTCTGCGGTAAATGGTATTTTAGGACGTGGCAAATATGTAATTGCTGAAATAACCATCCCGCGAAACATTTGTGGACAAATTTTAAAAACCACCCCGGAAAAAATTGTGGAGTTAAATATTAAAAAAAATTTATTAGGTACAAATATTGCCGGAGGAGTAAGAACTGCTAATGCGCATTTTGCAAATATTTTATTGGCATTGTATTTAGCAGTTGGTCAGGATGCAGCAAATATAATTGAGGGTTCGCAGGGATTTGTGCATACTCAGGTGCAAAATGATTCATTATATTTTTCAGTAACTTTGCCAAACGTGATTGTTGGTACAATAGGCGCCGGTAAAAAATTAGATTTTGTGCGTGATAATTTACAGATGTTAGGTTGTTTAGAAGATCGTGAAGTGGGTGACAATGCACGGCGTTTGGCGGTAATTGTTGCTGCAACAGTCTTATGCGGTGAACTTTCGTTATTAGCAGCATTAACGAATCAGGGTGAATTAATGCGCACCCATTTAAGTTTGGAACGCGGTGTTTTGGTAAAGGAAATAATGAATGAATAAAGAATATAATTTAGCAGTTGGAATTGATGCGATGGGTTTTTATACTTCGCATTATTATTTAGATTTAGCAGAGCTTGCTGCTGTAAGAAATATTGATGTTAATAAATTTAATGTTGGCTTAGGGCAATTGAAAATGGCGGTGCCTGCGCCCGGAGAGGATGTAGTTACCATTGCTGCTAATGCTGCGCGAAAAGTTTTAAAATACACAAATATAGATGATATAGATACAGTATTGTTTGCAACTGAATCTGGTGTTGATCAATCCAAAGCGGCGGGTATTTATTTGCATGCATTGTTGAATTTGCCTAAGAAATGTCGTGTAACAGAATTAAAGCAAGCATGTTATAGCACTACGGCAGGTTTGCAATTAGCGATGGCATTAGTTGCCCGTTATCCGCATAAAAAAGTTTTATTAGTTGCAGCAGATATTGCGCGTTATGGTTTAAATAAAGCTGGCGAGTCTTCACAAGGATGTGGTGCAATAGCGATGCTGGTTAGTGTTAATCCGAGGCTGCTTGCTATTGAACCGGAATATAGTGTGTATACTGATGATGTTATGGATTTTTGGCGACCGAACTATCAGGATGTAGCATTGGTCGAAGGAAAATATTCCACGATTATTTATATGCGCGCGTTAGAACAAGTTTGGCGTGATTATGCTATGCATTCACAACGTGGTTTTAATGATCACGGCTTTTTTTGTTACCACGTTCCAGTGCCGCGTTTGGTTGAGAAAGCTCATAAATTATTGGCAAAAATTAATGGACAAAAGATTAATGAGGATCAAGTCAGGAAACAGGTTGCGGATTCATTGGTATATGCACGTGAAATAGGTAATAGTTATACTGCAGCTTTGCACGTTGGATTAATTTCGTTATTAGATAATTATCAAGGTGATGCTGCTGGGCAACGTATTGGATTTTATAGTTATGGTTCTGGATGCGTGGCGGAATATTTTAGCGGAGTGGTGCAGGATAATTATCGTAGCATATTACAAGTTTCCGAAAATCAAAAAATGTTGAATTCCCGTCAAAGTCTGACTTATCAAGAGTACGAACAATTTTTTAATTTTATTTTGCCTGAGGATGGTAGTGAGTTTTATACCCCGCATTATAATACGGGACATTTTCGTTTAGCAGGCATTAAAGATCATAAAAGGTTGTATGAAGTTGTATAAGGTATTGGTGGGGTCGCATCTTCACTCATTACAGGTATTGGTGGGGTCGCATCTTCACTCATTACATGTGCGAAGCTATGTAATGAGTGAAGATGCGACCCCCTAAGATACTATGAAAAAACTCAAATCTACATCCCCGGGCAAATTAATTTTATCCGGCGAACATGCGGTCGTTTATGGTATGCCGGCAATTGCAATGGCAGTAAATAGATTTGTGATCACGACGCTTATTCCAAATACCGAGGTTAAATCTAATTTTGATAAATTAATTCAATTTACCATAAATAATTTTGCCGGGCATTTTAATGTGTCAGTAGATAGTTTGGATATCAAGATTGATTCAAATATTTTTATTGGCTGCGGTATGGGTTCATCAGCAGCTATTGCTTTAAGTATTATTGGTGTACTGGCAGAATATTTTGAAATTAAATTAACTAAAGATGAATATTTTAATTTAGCACAAATGTCAGAAAAATTGCAACATGGTCGTCCTAGCGGGGTTGATGCGTATACATGCTTGCATGGCGGATGTGTTTATTTTCAGCGGGGAAAAATCAAATCATGTCAGATAGATAATAAACTGCTAATGTTTATGGTCAATACTGGAAAACCATCTGTGAACACAGGCGAATGTGTTGCGGAAGTAGCCAAGGAATTTGGTGATAGCAAGATATGGTATGAGTTTGCTGAAGTAACTAATGAGTTAACTAATATTTTGGCAACCAATGATGTATCGGAATTGAAAAAATTCATTCGTGCAAATCATCGTTTGTTAGTTGAGATTGGTGTAGTACCGCAAAAAATCCAAAAATTTATTGCAGAAGTTGAACAAGCAAATGCTGCAGCAAAAATTTGTGGTGCGGGCAGTGTAGTTGGAGATAATGCAGGTGTTGTTTTGATTGTTGCTGACAAAATTAATGCAGTAAAAAATGTTTGTAGACGTTATAATTTTGATTTAGTTCCGATCCAAATTGAAACAAGAGGATTGCGAGTTGTTTGAGATTTCAGTTCCAGGTAGTGTGATGTTGATGGGGGAGCATGCGGTGTTGCATGGTTATCCTGCAATTGTTGCTGCGATTAATCGGCGTATTACAGTAACTTTAGTTCCGCGGTCTGATAAGAGCATTTATATTGATGCAGAAAATTTTGGCAAATTAAAACTGACACTGGATCCCGCGGTCAAGCCGCGGGATGACAGTTTGCAGAGTAAAAAATTCCGTTATGTAATAGCTGCAATTAAACAATTTAAAAATAAAATTTCTTCTGGGTTTGATTTGCGCATTCGTTCTGATTTTTCTGATAAGTTAGGATTAGGATCCTCGGCGGCTGTAACAGTTGCAACTTTGGCGGTGTTACAAAAGTGGATTTCACAAAAAGTTGATTTAGATAAAATTTATGAATCAGGAATTAAAACGGTTCATGCAGTGCAAAACGCTTTAGGTTCGGGTGCCGATATTGCTGCTAGTGTTTATGGTGGGATTGTTGCTTATCAACTTAAACCATTGAAAATTGAGCAGCTGCAATTTTTTCCGGAGATCGCGTTAATTTATACTGGATATAAAACACCAACAACAGAGGTGATTAAACAAGTAAATGAATCTGCAGAAAATGCGCCAGATCATTTTAAAAATTTATATCGGATGATTGGTGATTTGGTTTTAAAAGGAATAGAATGTTTTAAACAAGAAAATTGGCAACAATTGGGAAAATTATTTTTGCAGCATTTTGAGGTGCAGCGCGCATTAGGTGTTAGTGATGCGGAGATTGAAAAAATTATTGCTAAATTAAATAATATGCCGCAAGTTTACGGCGCAAAAATTTCTGGCGCCGGTTTAGGTGATTGCGTTTTGGCTTTAATGGGGTCGCATCTTCACTCATTACATAAGCGGGTGGGTCGTGAGCTTCACATGATTACACATGCAATGTGTGATCATGTGAAGCTCCGACCCTCAAAGACGCCTTATTTATTAGCAGATGTTAAAATAGATCCGCGAGGTATAATATGCTCATAATGCTTCAAAATACGAAATTTATAACTTGCAAAAGTACTTATTAAATTTCTGTGGCAGCTACCGCGCATGGTAGATTTAGGTTCTTTTAAAGTTATCAAAGTGCTTGCTTACCAGTGATTTTACAGCAAACTTGCCGGCGCTGTAAAATCACTGGTTCCATTTATGCCAATAGTGTAAACTTATCATTTTCATTGGAGAACGGTATATGCAGCAGCTAGATGTCGTAAAAAAAATTTTAAATAAGCAATATGGTGCATTACCGCGAAATAAAGAAGGCGAAGCATTTGCGCCATCAAATATTGCATTGTGTAAATATTGGGGCAAGCGTGATGTAAATTTGCACTTACCGGTTACTTCCAGTCTTTCGGTTTCATTGGGGGATAAAGGTGTACAGACATGTATTACTTTGTCAGAAGGGAATTGCGATGTAATCAAATTAAATAATGAAATTTTAGAGCAGGATTCTGTATTTGCAAAGCGCATTATTAAATTTTTAAATTTATTTCGTGGTGATTTATATTTTGCGATAGAAACATTTAATAATATTCCAGTTGGTGCGGGTTTGGCGTCATCTGCAGCTGGGTTTGCTGCGTTAGTTTGTGCGTTAGATAAATTATTTGGTTGGGGACTTGATAAAAAACAATTATCGATTTTAGCGCGTTTAGGCAGCGGCAGCGCTTGTAGATCTTTATGGCAAGGGTTTGTGCAATGGCATGCCGGCAGCGCTAAAGACGGCATGGATAGTTTTGCGGAATGTCTTCCATATAGTTGGCCTGATTTGACTTTGGGTTTATTAACTTTGTCGACAGAGATTAAAAGTATTAGTTCGCGTGAAGCGATGCAGCGTACGGTGAATACTTCCAGATATTATAAATTATGGCCTGATCAAGTGCGTGATGATTTGCAATCTTTGATTGCAGCAATTAAGCAGCAGGATTTTAATTTGTTGGGTAAAACAGCAGAAGCCAATGCGATGGCGATGCATAGTTTAATGTTAACGTCTCACCCAGCAATATTATATTCAACGTCAGAGACTATTGAAACAATTAAACAGATATGGAAATTACGCTCATCTGGTGTTAATGTATATTTTACTCAGGATGCAGGACCGAATTTAATTTTATTATTTTTAAAACAGGATATTGCTAAAATAAAGCAAGAATTTTCTCAAGTTGAAATGGTTTTGCCGTTTGGATAGGATGAATCGTGATATTTATTAGTTACTCAGGAGGACGGAGCTTCACATAATTACAAAGCTGCGCACTTGTAATTATGTGAAGCTCGCGTCCCGATTAACTTTTGTGGCAAATGTTATGAATGAACAACTAATTTTAATAAATGAACAAGATCAGGTAATTGGTCAAGCAGAAAAAATACAAGTACACCGAGATGGTTTATTGCATCGTGCATTTTCGGTATTTATTTTTAGGAAAAACTCATCAGGTCAACGCGAGTTATTGTTGCAGCAACGACAATTCAATAAATATCATAGCAAAAATTTGTGGACAAATAGTTGCTGTGGACATCCGAGGTATGGCGAAGAAATAATTGCGGCTGGTCAACGTCGTTTGCAGGAAGAAATGGGGTTGATGATTCAATTGCGTGAAACAGGAGTTTTTCATTATCGGGTTGATTTAGAGGGGAAAATGGTTGAAAATGAAATTGATCATGTGTTAGTAGGTAATTATCAAAATGAAATGATTGACATCAATCCAGAAGAAGTTGCCGATTATCGTTGGATGGAAATAACTAAGTTGCGGCAAGACTTAAAAAAACATCCTGGGAAATATACCGCTTGGTTTGCACAAGCATTATCGTTAGCTGGGTATAGCGAATGAGATTTTTAGTATTTATTTTAATAGCGTTATTATTGTTTTTGCAATATGAGTTTTGGAGTTTTCATGGTGGTTTGGTTAATACTTTGCGATTGCATCGTGCCGTAAACGCACAACAAAAAAGCAATAAGAATTTAATTAAACGTAACCAAGAATTAGGGAGGCAAGTTTATCGTTTAAAGCATGCTAAGGATTCGGTAGAGTTATTAGCACGGGAAAAATTAGGAATGATAAAAAAAGGAGAGCAGTATTATCGGGTTGTTGATAAGTAATCTCTCAATAAATGGCAAAATCGTCTTCAACAAACGGAGGTTGTCTTTGTTCAGACACGCTCGAGCACATCCATGTGGCGCTAAGGCTCGACCATCCATGGTCTCGCATTGTCTGAAAAAGACAACCTCCATTATTGAAGGCTAAATTCAGTATATTTGTTTTTATTTATTGAGATGTCACTATGTAAGGGTGCAATAATGCAGAAAAAATTCTTAATATTCTTAATTAGTGTATTTTTGTGTTTAAGTGGTTGTGTGAATTATAATTGTGCTGCTCCAGTTCAAGATGTTAATGTGCATCGTGTTGGTAAAGTTCGATATCATTTAGTCCAGCCAGGTGAAACTTTATATGCGGTAGCATGGCGTTATGAAAAAGATTATCGATTATTAGCATCATTAAACCATTTACATCCGCCATATGCAATTAAGCCAGGAGATTTGATTCGTTTAAATGGGGCAGTAAATGTAAAGCGAACTGTACGTACTAAACCAATGAAGATAAAACAGCATTGGTGTTGGCCAGTTAAACATCATTCAATTAGCCGAGGTTTCTCGTCAAGTAATAAAGGAATTGATATTGCCGGTTATTATAATACCCCAGTATTTGCTGCAGCAAAAGGTCAAGTGGTTTATGCTGGAAATGGTATTAGGGGTTATGGTAATTTATTAATTATCAAGCATAATGCGGTTTATTTGACGGCTTATGCATGTAATAGTAATTTATTTGTTAAGCAGGGGCAGTGGGTGCGTGCTGGACAAAAAATTGCTTTAATGGGTATGAATGATAATTTAGGTAAGGTTGCATTACATTTTGAAATTCGGCGAGCAGGTAAGGCGGTAAATCCTTTACGCTATTTAAGCTAGAATGTTGACGGAGCAAACTCATATATTTTCATCAAATAAATTAAATAATTCATTATATTTATGCCGAAAAATTGATTAAACTGTGATCTGAATTTAATATTGGATTTGTAATCATTTGTTAGCAGGGTTGAGATTTTTTATTAGTTACAAAGTAATAACTAGTTTCTTTGAGGGACGGAGTTTTACATGATTACAAAGCGATAAGCATAGCCTTGTAATTATGTAAAGCTCGCGTCCCGCGTTGTTTTTGGGATGTTAGATGGACAAAAAATTTCGTGCATTTTTTGCAATTGATTTGCCGGAAAATATTAGAACTGAAGTAACGTCTTTCATGAAACTATTAAAAAAAGCCAATCCAAATAAAAATATTAGTTGGGTAAAGCCGGAAAATTTGCATATTACTTTAAAATTTTTAGGAAATATTACACAATTACAATGTGAACAATTTTTACCGGAAATTAAAACCGTAATTTCGGGATGGGGAAAATTTGAAATTAAATTAGATAAATTAGTTTTGTTTCCATCCAAACGTAAACCAAGAGTTATTGCATTATTACCATCGCCACTTGAACAATTGATAGCTTTGGCTTGTAAAATTGAAGAGAAAGTTGTGGATTGTAATATTCCGGCTGAAGCTAGATCGTTTAAACCGCATTTAACTTTAGCGCGAATCAAGAATAAAAATATTTGCGAGCTTAAAGATGTAACATTGCCTCCATTAATTTTTGAAATTCAAAGAGTTACATTGTTTCATAGCGAAGTTTTATATCCTGGTTCTCGTTATGTGCCATTGGAGTATGTATCATTATAATTTATTTGGCACTGTTTTTTTGTCAAAAATGATGATAGGATTATATATTCTTTACGAATGAATTTTAAGGTTTATAACTTCAATTTTATGATCATCTTGCGAGTGATTTTTAATCGCAAAAACTTGATGTAGAGGTTGCTGCACCTGCGTTTTTGCTCAATCAGATCGTCGCAATCTGACCATAAACTTTGTGTTATAATTCCTTAAAATCCATTCGTAAGGAGTATAATACGATAGGAGAGGATGGGTAGTAATCGTGACACGCAATAACTTTGATGATAATACAAAAGATCAGGAAGTTGTTTTAGATATTGAAGATACTTCTGAGTTGCCTGAGGTTGATGATGCTGAAGTCGCAGCTGAAGATCAGGCGGCAGTTGATGCTGAGAAGCAATTAGAAGAAGCTAAAAAACGTACTAGATCAAGAGTTGGTGAGAGCCTGGATCCAACGCAGATGTATTTGCGTGAAATAGGTTTTTCTCCATTATTAGATGCTGAAAAAGAATTAAAATATGCTCGCCTGGCTTTGCAAGGAGATAGTGACGCGCGTCGTAAAATGATTGAAAGTAATTTACGTTTGGTCGTGAAAATTGCGCGTTGTTATTTAAATCGCGGTTTGGCTTTTTTGGATTTAATCGAAGAAGGCAATATGGGTTTGATGCACGCGATTGAAAAATTTGATCCAGAGCGGGGATTTCGATTTTCCACTTATGCGACCTGGTGGATTAAGCAAACTATCGAGCGTGCCATTATGAATCAATCACGTACTATTCGTTTACCGATTCATATAATTAAAGAATTAAATATTTATTTACGCGCTGCGCGTAAATTGACTAAGGTTTTGGGTCATGAGCCAAGCGCTGAACAAATTGCTGAATCAGTTGATCGTCCGCTTAATGAAGTAAAGCGTATTTTAGGTTTGACCGATGATACTGTATCGCTAAGTACGCCGGTTAGTAGTGATTCGAGTAAAAGTTTTATTGATGTTGTGGCAGACGAAAAGGAAAATAACCCAGTAGATTTATTGAATTCCAGTGACATCAATAAAAAACTTGCTAAATGGCTGCAGCAATTAGACGAACGGCATCGAGAGATTTTAGAACAGCGGTTTGGTGTAGGTAAATATAGCGAAAAAGCTACATTCGAAGAAATTGGCAAAAATTTAGGTTTATCGCGTGAACGAGTTAGGCAGTTGCAAGTAGAAGCTTTAGAGCAATTGCGTGAAGTTCTTGAGCAGCATGGTTTGTCTGCTGATATGTTGTTTGAATAATTGTAATAAGTGCATTTTAATGTAAAATAGACGATAAATTATACAGAGCTGTTTTATACAATATTTAGGTTTTATCAAAAAAAATTTAATTCTTATTTTATTTTTCTTAAGTTTTCCTTAATGTTCGTAGCGTATAATTCACATAATGTAATATTATGCTATGTTAATTATTTGTGAGTTTTGTGTTATGAGTTATAAAAAGGACAACGGAGGTAAAAATAAAAATCTACCTGACGGTATTTTGAGTTTACCAAATAATAAAGAAAAGAAAAAGGTTCCTGATAAAAAAACATGGAAAGCATTGCAAGAATTTCAAAATTTAGTTAAAAGTTTGAAAAGTAAATGTATTAAATCTTGCCAATACGGCCACGAGTTTTTTAATTTTACAAACAAACAAAATAAAAAAATTGTTCCCGTATCTCCTGTATTTATTGATTATCGAAAGTTTTGGGATGCATTGTGCAAGCAAAATAATAAGAAAATCCTTAAAAACAAAAGGGAAATTATTTTACGTGCTGCTGAACAATATTGTTTGGTGCAGCAGCGCAATAAACATGATTTTAAACCGCTTAAAGGATTAATTGATGTGTTATTTCAAAATGGTTTATCATTGTATTTGAATGGCAAAATTGTTCGAAAAAAAGTTATTTCAAATATTGGGGAAAAATTATATAAATGCTTATCCCTATATGCAAAAGAATTGTATTGTTTTCCCCCGTATTCAAAATATCTAGTGATAATTGATCAAAAAATAATGAGATGTGGGAAAACTTTTTCCAAATCTTTAAATGTTGATCACAAAGATGAAATTTTAAATTATTTAAAGACTGATATTAAAACATTAATTTCTCATGAGGAGTTTGCGCTGGCCTATGATTTATATAACATGGTTTATCTTTTTTGCACCGATTCAGGATATATAGACAATTTAGTGAGGTCTGAACTTAAATTAAAATTGGTTCGGTTGAATTTATTTCAAAGTGTAGGTCATATGAAATTTAAGCAAAACATGAAATCTAAGCAAATGATTATGTATCAGCTCGATGAAAATTTTTTTATTATGTCTTTGAACAATTTAATCTCGGCTTGCAAAGAGATTTTGTTGTATGGTGATGGATGTTTAAGAAATAAGACGAAGTCGAATTGGGGTAATGATTGGGAATATATTTTTAAAAATATTATTAAGTTGTCAACAGTGTGTGCGTATTTGTTTGCTCATTTGCGCGTTAAAAACCAGAGTGATGCAGTAAATCGATTTGGCAAGTTACTGTTTGTTCTAAGTAAGTTAATGGAACATGAGTTTTTTATAAATTATAAAGTAGAATGTGAGGAGAAATATTCCATAATAAAAAAATTATATCATATACGTATGGGTTCAATTACATATAATGCCGAGACCAAATACAAAGGGTTAGTTGTTTGTATAAAATCGTTGCCTTTGTTTCTAGGTTGTAACGAAGACAATTGGGATATTATAGAAGAAAATCAGACTAATAAAAATAATTTAAGTTTTTCTGGCCAAGAGGAAAAAATTCTCTCGGATTGGTTTAAATCGAAAGAAGTTAAAGGTTTTGTAGATTATTTTGCAAGGGAAGCGGTACATTTTTGTATGAAGAAGCGGTTTGACAGCAACTTTCTAGATACCACAAGTCTTGATGAACTTTCTCTATTATTCAAAATCGTTTGTAAATATTATAATTTTCCTAGATTAAAGAAGGATAAAATTCTTACGTCGTTATCCAAAAGAAAAAAATTAAATAATTTATCAGATACAAAAATTAAATCTTTATATTTGTATCGTGAAAAAAATCAAGATATTGATGTATTAAATCGTAGAGAGCTAGAATTAGCCAGCCCGGTTAAGATGCGTAATAAAAAATTACCCGGAAGTTCTAATCAACTGCCGTTTGAGGAATTATTTAATTTTGGCAAGTCTAGAGAGTATGCTGCCCAACTTTTAAATCGTGAGATTAATAATCGCATGAAAATATTGGATAAGAATCAGCTAAAAACAATTAAAGAAATTGGCCATGTTTTTATATCATACAATAATTTTTGGTCAGGGTTACGTTTGCATCATAACATAGCATTAGAGGTTGACAAAGTTATTGGCGTAATTAACTATAAGCATAGTAACGATTCTAATATGTTGCTTAAAAGTGCGTATTATCTGGAGTTCGAACATCAAATACGTGTTATTTTTTTTAAAAAAGTCAGCGAAATTATTTTCGCAAAATATGAATATTTATATGATTTTATTCTCAGTAAGGTATTTCAGGTAGATGCATTTGAGGAAGTAGTAGACGGTTCTTGTTTAATTAGCAGACTTAGAGCATTAAATAGAGAAGAAGTTTTTAAACAGTTTCAAAGCATAGAGAAGGAAATTTTCCACAGTAAAACAAAAGATGCCATTTCCCAGGTTATTGCATTGTGGCAAATTTTTCATCTATTTTGCACTGATAATAAGCCTAATGATAGGCCAGATAATGACCATTCATTTAATAAGCCTAATGATAGGCCAGATAATGACCATTCATTACGCGTTAAAGCTTTAACCAAAATAGCCAGTCTACAAATAAATGAAGAATTAAATTTATGTTGCGAAATGCAGAAAAAAAACAGCAAAAAAAAGATAAAAAAGAAATATATTTTGAATCCCAAGGAGAGTGGTGTCTTAGCTTTAATCGAAGCGTGTGGAGCTGCGCAAATTTACGATAAAAAACAAATTGACAATACAAACAGGGTTTTTAAACAAATTATAATTTTAAGTTATTCGCTGCAGCAATGTAACTTTGGATTTAATTTGCAAACATTATATGAAAATGCAAAGAAAATATGCAAGCTTCAAACAAAGGTTTGTGAAGAAAATTTGGATTTAAAATCTGTTTTTACACAAAATGATCTTAGACAAAAAGTAAAATTTCTTATCTTCTGTTTTCAAGATGAGTCGGAATTATTAGATATGCTGCATACATATCAATTTCCAGGTTGTCAATTTGCGCAATTATTTTTGAAATATACCATAGATGTTTGTGTAGAATATTTTTGTAAACTGGATACGCAATCATTTTTAAAATATACTATGGGTCGTTATGTAGAATATTTTTGTGGAGCAGATAAAAAAAAGTTTTCGTCGGATGAACAAATTTATTTTGAAGCTTTAAGGATATTTAATGTAGCGGTGAGTTTATACTGCGGCAAAGATATTGGTAAGAATAAAGATAATTTACGTATAGCACAAGATGCGGTTGAAAAAGTTAAGGAAAATTTGCAAAAAAGAATTAATGGTTTAATTGAAAAAATCTGTAATGATTTTAATACTAAACTAGAAGAAGTATTGGAAAAATTGAAAAAACCAGGCAGACGGAAAATAACATGGGAATATGTGTGCGGTAGATTGAAGGATGTATGGGAGGGCGTATGGGATGGTGTGATTAAAAATAATTGTGAAAATTATTTTCCGGATGACGATGCGCAATTTAGCAGTGTTATCAGAGAAATTGGAAAAGCTATAGGTATACCTGAAAAAAATAAGAAACAACTTATTGATATCATCAAAGAAATTAAAAAACATACAGATATACTAGAAGAAAAATCATTAACCACAGAACAGTTAACTAATTCTATCAAAAAAATTAAAGAAACTGTAGGGATACCAGAAGAGCAAAAACCATTGACCATGGAACAAAAGAAAAAAATCATAACAGAAATCCAACAGAAATTTTGCCAACAATATGAGCCAAAGAATAAGCAACAGTTTGATAAGAATAGGCGCAAAAGTTTTTTGCGTCGCAATCAGAAGAGATGCAAAATTATTAAGCGACAAAATATACGAACGTTTTTTAAACCATACATAAAGGAACGTTTAAACAGATGTAATCCTTTTGGGCCTATTTATCATTATGTTTTTTGTTTTGTGATTAGCCGCAAAGCTAATAGTGCAGAGTTTGGAGAGTCTTTTCGTAAAATTATACTGAATAGTGACCAGTCAGAATTTTCCCGTATTCCAACGGAAAAACATACAAAAGATGAATGTAAAAAGATATTAAGAGCACGATTTATAGTTGAAGAATGGACGTTGCACCATTTCTTGGCATCATTTAGTAATCATTTATTTTTGGTTGGAAAGCTTCTTCCTAATTGTAGCTTTCTTGGCGTAATATATCATATACTGTCTTTGTCGATTCTATCATTTCCATTTGGCGGTACCACCTTGAAAGGTGAGAATAAGCATCCGTGTAAAAATGGTATACTTTTGTGTGATTTATGGGAAGAATATACTTCGAAAAAATATTCTTTAATCAAAAGTAATAAGAAGCAAACAAAAGATTATATTAACACAATTCTTAATAATACGTATAAGATTCAAGATTACAATGCTTATAATATACAAAAACAAGTAGAAGATATAGTTAAGATGTTACAAGACGTTGGAATCGTATATTTTAAAGTTTCTTATCACCCTCTGTTTGAAATTTTGTCGATGTTCGCGGAAAATAATTGCCAACATTTTTCATATTCTAAAGTAATCGAGTTGCTTTTGTTACGAAGTTTTTCGCCTCATCAGTCAAAAACTATCGGGAAGATAGATCTTGATATTGAAAAACACAACAAGAATGATAATTATTATCGTCTTTTGTATAAATTTATTAGAACAAGAATATATGAAGACGGAACTTTACAGTATTTAGAACAGTTGTTAAGAACAAAAAGGCATCATAATATTGCTAATGCTTTGAAAAAATTTGCAGATGTTAAAACAATGATTGATACAATGGTGGGAGTTTATAACGGTTTTCTTTTTTCATTTTGGAAAGAAAACAGGAGTGATCGTCTAGGACCAATATCTTATTGGAAAGCAAACAGGAGTGATCGTCCAGGATCAATATCTTGTCGTGTTGCTGATTTTCTTTATCCGCCAAAAATGGTACAAGCATATGTTAAGGGTTACAAGAACGTATTATATTATATTTGCGAAGAGATTATAACGCAGGCCAGTGTGAGGACAGAGATGCCGATAAAATTTTTACACCAACTGGTAGCAGGGGTTTGTACCATCATTGAGCATGAAAACTTTATGGGGATGTATTTGAATAGAGAATCGCATAAAGTGGTTGATGAATTTTTTAGGTGTAAAATACAGAGCTTTTCACGCAATGCATATAAAAAGATCAACCTTCAATCACGCAAGCAAAAATCCGACTCGTGTAGGATTATTGAAGAATTAAAACAGTTTCCGGAAAATTCGATAAAACTTAGTGAGCATAGTAGAAATGATTATTTGGTTAATATGCAAATGTTGTTTTTAAGATTTGACAAATATGCGTGTGCGCGTATGCTGCGTATTTTTATCGATCTAATCGCAATGTGTTTGCGCAAGTTGTATCTTGAAATTGCTTTGAAAAAACTTAATGGAGCTAAATATAAGATAAATTTTCATGGCGGTATTCCGTTATTAAAACAGTACGATTTTTCAATTATTAACGATCAGGATGAATTTATAAAGTATTTTAAAAACGAAGTAAATTCGCACATAGAAGAGGTAAAGATTTTGCTTCAAGAGCATAAGAATCAGGGGATTGTTGGTATGTTGAAGAGAATAAACGAGTGTTTGGATTGTTTTGAGCAGCAGTGGTTTTGGTATGAGGCTGAAAAAATTTTTCGTGATTATCAAAGCGACAAAAATAATAAAGAAAAATTTTATAAATGTATATTTTGCATAGTGACTTTTTTGCAAGATGAAAGACTCAAAGGGTTTCCAAAAAAATCAACCCATGGCAAGAGTACAGATATTTTTAAAGAAGGTGTTAAACGTATAGATTCATTATTATCAAAACAAAAACTTGAGAATTTAAAGCCATATTTACGTTTTATTCTTAACGAAAAACCGCTAAAAGCAATAGAGTGCAATGTGTACAAAGAAGACGAATTTGCAGCCTGGTTTGATTATTATGAAGAAATGTCTGCTGAATGTAAAGGCACGCTTGCTTTGCTTGTATATCAGAGTTTCTTTAAGGTGTTTTTGCTTAGTATTATGGATCCGCGATTTAAAAAATTTCACCAACAATTATTTAAAATATATAATTCACTATCAGAAAAATTAAATTTACCAGTAATTGAAGAACCTAAAGAGTTTTCAATGGTGCGAGCAAAAAGCATTGGGTTACTGAAGAGCATACTGGTAATTTGCAGATGTCGTCAAAAGCAGCCATGTTATCAAATAGTGTATCGTGAGTGTTCGGGATTTGCAAAAGAGCAAAAGTTGCTGGAAAAAATAAAGCATAAAGTATCAGAGAAAGATTGGTCGCAAGCTAATGCATGGAGAATTATTTATGCTAGCAAAAAATGTGAAATACGGGATGGTTCGATATTATATAATCATTTATTAAATAGTTGTTCTGGTAGGGATAGTGCGAATTCTATTAAAGTATTTTTGTTAGACAGCTTTTTAAGTGAAAAAGTTTTACAAATGTTTGATTTTAATAATAATTTAATGAAGCAGGAAAAGAATGGTAAAAAGTTGAAACAAAAAGAATACATATCAAATTATTTAGATGAATATTTTAAATATTTGTATGATTTTAAAAAGGGTTTAACTTTTAATCAGCTTAAGCCGATGCAATGGTATCAGCTAAAAACGTATATGGAGTACATTCGAGAAACGACAGGACATTGTAATCAACAGCATTTTTTCAAAAAAAAAGAAGTACAACAAAAAGATGACTTTGGGTATGAGGGAGTTGATATACCCGAAGAAAGTCATCTTTTATTAAAAATAAAAAATAAAAAAGAAAAAACAACTGCAAAACGAGGGCGTAATGCTAAGCGGCCTGAGAATGAAAAGGGAAAGGGAAAGGGAAAGTTCGATCATGCTCGGTATAAATTGCGGTTACGCATCAAGTGGCATCTTTATAAATGGTTTAATTTTGAAGCAGATAAGTTTTTTTCTAAAGACGAAAATAAAACAAAGATAAAAATAGAGGTGTTGCGGCGAGTCAATAAATTAGTCCCGGAGATTGCTAAGAAATTACCCCACAGGGCGTCAATTTCTGATGATGTAATTAAACGTATAGTGATTAAAAAAGTAATTGCGGAATATGTGCAGGAAGACAAGAATAAATTTATCGCAATTAAACGTTATTATGCGATTTTTAAGTCATTTGGTGCTGGTAATGATGAAATGTGTGTAAAGTCAAAGGAACGAATAAAATTTTTGTTAGTTGGGATAATAGATAGAAAACAAGTTGATGAAAAGATTAAATGCATTGCTGAGGAGCTATTTGGAAAAGATTTTCATATTGAAGAAATTGAAGAAAAAGCCTTTGAGGGAACGCATATAGAATTGTGTGTAGGTAGGTTTTCAAAAAAAGAGAAGAAAAAGCAGAGAGAAAAACGAAAGAGCCTTTCAAAAAAAATAGAGAGCAATTTGCCGAAAGACAGCAAGAAAGACACTGTGTGTATAAATGATATATCTAATGATATATCTAATGATAAATCTAATGATAAATCTAATGATAAATCTAATGATAAATCTAATGATAAATACGAAAGATTCAAGGACTTGAACGTCAACATTAACATTTAAAGGGTGTACTTCGCTGCGCGTAATACAGGAAAAATTAATCACCACATTAGAATAAAAATTGTATTTTTTTTGATCTTTAAGAAGACTTTAAGATTTGTACTTTATACTGGCTTTGATTAATATACGAATTTCACGCTTTCGCAACATCCACCTTCCTTTTTTCATGGAGTTACATAATCCTTATCCATAACTCACGTTAAATAATCTAACCAGTTGTTGAGCGAGGTTAATAATGTGATTTGACTTGCTTTTTTTTGGTTGAAAACTTATCATACGCGAATTCAGAAAGTTTTTTTCTTAGCAGGAGATAAAGGGGGTTGGCTTAGAAATAACTAAGCTAAGCATGTGTAATTTATAAAATTGCCATATTTCGGATTATTGTTGGGCTATTCAATAATAGTCATTTATACGGGGATTGTATTATGTTTAAGAAGAGTATTTTGGTTGCAGCAGCTAGTGCTGCTTTTATTGGGATATCGGGGGTATGTTCTGCTGCATCTTTTACCGGGTGGGATCAGGCGGTTATGCCTCCTTCAGCCAGACAGCATGCGGATTATAGATATCCTTATATTCGAATTGGAGCCGGCGCGTATGATTTTAATAATGAGAAATTTGAAGTAGGTACTGTTGGCAATACTACCGCGCCTTTGGCAAAAATAGATAGTTCAAAAGTCACGCCGTTTTATAATTTAGCTGTAGGTTATGCTTTTTATAATCCGCGTGAAAATATAGTTACCAAAATTTTTGGTCATGATAATGCGGTAGAGCTGCAGTTAGATTATTTTAATTTCACCCGAAAAACGAGCAACAGCAATTTGGGGACTGGAAGAATTTGGTACATAGATGGTAGTGGAGTGGTTATTCCTTTTGCTGAACCATTGCAGAATTTTCAACTAAATGCCAAGCATAGATATATCAATGCAGGGTTGTATTATCGTGGCGGCTGGATTACCAGTAATCCTAAAATTACTTTTATGCCGCGGGCCGGCGCTGTAATTACTAATTTAAATGAAAAATATGATTATACAGTGCAGTATATGGCAGGTGGTACATCTTTTAGGACTGATAAAGAAGAATATAAAGCTGATACTTATTATTATGGACTCGCCGGCGGCGGCAGACTGCAATATAGCGTGCAGCCGCAATTTGCAGTATTTGGTGATCTGGAAGCACAATTGCTATATGTAAGCTCAAAATTAAACGCTGATCAAAATATTGCTATTGAAGCGACACCTTCTGCAGCTGTGACACCGATTCAGAATAAACATTCTCAGGTTACCTATCGGGCAATCTTGGCTGTTGGAGCGCAATATAAAATTAACCGCAAAATTACCAGCCCAAGTATTGAAGCTAAAATTGGTGTAGACCGTTGGGGTTATGATCCAAGAGTAGTACCGTCCAATAATGCAAACAGCGGACCGGTACATTTAGCGAGCGATCAAAGGGTTAATTATTTTGCTAATATAGGAGTAACAGTTCCAATCGGATAATAATTAAAACATCAAAAAACACGGATAGTTTTGTGTGATAACAGTTAATTAAAATAACAGGAGAAAAAAGCATGGTGCGCCAAGAGGCGGATAAATATCAGTCGGTGAAAATCCGACCTACGTAAAGATTAGCCGTCAACGTAGAACCGAACTTTACACTGAAGGAGGTAACAAATTTGGTGAAGCTAAAGGGAGGG
>JASFHF010000024.1:0-31710 GCA_050123375.1 Gammaproteobacteria bacterium
GTGGGTGAAAGAGGTGATTGGTCGGTGGTGGAAAGATACGTAAAAGAGCAAGGCAAAAGTGTAGAGCAGTTGGCACTATTTTAATCGAAGGAAATACCCCGCGGCTTGCCGCGGGGAATACTTTATTATCGAAGGTGTAAATCCTGCGCTTATTATGTCGCCGCGTCGTTATGGTAAAACAAGTTTAGCGTTGAATTCATTTTCAAAAATCAAGTGGCCTTATGCACATATAGATCTTTATAAGGCGTTGGATGAAGAAGATATAGAAAAAACTATTCTAAATGGTATAGGAGAGTTATTGGGGAAATTGGAAACAGTACCAGGGAAGTTACTCAAATTAGCTAGTAATTTTTTTATTTCCATGCATGTAAAGGTTGTATTAGGTGCGGATGGTTTATCGTTGGAATTTGGGCGACGCAAACAGAAACCAACTACTACAATTCTTGAAGCTTTAGAAAAATTGCATAAATTAGCTCGCAAAAAAAATAAAAAAGTTATTATATTTATGGATGAATTTCAAACAGTTGGTGAAATAACTAATAATTCTGCAATCGAGGCGTCTATTCGGGAAGCAGCTCAAAAATCGATTAATGTTGCCTATGTTTTTTCTGGTAGTGATCGATATTTGATACAAGAAATGTTTTCAGATAAAAAAAGACCATTCTATAAATTATGTAATTTAGTTACTTTAGATAAAATATCGAAAGATGATTATACTGCATATATACAAAAAGCCTCTAATTTCCAATGGAAACGCAGTCTTACTGCGGATACATTAGAAAAGATTTTTTACATCACAGAAAGACATCCTTATTATGTCAATAAGTTATGCTCTATGCTATGGGTTAATGATTATCCGACAAAAAAGGATGTCGTTGATAGTTGGCAACGATATGTGTTGGAAAATAAATCACAGCTAGAGAGAGAATTAGAATTGTTAAGCATTAATCAGAGAAAATTGTTAATTTTTTTGGCGCAAGAGGGCCCAATTAAAGAGATCTTTTCTAAAGAAACTACTAAACAAGTAAATATTTCACTTAGTAGTGTTTCTCGTTCATTGTCAGTTTTAATTGCAAAAGACTATATTTATTCTGACGAGGAAGGTAACTATAAAATACGTGATCCTTTAATTCGGGATGTACTGCTTTAATGGAAAATGTTTTATGCAGCAATATTTAGAGTTGTTAAGGTACATTCGCGATAACGGTAATGAACGCCATGATCGTACGGGTGTGGGAACTATAGGTATTTTCGGTTACCAAATGCGGTTTGATTTAACTAAAAGTTTTCCGTTAGTTACAACGAAAAAGTTACATCTAAAAAGTATTATTTATGAATTGTTGTGGTTTTTGCGTGGTGACACCAATATAAAATATTTAAATGATAACGGTGTTACTATTTGGGATGAGTGGGCGGATGAACATGGTGATTTGGGGCCGGTTTATGGTGCACAATGGCGTAATTGGAAAACCGCTGAAGGAAAATCGATTGATCAAATTTCCAAAGTTATTGAGCAGATTAAGCATGATCCATTTGCGCGCCGTATAATTGTCAGTGCATGGAATGTTGGTGAATTAGATAAAATGGTTTTGCCGCCATGTCATTTGTTGTTTCAATTTTATGTGGCAAACGGCAAATTGTCTTGCCAACTTTATCAGCGTTCAGCCGATGCTTTTTTGGGTGTGCCTTTTAATATTGCTTCTTATTCTTTGTTGACTCACATGATTGCACAGCAATGTGATTTACAGCCAGGTGAATTTATTTGGACCGGCGGAGATACACATATTTATACTAATCATTTAGATCAGATTGAGTTACAGTTATCACGCAAGCCATATCCTTTGCCCAAATTAATTATCAAGCGCAAGTCGGATTCGATATTTGATTACCAATACGAAGATTTCGAGTTTGTTGATTACCGGGCACATCCGCATATTAAGGCGGAGATTGCGGTGTAGGGGTCGCATCTTCACTCATTACAAATGAGCTAGCTTCTTTGAGGGACGGGGCTTTACATGATTACAAAGCAACAAACAAGGCACTTGTAATTATGTAAAGCCCCGTCCCGCCTACTTACTATGCTTGTAATAAGTAAAGACGCGGCCCCCATCATTGACGTGATCAAAAAATCAGCGTAATATCCGCTTGGAATTTTGGAGGGTATAAAATGAAAAAAGACGAGTTACTTTCTACCAAAGTAGAGCATATTTCCATAGCAGATTTTAATGCTATGCCAATTGTTGAACAGTATGCAAAAACTGCATTTCAAGCTAGAAATTTGGCCAGAGCGGCAAAGATTTACGATAAGATGTTAGCAGACAAAGATTGTGCAATTATATTGTGCCTAGCTGGATCGTTGTTTAGTGCGGGCTTGAAAAAAATAGTGTTTGATTTGGTGCAAAACAACATGGTTGATGCGATTGTATCAACCGGTGCGATTATTGTAGATCAGGATTTTTTTGAAGCGCTGGGGTTTTCACATTATCAAGGAACACCATTTATTAATGATCATAATTTAATGGAATTAAGTATTGATAGAATTTATGATACTTATATTGATGAAGAGCAATTACGTGAATGTGATATGACGATTACTAAAATCGCCGATTCGTTAGAGCCAGCACCATATTCTTCTCAACAATTTATTGCAGAGATGGGAAAATATTTGGTTGATAATAATTTAGGAAAAGATTCAGTAGTGCGCGCAGCTTATGAGAAAAAATTACCGATTTTTGTGCCGGCATTTTCGGATTGTTCGGCTGGTTTTGGTTTGGTGTATCATCAATGGAATAGAAAAGATCAGCCAAAAGTAACGATTGATTCAGCTAAAGATTTTTTAGATTTAACCAGAATTAAAGTAATGTCAAAAGAAACTGGTTTATTTATGATCGGTGGCGGTGTGCCAAAAAATTTCGCACAAGATATAACAGTTGCGGCAGAAGTTGTTGGCGTCGATGCCGGGATGCATAAATATGCAGTACAAGTTACTGTTGCTGATGAACGTGATGGGGCATTATCTGGTTCAACTTTAAAAGAGGCTCATTCGTGGGGCAAAGTGGATAATAATTTTGAACAAATGGTATTTGCTGAAGCTACTATTGCCGTGCCGTTGATTACAAGTTATGCGTATCACAAAGGTAATTGGCGTGGGCGCGAAGCAAAAGAATTTAATACGAGTATTTAAAGAGGAAAATTGCGATGGATTTATTGATTCCAAAAAAAATGTTTTTTGTTAAAGGTGTTGGAGTGCATAAAGACAAATTGGCTTCGTTTGAAGCGGCATTGCGGCATGCAGGAATTGAAAAATTTAATTTAGTTCATGTTTCAAGTATTTTACCGCCAAAATGTGAAATTATAAAAAAAGAACGAGGTTTAGCAGAGTTATCTCCGGGGCAAATAATTTATTGTGTTATGGCGCGTAACGAAACTAATGAACCACATCGTTTGGTTTCAGCGGCAGTTGGTTTGGCGGTGCCGAAAGAACGTGAGCATTATGGATATTTATCAGAACATCATGCTTTTGGTGAACCCGCAAAAGTTTCCGGCGATTACGCTGAAGATCTTGCTGCTACCATGTTGGCAACAACTTTGGGAGTGGAATTTAATCCTGATCACGCATGGGATGCAAGGAAACAGATTTACAAAGCTAGCGGACATATTTTTAAAACCAGAAATATTTGCCAGTCTGCAGAAGGTAATAAACATGGTTTTTGGACCACGGTAATTTCTGCAGCAGTGTTTGTGCTTTAGTGTATACCGATTGTTAATGAAGCTGTGGGATTTGTATAAAAGACTAATGCTAGTTTAAATTGGAACTCGCGATTTTACAACTAGTTTGTTTTTGTAAAATCGCGAGTCAGCAAGCATGCAAATAACTAAAAAAGAATGCTGATTTATCATGCGCGGTAGCTGCCACAGGAGTGGCTAATGTTAGGTTGTTGTTGCGTAATGCAATGAATAGCTCCGCCGCCGTAAATTATGTCTTTGCTGTCAATGCCTATAACTTCACGATTAAGAAAAAGTTTTTGTAGAATGTCTATGGCAATTTTATCGTTTTTGTGACTAAATTGTGGAGCTAGCACTGATTTATTTGCGATATAAAAATTAGCATAACTTACAGGTGCGGTTTCACCATCATCGTAATTCATTTGCGGCATAGGTAATTTAACTAAGTTGAATGGTTTTCCATCTTGATCTGTTGCATTTTTTAGGGTTTGAAAATTATTTTCTAATATCTCAAAATTAGGATTATTTTTGTTTTCTTCATAAGCGTAAACGATAGTGTTTTCGTTTACAAATCTTGCTACTTCGTCGACATGCCCATCGGTATGATCACCGATAATTCCTCGTTTGAGCCAAATAATATTGTTAACGCCCAAATAGCTTTTTAATTTATTTTCAATTTGTTGTTTGTTTAAATCATAATTGCGATTTTTATTAAGCAGGCATTCTTCGGTTGTGATTAAAGAACCTTTTCCGTTAACATCAATAGCACCGCCTTCCATAATTATACCAGACTCAAACATAGTTTGGTGAAGGTAATCTTTTATTTGGTATGGTACTTCATTGTCTTTTAATAATTCGGCAAACTTATTTCCATATGCATTATATTGCCATTTGATCCATGCAGTTTTTTTACTTGTATCTTTATGATTTAGATTTATTAAAAAAGTTGGCGCGTAATCACGTGTCCAAACATCCGCATAATCGGCTTGATGAAACGTAATTTTTTTGATATTAACATGATTTAATTGCAAGATTTTTTCTGCTTGGTTTTGCATTTCTTTGTTTAATACTAATAATTCTATGTTTTCATTTAAATGCAAATGATAAATAATTTTAGCAAAAACTTTTTCAACTATGTGAACTCTTTGTGGAAAAGTGATGGGATCATACGGCCAAGCCATCCAAGTAGCTTGATGTTCATGCCACTCAGCAGGCATATAAAACCCTAATTGTACTGGTTTAAGATTCATTTTTTAATTTTTTATATAACTATTTATTAAGTTTTTACATAATGATTATTAAGAGGTTTTGGGTATCTTTTTTCTCCTCCGGGCACTTCCATGTGCCACGCGCTTCCATCCATGGGCGCGAGTCGTCGAAAAATGCTACCCAAAACCTCTATCACCATATAAAAATTGATTGAATAATTAATTTTCCTCGATTAGTAATTTATACGTGTCCGGTCGGCGATTTTTTAGGAATCCCCATCCTTCTCTAATAAGCTGATTATGGGATAAGTCAACTTTGCAAATTAGAATTTCATTTTTATCTTTACTTGCTTGTTTTAGAATTTTACCGAATGCGTCACATATAAATGATTGTCCCCAAAAGTTTAATTTATCTTCTATGCCAACTCGATTTACTGCCGCAATATGTATACCGTTTGCGATCGCGTGTCCACGCATGACTGTTTGCCAGGCTTCGTGCCAATCTCCATCTTTGCTTTCGTGTCCTATAATGGTGCCGATGGCAGTGGGATAAAAAATTAATTCCGCACCCATTAAAGTCACTATGCGTGCTGCTTCCGGAAACCATTGGTCGTAACAAATCAATACGGCAAAATCAGCAAACTTTGTTTTGTAGATACGATAATCACGTGCGTTTTCATCAAAATAATTTTTTTCATAAAAATAAGGGTCCTGGGGAATATGAATTTTGTGATATGTATCCATAATTTTTCCGTCAGAGTTAATAATTACTGCTGAATTATAATATTTGCCGTTTTCGTTTTTTTCAAAAATCGGAACAATAATTACAACTTGGTTTTCTTGTGCGATTTTGCAAAAAATATCAGTTAATTCTCCGGGAATGGTTTCAGCGTAATTATTTATGTCTGCATTTTTGTATTGAGGAAAATAAACATTATTAAATAATTCTTGTAGACAAATTATTTGCGCGCCTTTTTTAATTGCTTCTTCTACTAATTTTATGGTGTTGTGTAAATTATTTTTTTTGTCGGAAGACACGTTGGTTTGAATTAAGCCTAGAGAAACGTTTTTTTTAGGTTTGTTGCTCATGTCTTTCCTTAAAGAACGGCCTGAGTTCGAGGTGACAGGCTTCTGTTGGATGTCAAGCTTGTTCTTCGTCTTGCTCTGAATCTTTGGATTTTTTATCAGCATTCTGCTGGTGTTTTTTTTCGTATAATGCAGTAGTAGAATGTTTGTTATCCGTATATTCGTCCAGGAAGCTTTGCATACGCTCCGATCTGCTTGGGTGACGTAATTTGCGCAAAGCTTTTGCTTCAATTTGACGGATACGTTCACGAGTTACATCAAATTGTTTGCCAACTTCTTCCAAAGTATGATCGGTGTTCATGTCAATACCAAAGCGCATACGTAATACTTTCGCTTCGCGCGGAGTTAATGAGTCCAGTACTTTACGTATTGCTTCACATAATCCTTCGTTAGTTGCTGAGTCAACTGGAGATAAAATATTTAGATCTTTAATAAAGTCGCCTAGATGCGTATCTTCATCATCGCCAATTGGAGTTTCCATCGATACGGGTTCTTTCGCAATCTTTAATACTTTACGAATTTTATCTTCAGGCATATCCATAAGATTAGCTAAAATTTCTGGGGTTGGTTCTTTGCCTTGTTCTTGTAAATATTGGCGCGAAATACGGTTCATTTTATTTATGGTTTCAATCATATGTACTGGAATTCGAATAGTACGGGCTTGGTCGGCAATGGAACGAGTAATAGCTTGTCTAATCCACCAGGTTGCATAAGTTGAAAATTTGTAACCTCTACGGTAATCAAATTTATCTACAGCTTTCATTAAGCCAATATTACCCTCTTGAATTAAATCTAAAAATTGTAAACCGCGGTTAGTGTATTTTTTTGCAATAGAAATTACCAAACGTAAGTTAGCTTCTACCATTTCTTTTTTTGCGCGTCTTGCTCGGATTTCACCAACTGACATTTCACGATTTATTTGTTTAATTTCGTTTACAGTTAGATTGTTATTTTCTTGCAGTTCTTTTAGTTTACGCTGTGCGCGTTTTATTTCGATGTAATATTTTTTTAATTCTTTGCTATACGGCGCTTCTGATTCAATGTGTTTTTTTAACCATTCTGGATTAGTTTCGTTGTCGGGAAATGTGCTAATAAAATCTTTACGCGGCATTTTTGCTTTAACGCAGAATTTCATAATGGTGCGCTCATATTCACGGACAAAGCTTAATAAATTGCGCATTTTACGAGTTAATTTGTCAAATTGCCGCGGAGTAAGTTTGAAATTCATGAAATGTTCGGATAATATATCACGTTTTGCAATTGCTTTTGCATGGTCGCGGCCGTATTTTTCTTTGGCTTTTTTTGCTGCAAGATAAAGTTTGCGCAATATAGCAAATTTTTCCGCAATAACTTGCGGGTCTGGGCCTACTTCTTCGGTAAATAAATTCATATCTTCGCTGTTATTATCTTCGCTGTTATTATCTTCGCTATTATCTCCATCATCATCAGTTCCTGCTTCATCAAAAGATTTTAGATCTTCTTCAATAGCGGCATCAGCTTCGGCAATAGAGACAGTTTTAGTTTCTTCAGAAGAGGATCCATGAATAATTTCTTCATTATCAGTATTTGGCTCGATGAATTCTATAATTAAATCGCTAATTCTGTTGAGATCAATTTGGGCGATACGGTCGTATTGGATTAATACAAGTTCGACTAAATCCAGATTATCTGTTAAGGCTTGCATTATTTTTTTTATGCCTTCTTCAATGCGTTTGGCAATTGCAATTTCGCCCTTTCTGGTCAGTAATTCTACGGTGCCCATTTCGCGCATATACATACGTACTGGATCCACAGTATGGCTTAGTTCACCATTAACTGCGGCTAACGCTGCTGCAACTTCAGCAGCATCATCGTCTTCATCAGTATTCTGTTCACTTTTGGCTAATTGCAGCATTTCGGCATCAGGAATAGTCTCATATACGCGGATGCCCATGTTATTAAGGATTTCAACTATGTTTTCAAATTGCTCATCGTTAATGTTCGGTATGTTATCATTAATTTGGGTGCGGGTTAAATAGCCTTGTTCTTTGGCTATTTCAAACAGTGATTTCTTAACTTCAACTTGCTGATTTTGCCTGGTTGTTGCATCAACGGCTTTTTCTGGTCTAGTTATAGCGGCGGCGGGCTGTTCTGCTGCTTTTTGGATTTGTTGCTTGGCTGCCTTGCTTAGTGGTGGTTCAGCTTTGTCATTATTTTTGTGTTGAATGTCCGTTTGATTGTTTATTTCCATTGAATATTTGCCCCGTTTCATAAAATTATTGTTATAAATCAAGTAGTTATATTGATAAAAGTCTAATAATTTTAATTTTTAGCATAACAAAACATTATATCAATAAGCTACAACATAAATATAGCATTAATTATCAATTTTGCTTTGTTTTAGCAGATTTTGTAGCTGTTTTTTTTCATTTTCGGTCAAATTAGAGGTATTTGCTTTGGTAATCAGCCGATTTATCGCCTCTTCGGTGGCTTGTGAGTGTAGTTTTTCGATGGTGTCACAGAACTCATTTGCCAAGTCTTGACCTTCTAGTAAATGCTTATGATTGGATAGTTTATGTAAATGTGGGTATTCGGGAGTATTGCGCCAATGTTCTAAAATAGCGCCTGTAGTCAATTTGGAATGTTCTTTTAATAGTGAATATAATTCGTTTAGCAATGCCATGCCTGGAAGATCTAATTTTGGCAGCTCTCGGTCAATCTGATTAATTAATTGTGGATTTTGTAGCAGTAAAGTGATAGCAGTTCTTACTAGCGAGAAAATGGCTTGTTTATTAGTGTTTTGATAGTTATTTGTTGTTTGGTTATCTGTAAGATAATCACGTAATTTTTCAGCAGATAAATTAACTTGTTTTGCAAGAGTTTCAATAATAATTTCTTTACGTACATTGTTTGGCATTAATTTAATATAAGACATAACTAATTTTGCCAAATGAGCACGCCCGTCAATTTGTTGCAAATTAATTTGTTTAGATAAATGCGAAAACAAGAAAGTTGATAAACTTTTAGCATTTTGAATTAATTTTTCAAATTCAGTTTTCCCAATTTTTTGAATTAAACTATCAGGATCTTCGTTGTTTGGTAAAAAGACAAATTTAGCTTGCCAGTTGTCATGTAACAAAGGCAAAATAATTTCTAAGGTGCGCCAAGCAGCTTTGTTGCCCGCATCATCTCCGTCAAAACAAAAAACTATTTCTGAACATGCACGAAATAATTTTTGTGCATGGTTAGCAGTCATCGCAGTACCCAAAGTTGCTACGGCGTAATTTATGTTGTGTTGTGCTAGAGCGATTACGTCCATATAGCCTTCAACCAATAATAAACGAGATAAATTGCGATTAACTTGGCGGGCTTCATATAAACCGTATAGCTCATGACCTTTATGAAAAATTGGAGTTTCGGGTGAATTAAGATATTTTGGAGTATCATCGTCATTAATTGCGCGCGCGCCGAAAGCAATTATTCTTCCGCGGCGATCGGTAATTGGAAACATGATGCGGTTACGAAATCTATCGTAGGTAGAATTATTGGATTTTTTAATTAACATTCCTGTTGTTAATAAAGCTTTTTGATATTCGGGATGCGAGTTTACTTTGCGAAGTAGGTTATCCCAACCAGAAGGCGCATAACCAATTTTAAATTGTTTAATAGTTTCTTTATTCAAGCCGCGTTTTTCCAGATATTTTAGGGCATTTTTTGCAAGAGGATTACGTTCCAGTTGGGCTTGGTAAAAATTAGCTGCTTTTTCCATTACGGTATACATTATAGCAGTGTTGTTTGGTTGTTGTTCTGTAGTTGCTTGTGTTGGGATGCTGATGCCTGCATGTTTGGCTAAAGTTTCAATAGCTTCCGGGAAATCCTGGTGATCATAGTCCATTAAAAAACTAATCGCGTTGCCTCCAACACCGCAGCCAAAACAATGATAGATTTGTTTAGCTGGACTTACTTTAAATGAAGGGGTTTTTTCCTGGTGAAATGGGCAGCATGCTTCGTAGTCGGCGCCCGCTTTTTTGAGTTTGACATATTGTTCGATGATATTTACGATGTCTATTCTGGTTAAAAGATCGTCGATGAATGATTGTGGGATTTTCATATCAGTTCTTTTGTAGCATCTCAGGGGGTCGGGTCTTTACTCATTACAAAGCAACAAACAGAGCACTTGTAATGAGTAAAGACGCCGACCCGTCAACTTCATGGTGTTAAATACCTAACAATTTTTTTACTAAACTGCTAACTTTACCCATATCTGCTTGCCCCTGGATTTTAGCTTTAAGCACACCCATTACTTTGCCCATATCACGAATTGATGCAGCGCCGGTTTCAGTGATAGTTGTTTTTATGATGGTTTCCAGTTCAGCATCGCTTAATTGTGCGGGCATGTAAGCTTGCAGTAGTTCAAGGGCAAAAGATTCTTTTTGTACAAGTTCATTTCTACCAGCTTCTTTATATTGAGTGATAGCATCTTTTAGTTGTTTGATTTGTTTTTCAATGACAGAAAGAATTTGGACATCGTCTAATGTGATTTTTTCATCAATTTCGCGTTGCTTAATTGCAGCTAATAAGAAACGAATAACATCTAATCGTTGTTGTTCGCGCGCGCGCATTGCAGCTTTCATGTCATCTTGAATGCGATTTTTGAGGTTTGATGAATTACTCATAATAGTGTTGTCTATTGATGATGTTTAGAATTTACCGGTTTTATCGCCATTGCCGCTTTGCTCGCGCTGTATTTTCTTCTGCCATCGTTTTACTGCTTGAGCTTTCTTGCGTTTACGTTCCCATTTGGGTTTTTCGTAATATTCATGGCGGCGCATTTCGGAAATAATTCCAGCTTTTTCGCAAGCACGTTTAAAGCGTCTGATGGCTATTTCAAATGGTTCATTGTCTTTTACTTTCACGCTAGGCATGAACTTATATCACCTCTTTTTATATTTTATGTAAAGAACCAAATTTTACTCGGATAGAGCACAAAAAGCAAATAATTATTTGGGGGGCAAAATTATGTAGGCGGGACGTGAGCTTTACATAATTACAAGTGCCTTGTTTGTTGCTTTGTAATCATGTAAAGCTCCGTCCCTCAAAGAGCCTAGTTATTTCTCCTTACCAATAAATTAATAAAATTTACGTGGCAATTTGATGTTTTGGGATTATAATCCCAATTTGATCTTTCTTTAAATAACTATTTGACTTTATGGAGATTTAGTTATGAGTATTCTTAGCAAGCATCAGAGTCCCTCAGAATTTAAGCGTTGGTTAGTGGTGATGACTGCCACAGTATTATTTTTTTATACTTTTATTCAAATGAATATGTTAAATCCCATTGGTATGGAATTAATGCGGGTTTTCGACATAAATGCGCGTCAGTTTGGCACGCTTTCTTCGATGTATTTTTACGGTAATTTTATATTATTGTTTCCAGCTGGTTTATTGTTAGATCGTTTTTCGGTAAAAAAAATTCTGTTGTGTGCATTGATTTTGGCAACAGCAGGAATGTTTGTATTTGCTTTTTCTAATAGTTATGCCATTGCTTCGATTAGTCGTTTTGCTTATGGGATAGCGGGATCTTTTGGTTTTTTAAGCGCGATTCGGTTGGCGTCGCGTTGGTTTCCGCCAAAAAAATTGGCTTTGGTTAGCGGATGTATTGTTACTTTTGCGATGTTAGGCGGTGTTGTGGCGCAAGCCCCGATGGAATTGTTAACTGAAGCTTTTGGTTGGCGCAATGCTCTAATTGTTTTTGGTGTTTTAGGAATTGTGTTAATTTGTTTAGTATTTGTTATTGTGCGTGATTATCCTGGTGATTATAAGGTTGTCGGAACCAAAGTTAAAGATATTGCTGAACTGGGATTTTGGCGCAGCGTTAGAATGGTAGTATTCAATCGTTATAATTGGATTGGAGGTTTGTATACTACTTTAATGAATTTGCCGGTTTTTACCTTGGGGGCTCTTTGGGGAAGCATGTATTTGACCCAGGTTAATATGCTTTCTACAACGCATGCAGCAGAAGTTGATTCAATGATATTTTTGGGTACGTTAGTTGGATCGCCATTGATTGGCTGGATTTCTGATAAAATAAAATTGAGAGTTGCACCAATGTTTGTTGGCGCGGTGCTTTCTTTGGCGATAATTTTTGTAATTATGTATAGCTTGCATTTATCGTTTGGCATCTTGATGGTGCTGTTTTTCTTATTAGGCTTGATTACTGCAACGCAGGTAATTGGTTATCCAGTTGTTGCTGAGCTTAATTCACCTTTGGTTACTGGTTCTGCAATAAGCATTGTTTCGTTGCTGATAATGGCTAGCGGCTTTATTTGTCAGCCTTTATTTGGTTGGTTCATGGATTTGCATTGGAATCATTTGCTGGTTTATGGAATGAGGATATATTCATTGCATGACTTTAGAACTGCTTTATGGATGATTCCAATAGGCTTTATTGTTAGTATTGCATTGTCACTGTTAATTAAAGAAACGCATGGTCAGTTTGTTTATAAGGATTAATTTCAGATAAAATACTGCGGGCATAAGCCCGCAGTATCCGTATGTTCAGTATAATGGAAAATATTTTTTTACAGCTTTCCCTGGGTAACATGATCAGCGCAACAATTGTGATTAGAATCAATTTTCTGGACAAGTAAATTTAGTATATTGTTTGTATGTTCCCTTAATTCATATCCTTTGTTCTCACTATCTTTTACAGTGAATCCCACATCAGTATTTTTCATATCTGCAACCATATTTGATACAAAACTTAAATTAATATAACAAAGCCCTGCTTCTCTGGCAAGAAACACTTCTGGATATTGGCTGTGGTTAAGAATGTCTCCGCCAATTAATCGAAAAAATTCAGCTTCTGCGCGTGATTCGAATCGTGGTCCATGTGTTATTACAACTGTTCCTGTTTCTTTCATGGGAATTTTCCCATATTTTGATATTTCTTCTATGGCTATTTTTCTCATCTCAGGACAATACGGATCAGCGCTTGACAAATGGTGTACATTAGGGCCATTAAAGTACGTGTCCTCTCTACCGAAAGCCATATTAATAAATTGATCATTAATTACAACAGAGCCAATTGGCATAGAACTGTTAAGACTACCGACAATATTAGGAGCAATGATTCTTTTTACTCCTATCAGCCGAAATACATCAATATTTGCTCGGTAATTAACTTTATGCGATGGAATAGTGTGGTTAATACCGTGTCGTTTCATAAATGCTATTTTTTTGCCTTTAACCGTTCCAGTATATACAACATCGCTAGGTGTTCCATATTTTGAACTAATGTGGTTTTCTGTAACATTATCTAATATATCCAATATGCCTTTGCCACCGAAAATACCTATCATCGTTTATTCCTCCTTTTTTTATAATTAGTAAGAAACAATATAATTTTAGTTAGAAGAAAAGTATATATTAGATATAATAAAAGTAAAAGAAATAATATTATATAACAGCTATCCTTGCTGAAAAATGTTTGCAAGTTAGTCACATTGGTATTTTAGCTGATCTTGGTTACGAAAAATATTTTTTGCAACATAGGTGCTAATTTTAATTTCTCCCCAAAATAGCATAAGTAAATAGTGAAATAAATATAATTATGCCGGAGGCAAAAAAGGGAGCAGATGGATTGATATGTGCGAAAGCACTAGATATTAAAGGTGTTAATGCAAAGGCTATTGCAGTAAGGGCGCTGGTCAGTCCCATAATATGACCTTGCTGTGATGGGTGTTTTCTAGCAGAGAAAAGATTTAGTAAAGTAGGATAAGCGATAGTATTTCCAAAAGCAATGAAAGCCACACACAGCCAGTGCCATATCCCATGCATTTGTATTCCCATCAAAATTTGAAACAGCCCCATCGTTGTTAAAGAAAATATGGCTAATTTCTTGTTTGAACAAATATTATGCAAAGGTTTTATAATTACAAAAATTGCTGCAGTTGAACACACCCCAATATAACCATACATTATTCCTACATTCAATGAAGAAAACTTATAGTAATATATTAAATAAAAAGCATAATAAACAAAAAAAACTCCCCATGCTAATTGAAATAGGACAAACAGTAGGGATAAATCTCTAATACTTTTATGATAAAGTGTTTTGATATTGTTTTTAAGGCTTGTTAAAATTCTTACAGGATCATCGCAAACATTTTTTGTAGATTTTTTAGGGAAATATATAGATAAAAAAATTATGTTTAGCAATGTTAAAAAAATTGCAATTACAATTGGCAAGTAGTTGCCAAACCATTTTGAAATAGTATGATCAGAAAAATATCCTCCTATTAACGGACCAGCAATGACTCCAATTGTTCCTGACAAAGTTGCTAAACTAAGCAAATATACTCTATTTTTCTCGGAGCTAAAATCAATAATAGCAGCTTGTGCGATTGGTATGCTTCCTGCAGTTAAGCCATTTATAATTCGTCCGAGAATTATTGTAATATAATTATGTTTTAAAATACCGATAGATATTAGCATATAACCAAATAAGGTACCAAATAAAGATATTAGCAAAATAGACTTGCGTTCAAATTTATCTGATAAATCACCCATAATAGGAGCTGAGAAAAACATTAAAATTGGGAATATCGCTAAGGTAATACTGTATAGTAAATAATTAATTACTAGATGTGCTTCAATTGTTGTATTAAAAAATGATGATAAGACAGGAATAAGGATGGTAAAACTCAATTGGTCGATGAAGATCAAAAACAATAAAGGCAATGTTTTAGAGTAATTGTAAGCCATTTCGTATTCCTGGGTAACGAAACAGTATAATAGTGGTTTTTTTTTGTAAAGAACTAATTAAAGAATAATGCATGGACATCTTGTGCTTCTTTTTGTCAATAAGATTTTTTTTGCAGGTGAATCATCATCATAAGTATTATTATATAACGTATCTTTGGATAATAAAGGAGTTAATTCCGTTTTGGAAGTTTTTGCATCATTTTCCTTAACTTTGTGTACAGATAAAAGTGACGGAGCTTTTTTCGTTTTTTTTCTGGAAAAGAATCCGCAACAAAAAGACGATATTTTGCATATTTTTTTTACGTGGGTATGTAAACAAATGTTTTTTTGAGTCCACCTAATAACGTAAAGCATTGAGCCTAATAGCATGCCAATATTTCTAGCCCCCATAAGTCCAAATACTCCATATGATAATTCGAAGCCTAACAAATAAGCTAAAGGAATAGTGACAATTGCTGAAGATAACACACTCCCGCCAGTTATAAACCAGAAGTCCAATATTCCTCTTAAGGTGCCAAGTAGTGAGTTTCTGATAGAATCACTTAGACCAGCCATGTTAATAATAAAGAGATTTCGCGATAAAAAAACGATTTGTTCATTCTTAGGATCATTCACATCAATAGAGAAAAGAGAGATTAATTGGTTTGGGATAAGTATATAAAATGGCATAGCTATAAAGGGAATAACAATATTAAACACTGTTCCAACAAAACTAATTTTTTTTGCATTATTATTAATTTCAATGATGCGGCCATTCTTATCTTGTGGTAAATAATTTTGCATTAAGACTGCGATTGAGTGGGCAATATTGAAAGATGGAATAGTTATGATCATTAAAAACTGAGCAGATATTTCTATTGCTGCTAAATCATCATCACCAAGCCAACCAGCCATTAAAATCAAAAATTGATATGATAAACTTTCTGTCAAAACGCGTATTGTTATTAAGGCTCCTTTTTTTATTAAATCCCACATGATTGATGCTCTACTATGCAACCATTTACTAACTTTCTCTCTTCTAAAAAAATTGAAAAGTTTATAGTATGGGAAATTATGTATATTAAAAGTGAAATACAAGGTGGATAGAGTTAAAGTCATCCAATTGGCTGTGGAATTAGCTAATCCTAAACCATAAGCACCTAGTTTTGGAATATGGAGAGCAGAATTGCCATAAATAAAAAAATAACCTAAACCTAACCCTAAACCTTTTTGAATCAAAGTGGTTACAAACATTATATATGGTTTGCCTATACCCATTGCAAATTGAGTATTATTAAACAACATAAATGCTGCAGGTATTCCGTATACAAATCCATCAAAATATTCTTGTGATATACGTGACACATCATGAGATTGCCCTAAACTTTTAAGAATGGGTTTTGCAAATATGGCGATAACTATTGGGGCAGGACTCAAGACAACCCCAGATAAAAATAAACCTTGTTGCCATATTAAACCAATTTTGGTGTAATTTTTCTTACTTTTTTTCTTTTTAATCAAGTTACTACTTTCAAGAGCAATAGGATACAATGCTGCTTCTCCAGCACAAAAGAACATATTTTGTATAACTGAAATCAATCCACTTGCTGCCAAATACTCTTTCCCTTGATTTGCGAGCATCATTGCATTAAGGATATTATTTGCAGTGTTGGCAGCCATTGATGCGCTAGTATATCCTCCAAATGTTATAATTTTTATGAAAGCTTTAGAGTAACTAATATTTTCTATGTTTCTGTGAACCGTTTTTTTGTTTGTAATTTCAATCTGAGTTTTCAACTTTTTTTTAGAAGTTTTATGTGACTTATTCTTAGAAGGACAAAACATTTTGTTAGTTCTCCTGTATGTTATTATGTTGTTAAATGATGGTTTTGACTAACTGGTTTATTATATATTTTCTAACTATTGAATGTCTTGCATATTCTATCTACATTTGGAAAATGTTTCAATAGCTATTTCTATTGAAAAATAAAAAATTAGCAAATGTGTAATAAAATCTTATGATTGCGTTTTCACAATTTCAAAAAATAATTTAATAATATCGCTATGGATAAACAGTTCAGTTTGTGAACAATATTTTTGAGTTGTAAATTTTGTTGTGATATTTAATTGATGGCTTTTTTGGTTGCAAAGAATAAGTAATTAAACTAGCTAAAACGTTTATTATAAAATCCCAAATATTGTGATGTTGCGTATATTTTACCTGACTTATATTTTTTCACTGACCATTAATTATTCATATCCGTTTTCTTAAAATCTCACCTGCTAGAGCAAGATATGCCAGTGCGCCGTGAGATTTTTTATCATAATGTAAAGCCGGCATGCCAAAGCTTGGTGCTTCAGCTAGTCGTACATTGCGCGGAATAACTGTACCAAAAACTTTATTTTGGAAATGCTTAAGTAATTGTTCAGAAACTTCTATTGATAAACGGTTGCGTCCATCATACATGGTGCGTAAAATTCCTTCGATTTGTAAATTAGGATTTATAGTATTTTGAATTTGTTTGATTGTTTGCAGTAAGCCTGACAGACCTTCCAGAGCATAATATTCGCATTGCATTGGAATGAGTAAGGAATCAGCAGCGACAAATGCGTTTAGGGTTAAAATATTTAAAGCAGGCGGGCAATCAATAATAATAAAATCATATTCATTAGCGATTGGTTGTAACGCTTTATGCAAACGTTGTTCGCGTTGTGGGAATTGCAGCATTTGTACTTCAGCAGCGGTTAAATCGCTGTTTGCTGGTAAAAGATCATAACCTGCGGGAGTATTAGTTTTAATTTCTGTGATAGGATTTTCTTCTAATAATAATTCGGTAATAGTATTTTCTAATTGATTTTTGTTGATACCGCTTCCCATGGTGGCATTGCCTTGCGGATCAAGGTCAACTAATAAAATTTTACGTTTAGTTGCAACAAACGAAGCGGATAAATTAACGCTAGTGGTGGTTTTGCCTACACCACCTTTTCGATTAGCAATAGCTATAATTTTTCCCATCATGTTCTCCGTAGCGGGGTCATACCACTAAGCGGGGTCAAAACTTGAATTTTACACTCTAAATTAAGTCACTAAAATTCAATTTTCTACCTCCGTCTATTAAACCAAAGCGTAAAATTCAAGCTTTGACCCCATTTTACGTACCCCCGATATCGTTATTACCTAATTCTTACGTACCCCGATATTTACAAACGCAAACTAGATGCCGTTCAGCATCTAATCCCGGTATTTTTAATTTTTTAATCCATTTGACTTTAAAATCTGGTTTCAACTCAGATAATTCTTTTTCAGGGTAAATTCCCTTCATCGCTAAAAAAATGCCATCGTTGCAGCATAAATGTTGAGTCTGCAATAGCATATCATTTATTGAAGAGAATGCACGTGATACTATGGTGTTGCAGCAATTTTTTGGCTGGTATTTTTCTACTCGTGCGTGAATTATCTCAACATTGTTTAATTTTAGTTCGATTTTTACTTGAGCTAAAAAGCGGATTTTTTTGTTGTTACTATCAATTAAAGTAAAGTGTTTGTCGGGGTTTACAATTGCCAAAGGTATTGCCGGCAAACCTGCACCGGAGCCAACGTCGCAGATTCGGGATCCGAGCAAAAAAGGATTAATTGTCAGGCTGTCTAAAATATGCAGGACAACCATGTCGCCTGGTTTAGTGATAGTGGTTAAATTATAAGTTTGGTTCCATTTGATCATCAAATCAAGATGTTGCGCAAATTGTTTAAGTTGTTTGCTAGTATAATTTGCGGTTAGGTATTGATTATTTATTTTCATAGTTTACAGTATAGCATTGTTGATGGATCGCAGCAGAAATTTATTGCGATTCGAAGCAAATAAGGCATATTTTTCCTATGTATATGTTGTGCAACTCATGAGGGGCGTTTATGAAAAAAATATTTAAGTTCTGTGTAGTGATTACAGCAGTTTTGGGTTTATCTGGATGTGCAATGAGTATGAGTAATGTATCATTAAACTATAAGACTCCGCGAGTGCCAAAAATCAATCGTGCTAAGTACAATCAGTCAATCAAGGTAAGTCGTATCGATGATCAAAGAGGTGAAAACTCAAGATTAATTGTGCACAAAATTAATATGAATGAAGAGACGACCAGCGGAGGTTATTTAGCAGAAAAACCGCTGAATGTTGTTGTGCAAAATGCTTTGCGTAATGCTTTCATCAAGCAGGGTTATATTGTGAAAACACATCATGCTACCTATGAGTTAACTGGTACTTTAAATGATTATAGCGTGAAATGGATCACAGGCATGTTTTCCTCAAGAGCTATCAGTAAGTTAGAAATGCAGTTTAGTTTATTGAATTTAAAAACGCATAATGTTGTTTGGAATAATTATGTAATTGGAAGAGGTAATTACAAGAGTGGTGAATCAGGTGGTGTGGTGGCATTACTTTTCAATCGAGCGTTAAATAGTGTAATTATACAATTAACTAACTCAGCTAGCTTTAGACAAGCTTTGTTGAAATAAAAGTTCTTATACTTGCGTCATCCCGTGGCCTATACCGCTCGCCATTGAAGAAGCCGGATTTATACTGATAATCATCTAGCAGGCCTCGCAGCAGTTGAGTAAACTGCTGGTTTAAATTGGAACTCATGATTTTACAACCAGTTTGTTTTTGTAAAATCATGAGTCAGCAAGCACAATCATAGCTTTAATAGAACACAAGTATATCATGCGCGGTAGCTGCCACAGAAATAAACTAAGTGGTGATTACCGCGCATGCCATATCTGTGTTTTATTTTAGTTGTGCAGATGCGCGGTGACTTGCGATTTTACAAGAACAAGCTGGTTGTAAAATCGCGAGTTCCAATATTAACACCAAGTAACAACGTGTTTTGATTCTACATCAATCTGGTTTTTTTTAGGTAAATTAATAAAATCGAAATTGCTGCAGGTGTCATTCCGGGAATGCGTGATGCTTGCCCTACGGTTTCTGGTTTGGTTTCGATTAATCTTTGTTTTATTTCCGTTGATAGGCTGGTTATTTTTTTGTAATCAATGTTTGCAGGGATTTTTAGATTTTCGTAATGTGAGTGGCGTGCAATTTCTTGTTGTTGGCGTTCAATGTAGCCGGCATATTTTGCTTGGATTTCAATTTGTTCAGCAACTTGTGCGTCATTAACCGGTGATCCAATTATGCTTGTTAGCTTTTGATAAGTTATTTCCGGGCGTTTAAGTAAGTCGATTAATTTGTATTCGCGGTTTAATTTTTGCTTGAATAATTTTTCAAAAGCATCGCCAGCCTCAGTATTTGGTCTTATCCAAGTGGTATTAAAACGTTGTTGTTCTTTGATAATTGTTTCGCGTTTTAAATTAAAAATTTTCCAGCGGTTATCGTCAACCAGATTTAACTTGCGTCCTATTTCAGTTAAACGTAAATCAGCGTTGTCTTCGCGCAACAGCAAACGGTATTCGGCGCGGCTGGTAAACATTCGATACGGTTCTTTTATCCCTTGAGTTAATAGATCATCTATCATTACACCAATGTAAGTTTGATCGCGTGTTGGTGTCCATGGTTCTTGATTGAGAGATGCGCGCGCAGCATTTAAACCGGCAATTAAGCCTTGAGCTGCTGCTTCTTCATATCCAGTGGTTCCATTAATTTGACCGGCAAAAAAAAGATTTGCGATTTTTTTTGTTTCAAGCGAGCTGTGTAAATCTCTTGGATCATAAAAATCATATTCAATTGCGTAACCGGGTTGGGTAATATGTGCATTTTCAAAACCTTGCATGCTATGAATAAATTTTTTTTGTACGTCTTCCGGTAAACTGGTGGAAATTCCATTGGGATAAACTAAATTTGTATTAAGTCCTTCCGGTTCAATAAAAATTTGATGGGAGTTGCGGTCAGCAAAGCGCACAATTTTATCTTCAATTGAAGGACAATATCTTGGACCAATTCCTTCGATTATGCCGCTGTATAATGGAGATTTTTTGAGATTGTCGCGAATAATTTCGTGAGTTTTTTCGTTAGTATACGCGATATGACAACAAATTTGTTTTGGATGTTCTTCTGCTTTTCCGAGAAAAGAAAAAACTGGAATGGGCGTATCACCGGGTTGTTTTTTTAATTTAGTGTAATCAATAGTTTTTCCATCAATGCGCGCAGGTGTTCCGGTTTTTAAACGTCCAACACGAAAATTTAATTCACGTAATTTTTTTGCTAAAGAAATTGAGGCAGGATCTCCCATTCTGCCGGCAGAAAAATTTTTTGATCCTATATGGACTTTACCATTTAAGAAAGTTCCGGTGGTTAATACAATTGCTTTAGCAAAAAATTCCAAGCCGGTTTTAGTGATAATTCCGTTTGCTTGATTATTTTTAATTATCAAATCATCAACTGTTTCTTGCAAAAGGTGTAAATTTTTTTGATTTTCCAATGCGGATCTTATTGCTTGTTTGTAAAGTACGCGATCGGTTTGTGCGCGGGTTGCACGTACGGCAGGACCTTTGCTCGCATTTAAGATGCGAAATTGAATACCGGCGCGATCAGCAGCATGAGCCATAATACCGCCTAAAGCGTCAATTTCTTTTACTAAATGACTTTTACCAATGCCGCCGATTGCAGGATTACATGACATTTGGCCTAAAGTTTCGATGTTATGCGTAATTAATAGAGTTTTAACGCCGACGCGGGCAGAGGCGAGCGCTGCTTCAATGCCTGCATGGCCGCCGCCAATAATGATGACATTAAATGTGTGATTAAGTTTCATTGCGAGAGTATATACCGATCCCCTTTGAGGATGCGAGATTTATAACAGGTTTTTATAAAATTTTATTGGAACTCGCGATTTTACAACCAGTTTGTTTTTGTAAAATCGCGAGTAACCGCGCATCTGCACAACTGAAATAGGACACAAAACTTGCATGCGCGGTACTTACCACAGCAACAAACTAATTGGTATTATTGTAGATTGCATCTTGAGTCATGTTGGGTATAGCAACAAACTAGAAAATTTAGAACCAAAACTTCCTGAATATAGCAGTCTATATTATTTACTTATAGATGGAAAGTAAAAAAAGGCTTTTTTTTACTTTTTTTAAGGAATTTTTTTTTAAATCAAAGTATTATTACATGCTTTTTGAAATTTTTTATATGAGGACAGAAAAATGTCAACCGGTATAATTTTTGCTTTGATTTGTGCAGTTATTGCGGTTATTTATGGTGTGATTTCTTGTATTTGGATTTTGTCACAATCTGCTGGCAGTGACCGCATGCGGGAAATTGCAGTGGCAATTCAACAAGGAGCTTCGGCTTATTTAAATCGGCAATATACGACTATAGGTGTTGTCGGACTTATCGTTTTTTTAGTAATTGGATTTTTACCAACACTTGGTTGGTACACTGCATTTGCATTTGCAATCGGTGCAATTTTTTCCGGCGCTGCAGGTTATATCGGAATGCATATTTCAGTACGTGCTAATGTCCGTACAGCAGAGGCTGCGAAACAAGGAATTAACCCAGCACTTAAAATAGCTTTTCGCGGTGGTTCAATTACTGGAATGCTGGTAATTGGTTTGGGTTTGTTGGGTATAGCTGGATATTATGTATTTTTGGTTTACATGAATCATGCTAATTCTTTAGCAATATTAATTAAACCGTTAGTTGGTTTGGCATTTGGCGGTTCTTTGATTTCGATTTTTGCGCGACTTGGCGGCGGAATTTTTACCAAGGGCGCTGATGTTGGTGCGGATCTCGTTGGAAAAATTGAAGCAGGAATTCCTGAAGATGATCCGCGAAATCCTGCGGTAATTGCTGATAATGTTGGTGATAACGTTGGTGATTGTGCTGGTATGGCAGCGGATTTATTTGAAACTTATGCGGTAACTATAGTTGCAACTATGTTATTAGGAGCATTGACTTTTAAATCAGCAACAGGCGCAGTTATTTATCCTCTAGTTTTAGGTGGATTTTCTATTATTGCTTCAATTGTTGGTGGGTTATTAGTTCGCGTAAAAAAAGGCAGCACCAAAGTGATGCGGGCTTTGTATCGCGGATTTATTGTTGCGGAAGTGTTGGCAGTTATTTTCTTTTATCCGATTACGGTATGGCTGATGAAAGGAGTGAACCTGCAGGCACACGGATTTACGGTATTTGATATTTATGGATCCACTATTATAGGTTTAATTTTAACTGCTTTAATGGTTATTATTACTGAGTATTATACTTCTGCTGATTATGCTCCAGTGCGTCGGGTGGCTAAGGCGTCGACTACAGGACATGCAACCAACATTATTGCAGGATTAGCGGTTGCAATGCGTGCGACGGCTTGGCCGGTACTTGCGATATGTGCCAGTATTATATTGGCGTTCCATTTAGCTGGTCTTTATGGAATTGCAATTGCAGCTACTTCAATGTTATCGATGACTGGAATTATTGTTGCATTAGACGCATTTGGGCCAATAACCGATAATGCTGGCGGTATTGCTGAAATGGCAAAATTGCCTGGTGAAGTGCGTAAAGTAACTGATTGTTTAGATGCTGTTGGTAATACTACTAAAGCAATTACCAAAGGTTATGCGATTGGATCAGCAGGCTTAGCTGCATTAGTTTTATTTGCTGACTATACTCATGCATTGGCCATGGTTCATAATGTGGTAGCTTTTGATTTGTCCGATGAGTTAGTAATTATTGGTTTATTTATCGGTGGATTGATACCTTACTTGTTTAGTGCTATGGCGATGGATGCAGTAGGTCGTGCTGCTGGTTCTGTAGTAGAAGAAGTGAGACGTCAGTTTAAGTCTATTGCTGGTTTAATGGAAGGTACAGCTAAACCGGATTATTCTAAAGCGGTAGATTTATTAACTAAGGCAGCAATTAAAGAAATGATTGTTCCGTCGTTATTGCCGGTTGTAGTTCCAATTTTAGTTGGATTCTTTTTAGGGCCAAAAGCTTTGGGCGGTTTGCTGGTTGGAACTATTGTTACCGGGTTGTTTGTGGCGATTTCTATGACTGCAGGCGGTGGTGCTTGGGATAATGCGAAAAAGCTTATTGAAGATGGCGCGCATGGGGCTGCCGGCAGTGACGCGCATAAGGCTGCAATTACTGGTGATACCGTAGGTGATCCGTATAAAGATACAGCGGGGCCGGCGGTTAATCCATTAATTAAGATTATCAACATAATAGCTTTGCTTATTGTAACTTTGATATAGGTAATAGCGATATCGGGGTACGTAATAATGGGGTCAGGTCTTGAATTTTAAGCTTTGCCTTAGTGGATAGAAATAGCAGAGTTAAGATTTGAGTTTTAAATCAGAGTGTAAAATTCAAGACCTGACCCCGCTACGGAGTAAGTCGAACCTTCTACGGAGAAAGATCTATGAGACCTAGTGAACGACAACCAAATCAATTGCGTAAAATCGAGATTGTTCGTCACTATACCAAGCATGCTGAAGGTTCTGTTTTGGTGAGTTATGGCGACACTAAAGTTGTTTGTACGGCTAGTGTTATTGATAAGGTACCAAGGTTTTTAAAAGGTCAGGGGCGTGGCTGGGTTACAGCTGAATATGGAATGTTGCCGCGTTCTACCAATGAGCGGGTTGATCGTGAGGCAGTGCGCGGCAAGCAAAATGGCCGTACTCAGGAAATCCAGCGTTTGATTGGGCGTTCTTTACGTGCTGCAATTGATATGACTAAGCTTGGTGAGAATACCATTGCGATTGATTGTGATGTGATTCAGGCGGACGGTGGTACTCGAACCGCATCAATTACTGGAAGTTGTGTGGCGTTGGCGGACGCGGTTCGATATCTTTATATGAATAAATTGATCGAAGATAATCCGTTACAGCATTTGGTGGCTTCAGTTTCTGTGGGCGTGTATGAAGATACTCCGATTTTAGATCTTGATTATATCGAGGATTCTTCTGCACAGACTGACATGAATGTAGTAATGAATGACGAGGAAGGTTTGATCGAAGTTCAAGGAACTGCCGAAGGACGGGCTTTTAGTACAGAAGAATTTCACGCTATGATGGATTTGGCTAAATCTGGTATAAGTGAGATTATTAGGCTGCAGAAAGCCGCTTTGGAGATATAGATACGATTTTCGCATAAATCTGAAATTATCTTGATAAATGTTTAATTGGAAATGGCATAATCCAAATTGATGTTATATACTTAAAGAAAGCTTAAGGAAATCTTAAGGAATTTATTAAAAAGGGGGTGCCTGGCATTAGATGAAGAGAGAATGCCAGGCTTTTGGAGTCTGCCCTATTATTATTTTTATTAAGGGCAAGGGTTAAACCTTCTTCTGGACTTACGCAAAAAGCGATCTGCTTTGTTAAAAATTCGCTCAAAACACTCATTTATTATTTATAAACTCGCGTTTTTTTTGCGTAAGCCCAGTCTAAATCTTATTTTGTAAATCCAGTTTTTGGTGTTTCCACTTTTAGTTTTTCTGTAGTTGTTCCTACATTTTTACCGCCGAAAAATCCTGCTTTTGGTGCTGCTTTTGGAGCTGCTTCTGCTTCTGTTATTCCAGCTGTTTTCAGTGCACGGCGTAAATCGTTTTTATCAATATTTTCAGTGCCCCTATTTTTGAAAACTGGTATTTCTTTTGAAGCCGAATTTTTTTGCGGCTGCGCACTGTCAAACTTTTTAAAGGCATAAAATCTTTTAATCATTTCTGCGGTTTTTTCTAATTCTGCAGCAGCTTCCCGACCAAGGCCTTTTTGCAGCTTACCTAATATGCCACCTGTGTTTTCAATAGCCATAAATTACCTCAAATTCTTACTTTTTATCAGCTTCTTGCTTCATCTTTGTTTTTAGTTCCGCTAGTGCTTCTTCTATCGTTTTAGCTGGCTTTTCAGTGCCTGCTAGCGGGCTTCTCGTAAAATCCCCTAAAACCGTTTTGGAGAACCGTTGTGATGGAGCATTAAAATCAATCACTTTCGGTTTCTCGGTCAAATTCTTCATTTCCATTACCGTCTCAATTATAGCCGTTTTTATGTTTTGCGGTAATGGCCGCGGAGTGTTCACACCCAGCGCTGCAATGACTGGAATATCCTCGTTCGTAACACCTATTAGGTATTTTTGATCTCGGACTTCATACAGTATCGTAAAAACTTCTTTGTCATCTGTATTTTCCGTCATTTTTTATTATCTTCTGATTTCATTATAGGTTACCAACCTTAAGGAAATCTTAAGGAGTGAAAAAAATTGCAAATTTTTCTTGCGAAAAATCTACAATTCACAGTATATATCAACAAAGTAAATATAATCAAGATGTTATGCAATATTTTATAAATTTGTGGAGTTTTTGACCGCATGGTTACAGATTTTTGCTTAAAATCAATTGGTTATGTGTTGTGAGTATGCTAAAATCCGCAAAAATTTTTGCAAAAAAATTGTACTTTTAAGATTATTTTAAGATTTGAGTACTATAATAAAAGTAAGAATTTAATTTTTGGAAAGGTGTAATATGTCATATATGCCCAAACTCAGAATTGAAACAAATGGTAATTGCGGACCAAGTGCATTGAGTGCTGAGTTAATTATTGCTTTCTATCGAGGCGAGCTTAATGATCATTTAAAAAATAATAATAAGTTCAGGGGATTTGTATACGAACTTTGTGTTAAAAATGTTGTTAACTTCAACGCACACAATGTAAAAGCATCACTGTTAGCCTTTTTCAAAAAGTATCCGCAGAATGCTCAGGTTCGACTTGCCAAATTTATACGCGAAGAGATGGCTAGATTAATGAAGGAGAAGCAAATCGAAGAGCAGGAAAATATATTTACTGAGTTTAAAAACCAATGGAGATTAGTAGTTAAACGAAAACAGTCCCTTAGTTCAGGGAAGCATGCTTTTTATGACATGCAAGAAAAATTAAAAAAATTTGATAGTGAAAAAGCTTTGAGCCGTGCATACAAAGCACCTGATATATTCGCTAAGTATATAAAAATTATTAAAAAGCCTGAGGGATTTGTTACTGCGAAAATGATGGTGCCTTTTATGAATCATTTGCGTCTTAATTTAACGGTGAATAATGATCATAAGTATGTTTATGGTTTTTCAGCACCAATAATAATGTTGCGTCATACAGGAAATCATTTCGAATCGCAGCGGTTGCCTGATTTGCCAAATCAAAGCATAACTCATCAATCAAATGAAAGAAATTTCTTTAATAATAATGCTCAAAAGCAGCAGCATGCTGAAAATAGCTTATCTCAGTTGTTGTCTACAACCTATGGGTGCAAAAAAGGCAAAGCAAAAAAAATAGCAAAGGAGTTGCTTGGCATTAGCAAAGGTACAGAAGACACATTATATGGAGGTAAAGAAGACGATGAGCAGCTTGAGAAGCATAGACAGAAAGCTATTGAGCTGCAAAAAGAAGAAGTTGATGAGTTTATTAATAGTTTAACACCAAAAATGTAGTTAGGTTTAATTCTAGCGCTTTTATCTAAATCATATTAAAATCCCGTGCATGGATGCTGCAATTCGTTATTTAAAAGGTGTTGGTCCCAAGTTAGCAGAACGATTACAAAAAATCGGAATTAATACTGCGCAGGATTTATTATTTCATCTGCCATCACATTATCAGGATCGAACCCGTATTATTCCTTTGGGGCGCGCACGGCCCGGCATGCAAGTTACCGTTGAGGGTACAGTTGAACTGACCGAAGTTATTTATCGCAAAAAACGGCAATTATTATGCCGTTTGCATGATGGTACGGGTTTTTTGACTTTGCGTTTTTTCCATTTTAATAAAATGCAGCAAAAAAATTTAGAACGCGGCGTGCGGTTGCGATGTTTTGGTGAAATACGTTATGGCGGAGCGGGTTATGAAATGTTTCATCCGGAATATTATAGAATTGATCCGGAGAATCCTTTGCCGGTTGAAAAAAACTTAACTCCGATTTATCCAACTACTGAGGGTTTACACCAAAAAACTTTTCGCAAAATAATTCCGCAGGCGCTGCAGCTATTGCAGCATGATGCAAGGTTGCAAGAATTATTGCCGCAAAAGATTTTAGAACAGTATAATTTTCCAAATTTATTCGCAGCGTTGTTGTATATTCATAACCCGCCAACTAATGCAGACATAAAATTGTTAGAAAATAAAAAACATCATTATCAGCAGCGTTTAATTTTTGAAGAATTATTAGCTCATCATTTAAGTTTGCGTAATTTGCGCAAAAAAATTCGTTACCATCAGGCGGTTACTTTACCTATTTCTGAAAAAATAATTAATAAATTTATTGCGCAATTACCATTTAAGTTGACCAACGCGCAACGAAAAGTAATCGCAGAAATCAAAGACGATTTAAATAAATCCTCGCCAATGCTGCGTTTATTGCAAGGTGATGTTGGTTCGGGTAAAACGGTTGTGGCAGCATATGCAGCATTAACAGCGGTAGTTAATCATTATCAAGCAGCGGTTATGGCGCCGACGGAATTGTTAGCGGAACAGCATTATAAAAATTTTTTGCAATGGTTAAGAAAACAAGCAGAACAGCCTGGATCCCGCGGTCAACAAGCTGAGCTGCGGGATGACTCGTTTACTGGATCCCGCGGTCAACAAGCTAAGCCGCGGGATGACAACTCGGCAATAGTGTTATTAACTGGAAGTTTAAAAGGTAAGGCGCGCGCTAAAGTTTTAGAAAAAATAAAAACTGGTGAGGCACAAATAATTATTGGTACGCATGCGTTGTTTCAGGAAGATGTGGAATTTAAAAATTTAAGTTTGGTGATTGTTGATGAACAACATCGGTTTGGTGTGCATCAGCGTTTGACTTTGCGCAGCAAAGGGGCCAAAAATAATTTTTATCCGCATCAGTTGATTATGACGGCAACCCCGATACCAAGAACTTTAGCGATGTCAGCGTACGCTGATTTGGATCATTCAATTATTGATGAATTACCGCCGGGAAGAAAGCCAGTTACCACGGTTGCAGTTTCTAATTTGCGTAGAGCTGAAGTTTTAGAGCGGATTAAAAAAGCGTGTAAAGCAAAGCATCAAGTTTATTGGATTTGCACTTTAATTGAAGAGTCAGAAAACTTACAGGCGCAAGCTGCAGAAAAAACTGCGCAGCAATTAAAACAATGTTTGCCGGAATTAAAAATTGCTTTAGTGCATGGCAGAATGAAGTCCAATGATAAAGAAAAAATTATGTGCGCTTTCAAGCAAGGTGAAATTGACTTATTAGTAGCAACTACGGTGGTTGAAGTTGGTGTTGATGTACCAAATGCCAGTTTAATGGTGATTGAAAACCCGGAGCGGTTGGGTCTGGCGCAATTACATCAATTACGCGGCAGAATTGGCAGGGGAACAAAGCAAAGTCATTGTGTTTTGTTATATCAGGATCCGTTATCACATTATGCGCGTGAACGGATAAAAATTATGCGTGAGACTAACGATGGTTTTTTGATTGCGCAAAAAGATTTAGAATTGCGCGGTCCCGGAGAAGTTTTAGGAACTCGTCAAGCTGGAATTTTGCAGCTTAGGATTGCTGACATTATGCGTGATCGGGATTTTTTCCCACAAGTTAAAACCGCTGCTGCATTGGTAATGAATCATTACCCCAAAATAATAAAACCACTAATTACCAGATGGATTATACATCCAGAAGATTATGGGTGCGTTTGATGCATTAGCATTGACAGCGTGGGAAAATAGTCTAAAATTGATGTTGAAACATCAAAATTTAACCAAAAATTGACAGTTGAGTGACAAAATTATGCCTAATGTTGTGAGATTACAGCAGCAAAATATTGAAAAATGGCTTTTTAAACAAAAAATCATCGTTGTTTATGGTGCGCGCCAGGTTGGTAAAACTACTATGGTACAGGCAATTCTCAAGAAATTTAAGGGTAAATCCTTGTATCTTGATTGTGATATCGTAACTATTCGTCAATCCCTTGAGCAGGAAGATCCATTATTGTTAAAACGAATGTTAGGTGATGTTAAGTTATTAATTATTGACGAAGCGCAACGAGTTCAGAAGATTGGAACTATCTTAAAATTATTGCATGATCATTGCCCTGAAATCCAAGTGATTGCTACTGGGTCAAGCAGTTTTGACCTGGCGAACAAAACTAATGAGTCATTAATTGGCAGGGGGTTAGAGTTTGTTTTATATCCGCTTGCACTTGGTGAATTAACCCAAATTTATAATAATTTTGAAATACAAGGTCAATTAGACAATTTATTGCTTTATGGTTCTTATCCGGAAATTATTATGGCTGCGCGGGATGATGCAATAAGATTATTAAACGATTTAACTAATAAATATTTATATAAGGATATTTTAGAGTTTGAAAACATTAAAAAACCCGATCTAATTATTAAATTATTGCAATTGCTTGCTTTTCAGGTAGGCAATGAAGTTTCCAGGAATGAATTGGCGGTAACTTTGCAAGTGAGTCGAGCTACAATTAATCGTTATATTGATTTGTTAGAGAAAGCTTTCGTGATTTTTCGGCTTACTCCTTTTAGTCGTAACTTAAGAAAAGAAATTACCAGCAAAGAAAAAATATATTTTTATGACCTTGGGGTTAGAAATAGTTTGATTGCGCAATTTAATCCTTTGCATTTGCGTGCAGATGTTGGCGCTTTATGGGAAAATTTTTGTGTTGTTGAGCGGCTTAAGTATCGTCAACATGCTGAAATGTATGGTCATAAATATTTTTGGCGAACGCACGATCAAACCGAAATTGATTATATTGAGGATTATGATGGCGTTTTACATGGTTACGAGTTCAAATGGAAAGAAAGTAAATATGCTCCGCCAAAAGCATTTTTGCAGGCTTATCCAAATAGTAGTATTGAATTAATTCATAATAAAAATTTTTGGAATTTTCTTGTTGGCAATAAGTGATTTTTATTTCTTCCGTTTCTTCGGATAAATTTCTGGTTCGCCTGGCGGGCGAGTGCGAAAACGTTTTAGGATCCACATATATTGATCCGGATGTTGTTTAACTGCGTTTTCAATAAATTGATTAATTCGGTTTGCATCAGCTAGAGTGTTTTCGGAAGGAAAATTTTTAAAAGCAGGCAGTATATTTATTACATAACCTGAATCGTCAGTTTTGCGGTAAGTAAAATACGGCACAATTTCAGCGCCGCTAATTTTAGCGATGCGTGAAGTTGCAGTGGTGGTTGCTGCTGGTACTCCAAAAAAAGGTGCGAATACCATGCTGTTTCGCCGATTTTCATCGGGAGCATAAAATAATATACAATTGTTTTTTAATGCGCGAAGTGATTCGGAGATTTTTTTATTTGAAAGTAATTTAGCGCAATATTTTTTTCGGTGTTTGGTAATTATATGATTTATTAAATTGTTTTTTGATTTGCGGTATACCACGCAAGTACGTTTTTCGCGGTCATTCATGCCAAGCATTCGGCCAGTAAGTTCTATTGTAGTAAAATGACCGCAGAGCAGGATAACCCCATGTTTTTTATCAAGAGCGTCAAATACGTTTTCTAGACCACTAATCGTGTATAGGTTAGTAATTTTTTTATCTGGTGCAAATAATGCTAATGCTGTTTCGAAAATCGCTTTTCCGTAAGAGATCATATTTGTTTTAACTAGTTTTTGTCGTTCTGACTTGTTTAAATTAGGAAAACATAATTTGATATTTATTTCTATGATTTTTCGATTTTTACGTAGAATGTAATAAGCAGCTTTGCCGAGTAATGTTCCTAGTTTCATTAGAATTGGATAAGGTAATAAAGTTAATAAGCAGATTAAGCTGTATCCAATAAAGATTGGCCAATTTTTGGGATTAGATAGATATTTATACATTAGGCGGATTCTATCACAGTTGCGCAGTGCGTCAATTAGTGTTAACAAGATTGTAACGGCAATTTTAAAATGTCCCGATTGAGCAATTTAGAAATGTCCCCTTTTTTGTTTAAATTGACTTCTTTAAAAATAATAAAGGAGTCCAAAAATGGGGAATTTGCTAACCATGAGTCAAA